>NZ_BOPA01000001.1 GCF_016863515.1 Micromonospora gifhornensis
TGTTGGGGTGGCCCTCAAACGTGTCTAGCCCTAGGAGAGCTACTGCTGATTCGGGGTTGGGAACGGCTCTGCGGGCGCGATACGGTGCCGGCTCTCCGCCCGTAACAGCTCGCGCCGGGTCATGACCTCACGCAATTGTCACGGCCGGCTGGCTAGTCATCCTCCGGGCACCTTTGCTCTGCTTCAACCGACGCAACAGCCAGCGGCGAGAGCCAGTGCGTGGGTTGAAGCAGAGCAAAGGGCTACTCAACGACAGAGACCGCCGGCGACAGAGGACGCTGTCGCCGGAGGACGCTGGCGAGGGAGGGCGTTGGCGAGACTGGCGCGAGAGGACCGGGTGGAGGGTCAGTCGCGGGTCTGTACGGTTTCCCGGATTTCGCGGAGGAGCCCGGCTGCGTCGTCGACGGGGCGGAAGGGGAACATGGCGATGGCCACGCTGCCGTGGTCGGCCCAGCCGCAGACTGCGAAGTCGCCACCCTCGCCGCTTGTGGTTCCGCATTTCATCACGCCGCCCAGTCGGCCCGGAGTGATGTCGCGCAGGCCGGTCACCGCACCCGTCTCGTCGGACATCAGGCTGAAGAGGCTCTCCAAGTCTCGCTCGGGCTGCCAGAGCAGGGTGGTGCCGCCGAAGAACAGGACCGACTGGCGTGCGTCGGCTGGGTCCTGGTAGACGGCACCGAAGCTGGTGTCGAGCTGGATGTCGGCGGCGAGGCCGCTGCGCAGGTAGTCGGCGGTGCTCACGGCCCGTTCGCTGTCGTCCCGGGTGAGCCCTGCGATCGTGTCCGGCGTGGCGATCACTGTGTCCTTCTGTTGCATGATCCGCCAGCCCCAGGCGCCGAACGCACCCACACCCGTCAGTGCCAGCACGGCCAGGAGCGTGATCGCGATGCGGCGCCGGCGGCCACGGACCGTGGTGCGTTCCGGCCCGTCCTGCGGGTCGCGGTTGCTCAGCTCGATCGGCTCGTCGGTGAGGTCAAGCGGCGGAGCCCCCTCATCCAGCTGGCGCGCGGTGCGATGTGCGTCCGACATAGCCGCCACCGTACGCGAAAGCACCGGTGGTGGACGTCGGGTCTGCGGAAGCCCTCCGTAGACTTTCTTAGGTGACCGAGAACCTGGATACCCGACGCCCCGACGCCCCGACCCTCGCCGGCCAGTACCAGCCCGGCGAGGTAGAGCAGCGACGGTACGAGCAGTGGGTAGCCGACGGTCGGTTCCGGGCGTCGGCACACAGTGACAAGCCACCGTTCACCATCGTGATCCCCCCGCCCAACGTCACCGGATCGCTGCACATGGGCCACGCGCTCGACCACACGGTGCAGGACGCCCTGGTGCGGCGTAAGCGGATGCAGGGGTTCGAGGCGCTCTGGCTGCCGGGCATGGACCACGCCGGCATCGCCACCCAGAACGTGGTCGAGCGGCAGCTGGCCGCGCAGGGGTTGTCCCGCCACGACCTGGGTCGGGAGAAGTTCGTCGAGCGGGTGTGGCAGTGGAAGGCGGAGTCCGGCGGCTCGATCCTCGGCCAGATGCGTCGCCTCGGCGACTCGGTCGACTGGGACCGGGAGCGCTTCACCATGGACGAGGGCCTGTCGCGGGCCGTACTGACGATGTTCAAGAAGCTGTACGACGACGGCCTGATCTACCGGGCGAACCGGATCATCAACTGGTGTCCGCGCTGCCTGACGGCCCTGTCCGACATCGAGGTGGAGCACTCCGACGACGACGGTGAGCTGGTCTCGATCCGCTACAGCGACGACGTGGTGGTGGCCACCACCCGGGCCGAGACCATGCTCGGCGACACTGCTGTGGCGGTGCACCCGGACGATGAGCGGTACCGGCACCTGATCGGCACCGAGGTCGAGTTGCCGCTGACCGGCCGTCGGATCCCGATCGTCGGTGACGCGCACGTCGACCCGGCCTTCGGCACCGGCATGGTGAAGGTGACCCCGGCGCACGACCCGAACGACTTCGAGATCGGGCAGCGACACGACCTGCCCGCGTTGACGATCATGGACGAGCGGGGTGTGATCACCGCACCCGGCCCGTTCGAAGGGCTGGACCGGTTCGAGGCCCGCCCGGCGATCGTCGCGGCGCTGCGCGCCGAAGGGCGCATCGTGGCGGAGAAGCGGCCGTACGTGCACGCTGTCGGGCACTGCTCGCGGTGCCGGACCACCGTCGAGCCGCGGCTGTCGTTGCAGTGGTTCGTCAACACCTCTCCGTTGGCCAAGGCGGCCGGTGACGCGGTGCGCGACGGCCGGGTGGCGATCGAGCCGGCGGATCTGGCCAAGCGCTACTTCGCCTGGGTCGACAACATGCACGACTGGTGCATCTCCCGCCAGCTGTGGTGGGGCCACCGCATCCCGGTCTGGTACGGCCCGAACGGCGAGGTGGTCTGCGTCGGCCCCGACGAGCAGCCGCCGACCGGCGAGGGCTGGCACCAGGACGAGGACGTGCTGGACACCTGGTTCTCCAGCGGGCTGTGGCCGTTCTCCACCCTCGGCTGGCCCGAGCAGACCGCCGAACTGGCGAAGTTCTACCCGACCAGCGTGCTGGTCACCGGGTACGACATCCTGTTCTTCTGGGTCGCCCGGATGATGATGTTCGGCCTGTACGCGATGGACGGCAAGCAGCCCTTCGACGTGATCGCCCTGCACGGCATGGTCCGCGACGAGCACGGCAAGAAGATGTCCAAGTCCTTCGGCAACGTGGTCGACCCGCTGGACTGGATCGACCGGTACGGGGCCGACGCGACCCGGTTCACCCTGGCCCGGGGCGCCAACCCCGGCGGTGACGTGCCGGTCAGCGAGGACTGGTGCCAGGGGTCGCGCAACTTCTGCAACAAGCTGTGGAACGCGACCCGCTTCGCGCTGCTCAACGGTGCGCACACCGCGGGGCCGCTGCCGGGCGCGGCCGAGTTGTCGACCGTCGACCGGTGGATCCTGTCCCGGCTGGCGCAGGTCACCGCCGAGGTGGACGAGCAGTTCGAGGCGTACGAGTTCGCCAAGGTCTGTGACCTGCTCTACCACTTCGCCTGGGACGACGTCTGCGACTGGTACGTGGAGTTGAGCAAGCCGGTGCTGGCCGCCGGTGGTGCTGCCGCCGACACCAGTCGCCGGGTCCTCGGGCACGTGCTGGACCAGTTGCTGCGGCTGCTGCACCCGGTGATCCCGTTCGTCACCGAGGAACTGTGGACCGCGCTGACCGGTGGCGAGACGGTGATGACGGCCGCCTGGCCGGTTGCCGACCGGGCCCGGATCGACACCGGCGCCGAGGCGGAGATCGCCACCCTGCAACGGGTGGTCACCGAGGTCCGGCGGTTCCGCTCCGACCAGGGGCTGCGTCCGACCCAGCGGGTCGCCGCCCGGCTCGACGGGCTGGCCGGTGCCGGTGTCGCGGCGCACGAGCCGCTGATCCGCTCCCTGGCCCGGCTCGACGCGGCCGGTGACGACTTCCAGGCCAGCGCGACGCTGGCCATGCCGGGGGAGGTCAGCGTCGCGCTGGACACCCGGGGGTCGATCGACATCGCCGCCGAACGCGCCCGGCTGACCAAGGACCGCGCGGCGGCCGAGAAGGAGGCCGGGCAGGCGCGGGCGAAGCTGGACAACCCGGCGTTCGTCGGTAAGGCACCGGAACACGTGGTTGCCAAGATCCGCGACCGGCTCGCCGCCGCCGAGGCCGACCTCACCCGCATCGACGCCGCTCTGGAGGCGCTGCCCTCGTGACCGACAGCAACGAACACGACGACCGCAGCGGTGCGGGCCGACCGGCGGACGCCGGCCGGCCCGGCCGCGCCGATGAGCGCACCAACCCGGAACGCGCCGGTCGGGGCAAGTCCGCCGAGCGGGCCGCCTTCGCCGAGATCGAGGCGGAACTGGCCGGGCGCGGCTTCACCCGGATGGTCTTCGAGCTGGACCGCATCTCGGACCTGCTCGACCTGCTGGGCAGCCCGCAGCGGGCGTACCCGTCGATCCACCTGACCGGCACCAACGGCAAGACCTCCACGGCTCGGATGATCGACTCGTTGTTGCGGGCGTTCGGGCTGCACACCGGGCGGTACACCAGCCCGCACCTGGAGACCGTGCGGGAGCGGATCAGCCTGGACGGCGAGCCGGTGGACGAGGCCCGCTTCACCGCCGTGTACCAGGAGGTCAAGCCGCTCGCCGAGCTGGTCGACGACCGCTCTGCCGAGCCGCTCACCTACTTCGACATGACCACCGCGCTGGCGTTCGCCACGTTCGCCGACGCACCTGTCGACGTGGCGGTGGTCGAGGTGGGGCTGGGCGGTGCCGAGGACGCCACCAACGTGATCCAGGCCGGGGTGTGCGTACTGACCCCGATCGGGCTGGACCACACCGAGTGGCTCGGTGACACGTTGCAGGACATCGCGGTCGCGAAGTCCGGCATCATCCACCCGGGCGCGACGGTCATCGCCGCCGCCCAGGAGGAGGAAGCCGCGCGGCCGATCCTGCAACGCTGCGCCGAGGTCGGTGCCACCATCGCCCGCGAGGGCTCGGAGTTCGGCGTACTGCGCCGGGCGGTGGCGGTCGGCGGGCAGGTGCTCACGTTGCAGGGCCTCGGCGGGGTGTACGAGGAGGTGTTCCTCCCGCTGCACGGCGCCCACCAGGCGCAGAACGCGGCGGTGGCGCTCGCCGCCGTGGAGGCGTTCCTCGGTGCCGGTGCCCGGCGTCAGCTCGACCTGGAGACGGTCCGGGAGGGGTTCGCCACCGCCAGTTCCCCGGGTCGGCTGGAGCGGGTGCGTAACGCCCCGACGATCCTGCTCGACGGCGCGCACAACCCGCAGGGCATGGCGGCCACGGTCACCGCCCTGCAGGAGGAGTTCGCCTTCAGCAAGCTGGTCGCCGTGGTGGGCACCCTTGCCGACAAGGACGCGGCGAGCATGCTGGAGCTGTTGGAGCCGGTCGTCGATCAGGTGGTGGTGACCCGCAACAGTTCGCCACGCGCATTGCCGGCCACGGAGTTGGCCGCGCTCGCCGCCGAGGTGTTCGGGCCTGACCGGGTCGAGGTGGCCGAGGCGATGCCGGACGCGATCGAGGCGGCGGTGGCGCTGGCCGAGGAGGACGTACCGGGCGAACTGGCCGGGGTCGGCGTGATCGTCACCGGTTCGGTGGTGACGGTGGCCGACGCGCGCCGGTTGTTGAAGCGATGAGCGGACCGGACGGCCCGCAGCAGCGGCGCTCGGGGCTGCGTGACCCGCAGCGGGCGGTACGCGGTCTCGGTGCCGGCACCCTGGCCCTGGAGGCGCTGGTGTTGCTGCTGGCCATCCAACCGATCCGGTTGGTCGGCGGTGACCTGAGCGCTGCCGCGATCGGAGCGGTGGTGGCGCTGGCCGTGGCCGCCGCCATGCTGGCCGGTCTGATGGGCCGGCCGTGGGCGTGGAACGCCGGCACCGTGTTGCAGGGGCTGCTGCTGCTCTCCGGGCTACTGCACTGGTCCCTGCTCGTACTGGGTGTGATGTTCGCGTTGGTGTGGGCGTACGCCTGGCATGTCCGTCGGGTGATCCTCGGCTGAGCCGTGCTCAGGCGTCGGCGCGCTCCCGCCACTGGGTGAGGGCGATGCCGTGACCGTCCGGGTCACGGAACGCGGCCGCCCACACCTCCAGCCGGTTGCCCCGGTTGACGATCCTCGGGGCGTAGGTGAACCGGACACCGGAGTCGCGTAGCTGTTCGTACGCCCCCTGGATGTCGTCGACATCGAGGTTGACGTGCACAAGTCGGCGGCTGACCGGCTGGGCGCCGGACACCTCGCGCAGCACCAGTCGGGTGGCCCCGGAGGCGAGTACGGCGTTGCCGGCGCCCCGGTCGACCTCGGTGAAGCCGAGCCGCCCCTGGTAGAACGCCAGGGAGCGGGCAAGGTCGGTGACCAGCAGGGTGATGCCGACACCACTGATCGGCGCGGCCGGGTCCACGGTGCCCACGTCGACGGCCTCCGGGTCGTACCCGAAGATCGCCTCGTCCAGCTTGCGGGCCTCGACGGCCTCGTCGACCGCGGCCTGGCTGTCCACGGTGGTCTGGCTGTCCACGGCGACCGGTGCCGGGTCGCTCGCCGTCGACGGCCCTGACGTGAGGTCGCTCGCGGTCGTCGGTCGTGGCTCCGGGTCATCCAACGGGAGGTCGAGCGGGTCGAGCGGGTCGGGTGAGCGGGGGGCCGGGTCGGTCGGCCGGGCCGCGCTCGGCTGGGCCCCGCTCGGCTGGGCGTCGACCAGAGCTTCCGCGGGCGCGGTGGCGGCGGCGAACCGTTCCTCGGCCGGCGTACGCGGTGCCGGCGTGGCCCGGCGGGGCAGCGGATGGTCGTTCGACTGTTCCACCACCGTCCCCTCCAGCACGACCGGCCCGCCCGGACGTTGACGGACCCGTACCGGCTCCCGTGGCTCGACCGGCTCGACGGGATCGTCACCGCCGGGACCAGCCAGCGGATCGCTCAGCGGGAAGTCGTCCTCCGGTGCCCGACCGGCCCACGGTGGGGCCTCCTGCCCGATGAGGACCTCGTCCGGCGGTACCGGGGTGGCGTACTCGGGAGGCGGGTCGGTGGGGTCGGTCTCGGTGTGGGTGGGCACCTCGTCCCAGAGCACCCGGACGTGTCGTGGGTCGTCCAGGGCCACCCGGATCGGCAGGCTCTGGCCGAGCGACGGCCACTTCGAGACCGGCACCCGAGGCTCGATGATCTTCTTCGACCGAGGCGGTAGGCCCGGGGCGTCGATCACCAGTTGGAGTTCGCAGCGCCCGAAGGCGTACTGGGTGGGTGGCTCCGAGGCGCTGTGCACGTGTCCGGCACCCACGACCCAGGTGCGCCCGCCGGCGCGGACCGTGGCCAGCGCGATCGCCAGGGCCAGCACGGCGACGCCCAGCGCCACGATGGCCCAGCTGGTCATGCCCAGGCCGAAAAGGATGACGAAGGTCGCCACGGCACCGAGCACCGTAGCGACCAACTTGCGTACCGGTGCGATGGGTCGGTTCCCGCCGTTCGCCACAGTGGACCTCCCGGGTGGTCAGGGTCAGGCTAGGCCGGATCGGGGATCGGGGGAAGCACCGACCACCGCGCCGGCGCCGGGACCGGGTCGCTAGGCTGACCGTACCCAGCCCGACCGGCTTCCGCTCTGAGGAGGAACCCAGCGTGTCCAGCAGCAGCCCGGACGAGCGTACGCTCGTACTGATCAAGCCCGATGCGGTCCGCCGTGGATTGGTCGGCGAGATCATCTCCCGCTTCGAGCGCAAGGGGCTGCGGATCGACGCCATGGTGTCCCGGACGATGGACGCCGCGCTGGCCGACGAGCACTACGCCGAGCACGTGGACAAGGCGTTCTACCCGCCGCTGAAGACCTTCATGACCGGTGGCCCGCTGGTCGCCCTGGTGCTCTCCGGTGACCAGGTCATCGACGTGGTGCGTGGCCTGATCGGGGCCACCGACGGGCGTAAGGCCGCCGCCGGCACCATCCGGGGTGACCTGTCGCTGTCCAACCGGGAGAACCTGGTGCACGCCTCCGACTCGGCCGACAGCGCCAAGCGTGAGATCGCACTCTGGTTCCCCGAGCTGAGCTGACGCCTGGTCCTCGACCGGGTGGCCGGTTCACGCCACCCAGGTCAGCTTGTCCGGGTTCGCCATCAGAAAGACGTCGGTGATCCGACCGTCGGCGGTGGCGAGGGTGAGGGCGTACCGGTGGCCGGCTGCGCTGACCACGACGGCGGCCGGCTGGCCGTTGAGTTCCGTGCGGTGCACGGTGAGCGGCCAGCCCTTGTCGCGGATGCCCAGCAGGAAGCGGGTGACCCGGTCGATGCCGGTCACCGGGTTGCGGGCCGACCGCACCCGGCCGCCGCCGTCGCTCCACGCGGTCGCCTCGGCGGCCACCAGGTCGGTCAGCGCGGCCAGGTCGCCGTCGTCGACGGCGGCGATGAAGGCGTCCAGCAGCCGCTGCTGCTCCGCCCGGTCGACGGTGAAGCGGCGCTGGTCGCGGCCGATCCGCACGCCGGCCCGATGATGCAGTTGCCGGCAGTCCTCGACCGAGCGGTCCAGTAGCTCGGCGATCTCGGCGTACGGCAGCTCGAAGGCGGTGTGCAGCACGTAGACCGCGCGCTCCGGCGGGGTGAGGCGTTCCAGCAGGTGCAGCAGCGCCGTGGAGAGCGAATCGCGCGACTCGGCGCGTTCCAGCGGGCCGAACGGCGACGGCGCGGTGGGCGCCGGCTCCGGCAGCCACATCCCGACGTACGCCTCCCGGGCCGTCTGCCGGGCGCGGAGCCGGTCGATGGCCAGATGGGTCACCACCCGGGACAGGTAGCGGCGCGGCTCGGCCACGCCGGCCCGGTCGACCCGCATCCAGCGCAGGTACGCCTCCTGGAGGACGTCCTCGGCGTCGTGCCGGCTGCCGAGCAGCCGGTAGGCCAGACCGAGCAGCATCGGCCGGTGCGCTTCGAGCGCACCGGCCGCCTCCACCGCGTCGATCAGGCTCAGACCTCGGTCGGCAGGTCCGTGCGGAAGGTCACCGCGATCCGGTTCCACACGTTGATTGTGGCGATCGCCAGCACCAGGTCGGCGAGGGCCCTCTCCGGCCAGACCTTCGCGGCGGCCTCCCAGACGTCGTCGGGTACCCCGTGCTCGCCGAGGCGGGTGACCGCGTCGGTGAGCGCCAGCGCGGTCCGCTCCCGTTCGTCGAAGAAGGGCGCTTCACGCCACGCCGCCACCGCGAACAGCCGCCGATGCGACTCCCCGGCGTCCATCGCGTCCCGGCTGTGCATGTCGACGCAGTACGCGCAGCCGTTCAGCATCGACGCGCGCAGTTTCACCAGCTCCAGCACGGTGTGATCCACGTTGGCCCGGACGTACTTCTCCAACCCCAGCACACTCTGGTACGCCTCCGGCGCCACCTCGGCCACGTTCATCCGCTGCACGACAACCTCCTGACAGTGCCTCCAACACCCCCACGACGCCCCACCCCACCCCCGCCGTGACACCCCGCCCCTGTGACCCCCACCACCCCCGCACCCGCCCCCTGCCTCCCTCGCGCCGTCGATCTTGCACTTTGTGTCGGTGCATATCCATGCAGAAGCCGCGTAAGGGCGACCAGAAGTGCAAGATCGCGGAAGAGAGGGGGTGGGGGAGGGGTGGGGGAGGTTATGGGGGTGAGGGGGGTGGGTGGGGCGGGTAGGATGGGGGGACTGGCGACGATCCGGCCATCACCGGGGAGCCTCCGGAAGAAAGGGCCTCGTGCCCGAGTAGAACCGGACGGGTTCGGCCCGTTACAGCCGGCCTAACGAGCGGGCGGTTGATCCTGACCGTCAAGCGGGGTGGTACCGCGGGCCTGGCCCGGGGCGCTGGTGACGGCGTACCGGTGACGGGCTCGTCCTCGCAAGACCCACACACAGTGAGTGTCAGCGAGGAGCGACAGGCGATGGCCTATCCGTTGCACGACCCGACCGCCGCCGGTGTCCCGGCGAGCCCGGACCTGCCCGCGGTCGAGCGCCGGGTGCTGGAGCACTGGACGGCCGACAAGACCTTCGAAGCCAGCGTCGAGCAGCGGCCCGCCTCCGGCCGGCAGTCGGAGACCGGCGCCGGCGGCGGAGACGCCGACAACGAGTACGTCTTCTACGACGGCCCGCCGTTCGCCAACGGGCTGCCGCACTACGGGCACCTGTTCACCGGGTACGTCAAGGACGTGGTGCCGCGCTACCAGACCATGCGCGGTCGGCGGGTGGAGCGCCGTTTCGGCTGGGACTGCCACGGCCTGCCCGCCGAAGTGGTGGCGGAGAAGCAGCTCGGCATCACCAGCAAGGCGGAGATCCTCGACCTGGGCGTGGCCCGGTTCAACGAGGCGTGCCGCACCTCGGTGCTGGAGTTCACCCAGGACTGGGAGCGGTACGTCACCCGGCAGGCCCGCTGGGTCGACTTCGCCAACGACTACAAGACCCTCGACCTGGACTACATGGAAAGCGTCATGTGGGCCTTCAAGACCCTGCACGACAAGGGTCTGGTCTACGAGGGCTTCCGGGTGCTGGCGTACTGCTGGCGGTGCGAGACCCCGCTGTCGAACACCGAGACCCGGATGGACGACGTCTACCGGGACCGGCACGACCCGACGCTGACGGTGTGGTTCGAGCTGACCGCCGACGAGTCCGCGCCGGAACTGGTCCGTGGCCCGGTCAAGCTGGGGGTGTGGACCACCACGCCGTGGACCCTGCCGTCGAACCTGGCCCTGGCCGTCGGCCCGGACATCGAGTACGCCGTGCTGGAACGCGACGGCGAGCGGTACGTGGTGGGTGCCGGGCGGGTGGCCGCGTACGCCAAGGAACTCGAGGGGTACGAGCAGGTCGGCACGGTGCGTGGCGCGGACCTGGTGGGGCGGCGCTACACCCCGCTGTTCGACTTCCTGGTCGAGCAGGCCGGTGAGAACGCGTACCAGGTGCTCGGGGCGGAGTTCGTGACCACCGAGGACGGTACCGGGATCGTGCACCTGGCCCCGGCCTTCGGTGAGGACGACCAGAACGTCTGCAACGCCGCCGGCATCCCCACCATCGTCACGGTGGACGACCACACCCGGTTCACCTCGCTGGTCCCGCCGTATCAGGGCGAGCAGGTCTTCGACGTCAACAAGCCGGTGATCCGGGAACTGAAGGACCGGGGGGTGGTGCTCAAGCAGGACACCTACACCCACTCGTACCCGCACTGCTGGCGCTGCGACACCCCGCTGGTCTACAAGGCGGTGTCGTCGTGGTTCGTCGCGGTGACCAAGTTCAAGGACCGGATGGTCGAGCTGAACCAGCAGATCAACTGGACGCCCGGCCACATCAAGGACGGCTCGTTCGGCAAGTGGCTGGCCAACGCCCGGGACTGGTCGATCAGCCGGAACCGGTTCTGGGGCTCGCCGATCCCGGTGTGGCGCTCGGACGACCCGAACTACCCCCGCATCGACGTGTACGGCTCGCTTGCCGACATCGAACGGGACTTCGGCGTACGCCTGACCGACCTGCACCGGCCGGCGGTGGACGACCTGGTTCGTCCCAACCCGGACGACCCGACCGGCAAGTCGATGATGCGTCGGGTGCCGGAGGTGCTGGACTGCTGGTTCGAGTCCGGTTCGATGCCGTTCGCCCAGGTGCACTACCCGTTCGAGAACCGTGACTGGTTCGAGCACCACTACCCGGGCGACTTCATCGTCGAGTACATCGGGCAGACCCGTGGCTGGTTCTACACCATGCACGTGCTGGCCACCGCGCTGTTCGACAGGCCGGCGTTCCGCAACTGCCTGAGCCACGGCATCCTGCTCGGCTCGGACGGACGCAAGATGTCCAAGAGCCTGCGCAACTACCCGGACGTGTACCACGTCTTCGACTCGTACGGGTCTGACGCGATGCGTTGGATGCTGATGTCCTCGCCGGTGCTGCGTGGCGGGGACATGCCGGTCACCGAGTCGGGCATCCGGGACGCCGTCCGACAGGTGCTGCTGCCGCTGTGGAACGTCTGGTACTTCTTCTCGCTCTACGCCAACGCCGACGGCTACACCGCCCGGCGTCGGACGGACAGCACCCACCTGCTCGACCGGTACGTGCTGGCCAAGACGAACGAGCTGGTGGCGACGGTCGGCGCGCAGATGGACGCGTACGACATCTCCGGCGCCTGCGGCACCGTGCGGTCCTACCTGGACGCGCTTACCAACTGGTACGTGCGCCGCTCCCGGGACCGGTTCTGGTCCGGCGACGCCGACGCGTTCGACACGCTGTCGACGGTGCTGGAGACCCTGTGCCGGGTGGTGGCGCCGCTGGCGCCGCTGACCGCGGAGGAGATCTGGCGCGGGTTGACCGGTGAGCGGTCGGTGCACCTGACCGACTGGCCGGTCGCCGACGAGTTCCCGGCCGACCACGAGCTGGTGGCCGCGATGGACAACGTCCGGGCGGTCGCCTCGGCGGCGCTGTCGCTGCGCAAGGCGAAGGGTCTGCGGGTGCGGCTGCCGCTGTCCACGCTGACCGTGGCCAGCCCGGTCGCCGAGCAGTTGCGTCCCTTCGCCGACCTGGTGGCCGACGAGGTGAACGTCAAGCAGGTCGTCTTCACCGGCGACGTGTCGGCGTACTGCCAGCAGGTGCTGACCGTGGTGCCCCGGGCGCTCGGGCCGCGGGTCGGCAAGCAGGTCCAGCAGGTGATCAAGGCGGTCAAGGCGGGGGAGTGGGAACTGGTCGACGGCGACCCGGTCGCCGCCGGGGTCACCCTCGCCGAGGGTGAGTACGAGCTGCGCCTTATCGCGGCCGACGCCGAGCACTCGGCACCGCTGCCCGGCGGTGAGGGGGTGGTGGTGCTGGACACCACTGTCACCCCGGAACTGGCCGCCGAAGGGCTGGCCCGCGACGTGGTCCGGGTGGTGCAGCAGGCCCGGCGCGACGCCGACCTGGACATCTCCGACCGGATCGTGGCGACCGTCGACGCTTCGGCGCAGGTACGGGAGGCGGTGTCGGCGTACGCCGACTTCGTGGCCCGGGAGGTGCTGGCCGAGCGGGTCGACTTCGCCGATGGAATCGACGGGTTCGCCGGCGAGGCCGGTGAGGGCGAGCGGGTCACCGTCTCGGTCCGCCGCGTCTGACGACTGAGCGGGCGCGGTCGGCCGCGTGTGACGGAACAGGCGGGCGTGGTCGCCGCGCCTGACGGATGAGCAGGGGCCCTTGTCAATGCCCTCGGGCAGCAGCGGGGCCCCTGTCACCATCCGTAGTCCAGCCAGCGGATCCGCGCCACCTCGCGCATCACGACGTGCGTCGGTCCGCTACGGTGTCAGCGCCCCACTGCGTACATCACCCCATCGTCGGAGGACCAGTGCCGCTGCTCTACACCATCGGCAAGCTCACCGTGGCACCCACGCTGCGGGTGGCGTTCCGACCGACCGTGGAGGGTCTGGAGCACGTACCGGAGACCGGTGGGGCGATCTTCGCCGGTAACCACCTGTCGGTGGCCGACGAGTTGTTCCTCGGCACGGTCGTCCCCCGGCACCTCGCCTTCTGGGCCAAATCCGAGTACTTCAAGGGCACCACCCTCAAGGGGCGCTTCTCGAAGTTCGTCCTCACCGGCCTCGGCGCGATCCCGGTGGAGCGGGCCGGTGGGCGGGCGGCGCTGTCCGCGTTCGACGCGGCCATCCCCGCGCTCAAGGGCGGTGACCTGGTGGTCGTCTATCCCGAGGGCACCCGTTCGCCGGACGGGCGGCTCTACCGGGGCCGCACCGGAGCGGTCCGTCTCGCCATCGCGGCCGGCGTGCCGATCATCCCGGTCGGCATGATCGGGACCGACAAGGTGCAGCCGATCGGCGCTCGGGTGCCGCGACCCTTCACCGGGAAGAAGATCACCGTCAAGTTCGGCAAACCGCTGGACTTCACCGGACGACCGGACGACCGGCTCTCGCTGCGGAAGATGACCGACGAGATGATGGCCGAGATCCAGAAGCTCACCGGTCAGGAGTACGTGCCGCGGTACGCCCCGCCGCGCGCCCAGCCGAAGACCACCGACGAGTCGAGCGCCGACTGACCGACGCCGGTCACGGCGCCTTCGAGGAGCGGCGTTTCTCCTGGTCGCGTACGGCGTCGAGGTCGCCGAGCCGGTTCATCTGCGCCATCGTGCGCGCCATCCGGGCGTTGGCCGGGATGCGGTCGCGGTTGCGATCGAGGAACGACCAGTAGCCGGCGGTGAACGGGCAGGCCCGCTCACCCAGGCGGACCTTCGGGTCGTACCGGCAGCCACCGCAGTAGTCGCTCATCCGGTTGATGTACGAGCCGCCGGCCACGTACGGCTTGGTGCTCATCCGCCCCAGGTCGGCGTACTGGCTCATGCCGACGACGTTGACGGTCATCACCCAGTCGTAGCCGTCGACGAAGCTGCGGCGGAAGAAGTCCACCACCTCGGCCGTTCGCCAGCCGCGCTGCAACGCGTAGTTGCCGAGCACCATGAGCCGGGGGATGTGGTGCACCCAGCCGTGGTCACGCAGATCGGCCAGCACATCCGACAGGCAGTGCGCCTGCACCGCGTCGGCATCCAGGTCACGGAACCAGCCCGGCATCGCCGCGCGGGCACCCAACGCGTTGCTCCGCTGGTAGCCGGGCTCGAAGTACCAGTACAGGTTCCAGACGAAGTCCCGCCAGCCGAGGATCTGCCGGATGAAGCCCTCCACGCTGGGCAGCGGCACCTTCTCCTTGCGGTACGCCTGCTCCGCGCCACGGATCGCCGCCATCGGGTCGAGCAGCCCGAGGTTGAACGAGGAGGAGAGCATGCTGTGCGCCAGCCACGGGTCACCGGCGAGCATGGCGTCCTCGTACGGGCCGAAGTGGGGTAGCCGGTGCTTGAGGAAGTGCCGCAGCCGTGCCTGAGCCTCGCGGGTGGTGGCCGGGAATCGTCGCGGACCGTCCCGCCCGACGAAACGGATGCCCTCCCGTTCCCAGCGGTCCAGATCCTCCCGCACCTCGGCGTCGATGTCGTCCTCGCGGGGCATCGGCGGAGGCGGTACGTCGAGCCGCTCGACACCCTTCGGCGGCGGCTGGCGGTTCTCGGTGTCGAAGCTCCACCGCCCGCCGACCGGCTCGGCACCGTCGACGAGCACCCGATGGTGTTCCCGGGCGAACCGGTAGAAGGTCTCCATCCGCAGCGCGCCGCGCCGAGCGTCCGCCCAGTCGGCGAACTCGTCCAGCCCGGTGACGAAGCCGCGGGGCGGCAGCACGGTCACCTGGTCCAGCCCACGGACGAAGTCCAGCGCGGCCCGGGACGTCGGGTGGCAGACCTCCAGCGGTTTGCGTACCCGCCGCAGTGCCTGCCGGTAGGTCTCGGCGCGTAGGAAGATCGCCTGGTCGCCCAGTTCGGCCGCCCGGTGGCGGAGGGCGGAGAGCACCAGGTGCGCCTTCTGCCGGTGGAAGGCCCGACGACGGAAGACCGCCTTCGACTCGATCAGCAGCACCGGTTGGCGGCGCTCGTCGAGGAAGTGTGGTCCGAGCTGGTCGGCGAACAGCCAACGCCGAGACATGACCCGATTGTCCCCCGAGCGGGCGCGGGCCGGGGTGGAAACCGGTTCAGGTCAGGCAGGCGTGATGATCTCTTCCCGCAGGGTGTCGAGCAGCCGGGCGCTGTCGTCCACCGAGAGGCCGGTGAACACCGCGGTGGTGAGGCTGCCGTGGTCGACGGAGGTGCAGACGACCACCCCGACGCCGTCGGAGTTGCCCACCGCGCAGCGCCCGTGCCGCCCCCGGACGCCGCTGTCCACCACCTCCGCCGCGCCGAGGGAGTACTCCTCGGTGAGGCGTTCGATCTCGGCGTCGGCGTCGGAGGAGGGGGTGAGTCGGAATCCGGTGCCACCGAACACCGTCACCCGCTTGCCGACGCTCGTGGTGTACACCCCGGCGAAGATGTTGTCGGAGAGCAGGTGCGCCTGGCGCGTCTGGGCTTCCAGTTTCCGGGCGGTCTGCGCGTTGCGCGGATCCTCCCGCAGGCGCAGATCCGCCACCTGCCTGGGTAGCGCCGCATCTGCCGGGTACTGGGTGGCCATCGGCATGCCGTAGTAGGCCGGGCAGCCGCAGCAGCACGCCAGGGTCAGCAGCAGCACCCAGGGCCAGCGGCGTCGTTTGCGGGCCCGGACGTTCCCGGGGGGCGGTTGCCAGCCGGGCGGCGGCGCGGCCGGTGGCAGCTTCTTCGCCTTTCGCCCTCGGGCGGGCGGTGGTGGTGGCCCGACCGGGGCCGGCGGTCGGGCGGCGGGACGCGCGGACGGCGCGGGCGCCTGGTGAGCCGGTGGCGGCGAATAGCCTGCCTGCGGATACGCCGGAGGTGCCGGTGGCATCGGGGGAGCCAGCGGGGGGAAGTTGGCGGGCGGTGGCTGGTGGGCCGGTGGTCCGGAGTACGGCGTGGTCGGCGGTGGCGCCGGGTAGGACAGTGTCGGCGGCAGCGCCGGGAAGTCGGCCGAGTGCAGTTCCCATCCGCTGGTGTCGACCCCCGCCCACGGGTCGACCGGGGTCTGGTGCTCCGGCTGGTGGGCCGCGGCGGCCGGTGGCGGCGGGGTCGGCTCGGCCGACTCGCCCCAACTGGGGCGGCGCGGCGCTGCCGGCGGTACGGCGGCCGACCCGCTCCAGCGCGGCGCGGGCTCCTCGTCCGGCAGCGGTTGCGGCATGAGGCGGGTGCCCTGCGGACCGACAGCCGTCGGCGGAGTGCCGGCGGACTGCGCGTCGCCCGGGTCGATGGCGGTGGGGTGCGCGTCGCCCGGGTCGATTGCGGTGCGCTGCGCGTCACCGGAGCCGCTGGCGGCCTGCCCGGGGCTGCGCGGCTCGTCGTCGGGTTGTCCCGGTGCGGTGGCGGTCGGTGCCGTGGCATCGGCGTCTGCCGGCGGGGCTGCCGTGGGGTCGCTACCGACGGGGTTGTCCTCCCGCGTCGGCTGGTCCGCGTCACGCGGTGGGCGGGTGGGGTCGGGCGCGTCGGCAGGCAGCACCTGGGTGCCGTCAGGGCCGGTGGGGGCCCCGAGGACCACCGGGGTGGGCTGTTCCTGGGTGACCGCGGGCTCCCCGTCGCGGTGTGCGTCCGGCCGGTTCCCGTCGACCGGCCGGTCGGTACCCGGCTGCGGCTCCGGCATCGCGGCAATCTCCTCTCACGCCGACCCGAGGTTAGTACCGTCGTGCCAGCGTGTCCGAATCAGGCCGCGTCCGGTCCCGGTGGTCGGCCGCTTGAGGGGGACCGGTGGCCCGGCGTGCCGGGGGGACAGGTGTGGCGCGGCCGTCGACGGGCGGGCGCGTACCCTTGGGCATCATGAGCGTCCCGTCCACCACACCGCGCCCCGTCGCGGCCAATTCCGTGTGGCCCCGGCTGGAGCCGCTGCTGCCCCAGGTGACCAAGCCCATCCAGTACGTCGGTGGCGAGCTGGGTGCAGTGGTCAAGGACTGGGACTCGGCGACCGTACGTTGGGCGCTGATGTACCCGGACGCGTACGAGGTCGGCCTGCCCAACCAGGGCGTGCAGATCCTCTACGAGGTGCTCAACGAACTGCCCGACACCCTCGCCGAGCGGACCTACGCGGTCTGGCCGGACCTGGAGAAGCTGATGCGCGCCCATGGCGTGCCGCAGTTCACCGTCGACGCGCACCGGCCGGTGCGCGACTTCGACCTGTTCGGCGTGTCGTTCGCCACCGAGCTGGGGTATACGAACCTGCTCGCCGCGATCGACCTGGCCGGCATCCCGCTGCTCGCGGCGGACCGGACCGACGCCGACCCGGTGATCGTGGCCGGCGGGCACGCCGCGTTCAACCCGGAGCCCATCGCCGACTTCGTCGACGCCGCGGTGCTGGGCGACGGCGAGGAGGCGGTCCTGGAGATCACCGCGATTCTCCGGGACTGGAAGGCCGAGGGGTGCCCGGGTGGCCGCGACGAGCTGCTGCTGCGGCTGGCGCGTACCGAGAGCGTCTACGTGCCGCGTTTCTACGACGTGGACTACCTGCCCGACGGCCGGATCCAGCGGGTCGTGCCGAACCGGGCGGACGTGCCGTTCCGGGTGCACAAGCGCACGACGATGGACCTGGACGCCTGGCCGTACCCGAAGAAGCCTCTGGTACCGCTGGCCGAGACGGTGCACGAGCGGTACGCGGTGGAGATCTTCCGGGGTTGCACCCGGGGTTGCCGGTTCTGCCAGGCCGGCATGATCACCCGACCGGTACGCGAGCGGTCCATCACCACCGTCGGGCAGATGGTGCAGCAGGGGCTGGAGTTCTCCGGCTTCCACGAGGTGGGGCTGCTGTCGCTCTCCTCGGCCGACCACTCCGAGATCGGCGACATGTGCTCCGGCCTGGCCGAGCAGTACAAGGGCACGAACGTGTCGCTGTCGCTGCCCTCGACCCGGGTGGACGCGTTCAACATCGAGTTGGCCCAGGAGCTGTCCCGCAACGGGCGGCGGACCGGTCTGACCTTCGCCCCGGAGGGCGGGTCGGAGCGGATCCGCAAGGTCATCAACAAGATGGTCTCCAAGGACGACCTGATCCGTACGGTGGTCACCGCGTACACCAACGGCTGGCGGCAGGTGAAGCTCTACTTCATGTGCGGCCTGCCCACCGAGACGGACTCCGACGTCCTGGAGATCGCCGACATGGCCCACGAGGTCATTCGGGCCGGCCGGGCCGCCACCGGTTCCAAGGACATCCGCTGCACGGTCTCCATCGGCGGGTTCGTGCCGAAGCCGCACACCCCTTTCCAGTGGGCGGCGATGGAACGGCCGGAGGTCATCGACGGCCGACTCAAGCTGCTCAAGCAGGCGATCAACGCGGACCGCTCGCTGGGCCGCGCGATCGGTTTCCGCTACCACGACGGTGAGCCGTCGCTGATCGAGGGCCTGCTGTCCCGGGGCGATCGCCGGGTCGGCGCGGTGATCCGCAAGGTCTGGGAGAACGGCGGCCGGTTCGACGGCTGGAGCGAGCACTTCTCGTACCAGCGCTGGGTGGAGGCCGCCGCCGAGGTGCTGCCGACCTTCGGCGTGGACCTCGACTGGTACACCACCCGTGAGCGTGACGAGCTGGAGGTCCTGCCCTGGGACCACCTGGACTCGGGCCTGGACAAGGACTGGCTCTGGCAGGACTGGCAGGACGCGCTCAGCGAGTACGAGCAGGACGACTGCCGGTGGACACCGTGTTTCGACTGCGGCGTCTGCCCGACCATGGACACCGAGATCCAGATCGGCCCCACCGGCCGGAAGCTGCTCCCGTTGACCCCGGTCAACGGACTGAAGCTGCCCACCGGCGCCCAGCAGTGATCTGATCGGGTCTCTCAACGAGGAGCATGAAGATCAGTAAGAGACCACAGCCCGAAGGTGGCCAGGCGCCGGTCGTGCAGCGTGTGCGGATCCGGTACGCCAAACGCGGCCCGTTGCGGTTCACCTCGCACCGGGACTTCGCCCGGGCGTTCGAGCGTGCGTTGCGCCGCGCCGGCGTGCCGATGGCCTTCTCGCAGGGCTTCACCCCGCACCCCAAGATCTCGTACGCCAGTGCGGCGCCGACCGGGGTGGCGAGCGAGGCCGAGTACCTGGAGATCGGCCTGCGTGAACCGGTCGATCCCGACGCGCTGCGTCTGGCGCTGGACGCCGCGCTCTCGCCCGGCATCGACGTGCTCGACGCCGTGGTGGCCACCGGCAGCGGGTTGGCCGACCGGATCGAGGCGTCCCAGTGGCGCGTCGAGTTGCCGCAGGTCGATCCGGAGGTGCTCGCCAAGGCCGTGGCCGCGTTCAGCGCCGCCGAGGAGGTCCAGGTCGAGCGGATGACCAAACAGGGCCGGCGCACCTTCGACGCGCGGGCCGCAGTCATCTCCATCGATGTGGACGTTGCATCGGCGACGCCTTCCGAGGCATCAGCCGTACCGTGTGCGATACTCGAACTGGTTGTACGGCAGGTCACCCCGTCCGTACGACCCGATGACGTCCTTTCCGGCCTCCGCGTGGTGGCCGGCCTGGAGCCGCCGGTGGCCCCGAAGGTGATCCGGCTGGCTCAGGGCACGCTGACCGCGCAGGGTGCGATCGTGGATCCGCTGGACGCGGACCGCGACGGGGCAACCATCGGCGGACGCTGACCGACGGTTGGCGTCCAGGCAGGCAGACTTCGCCGGTCGCGCACGCCGTGCGCCCGGGGAAACACCTTTTGCGGCATCCCTGCGTGGCAGCGCTCACCCGCGCCCGGGGAAGCCAGAACTGGAGAACGTCCATGCTCGAGAACGAGCCCGAGGGCGGCGAACAGACCGGTGCGAACCCGGCCGCCGAGCCCACCACCGTCGACGCGGCGAGCGGGGCCGGCGGCACCGCTGCGCCGCAGGAGACCACTGCCCCCGGAGCGGGTGGCACCACGTCACAGGACGCCACCGACACGGTGAGCGGTACGGCCGACCTGGCCGGCGTGCCCACCGGCGAGACACCGCCCCGGCGGCGGACCACCCGGCGGCGCGCCACCCCGGTCAGCCAGCCCGAGCAGACCGACGCCCCGGTGGACGCGCAGAACACGCCGGCCGTGGGCAGTGCGGAAGCCCCGCAGGCAGAGGTCTTCGCCCCGGTCTCCGGTGACCTCGACGCCGCACCCAAGACCACGCGGCGACGCCGCAAGGCCACCACCGCGGCGAAGAGCACCGAGGAGCCCCTGGCCGCTGCCGAGGTCGAGGCGACCGCCGGTGACGTCGTACCGCCGGTCAAGGTGACCCGTACCCGGCGGCGGAAGGCCACGCCCGCGGCGGTCGAGCCGGCCGTCGAGACCCCGGCCGAGGTGCCGAGCGCCGAAGAGCCGGAGACCGCGGCCGAACCCGCCGCCGGAACCGACTTCGGAGCCGCAGCCGTCCCGGCCGAGAGCGCTGCCCCCGCACCTGACGAGTCCACCGAAGAGATCGAGCCGACGGCGGAGACGCCGACCGCGGGCGCGGCGGCAGAGCCGGCACCGGGCGCGGTGCCGCCACCGGTGACGCAGGTGCCACCGGCGCCGGAGGCGGTCGCGGAGCCGGAGCCTCGGTCGCGCCGCCGACGGGCCGCGCTCACCGCCCCGACGGTGCTGTTCATGGCCCCCGAGGAGATCACCGCGGCCCGTATCGCCGCCGCCGCGCTGGAGGCCGAGGAGGAGGTCGCCGAGGAACCGGCCGAACCCTCCCGCCGCCGGCGGCGCAGCCGGCGCGAGACCGAGCCGGTCGTGACGGTCGAGGCCGACGAGGAACCCGCCGTCGAGGAGGCCGAGGAGGCCGCCGAGGAGGACGAGGACGAGGAGTCCGCCAGCGCCCGACGTCGCCGTCGGCGTGGTCGTCGGGGCCGGGGACGCGGCAAGGGTGGCGCGGAAGAGGCCGAGGACGGCGAGGCCGAGGAGGCCACCGCGACCGAGGACGGCGAGGCGGGGGAGACCGAAGCCGAGGCCGAGGCCGAGACCGACGAGAACGGCGACGACACCGAAGGCGACGGGTTGACCCGTCGGCGTCGTCGGCGTCGTCGGCGCGGTGCCGGTGACACCGAGGGCGCCGCCGATGACGGCGTGCCGACCGTGGTGAAGATCCGGGAGCCCCGTCGTACGGTCGACGAGGTGCAGGGCGTCTCCGGCTCGACCCGGCTGGAGGCCAAGCGGCAGCGCCGTCGGGACGGTCGTGAGCAGCGCCGTACGCGCCCGCCGATCCTCAGCGAGTCCGAGTTCCTGGCCCGCCGGGAAGCCGTCGACCGGGTGATGGCGGTACGCCAGCGCGGTGACCGCACCCAGATCGCGGTGCTCGAGGACGGCGTGCTGGTCGAGCACTACGTCACCCGCAGTTCCACCGGCACCATGGCCGGCAACGTCTACCTCGGCAAGGTGCAGAACGTGCTGCCCAGCATGGAGGCGGCGTTCGTCGACATCGGTCGCGGTCGCAACGCGGTGCTGTACGCCGGAGAGGTCAACTGGGACACCAGCGGCCTGGAGGGTCGGGCCCGCTCGATCGAGCAGGCCCTCAAGTCCGGCGACTCGGTGCTGGTGCAGGTCACCAAGGACCCGATCGGACACAAGGGCGCCCGGCTGACCAGCCACGTCGCGCTCTCGGGTCGGCACCTGGTGTACGTGCCCGGCGGCAACGCCTCCGGGATCAGCCGCAAGCTGCCCGACACCGAGCGCAAGCGCCTGCGTGACGTGCTGAAGAAGTTGGTGCCCGACGGCGCCGGGGTGATCGTCCGGACCGCGGCCGAGGGGGCCAGCGAGGACGAGTTGGCCCGCGACGTCAAGCGGCTCCAGGCGCAGTGGGAGGACATCCAGGCCAAGGCCGCCGAGGGCGGCGCGCCGGTGCTGCTCTACGAGGAGCCGGACCTGGTCATCCGGGTGGTCCGGGACCTGTTCAACGAGGACTTCCGCGAGCTGGTGATCGAGGGTGACCAGTCGTACGACATGGTCGAGTCGTACCTGTCGCACGTCTCGCCGGACCTGCTCGCCCGGCTGCGCCGGCACGTGGGCACCACTGACGTCTTCGCCGAGTACCGCATCGACGAGCAGATCCTCAAGGGGCTCGACCGTAAGGTCTTCCTGCCCTCCGGCGGCCACCTGGTCATCGACCGGACCGAGGCGATGACCGTGGTCGACGTCAACACCGGCAAGTACACAGGTGCCGGCGGCAACCTGGAGGAGACGGTCACCCGCAACAACCTGGAGGCGGCCGAGGAGATCGTCCGTCAGCTGCGGCTGCGCGACATCGGCGGCATCGTGGTGATCGACTTCATCGACATGGTGCTGGAGTCGAACCGGGAACTGGTGTTGCGCCGGTTGACCGAGTGCCTGGGCCGGGACCGTACCAAGCACCAGGTCACCGAGATCACCTCGCTGGGCCTCGTGCAGATGACCCGTAAGCGGATCGGCGCCGGTCTGCTGGAGGCGTTCAGCGAGACCTGCGAGTGCTGCAAGGGCCGAGGCCTGGTGATCCACACCGAGCCGGTGCCGGAGAAGCCCCGCTCCGGTGGCGCGGAGAAGGTCAAGGCGGTCGCCTCGGCCGCTGCGCCGACGACGGCGGAGCAGCCGACCGCCTCGTCCCGGCGTCGGGCTCGCAAGAGCGCTGCGGCCGAGCGGGCCGTGGTGGAGGTCGCCGAGGTCGACGACACGAGCAGCGCCGACGCCGACTACCACGACACCATGGGCTACGACCTGTCGCGCTACGAGGCGGAGACCCCGGCCACGCCGGACGTCGCCGACAGTCAGCAGGGTGAGTCGGCTCGGCTGGCCGCACCGGACGACCCGGATGCGCTCGCCGAGGACGACGAGGACGACAGCGGCTCCGGTCGCCGGCGCTCCCGCCGGGCCGGTGCTCGGCGCCGTACCCGGCCCTGACCTGAGCATGCTCGTGGTGGCCCCTCCCTGCGGTGACGTCCGCGAGGAGGGGCTGCTGCGTGCTCCCCGCCGGGCCGTGCCCGGCGTGGGGCGGGGGCGGTTTGGGGCGCAGGGCAGGCATGGCGTACGCTTGCCTGCGGCGCACCCTTGTGTGCCGAGTTCTCGCGTGCCCGCGCCGCCGTGCCTCTGCTACCCGGCGAGCCGCCGCGGGGACGACCGACCGGCAACGGTGGGTAAAGACGCTAGCAGCCTCAACGACAGGGAGTGCGCCTCCGATGTACGCGATCGTCAAGACCGGCGGCAAGCAGTACAAGGTCGCCGAAGGCGACGTGATCGAGGTCGAGAAGCTCGTCGGTGCTCCCGGCGACGCGGTGAAGCTCGCCGCGGTGCTCCTCGTCGACGGTGACGACCTGGTGACCGACGCGGCCAAGCTCGCGCAGGTCGAGGTGTCCGGCGAGATCGCCGCACACACCAAGGGCCCGAAGATCCGGATCCACAAGTTCAAGAACAAGACCGGCTACCACAAGCGCCAGGGTCACCGCCAGCCGCTGACCCAGGTCAAGGTGACCGGCATCTCCAGCGGGAAGTAGGTCGTCTCAAGATGGCTCACAAAAAGGGTGCGTCCAGCTCGCGTAACGGCCGGGACTCCGCGGCCCAGCGGCTCGGCGTGAAGCGCTTCGGTGGTCAGGTCGTCAGCGCGGGCGAGATCATCGTCCGGCAGCGTGGCACCAAGTTCCACCCCGGTGACCTGGTCGGCCGCGGCGGAGACGACACGCTCTTCGCGCTGGCCGCCGGTGCGGTCCAGTTCGGCAGCAAGCGCGGTCGCAAGACCGTCAGCATCGTGCCGCAGCAGTAACTCTCCGGCGTGAGCGGGCCGTGGACCTGATGTCCCGGCCCGCTTCGCCTTTTCAGATGCGGGGCTGCTCCCCGCTGGAAGGATTGCGGCGTGACGATGTTCGTTGACCGGGTCGTCCTGCACCTGCAGGCCGGCGACGGTGGGCACGGCTGTGTCTCGATCCACCGGGAGAAGTTCAAGCCGTTCGGCGGCCCCGACGGGGGTAACGGCGGGCACGGCGGCAGCGTCTCCCTGGTGGTCGACCCGCAGGTGCACACGCTGCTCGACTTCCACTTCCGCCCGCACATCAAGGCGCAGAACGGTCGCGGGGGTGCCGGTTCCAACCGGGACGGCGCCAACGGCGCGGACCTGGTGATCACAGTGCCCAACGGCACGGTCGTGCAGACCCTCGACGGCACCGTGCTCGCTGACATGGTGGGTGCCGGCACGACCTTCGAGGTGGCCCGGGGTGGTCGTGGCGGCCGGGGCAACGCCTCGTTGGCCAACGCCCGCCGGAAGGCCCCCGGCTTCGCCGAGCTGGGCGAGCCGGGTGAGCACTTGGACGTGGTGCTGGAACTCAAGAGCGTCGCCGACGTCGGTCTGGTGGGTTTCCCGTCGGCCGGTAAGTCGTCGCTGATCTCGGTGATCTCCGCAGCCAAGCCGAAGATCGCCGACTACCCGTTCACCACCCTGGTACCGAACCTCGGTGTGGTCCGGGTCGACAACCACACCTTCACCGTGGCCGACGTGCCCGGCCTGATCCCCGGTGCGGCCACCGGCAAGGGCCTGGGGCTGGAGTTCCTCCGGCACATCGAGCGGTGCGCCGTGCTGGTGCACGTCATCGACACCGCGACCCTGGAGCCGGGTCGGGACCCGTTGGCCGACATCGACACCATCGAGGCGGAACTCGCGGAGTACGGCGGTCTGGCCGACCGGCCCCGACTGGTCGCGTTGAACAAGATCGACGTGCCCGACGGGCGGGACCTGGCCGACATCGTCCGGCCCGACCTTGAAGCGCGCGGACTGCGGGTCTACGAGGTGTCCGCAGCCACCCGGGAAGGGCTCAAGGAGCTCACCTACGCGATGGCGGAGCTGGTGGAGCAGTCGCGCGCCGCGGCGCCGCCGACCGAGCCGACCCGGATCGTGCTCCGGCCGAAGGCGGTCGACGACGCCGGCTTCACCATCGAGGCGGAGCAGGACGGCTCGTACACCGTGCGGGGTGTCCGACCCGAGCGGTGGGTGCGCCAGACGAACTTCGACAACGACGAGGCGGTGGGCTACCTCGCCGACCGGCTGGCCCGACTCGGTGTCGAGGACCAGTTGGCCAGGGCGGGCGCCCAACCGGGCGACCTGGTCCGCATCGGTGAGCGGGAGTTCGACTGGCAGCCGACCCTCTACGCGGGTGCCGAGTTCACGCCCGGGAGCCGGGGACGTGACATCCGGCTGGAGGAGAAGTCGACCCGGGCGAGCGCGGCCGAACGGCTGGCGGCCCGCAAGGCTCGCCGGCAGCGGCCCGCCGACGAGGTGGAGGCGGCACCCGAGGGTACGGCGGCCACCGAGGGTACGGCGGCCATCGCGGCGGACGACGCCGAGTAGGCCGACGGCCGCCGCTGCGAAAGATCAGGGGCGGTCGAGGGGATCGTCGAGTCGACCGCCGGTGCCGACGTTGTTCGACAGCAGCAGGCCCAGGGCCAGCATGCCGAAACCGAGCCCGAGGTGCAGGAAGTCGTCCGCGCCGTTGACCGGGATGAAGTTGGCGCTGCTGTCGTCCTCGGTCGCCCACCCGTACAGCCACAGGGCCAGGTAGACGGCCCCGCCGGCGGTCAGGAAGATCCGCGCGCCGGCCAGCCGGCGGGCCAGCACCAGCCCGATCAGGCCGAAGCCGAGATGCAGCAGGTTGTGCAGGATCGAGACCTGGAACAGGCCGAGCAGCTTCGCGCCGGAGTGGTGCCCGGCGAAGGTCATGTCGCCGTACCCGGTGGTGATGCCGGGGATGAAGCCTGCCACGCCGAGGACCAGGAAGAGGGCTGCCACGGCCAGGGCGGCGAGTTGGACGCGGCTACGTCCGGGCCGACCGCGGCGTGCGTGATGCGCCATTGATGTCACCCCTGTGGATCTGGATACGCGCGCGGCCGAGGGGGCGGCGAGGCTGGGCACCGGCCTGGCGATCTCGCCGGCCCGTTGGTCCTCCATTGTCGTAAGCCCAGCGGTGCTCCCGCAGCGAAACGACCAATCAGACACGACCCGGCACCTGTCGACCGGAAGCGCCTGACGTGTCGTTTCGTCGACCGCTGTCCGGGTAGCGCTCGGAGTGGACGGTTCAACGCCGGACGTCCGAGTGGAGGAGACATGACGACAAGCAAGGGTGCGAGGTGGGCGTTGCTCGGTGCCGCCACCGTGACCGCGGTCGGCGTCGGCCGGGCGGTGGCCCGGCGGCGACATCGGCACCAGCCTGTCAAGCAGGACGGCTGGTACGTGGTGCGGCGCGGGGTGACGGTCGACCGGCCGGTCGAGGCGGTCATCGGTTTCTGGACCGACCAGGAACGGCTCGACCGTGCCCTGGCCGAGTGGGCGACCCTGGAACGGATCGACGACGAACACTGGCGGTGCGTGGCGCGCGACGACTCGGGCGAGGGCGTCGAGTGGCGGGCCGATATCACCGTCACCGGTCCGGGCCGATTGAGCTGGCAGGTCACCGACGGGCCCGAACAGCAGGGCACGGTGGAGTTGGTGACAGCCCCGCAGGGCCGGGGCACCGAGATCCGGGCCGAGTTGCGGTACCGCTCCGGTCCGCTGCGCCGGGTACTCGGCCTCGCCGGTGACCACGAGCCGGACCTGCGACTGCGTGACACGCTGCGCCGGGTGAAGTCGCTTATCGAGTGCGGTCAGATCATCGAGACCCGACGTGACCCGTCCGGTCGTGGCCGGATGCAGGAGCGCGCCACCGACAAGGTGCGTGAGCGGCTGTCGGCGGGAGGACGGGCATGAGGGCGCTGTGCTGGGAAGGAGTCGGCAAACTCAAGGTGCGCGACGTGCCGGAGCCGACGGTACGCGCGGACGGGGACATCATCGTCAAGGTGCGGGCCAGCAGCGTCTGCGGCTCCGACCTGCACCTGATCAACGGGTTCCTGCCCGCCATGCGGGAGGGGGACATCCTCGGCCACGAGTTCATGGGCGAGGTGGTGGAGACCGGGCCGGGCGTACGACGGATCGCCGTCGGCGACCGGGTGGTGGTCGGCTCGGTGGTGGCCTGCGGCGGCTGCTGGTACTGCCGGACCGAGCAGTACTCGTTGTGCGACAACTCCAACCCGCAGCCGGTGTTCACCGAGAAGCTGTGGGGCCATTCACCGGCCGGCATCCTCGGCTACTCGCACGCCGCCGGTGGCTACTCCGGCAGCCACGCCGAGTACGTCCGGGTGCCGTTCGGTGACATCGGTGCGTTCAAGGTGCCCGACGGCGTACCGGACGACTCCGTGGTCTTCGCCTCCGACGCGCTGCCCACCGGTTGGATGGCCGCGGACTTCTGTGGCCTGACCGGCGGCGAGGTGGTCGCGGTGTGGGGCGCCGGGGGAGTAGGTCAGATGGCCGCCCGCGCCGCCCAGTTGCTCGGCGCCGAGCGGGTCATCATGGTGGACCGGCTGCCGGAACGGCTGGCCACCGCCGCCGACCGGCTCGGTGTGGAGACGGTCAACTACGCCGAGACCGACGTGCTGGAGGCGCTGCGCGAGATGACCGCCGGCCGTGGACCGGACGCCTGCATCGAGGCGGTCGGCATGGAGGCGCACGACGTCGGCCCGGCGTACGCGTACGACCGGGCGAAGCAGGCCACCCGGACGCAGCTGGACCGGCCGACGTCGGTCCGGCAGGCCATCCTGGCGGCACGCAAGGGCGGCACGGTCAGCATCGTCGGCGTCTACGCGGGCTTCGTGGACAAGTTCCCGCTGGGTGCGGCGATGAACAAGGCCCTGGTGCTGCGGATGGGGCAGATGCACGCCCAGCGGTACATCCCGATGCTGCTGGAGCGGCTCGTCGCCGGGGAGATCGATCCCGCTTACCTGGCCACCCATCCGATGTCGCTGGAGGAGGGCGCCCGCGGCTACGAGATCTTCGAGAAGAAGCAGGACGGGTGCCTGCGGACGGTGTTGCACCCGGCCTGACGCCTGACGCGCCGGGGCTGCGGCCCCGGCGTCACCAGGTGGGCCGTTGCCGATTCGGCAGTGTGGGCCAGCTGGCCCCTCCCGGGAGCAGACGTTCCTGGTTGACTGCGGTCAGCGTCGGCGACGCCGCCCACCCGGGCGGTGCGCACCGCGTCGGCCGGCCGGCTTGCGGCGGAGCGTCGGCGGGGCGGGGTGCGGCAAGTGTGCCGGCGGGCACGCGGGGGAGGACGCATGCGGGACAACAGGCCGGCACACTGGCGGCGGTGGATGGCCGGGGCGCTGTGTGGTGGCGGCGACCCACCACTGATCGGGCCGCCTCGGCGGGTGGTCCGGCCGGATCGGTGCTTCACCGCGCACCTCGGCTTCACCGCGCCTGATCTGGCGACCGCCCGGGAAACGGCGGTCGGATACGCGGAGGCGCTGAGCGTGTTGCGGGCCGAGGTGGCGCTCGGGGCGGCTGCGGTGTCCCCGGCCGAGGACTGGCGGCGGGCCGAGCGGCTGTTCTGCGGGGCGGTCGGCCCCGACGGCGAGCGCTGCGTCGACGTCGCCGGCCATCCGGGGTTCCATCACGCGCCGGGGCCCGGTGGGTTGGGGTGGGGTGATGGCGATGTCGTCTGAGGGATCGCCCCGGTCCGGCACGGCGGGGTCGGGCCCGCCGACCGGGGCGGTGGGTCCCGCCGGTCAGTCGAGGTCGAACTCGCCGTCCTGGGCGCCCGCGACGAAGGCGTCCCACTCGGCCTGGGTGAACACCAGTACCGGGCCGTCCGGCTCGGCGGAGTTGCGCATGCCGATCAGGTCGTCGACGAAGGCGACCTCCACGGCGGCCTCGGAGGTGTCCCCCTCGGCACGCTGCCAGACCGCCCGGGAGAGGTCGAAGTCGCCCTTGGGGTGCGTTGTCATGGTCCAGTCCTCCAGCGTCGGTGGGTGGGGGCGCTCCGTGCGACCCCATCCGGCAGGATAAGCGGATGCCGAGCCTGAGCCGTGCAGAGTCGACCGCGCGTGGCGCGTCGATCGCCGTCGAGTCGTACCACGTGGATCTCGACCTGACCGGGGGCGGCGAGCGGTTCCGGTCGCAGGTCACGATCCGGTTCACCGCCACCGGCACCGAGACCTTCGCCGAGGTCAAGCCCGCGGAACTGCTGGCCGTACGCCTCAACGGCGTCGACCTCGATCCGGCCGCGCTGGACGACAACCGGCTGGCCCTGACCGGGTTGGTCGAGGAGAACACGCTGACCGTCGAGGCGGAGATGGCGTACACCAACACTGGCGAAGGACTGCACCGGTTCGTCGACCCGGCCGACGGGGAGACCTACCTCTACGCCATGTCCTTCCTGGACGACGTGCAGCGCATCTTCGCCGCCTTCGACCAGCCCGACCTGAAGGCCCCGGTGACCCTCTCGGTCACCGCACCGCCACACTGGACGGTCGCGGCGAACGCCGACCTGGCCGCCCAGCCCGGGCCGGGGCGCTGGGAGTTCGCCCCCACCCTGCCGATCTCGACCTACCTGTTCAGCCTGATCGCCGGGCCCTGGCACGTCCGTCGCGACGAGCACGACGGCGTTCCGCTCGGCATCTACTGCCGGCGTTCCCTGGCCGAGCACCTGGACGCCGACGCCGAGGAGATCTTCACCGTCACCAAGCAGTGCCTGGACCGCTTCCACAGGCTGTTCGACGAGCGCTACCCGTTCGGCAAGTACGACCAGGCGTTCGTGCCGGAGTTCAACGCCGGTGCCATGGAGAATCCCGGGCTGGTCACCTTCCGCGACGACTACGTCTTCCGATCCGCGGTCACCGACACCCAGCGGGAGCTGCGGGCCACCACCATCGCCCACGAGATGGCCCACATGTGGTTCGGCAACCTGGTCACCATGCGGTGGTGGGACGACCTGTGGCTCAACGAGTCGTTCGCGGAATACCTCGGCACCCGGGTCACCGCCGAGGCCACCCGGTTCGACCAGGCATGGACGACGTTCGCCATGCGCCGCAAGGCGTGGGGGTACGCGGCAGACCAGCGTCCCTCCACCCATCCGGTGGCTCCGGACGAGCTGTCCGACGCGGCAGAGGCGCTGCTCAACTTCGACGGCATCTCGTACGCCAAGGGTGCCAGTGTGCTGCGGCAACTGGTGGCGTGGCTGGGCGACGAGCCCTTCCTGGCCGGGCTGAACGACCACTTCTCCCGCCACCGGTTCGGCAACGCCACCCTGGCCGATCTCCTCGCCAGCCTCGGCTCGGCGAGCGGGCGGGACCTGGCCGGTTGGGCGCAGGCGTGGTTGCGTGCCGCCCAGGTCAACACGTTGCGGGCCGAGGTGGCCCTGGACGCCGACGGCCGGTACCGGGAGGTGGCGGTCCTGCAGACCGCGCCGTCGACGCATCCGGTGCTGCGCCCGCACCGCATCGGCGTGGGACGGTACGCCGTCGACGGCAGCGCCGACCGCTTCGAGGTCGACCTGGATCCGAGCACCGACGGTGGCCGGACGGTGCTCGACCGGTTGGCCGGTGAGCCGGCGTCGGCCGTCCTGCTGCCCAACGACGGCGATCTCACCTTCGCCAAGATCCGTCTCGATCCTGCCTCGTTCGACGCGGTGCCGCTGCTGCTTCCCCGGCTGACCGACCCGTTGGCCCGCGCTCTGCTGTGGGGCGAGGCGCTGGACGCGGCGACCGACGGTGAGCGGCCGGTCATGGCGGTGGTGGAGCTGATCGGGGAGGCGCTGCCCACCGAGACCGAGGTGATCATCGCCGAGGACGTGCTGGCCCTGAGTCGTTCGCTTGTCGACCGTTACCTCGATCCGTCGATGCGGCAGACCGCCCTGGCGGTGATCGACAAAGCCTGCCGGCGGATGCTCGACACCGCTCTCGCCGGCGGGTCCATGCAGCTGGCCGCGGCGCGGGGCCGGATCGCCGCGACCACCGACGCCGCCCTGCTCACCGGCTGGCTCGACGGCCGAGGTGTCCCGGACGGTCTGGCGATCGACACCGAGTTGCGCTGGAAGATCCTGGGTCGGCTGGTGGTGCTCGGTGCGGCGGGTGCGGCCGAGATCGAGGCGGAGGCGACGGCCGATCGGAGCGCCGCAGGTGCCGAGCATGCCGCGCGGTGCCGAGCCGCGTTGCCGGATCCGGCAGCCAAGCAGGCCGCATGGGAGATGATCGTGACCGACACCACGGTCTCCAACCGGCTGATCGAGGCGACCGCAACCGGCTTCTGGCAGCCCGAGCAGGCCGAGCTGACCGCCGAGTACGTGCCGCGTTTCTTCGCCGACATGCCCGCCATGGCGCGGCTGCGTACGCCCTGGGTGGCCGACGAGGTGGCGAAGCTCGCCTTCCCCCGCTACGCGGTGGCGCAGCCCACCCGGGAGGCGGCCGCGGCGCTGCTGTCCCGCGATGACCTCACGCCCGGCCTGCGCCGGGTGATCACCGACGCCGACGACGACCTGCGTCGTGCCCTGGTGGCGCGGACGGCGGTGGCTGCCACCACTGCCTGATCTGCGTGGCGGGACGTGAGCTGTCCGTCATGCCCAGCCTGAAATGAGGCCGGCTCGGACTACGATCATGGGGTGACGGAAGACAACCGGCGGATCGGGATCATGGGCGGCACCTTCGATCCGATCCATCACGGGCACCTGGTGGCCGCCAGTGAGGTCGCGGACCGGTTCGGGCTGGACGAAGTGATTTTCGTGCCGACCGGCGAACCGTGGCAGAAGGCGGATCTTCCGGTCAGTTCGGCCGAGGACCGTTACCTCATGACGGTGGTCGCCACCGCCTCCAATCCACGCTTTCAGGTCAGTCGGGTGGACATCGACCGGGGCGGCCCGACCTACACGGTCGACACCCTGCGGGACCTGCACGCGATGTACGGGCCCAAGGCGCAACTGTTCTTCATCACCGGTGCGGACGCGCTGGAACGCATCCTGAGCTGGAAGAACCTCGACGAGATCTTCGAACTCGCCCACTTCATCGGGGTGACCCGACCGGGATTCGCATTGTCCGACGCTCACCTGCCCGCCGACACGGTCAGCCTGGTCCAGGTGCCGGCGATGGCGATATCCTCCACCGATTGTCGGGCGCGGGTCGCCCGCGGTGAGCCGGTCTGGTATCTGGTGCCGGACGGTGTGGTGCAGTACATCGCGAAACGGCGTCTCTATCAGCAGTGATACGTCCACTTATGCGATAGATAATGCCGATTCCGGGCTGAAACTGGCGGGTCGCACTCGCGGGCCGTGTGAGAGGCTTGGGTATCGCACGGTTGATCGAAGGAGAACGGTGACAGTTTCCGAGCGCGCTCACGAGCTGGCGATCGCCGCAGCCCAGGCGGCGGCGGACAAGAAGGCTCAGGACATCGTCATCATCGACGTGGGTGACCAGCTCGCCATCACCGACGCGTTCGTGCTCGCCGCAGCGTCGAACGAGCGGCAGGTGCTGGCCATCGTCGACGCCATCGAGGAAGCCCTGCTCAACCTGCCGGACAAGGCGAAGCCGATTCGGCGCGAGGGTGAGCGCGGCGGGCGCTGGGTGCTGCTCGACTACGTCGACATCGTGGTGCACGTCCAGCACACCGAGGAGCGCGAGTTCTACGCCCTCGACCGGCTCTGGAAGGACTGCCCGACCATTCCGTTCGTCGACCGGGACCTGGCTCGCGCCGAGGCCGCCGCCGGATCGGGCGAGTGACCCGGCTGCTGATCTGGCGGCACGGCAACACCGACTGGAACGCCGCCAGCCGGGTGCAGGGGCAGACCGACATCCCCCTCAACGATCTCGGCCGGGAGCAGGCCCGCGAGGCCGCACCGTTGCTCGCGGCGCTGCGTCCGGACGCGATCGTCGCCAGCGACCTGAGCCGCGCGGCGGACACCGCCGCCGCGCTGGCCGCGCTCACCGGCCTGCCGGTACGCTCCGACGCCCGGCTGCGGGAACGCCACTTCGGCAATTGGCAGGGGCTGCTGCTCACCGAGGTCGCCGCACAGTTCCCCGACGAGTACGCCCGTTGGCGAGCCGGTGACCCGGCACCCGGCGCGGACGTCGAACCCCTCGACGAGTTGGGCAAGCGGATCGGCACCGCCCTGCACGAGATCGCCGACGAGATGGCCGGTGGCACGATCGTCGTCGCGACCCACGGCGGCGCGGCGCGCCAGGGCTGCGGGCACCTGCTGGGCTGGGACCATGCCGTGCTGCGTACCGTCGGCCCCCTGCGCAACTGCCACTGGACCGAACTACGCCACCACCCCGAACAGGGCTGGCACCTGCGCGCCCACAACGTGGGCCCGATCACCACACCCCCCACCGAACCCGTCTGAACCGCACCGCCGGCGCCGCCGCCTGAGCAGTTGATCAAGAGGTTTGCGTCGTGGTCGCGTCGATCGGTGACGCAAACCTCTTGATCAACCAGGTGGTTCGGGGCCCACGGAGGGTTTCGGGGTTGCACCGGTGGGGGTGGGGGCGGGGATGATCCGCTACGGTGCCGGCATGCCCGTCGCGGTCGTGACCGACTCCACCACCTATCTGCCACCGGAACTGGTGCTGGCGCACCGACTGACCGTGGTGCCGCTGACCGTGGTGCTCAACGGCGTCGAAGGGCTGGAGGGAGTGCAGGTCTTCCCCGCCGACGCCACCCGGGCCCTGAGTGCGCGACGGGTCTCGGTGAGCACCTCCCGCCCGTCGCCAGAACAGTTCACCCGCACCTACCGCAGCCTGCTGGAGGCCGGCGCGGAAGGGATCGTCTCGGTGCACCTGTCGGCCGCGCTCTCCGGCACCGTCGAGGCCGCCGAGTTGGCGGCGGCCCAGTTCGGCGGGCAGGTGACGGTGGTGGACAGCCGCTCCTGCGGCATGGGCCTCGGCTTTGCGAACCTCGCCGCGGCCCGGGCCGCCGCGCAGGGCGTAGACCTGGCAGGCGTACGCGCCGAGGCCGTCGACGCGGCGGGGCGTACCGCAACCTTCTTCTACGTCGACACGCTGGAGTTGCTGCGGCGGGGCGGCCGGATCAACGCGGCTGAGGCGCTGCTCGGCACGGCACTGTCGGTCAAACCGATCCTGCACATGCCCGACGGCGGCATCGTGCTGAAGGACAAGGTGCGTACCGCCAGTCGAGGGGTGGCGCGCCTGGTCGACCTGGCCGTCGAGGCGGCCGGCGACGCACAGGTGGATCTCGCCGTCCACCACCTCGCCGCGCCGCAACGCGCCGAGGATCTGCTCGGTGCGCTGACGGCTCGGCTCGGCGACCGACTTCACGACACGTACGTCACCGAGGCCGGTGCGGCCGTCGCCGCCCACGTCGGCCCCGGCCTGGCCTGCGTGGTGATCCACCGACGACCGTGAAGCGTGAACGGGGTGGCGGATGTCCTGTGTGGTGACCGGCGGCGGGCGGGGGATCGGACGGGGGATCGTCGAGCACCTGCTCGCCGCTGGTGAGACCGTGGTCGTGATCGAGCGGGACGCCGACGTGGTGTCCTGGGTGCCCGGGCATCCCCACGCGGACCGCCTGACCGCCGTGGTGGGCGACGCCGCCGACGAGGCGGTCACAGACCGGGCCGCCGACCTGGCGGAACGGCACCAGCCGCTCACCGGATGGGTGAACAACGCCGCGGTGTTCCGGGACGCCTCCGTGCATGACGCCCCGGTGGGCGAGGTGTTCGACCTGATCACGCGCAACCTGCGGCCCGCCGTGGTCGGGGCGGCCACCGCCGTACGGCGTTTCCTCGCCGCCGAGACCCCTGGCGCGATCGTGAACGTCTCGTCCCACCAGGCGAGCCGCCCCGTGCCGGGCTGCCTGCCGTACGCCACCGCGAAGGCCGCCGTGGAAGGACTGACCCGGGCGCTCGCGGTCGAGTACGGCAGGTACGGCATCCGCAGCAACGCCGTCGCGCTGGGCTCGGTGACGACCGAGCGGCACGAGGCGTTCCTCGCCGGCCAGGACGCCGGTGAGGTGCAACGGATCGAGGCGGAGTTGGCCCGGCTGCACCCGGTGGGCAGGATCGGACAGCCGCAGGACGTGGCGGGGGCGGTGGCGTATCTGTTGTCGCCGGCCGCCGGCTTCGTCAACGGCGTGATCCTGCCGGTCGACGGTGGGCGCAGCGTGCTCGGCCTCGACCCGGAGTCGGCCTAGGCACTAGCACATCGAGGGCATGATCAGGGCGTTGTCCACAGGGCGCTGGTTGTCCACAGCGAAGCGTTCGTGGCCAACGGGCACCGGCCCGATCGTCCTAGCCTCGCGCGGTGTCCAACGACGAGGAGACGGCGGTACGGGCGCGCCTGTGGCGACTCATGCCCGACGCGGCCGAACACGCTGCTGACGCACCGGTGGTGCCCGACGCACCTGCGGCCGAGCCGGAATCCGAGGACTCAGGCATGCCCGAGTTCCGCCTGCGCGGCCCTCGTTCGGCGTCGGTGGCGGCCTCCACGCCGCTGGACTGGCCGACGGTCCCGCTGCCCGTCCGCCCCGCCACCATCGACCGGAACCCCCTCCCGCCGACCGTGGCCGGGCCATCCATGGTCGGGCCTGCCCGGCTGACTGGGCCGGGGTGGGTTGATCCGGGGCCGTCGGTCGGGCCGGAGTCGACCGATTCGCGGTCCGGGCTCGACGCGGCCGAGGCCGCGTCGGCGTCGCGGTTGCCGGGGCCGGGGGCCTTCGATCCGGGCCGGCGGGGGGTTCGGGCACTGGCCGTGGTCGCGGTCCTGGTGGTGCTCGGTGCCGCCGGCTGGACCTGGCGCTCCCGACCACAGGTCGAACCGGTCAGCGCGGTAACCGGCGCACCCACCGCGGTCCCGTCCGACAGTTCGGGAGACGAGCAGGCCGACGGGGCGACCGGTGAGGCGACCGGCGAGGTGGTGGTCGCGGTGGCGGGCAAGGTCCGGCGCCCCGGACTGGTGCGACTGCCGGCCGGTGCGCGGGTCGCCGATGCCGTCGAGGCAGCCGGCGGAGCGTTGCCCGGAGTGGACGTGGCCATGCTCAACCCGGCCCGCAAGGTCGCCGACGGCGAGTTGATCCTGGTCGGCGTGGCGGCGGCCACCCCGGCGGTGGGGGCCGCCCCAGGTGCCGACCCGGCGGCGGGCGCGGCCCCGGGTGGCCGGCTCAATCTCAACACCGCGAGCCAGTCCCAACTGGAAACGCTGCCCGGGGTCGGGCCGGTGCTGGCCCGACGCATCATCGAGCACCGCGACGAGCACGGCGGCTTCCGGTCCGTCAGCGATCTACGCCAGGTCAACGGCATCGGCGACGCACGGTACGAGGAACTCAAAGACCTGGTGACGGTGTGACGACGGACGGGGCATCCTCGTCTCGGCGCACCTCGGCGGTGGCCGAGCTGAGGCGCTCGGGCGACGGCACCTTCGGAGCGGCCGGGGCGATCGTCGGCCTGGACGGTGCCCAGATCCCCGATCTCCGGCTGGCTGGGCTGGCCGTGGCAGCCTGGCTGACCGCCCTGGTCGGGCTGCACGTCGACGCCGGGCGGGCGTTGCTGGTGGCCGCCGTCGCGGCCGGTCTGGCCGTGCTGGTGGCACTGCACCTGATCGGGGTGGCCGGCCGTCCCGGCACGGTCGCACGCCGATACGGCTGGATCGTGGTGTCGGTACTGATCGGCGTCGTCTGCGGTGGTGCCGCGACCTCGGCCCGGCTGGCCGTACGCGACGCCGAGCCGATCCGCGCACTTGTCGACGACCGGGCCCAGGTCACCGCCGAACTGGTCGTCCGGGACGATCCACGGCCGGTACGCGGCGGCATCGTGGGCCGCCCGCCCACCCTGCTGGTACGGGCCAAACTGGTGAACGTCACCGGCCCGGAGGGGCAGCGGGTGGCCGTACCGGCCCGCGTGCTGGTGCTCACCGACGATCCGGCCTGGCGGCACCTGCTGCCCGGGCAACGGCTCACCGCCGAGGGGCGGTTGACCGAACCGCGCGGTGGTGATCTGACCGCCGCCGTGCTGCTGGCCGCCGGCCCGCCCGACCGGCTCGGGACACCCTCGGCGCTGCAGCGGGTCGCCGGTCGGCTGCGTGCCGGTCTGCAGCAGGCGTGTGCGCCGTTGCCGGACGAGCCCGGTGGCCTGCTGCCCGGGCTGGTGGTCGGCGACACGAGCCGGCTGCCCGACGCGGTCGAGGAGGACTTCCGCGCCACCGGAATGACGCATCTCAATGCGGTATCCGGTTCCAATGTCGCGATCATCGCCGGGGCGGTGTTGCTGGTGGCCCGCTGGGCGCGGGCCGGCCCCACCCTGGCCGCCGTGCTCTGCGGGCTGGCACTCGTGGGCTTCGTGATCCTGGTGCGTCCCTCGCCGAGCGTGGTCCGGGCGGCCACCATGGGTGCGATCGGGCTCGCCGCGCTGGCCGCCGGCCGCCCCCGAGCAGCGGTACCGGCGCTGGCCGCCGCCGTGGCGGTGTTGGTGCTTGTCGACCCGGATCTGGCCGGGGACCCCGGCTTCGCGTTGTCGGTGATGGCCACCGGCGGTCTGTTGCTGCTCGCGCCACGGTGGCGCGACGGGCTGCGGCGGCGGGGCGTACCTCCGGGGGCGGCCGAGGCGCTGGCGGTGCCGGCTGCCGCGCAGTTGGCCTGTTCGCCGGTGATCGCCGGCCTGTCGGGCACCGTCAGCCTGGTCGCGGTGCCGGCGAACCTGCTCGTGGTGCCGGCGATCGCCCCGGCCACCGTGCTCGGTGTGGTGGCCGCGACGGTGTCGCCGGTCTGGCCGTTCGGTGCCGAGATCGCGGCCTGGCTGGCGCACTGGCCGGCGTGGTGGTTGGTGCTGGTCGCCCGGTACGGCGCACGCATGCCGATGGGGAACCTGCCCTGGCCGGGCGGAGTGACCGGGGCGTTGCTGCTGGCGGGGCTGACCGTGGCCCTGTTGGTCGCCGCCCGGCGGCCGGTGGTGCGCCGCCTGGTCGCGGTGGGCACGGTCGCGGTGATGCTCGGCACCGTGCCGGTGCGGGTGATCGCGCCGGGCTGGCCGCCGAAGGGTTGGGTCATCGCGGTCTGCGCCGTCGGTCAGGGTGACACGGTGGTGTTGCCGGTGGCGCCCGGGCGGGCGGTCGTCATCGACACCGGCCCGGATCCGGGGGCGGCGGACGCCTGTCTACGCCGGCTCGACGTGCGCCGGGTGCCGTTGCTTGTGGTCAGCCACTTCCACGCCGACCACACCGCTGGTGTGGCGGGGGTGTTCCGGGGGCGGCGGGTCGACCTGGTGTCGACTCCGCAGTGGCCTGAGCCGGCAACCGGGCGAAACCAGGTCCACGACACCGCCGCCACCCACGGCACCCCGGTGGTGCCGGTGGCGGCCGGGTGGCGGTACCAGGCTGGCGCGGTCGACCTGCTCGTCGTCGGCCCGCCCTACCCGATGCGGGGAACCCGGTCGGATCCGAACAACAACTCGCTGATGCTGCTCGCCACGGTGGCCGGGGTGCGGATCATGCTCACCGGCGACGCCGAGACCGAGGAGCAGCAGGCACTGCGGGAACGGTTGCCCGTACACCGGCTGCGGGCCGACGTGCTGAAGGTTGCTCACCACGGCAGCGCGTTCCAGGACGCAGCCTTCCTGGACGCGATCGCACCGGCGGTCGCGCTGGTGCCGGTGGGTGCGGGCAACACCTACGGGCATCCGAGCGACGCGGTGCTGGCCCGGTTGTCCCGAGGCGGAGCGCGGGTGTTGCGTACCGACATCGACGGGGACGTGGCGGTGGTGCTCGCCGCGTCCGGGCTGGCCGTGGTGCTGGGCGGTGTCGACCTGAGTCGGTCCACCCCGTGAAGCAGGTTCATCATCGACCAGGGAATAGACCCCAATTTATGGAGATTAGCGGCAAATTAGATATATGTCTGGATTTGCGCTGTGTGCGGGGTCCGCCCGTGCGGTGCGGCCGACCGGACTGGACCGGGCCGCTGAGCGTGCGAATATGGGCGGCGTGACCGCCGCCAGTGCCGCTCCTATTGTGCTCGTCCTCGGTGACGAGGAGCTGCTCGCCACGCGTGCGGTGGCCGAAACCGTCGCCACCGCGCGGGCCGCCGACCCGGACGTCGACGTCCGCGAATACCAGGCTGGTCAGCTCAGTGTCGGCGAGATCGACGAGATGCTCAGCCCGTCGCTGTTCGGTGGTCGCCGGGTGCTGGTGCTGCGTTCCGGTCAGGACGCCCGCAAGGATCTGGTCGCGGCCCTGCTGGCGTACGCGAAGAATCCCGACCCGGACGTGCAGCTGATCGTGCAGCATCTCGGTGCGGCCAAGGGCAAGGCGTTCGCCGACGGGCTGAAGGCGGCCGGTGCCCACGTCATGCCGGCGGCCAAGCTGAAGGGGCACCGTGACCGGGTGGCCTTCGTCCGGGACGAGTTCCGTCGGGCCGGTGGGCGGTGCACCGACGACGCCGCCGAGGCGTTGATCGCCGCGGTCGGCAACGACCTGCGGGAGCTCGCCGCGGCCTGCGCACAGCTGATCGCCGACACCGACGGTCGGATCGGCGCCGACACCGTGGCCCGTTACTACCGGGGCCGGGTGGAGGTGAGTGGCTTCACCGTGGCCGACGCCACCATGGTCGGTGACCTGCCGGGTGCGCTGGAGGCACTGCGGTGGGCCCTGCACGTCGGGGTGGACCCGGTGCCGATCGCCGATGCGCTCGCCGACGGGATCCGCACCGTCGCCCGGGTCGCCTCCGCCGGGAGGGGCAGCCCCTATCAGTTGGCGAGCAGCCTGGGCATGCCGCCGTGGAAGGTCGAACGGGCCCAGCGGCAGGCACGTGGTTGGACGCCCGAGGGGCTGGTCCAGGCGATGCAGGCGGCGGCCGAGTGCAACGCGGCGGTCAAGGGCGGCTCGGACGACCGGGCGTACGCGCTGGAACGGGCCGTCTTCTCAGTGGCCGCCGCGCGGCGGGACGGCAACAGATGAGCGGAGCCTCCCGTGGCTCGTGGGCCACGATCCCGGCGGACGAGCAGCGGTACCGCCCGTTCTACGCCCGGGCGCTGAGGCTGCGTTTCGTCAATCCGGGTGGGGTGCTCTGCTTCCTGTTCTTCGAGGGTGCGATCGCGTTGGCGACCCTGCTCGTCCTCGCCGAACTGGTCAAGTGGTGGGCGATCGTGGTGCTGCCGACGGCGGTGGCCGTCATGGTCAAGCTCAACGACCTGGTGGTCGCGATGGTGGTCCGTTCGGCGGCCGCCGTGCCCGAGCAAGAACGCGACCGGTTCCGGCGGCAGGTGGAACCGGTCGTGGGGCGGGCCCAGGTCGACTGGCTGCCGCACAGCGTGCCCGGTGTGGTGGTCCGGGTCGGGCCGGCGGACAGCGTCAAACCCGCCGACGGCACCGACGCAGCGTCCGGCCGGTCAGCAGGCAGGCGAGAGTAAGCCCGGCCAGTCGACGGGTGGACGACGAGAGCGGGTGGATAACCGGAGCGGGTGGATGACGAGAGTAAGCCCCAGGGCAGTGCCCCGGGGCTTACGTCAGGTCAGCGGTCGCTGGCTCAGGAGGCGAGCGACGCCACGCGCTTGGCGATCGCCGACTTGCGGTTCGCCGCCTGGTTGGCGTGGATGACGCCCTTGCTGGCCGCCTTGTCCAGCTTCCGGGAGGCGTCCTGCATCAGCGCGGTGGCCTTCTCGGCGTCACCGGCCTCCGCAGCCTCGTGGAACTTGCGGATGGCGGTCTTCAGCGACGACTTGACCGACTTGTTACGCAGCCGGCGCTTCTCGTTCTGCCGGTTGCGCTTGATCTGGGACTTGATGTTCGCCACGCGACAGCCTCGTCTTGATAGCTCGGGTTGGTCAGCTTGTGCGCGCGACGAGCATGCGTCATCGCTGCGCGAAGAGCCAGGTTACCAGGTCGGCTCGGACGAGCCAAAACGGCACCCGACCAGTCAGGTCCACGCCTGGCGGCGGGCCAGCCAGGCCAGCGCCTGCTCGCCGGTCCACCGCTGGTGGGCGGGTAGCTGGGCCGACGCGGTCGGTGGGGGAGAGGCGGCGGCTGTCAGGTGGTAGCCGGCCAGGGCAGCCAGGGTCACGTCCAGGGCGTCGGCCGGCGCGTCGGCGGCGGCCGGGTGGGCGGCGAAACGGGTGTCGACGTCCAGCCCGCCGGCGTACCCGGTGATCAACAGCCCGGCCAGGTCGAACCAGGCCGGTCCGTGACACAGCCAGGTCCAGTCGCAGAACCAGGCGGTCGCGTCGGCACCGATCAGGACGTTGTCCACCCGCAGGTCACCGTGGGTCAGGCCGGTCGCCTCGGCGGCGTACCCGGGCAGTTTCGACTCCAGCGCGACCAGTTCGGCCAGCCGGCCCGCCACCGGTGCGGGTAGCGGTGGTGCCGCTTCCCGGCCGGCGGCCACCTCGCCCCACCAGAGGATGTCCTCGCGGGCCAGGTCGGCGAGGCGGGGCAGCCCGAGGTCGGCGAGTTCGGTCGGCGGCTCGGCGAGCGCGGCGGCGATGTCGACGAACCCGGCGAGGGTGGCGTCCAACTCCGTCGGGTCCCACGGCAGTCGGGGTGTGTGCCCGTCGACCGGGTCGAGGCAGAGCGCGTACCAGCCCGCCTCCCACAGCGTCCAGCGCAGTCGTGGAACGGGCAGCCCGGCGGGTAGCCGGGTGAGGATGGCGGCCTCCCGGGCGTACCAGTCGACCAGGTGTGGCTGCTCGGCGCGGGCCGCGGCCTTGACGAACGCGCTGCCGCCGTCGGCGGTGCGCAGCACCGCGGCGAAACCCCGGGTGAACCCGGCGGTGGCGACCCGGGCCTGGACCACCGGCGCGCCGAGGCGTGCCGACAACGCGGCCCGGACCGCCGCCGGCAGGGCCGCCCAGCCGGGCCGCTGGGCGGTGGCGTGGTACGACACGGGTGACGCAGACGGGTTGCTCACCCCACCATGCTGCCCCGGTGGCAGCGCCACCGCGCGGCCCGGCTACCGAGGGGCGCGGCGCGGCCGGCCGGCGCGGCCGGGGAGCGACCACGCAAGGGTGGCCGGCAACCGCGCGTGGCGTCCGCGCGCCGTGCGGTGGTGGTGGCGGCGTCTGCCAGACTGCCAGGCCATGAGGACCGACGAGTTCTGGCAGTTGATCGACAGCGCCCGGTCCGGTGGGGGAGAGCCGGACGCCATCGCCGCTCGGGCGGTCGCGCTGCTCGCGGCCCGCGACCCCGAGGAGATCATCGGGTACGCCCGCCACCAACAGCGCGTCCTCACCGCCTCCTACCGGGTCGACCTCTGGGGTGCGGCGTACCTGATCAACGGCGGTGCCTCCGACGACGGCTTCGAGTATTTCCGGGGCTGGTTGATGGCACAGGGCCGGGAGGTCTTCGCCCGCGCGGTGGCCGAGCCGGACTCGCTGGCCGACCTGCCGCGGGTGCGGTCCGCCTCGCTCAGCGGCGAGGAGTTCGAGTGCGAGGACATGCTGGCGGTGCCGTGGGACGCGTACCGCAAGGCGACCGCGACCGAACTCCCCACCGACCGCGAATCGCCGCCGGTGCCCGACCTGAACGACTTCTGGGACTTCGACGACGCCGACGAGGCCCGGCGTCGGTTGCCCAAGCTCGCGGCCCTGTTCGTGGAGCCGCCACAGGAGTGACGGACGCCCGGCCGACGCTCGGCGGGGACGTGGGAGCATAGAGGGGGCCGGCACGAGCCGGCCTGCTCACGTCAGCCGACCAGAACGGACCGCTGTGCCACCGACGCTCGATACCGGCGCGAACGCTCCTGGTGCCACCGACCCGGCGCGGATCAGGAACTTCTGCATCATCGCTCACATCGACCATGGGAAGTCGACCCTGGCCGACCGGATGTTGCAGCTCACCGGCGTGGTCGACCCTCGGCAGATGCGTGCGCAGTACCTCGACCGGATGGACATCGAGCGCGAGCGCGGCATCACGATCAAGAGCCAGGCCGTACGGATGCCGTGGACCATCCGCGATGGTGAGCGGGCCGGCGAGCAGGCCGTGCTCAACATGATCGACACCCCGGGGCACGTCGACTTCACCTACGAGGTGTCCCGCTCGCTGGCCGCCTGCGAGGGCGCGATCCTGCTTGTCGACGCCGCCCAGGGCATCGAGGCGCAGACCCTGGCCAACCTGTATCTCGCCCTTGAGAACGACCTGCACATCATCCCGGTGCTCAACAAGATCGACTTGCCGGCCGCCCAGCCGGAGAAGTACGCCGAGGAACTGGCCCACCTGATCGGCGGTGACCCGGCGGACTGCATCAAGGTCTCCGGCAAGACCGGTGAGGGTGTGCCGCACCTGCTCGACGAGATCGTCCGGCAGTTCGTCCCGCCGGTCGGTGACGCCGACGCGCCGGCCCGCGCGATGATCTTCGACTCGGTGTACGACGTCTACCGGGGCGTGGTCACCTACGTCCGGGTGATCGACGGGCGGATCAGCGCCCGCGACCGGATCAAGATGATGTCCACCGGCGCGGTGCACGAGTTGCTGGAGATCGGCGTCATCTCGCCGGAGATGGTGAAGTCCGAGGCGCTCGGCGTCGGCGAGGTCGGCTACCTGATCACCGGTGTGAAGGACGTCCGCCAGTCCCGGGTCGGTGACACGGTCACCATCAACGGGCGCCCGGCGGCCGAGCCGCTCGGCGGCTACAAGGACCCGAAGCCGATGGTCTACTCGGGCCTCTACCCGATCGACGGCTCGGACTACCCGGCCCTGCGCGACGCACTGGACAAGCTCAAGCTCAACGACGCCGCGCTGACCTACGAGCCGGAGACCTCCGGTGCGCTCGGCTTCGGGTTCCGCTGCGGCTTTCTCGGCCTGTTGCACCTGGAGATCATCGGCGAGCGGCTGGAGCGGGAGTTCAACCTGGATCTGATCTCCACCGCGCCGAACGTGGTCTACCGGGCCATCTCCGAGGACGGCCAGGAGGTCGTGGTCACCAACCCGAGCGAGTACCCCACGGGCAAGATCGCCGAGGTGTACGAGCCGACGGTGCGGGCCAGTGTGCTGACCCCGAACGACTACGTCGGTGCGGTGATGGAGCTGTGCCAGAGCCGTCGGGGCAGCCTGCTCGGCATGGAGTACCTCTCCGCCGACCGGGTGGAGCTGCGCTACACGCTGCCGCTGGCGGAGATCATCTTCGACTTCTTCGACCAGCTCAAGAGCCGCACCAAGGGCTACGCCTCGCTGGACTACGAGCCCACCGACGAGCAGGCGTCCGACCTGGTGAAGGTCGACATCCTGCTGCACGGCGAGCCGGTGGACGCGTTCAGCGCCATCGTGCACAAGGACAAGGCGTACGCCTACGGCACCACGATCGCCGCGAAGCTGCGCAACCTGATCCCGCGCCAGCAGTTCGAGGTGCCGATCCAGGCCGCCATCGGCAGCCGGGTCATCGCCCGGGAGACCATCCGGGCGATCCGCAAGGACGTGCTCGCCAAGTGCTACGGCGGTGACATCAGCCGCAAGCGCAAGCTGCTGGAGAAGCAGAAGGAAGGCAAGAAGCGGATGAAGATGGTGGGCCGGGTGGAGGTCCCGCAGGAGGCCTTCATCGCCGCGCTCTCCTCCGACTCCGGGGACGGGAAGCCCACCGGCAAGAAGTAGCCCCCCTCGGGTGCGGTAGTCGTTTCGCCGCAATGGCAGTCACCAGGCAATCCGGTGACCGCCATTGCGGCGAAACCGTGTTGACCCACGGGTACGGGCAGGGCGGTGAGACCGGTGGACTGTCGACCGGCATAGGTCGGTTTGAGTTCTTCGCGGGTCGGGCATTAGGCGGTCACGACAGGAAAACCACAAATGTGGATCGTCTTTTGTGAAGGAGAGCGACCATGGAGCTCACCGTCTGGGGCATCATCACCGCGCTGATCGTCGGTCTGATCGTCGGCGCACTGGGCCGCCTGGTGGTGCCGGGCCGTCAGCCCATGCCGATCTGGCTGCACATGCTCATCGGTGTCGGTGCCGCGCTGCTCGGTACCGTGATCGCCCGCGCCTCCGGCTTCGCCGAGACCGCCGGCATCGACTGGCGGGAGCTGATGCTCCAGGTGCTGCTGGCCGCCATCGCGGTCGCGCTGGTCGCCGGGGTCGGCCGCAGTCGCCGGGGCGTCACCCACCGGTAACCGCTGATCACAAAGAAAGGCACCCGACCTGAGTGGTCGGGTGCCTTTCTCGTGCGCATCTTGCTCTCATCAGCACCGGTGCGGCGGTGGGTGCCGCGAGGTGCTGCCGGGTGTTAAGAAGGGCACCCTTTTAGTACGCGAGGCGTTAATAAGGTGCCCTTCCTTGCATGCTCAGCGGAGCCAGGGGATGTTGCGGTTGAGCAGGCCGCGCTGCTTGAGTTCCTTGCGCAGCGGGATCTCGTCGTCGATGTAGCCGTCCCAGTTGATGCCCCAGTAGTTCGCGGTGTGGGTGCCCTCACCGCAGAGCTGGCGCTGCACCGGCGTGCGGTTGTTCCACCACTCGCCGTTCTTGTCGATGTGCAGCTCGTCGAGGGGACGGATCCACCGGTAGGTGTAGCCGACGAAGAGCATCTTGCGGGTGATGTTCGACAGGTTCGTCGACCGCGAGTGCCACTGGCGGCGGTCGAAGATGAAGGCGTCGCCCGGGTTGGCGGTGATCTCGACGGTGCCCTCCGGGTCCGGGTTGTGCACCGTGGTGTCCGCCGGACGCGGCAGCGAGTTCCACAGGTGGCTGCCCGGGATGACCTTGGTGGCGCCGCGGCCGGTCTCCGACAGGTCGGAGAGCACGTAGGCGACCTTCAGCGAGAACATCGGCCGGGGCAGGTTCGGGTCCATCGTCTCCGGGTCGGAGTTCTGCCGGTACCCGTCCTGGTGCCACCCCCAGTACGGCTTCTCCGGCTCCAGCGCCGGAGGAGTCACGTCGAGGTGGTTGTGGTGGCTGTAGATGTTCCACCCGGCCAGGCCCCACATGTACGGGAAGGCGATCGGGTGGGTGAGCAGGTCGCCGAAGAGCTCGTCGCGCTCAAGGAAGCCCAGCAGGTGCAGGGTGCCGTCCTTGGTGGTCTTGCCCTTGGCCTTCTCCTCGGCGTACACCCGGTCGACCGCGGCTTCGAGGGCGGCCCGGTGGTCCTCGGTCAGGACGTTGCGCAGCAGGAGAAATCCCTGCTCGTGGAACTCCTTGCGGTCGACGTCACTGATCGGTTCATAGCCGGTGCGGTCGCCGTAGTCGAAAGCCACGTCGTACCCTCCCCAAGAGGTGAAACCATTTCTGGCACAGGTGGCCGATCGTAACGCGCGATCGCACCGGCTGTCGGACCGCCCGCATCGATCCCTGCGATGATGACGACGCAGCGCAGCTGAGCGACTACCGCTAGTCACTCAGAGTGGCGATGCCGGGCCATTAATGGCGGAATGCCGGTTTTTGCGGTTACTGCGGGTAAGGAGATCGGGGTCTGTCAGGCGTCCGCGAAGACCTCGGCGACGACCTCGGCATGCTCCCGCGAACCGTCACCGACCCGGCTCCACGAACCACCCCGGTTGGTCCACTCCAGGTCGCCGAAGCGCACCCGCTTCACTCCGTGATCGTTGGCGTGGGCGACCAGCCAGTGCGCGTACCGCCAGCCATCGAGTTGGTTCGCCGCCGTGACCGTGAGCCCGGTCAGATGCGCCGTGGTCGCCGAGCCGGTCAACCCCCAGTCGAGGTTGAGACCCTGGGTCAGCGCGGTGGCGGCAGCCTCGCCCCGCATCGCCGGATCGTCGCCGAAGGTGCAGACCACCGCACCCGTGGCGTGGCCGAGCAGCGCGCGGGTGAGCACCTCCGACTCGTCGGCCCACTTCTCGTACGCCTCCGGGAAGGCGGACCGCTGCACCTTCTGCGCCGCGTCGGTGACCCGCATGTCCTGCCAGCCGCGCACCTTCTTCAGCGCGGCGTAGAACCGGTCGGCCGCGTACCGGGGGTCACGGATCTCCTCGGGACTGCCCCAACCCTGGCTCGGCCGCTGCTGGAACAGGCCTACCGAGTCGCGGTCCCCGCCGGCCAGGTTGCGCAGCCCGGACTCCTGGTAGGCGGTGGCGAGCGCCACCACCACGGCCCGGTCGGGAAGCTCGTGCTGGATGCCGATGGCCGCGATGGTCGCCGCGTTGGCCATCTGATGAGCGTCCAGGGTCACCTTCCCGTCGGCCTGCACGGTGCAGGCCCGGCTGGCCAAGGGCAGCCGTAGTCGCTCTCCCACCTGCCGCATGCCGAGCACGATGCCGATCACGGCGACCAGCACGACGACCAGGAAACCGCCCACGACCACCCGAGTTCGCACCCACACCTCCCGTACGACGTCCGCCGAAAGCGTACGTCCCTCAGCGCCCGACCTGGGTCGTCCGTCCAGTTCCACCGCGAGCGCGCGATCCGCGTCGGGACGGAAGTTCCCCGATGGCGGCCGATCCTCACCTGTCGAGTTCGGCGACCCAGCGCGGCGGACGCTTCTCCCGGAACGCGGTGACCCCCTCGATGCCGTCGCCGGACAGGAAGTAGCGGGTGGACAGGGTGCCCAGCTCCGCAAGTTCGGCGCGCAGGTCGGTGGCGGGTGGGCGGCGCAGCAGTTCCTTCGCCCCGGCCAGCGCCGACGGAGCGCCCCGCACCAGCGAGTCGAGGTAGCGCTGCACCGCGGCGTCCAACTCGTCGGTCGGCACCGCGGCGGTGACCAGACCGATCTGCGCCGCCCGCCGGCCGTCGAAGGTGTCGCCGGTCAGGTACAGCTCGGCCGCCGCCCGGGGATGCAGCCGGGGCAGCACGGTCGCCGAGATCACCGCCGGGATCACCCCGATGCGTACCTCGGTGAAGGCGAAGGTGGCCTCGGCGGCGCAGATCGCCAGGTCGGCCGCCGCGATCAGGCCCAGACCACCGGCTCGGGCCGGGCCGGCGACCCGGGCCAGCACCGGCTTCGGGCACTGCCGGACCGCCGCGAGCACGTCACCCAGCATCCCGGCGGGCACCGTCCCGCTGGCGTACGCCGCCGCCGTCTCCTTCAGGTCCGCCCCGGAACAGAAGACCGAGCCGGTGTGGTCCAGCACGATCACCCGGACCGTGTCGTCGGCGACCGCGGCGTCCAGCCCGGCCAGCAGTTGGGTCATCAACGGCGTGGAGAGGGCGTTGCGGTTGTGTGGGCTGTCCAGGGTGAGGGTGCTCACCCCGCGGGCCGTGGTGACCCGTACCAGCGCGTCGGGAGAGGTCATGGGAGGGCACACTAGTGGCCATGCCCGGCGTCCTTCCAGCAGGCGAACCCGTCCCGACCGACGGGTCGTTGCCCGCATCCGCCCGAGCGAGCGTCGGTGACCAGGGCTTCGGCGTGTACGTGCACGTGCCCTTCTGCGCCAGCCGCTGCGGCTACTGCGACTTCAACACCTACACGGCGCAGGAGCTGGGCGGCGGCGCGAGCCGGGACGGCTACGCCGACACCGTGCTGGCCGAGCTGGCCCTCGCCGCGCGGGTGCTGGGCGACCGTCCGCCCCGCCGGGTGGAGACCGTCTTCGTCGGCGGTGGAACCCCCACCCTGCTGCCCGCCGACGACCTGGCCCGCATCCTCGACGCCATCGACCGCACCTGGGGACTGGCCGCCGACGCCGAGGTGACCACCGAGGCCAACCCCGAGTCGGTCACCCCTGCCTCCCTCAAGGAGCTGCGGGCCGCCGGCTACACCCGGATCTCGCTGGGCATGCAGTCGGTCGCCCCCGGGGTGCTCGCCGTGCTCGACCGTCGACACAGCGCCGGTCGGGCCACGGCCGCCGCGCTGGAGGCCCGGGACGCCGGGTTCGACCACGTCAACCTGGATCTGATCTACGGGACGCCGGGGGAGCGGCCGGAGGACTTCGCCGCCTCGCTGGACCAGGTCGTGGCGGCGGGCGCCGACCACGTCAGCGCGTACGCCCTGATCGTCGAGGACGGCACCCGACTGGCCGCCCGGATGCGTCGCGGTGAACTGCCGTACCCGGACGACGACGTCGCCGCGGACCGTTACCTGGCCGCCGAGGCCGCCCTCGACGCGGCCGGCTTCTCCTGGTACGAGGTGTCCAACTGGGCCCGTACGCCATCGGGCCGGTGCCGGCACAACCTGCTCTACTGGACCGGCGGCGACTGGTGGGGCCTCGGGCCGGGGGCGCACAGCCACGTCGGTGGGGTGCGCTGGTGGAACGTCAAACACCCCACGGCGTACGCCCAACGCCTGGCCGCCGGCCGGTCACCCGGACTGGCGCGGGAGGTGCTGACCGCCGACGAGGCCCGGATGGAGGAGGTCATGCTCCGGCTGCGGCTGGCCGACGGACTGCCGCTGGACGTGCTCGACGACGCCGGTCGCGCGGCGGCGGCGCGGGCGGTGACCGACGGCCTGCTGGCCGCTCCCGCCCACGCGGCCGGCCGCGCGGTGTTGACCCTGCGCGGCCGGCTGCTCGCCGACGCCGTGGTGCGTGACCTGCTGCCCTGATGACGGGCTCAGGGATCAGGCCTTCACGAAGGAGTAGCTCATCGGGTACCGGTAGAGGGTGCCCTCATTGGCCTTGACGCCGCCGATGATGCCGAAGATCACCGGCACGATCCAGACCAGCATCGGGACGAAGAAGAGGATGCCGCAGGTGATCGCGGTGAGCACCCAGCTCAGCAGCCCGACGACCGCCCAGGTGAGCTGGAAGTTCAGGGCCGCGACGGCGTGCGCCCGGACGACCGGGGACTGCTGCCCGCGGGTCATGTTCGCGATCAGCGGCGCGACCCAGCCGAGCAGGCCACCACCGACGACCACGCCGAGCGGGCCGCCGAAGTGGGCGATCAGGGCCCAGGTCTTGTCTTCGTTGTTGCCGTAGCCGCCGCCGGGCGCGCCGTAGCCGCCGGTCGGGTAGCCGACACCGGGGGGCGGGTAACCGCCGGGCGGCGGATATCCACCCGGCGGCGGATAACCACCCGGCGGCGGGTAGCCGGCCGGCGGGGGCTGGTCACCGGGCGGCGGGTAGCCGCCGGGCGGGGGATAGCCGCCCTGGCCAGACGATCCGGAAACGGGAGCCGTGGGATCGTCGCCGAAACTCGGGGGACGAGGTGGTTCAGTCATGGGCTCACGGTAGGTGCCAGCGGCAATGGCGCACCATAGCGACACCGGCGAGTGTCAAGTCCCCGATCGGACTGCGGACAACTCCGTTTTCTTGATCATCGCGCTGCCGGGAGCCTCGACGTAGACTGGCACTCGCTACAGTCGAGTGCCAGGGCGCCCGCCGACGGTGGGTGACGCTCGACACTGACCTGCGACAGGAGGTGGGAGATGGGTCTCGACGACCGCAAGCTCGCCGTACTGCGGGCGATTGTCGAGGACTACGTCGCCACCCAGGAGCCGGTCGGCAGCAAGGCCCTGGTCGAGCGGCACCAGCTCGGTGTCTCGCCGGCCACCGTCAGGAACGACATGGCCGTGCTGGAGGAAGAGGGCTACATCCGGCAGCCGCACACCAGCGCCGGTCGAGTGCCCACCGACCGCGGCTACCGGCTGTTCGTCGACCGGTTGAGCCGGGTCAAGCCGCTCAGCCCGGCCGAACGCCGGGCGATCGAGCGGTTCCTGGCCGGCGCGGTCGACCTCGACGACGTGGTGCACCGCACCGTCCGGCTGTTGGCGCAGCTGACCCGGCAGGTCGCCGTGGTGCAGTACCCGAGCCTGGCCCGGTCCCGCGTACGGCATCTGGAGCTGGTGCCGATCTCCACCACCCGACTGATGCTCGTCGTGATAGCCGACACCGGGCGGGTCGAGCAGCGGCTGGTCGAACTGCCCGCCCCGATCCACGCCGACGACGTGCTGGACCTGCGTCGGACGGTCAACGAGAAGCTGGTCGGCATCCAGTTGTCGGAGACCCCACCGCTGGTGCAGGCCCTCATCGACGAGTGCGTTCCGCATCTGCGTGGTGCCATGACCACCCTGTCCACCGTGTTGCTGGAGACACTTGTCGAGCGGCACGAGGAGCGGATCGCGCTGGCCGGCACCGCCAACCTCGCCCGCGGCGGTCTACTGGACTTCCAGGGTTCCCTGCGGCCGATCCTCGAAGCCCTCGAGGAGGAGGTCGTGCTGCTCAAACTCATCGGCGAGGTGGAGCCGAGCACGCTACGGGTACGCATCGGTGACGAGAACGAGATCGACAACCTGCGGGCGGCCTCCGTGGTCAGCACCGGCTACGGCCCGGGCGCGACGATCGTCGGGGGGATGGGCGTGCTGGGGCCGACCCGGATGGACTACCCCGGGACCATCGCCACGGTGAGGGCCGTGGCACGCTACGTGGGCGAGCTGCTGGCCCAGAACTGATCAGTCAGGGCCGACGGTGGGCTGCCGCCGCCGACCGGCGTAACGCGAGACGAACACGAGGACACGGAACGCAGTGGCCAGGGACTACTACGGCATTCTCGGCGTCAGCCGGGGCGCCTCCGATGACGAGATCAAGCGCGCGTACCGCAAGCTCGCGCGGCAATTCCACCCGGACGTCAATCCGGATCCGGAGGCACAGGAGAAGTTCAAGGACATCAACGCCGCGTACGAGGTCCTCTCGGACGATCGGAAACGACAGATCGTCGACCTCGGCGGCGACCCGTTGGCCCCGGGCGGTGGCGGTGCCGGTGGCCCGGGCGGGCCCGGCGGCGCCGGGCCGTTCGTCGGCTTCCAGGACATCATGGACGCCTTCTTCGGCGGGGCCACCGGCGCCGGCCGGGGACCGCGACCGCGTACCCGACCGGGTGCCGACGCGATCCTGCGGCTGGAACTGGACCTGCAGGAGACCGCCTTCGGGGTGGAAGCGCCGATCACCGTGGACACCGCAGTGCTCTGCACCACCTGCTCCGGTGCGGGCACCGCCGCCGGCACCCACCTGGCGACCTGCGAGGCGTGCGGTGGCCGGGGCGAGGTGCAGTCGGTGCAGCGCACCTTCCTCGGTCAGGTGGTCTCCGCCCGGCCGTGCACCGTCTGCCAGGGCTACGGCACCACCATCCCGCACCCCTGCCCGACCTGCGCCGGTGACGGGCGGGTGCGGACCCGCCGGTCGCTGACCGTCAAGATCCCGGCCGGGGTCGAGGACGGCATGCGGATCCGGCTGGCCCAGCAGGGCGAGGTCGGTCCGGGTGGTGGCACCGCCGGTGACCTCTACGTCGAGATCCACGAGCGGCCGCACGACGTCTTCTCCCGCAAGGGCGACGACCTGCACTGCCGGGTCACCGTGCCGATGACCGCCGCGGCGCTCGGCACCCGGCTGACCATCAAGACGCTCGACAGCGAGGAACCGGTCGACGTCAAGGCGGGCACCCAGCCCGGCAGCACGTTGCGGTTGCGGGCCCGGGGCGTACCCCACCTGCGTGGGACCGGTCGTGGTGACCTCTACGTCCACCTCGACGTGCGTACCCCGACCAAGCTCGACGCCGACCAGGAGCGGATGCTGCGCGACTTCGCCAAGACCCGGGGCGAGGAGGTCGCCGAGCTGACCAAGCAGGGCGGCTTCTTCTCCCGGATGCGCGACGCGTTCAACGGTCACGGCTGACCGGCGTCCCGTGTCCGCTCCGCTGTTCCTGGTCGAGTCGCTGCCCGCCGCCGACACGATGGTGCTCGACGGCCCCGAAGGGCACCACGCCGCCACCGTGCAACGGCTACGGGTCGGCGAGGAACTGCTGCTCGGCGACGGCCGGGGCGGCACGGCCGCCGCCGTGGTCAGCGCCGTCGGCCGGGGCACCCTCGACCTTGAGATCACCGACCGGGGGTACGTCGACGCGGCGAACCCCCGGCTGGTGGTGGTGCAGGGCATCGCCAAGGGCGACCGGGGTGAACTGGCCGTACAGGCGATGACCGAGGCGGGCGTGGACGAGATCGTCCCCTGGGCGGCCGGCCGGTCGGTCGCGCAGTGGCGCGGAGACCGGGGCGTACGGGCCCGGGACAAGTGGGTGGCCACGGCCCGCGAGGCGGCGAAGCAGGCCCGCCGGGCGTGGCTGCCCGTGGTGGCAGGCGCGCCGGACGAGTCCACCGCATCGGTGGCCCGACGCATCTCCGGCGCCGCCGCCGGCTACGTCCTGCACGAGGAGGCGACCGACCGGCTGACCACCGTCGAGCTGCCCGAGGCGGGCGAGATCGTGCTGGTGGTCGGCCCCGAGGGCGGCATCACCCCGGCCGAGCTGGCAACGTTTGAGGAGGCCGGCGCGCACCCGGTCCGCCTCGGCCCCTCGGTGCTGCGTACCTCCACCGCCGGCGTGGCCGCCCTGGCCGTCCTCGCCACCCGCCTCCTGCGCTGGTAGACCCCGCTGTCGGCCTGCTGCGTCAGGTGCGCAGGTAGGAGGCGCCGTTGAGGTCGATGATGGTGCCGGAGGCCCACTCCGCCTCGGGGCTGGCCAGCCAGTGCACGGCGGCGGCGATCTCCTCGGGCCGGGCCACCCGGTCGAACGGGCTCTGCGCCCGGATGGCGTCGCCGCGCGGTGCCTTCAGGTGCTCGTTGGTCATGTCCGTCTCGACGAAGCCGGGCGCGACCGTGGCCACCGCAATGCCGTACGGTGCCAGGGCCACCGCCAACGACTGGGCCATCGCGTTGAGACCGGCCTTGCTGGCGCCGTACGCCGGATTGGTCGGCTCGCCGCGGAACGCGCCGCGCGAGGAGACGTTGACGATTCGCCCACCTCGCGTGCGCATGTGCTGGGCGGCGCACCAGGCGGCGTTGGCCGCCCCGAACAGGTTGGTGTCGCAGACCTCGCGCCAGCGTTGCCGCCACTGCTCGTAGCTGCTGCCGAAGACGGGGTGCGGCGGGTCGGCCGGCCCGAACACGCCGGCGTTGTTGACAAGTACGTCGAGCCCGTCGAGGCGGTCGGCGGCCTCGTCCACCATCGCCCGTACGGCGTCGGGGTCGGCGAGGTCGGCGCGGACCACGGTGTGGCCGGTGCCCGGCAGTTCGGCCCGCAGCTGCTCGGCCAGGTCGGCCGAGTCGCGGTGGTGGATCGCCACCCGGTCGCCGGAGGCGGCGAAGGCCTGCACCACCGCCCGCCCGATGCCCCGTGAACCGCCCGTGACCAGCACTGCCCGTTCCGCCATGGGCGACATCCTGCCGTACCTGCGCGGTGGTGTTAACAAGGGGCCCTTGCTCTACCTGAGGCGTTAAGCAGGGGCCCTTCCTTACACTGCCCGGGTGAGTACTGACTGTCTGTTCTGCCGGATCGTCGCCGGGGAGATCCCGGCCACGGTGGTCCGCGAGACCCCCACCACGCTCGCCTTCCGCGACATCGACCCGAAGGCGCCGGTGCACGTGCTGGTCATCCCGAAGGAGCACTACGCCGACGTGGCCACCCTCGGCCAGGGCGACCCGGCGCTGGCCGGTGAGGTGCTCGCCACGGCCGCCGCGGTGGCCGAGGACGAGGGGCTGCTCGGCGACGGCTTCCGGCTGATGTTCAACACCGGCCCCTACGGCGGCCAGGAGGTGTTCCACGTGCACGCGCACGTGCTGGGCGGTGCGCCGCTCGGACCGATGTTGGCCCGGAGCGTGGCGTGAGTTCGGCCGCCGGCCGTACCGCCGCCGCCCAGCAGCTCGAACGGCTGGTGCGGCGGGTCCAGGCGCAGGCTCGGGTGCCGGCGGTCTCGGCCGCCGTGCACCGGGCCGACCGGGCGCTGTGGACGTGCACGGTCGGCGGCACCGGCAACGACACCGCGCTCGACGAACAGACCCGGTTCCGGATCGGGTCGGTGACCAAGACCTTCACCGCCGTACTGGTCATGCAGTGTCGCGACGACGGGCTGCTCGACCTCGACGATCGGTTGGACCGGCACCTCGACCTGCCGGCACACGGCGAGCTGACCGTACGCCGGTTGCTGTCGCACACCGCGGGCCTGCAACGCGAGCCGTACGGCGACGTCTGGGACACGCTGCGGGTGCCCGACGCCGACCGGCTCGTCGCCGAGCTGGACCGGGCCGAGCGGGTGTTGCCGCCCGGCCGGCGGTTCCACTACTCCAACCTCGGCATGGCGCTGCTCGGCCGGCTGGTCGGGCAGGTACGCGCAAGCACCTGGGCCGAGGTGCTTACCGAGCGGGTGCTGACTCCGCTCGGACTGACCAGCACCACGGTTTCGCCAGGCCCCCGGGCGGCCACCGGTTACCTGGTCGACGCGTACTCCGACGAGGCGCATCCGGAGCCGCCGAGCGACTTCGGTGCCGTCGGCCCGGCCGCCCAGCTCTGGAGCACGGCCACCGACATGGCCCGTTGGGCGGCCTTCCTGGCCGACCCGGCGGCGATGGACGCGACCGGCCGGGTGCTCGGCCCGGCCACCCTGGAAGAGATGCGCTGGCCGGTCACGGTCACCGACGAGGCGCTCTGGAACGCCGGGTTCGGCCTCGGCCTGATCCTGGTGCCGCAGGGTGACCGGGTGGTGCACGTCGGGCACGACGGCGCCATGCCCGGATTCCTGGCCGGGGCGTACGGCCGCCGGGGCGGCGAGGGCACCCCTGCCGCCTTCGGGGCTGCCGTGCTGGGCTCCTCGGGCACCTCGGCGGAGCTGCTGGAGCTGCCGCACCGGCTGCTCGCCGCCGCCGTCGAGCACGACCCCGCCGAGATCACTCCGTGGCGACCCGGCGACCCGGCCCCCGCCCAGCTGCGTGGGCTGCTCGGCCGCTGGTGGGGCGAAGGCTTCCAGTACGTGTTCAGTTGGCGGGACGGGACCCTCCAGGCCCGGGGCGCGGACGATCCGCCGGGCAAGCCGCCGGCGGTCTTCGCGCCGCAACCGGACCGGCCGGACGTGTTCCGTACGGTCGCCGGGCGGGAGGTCGGCGAGTTGCTCCGGCTGACCCGCGACGGTGACGGGGTGGTGGTCCGGATGCACTGGGCGACATACCGGTTCACCCGGCACCAGGAGGCCTTCGACGGGTACGACTTCCGGGCCTGACCCGCCCGGACAGCCGCGCCTTTTGTAGCGTTTCGTCCGCTCGTGTACGCCTGTGTCGTGCCAGCGGAATTGGGCAGCGTGTCCGCGCGGGCGACCCGATACGATGGAGGTAACGTCAGCATGCCGTGGCGCCAGGCCCGGCACCGAGATCGAGAGCAGGTGGCGCAGGGCCCTTCGGCCCGACCTATGACCGGCACCCCACCTCCCGGCCCACCCCGGGTGCAGACCAGGATCACCGTCCCCGACTCGAAGATCATGGTGAACCTGCTCGGCGCGGGTGACGAGATCCTGCGACTGGTCGAGCGCTCGGTGAACAGCGACGTGCACGTGCGGGGCAACGAGATCACCATCACCGGCGCGCCCGCCGACAATGCCCTCGCCGAGCGGATCTTCAGCGAGCTGCTCGAACTCATCGAGAAAGGCGAGACCCTGACCACAGATGCTGTCCGGCGTACCGTCGGCATGCTCGAACAGGGTGGCACGGAACGACCCGCCGAGGTGCTCACCCTCAACATCCTCTCCCGGCGCGGGCGCACCATCCGGCCCAAGACGCTCGGGCAGAAGCGCTACGTCGACGCGATCGACGCGCACACCATCGTCTTCGGCATCGGCCCGGCCGGTACCGGCAAGACCTACCTCGCCATGGCCAAGGCGGTCCAGGCGTTGCAGGCCAAGCAGATCAACCGGATCATCCTGACCCGGCCCGCCGTCGAGGCGGGGGAGCGGCTGGGCTTCCTGCCCGGCACGCTCAACGAGAAGATCGATCCGTACCTGCGTCCGCTCTACGACGCGCTGCACGACATGCTCGACCCGGAGACGATCCCGAAGCTGATGGCGGCGGGCACGATCGAGGTCGCCCCGCTGGCGTACATGCGGGGCCGCACGTTGAATGACGCGTTCATCATTCTCGACGAGGCGCAGAACACCACGCCCGAGCAGATGAAGATGTTCCTCACCCGACTCGGCTTCGGCTCGAAGATCGTGGTGACCGGTGACGTCACCCAGGTCGACCTGCCCGGTGGGACGACAAGCGGCCTTCGGGTCGTCCGGGAGATCCTGGCCGGCGTCGAGGACGTGCACTTCGCGCAGCTGTCCAGCGCCGACGTGGTACGCCACCGACTGGTGGGTGAGATCGTCGACGCGTACGCCCGCTGGGACGCCGAGCGGGAGAATCAGCAGGCGCAGGCCGTGCACGCGGTGCCGGGGCGCAACGCCCAGGGCAACCGCGCCGGTCGGCGCCGCTAAGACCGAGGGAAGACAGTTGTCCATCGAGATCGCCAACGAGTCGGGTGTCGCCGTCGACACCGACGCCGTGCTGGCCGTCGCCCGGCACGCACTCGACGAGATGGGGGTCAACCCCCTCGCCGAGCTGTCCGTGCTGCTTGTCGACGTCGGCTACATGACCGAGCTGAACCATCGCTGGATGGGCGGCGACGGCCCGACCGACGTGCTCGCCTTCCCCATGGACGAGGGCAGCATCGACCACGGGCCGGGCGAGAACGCGGCCGTCGGCGGAGAGCCGGCCCTGCTCGGTGACATCGTGCTCTGCCCGGAGGTGGCGGCGAAGCAGGCGGCCACCGCGGGTCACAGCGCCGCCGACGAGCTGCACCTGCTCACCGTGCACGGCGTCCTGCACCTGCTCGGCTACGACCACGCGGAGCCGGAGGAGGAGCGGGAGATGTTCGGGCTCCAGGCCCGGTTGTTGTCGAGCTGGCGGTCGACCCGCACCCAGTGATGGATACCTCGCTGGCCGCGTCCGCCACCGGCCTACCCGACCTGCAACTACTCGCCTTCGCCGCCGGGCTGGTGGTGCTCGGCGGTCTCATCGCGATGACCGAGGCCGCCCTGGCCGCGGTCTCGCCGGCTCGGGCCGCCGAGCTGGCCCGGGAGGGTGCGCGGGGCGCGCCCACCCTGCAACTGGTCGCCGGTGACGTGGTCCGCCACCTCAACCTGCTGCTCCTGCTGCGGCTGCTTGCCGAGCTGACCGCCACCACGCTTGTGGCCCTGGTCGCGGTGGACACCTTCGGTGCGGGCTGGCGGGCGGCGCTGGTCACCGCCGGGGCGATGACCGTGGTCAGCTTCGTCGCGGTGGGTGTGGGTCCGCGCACCATCGGGCGACAGCACGCGTACGCGGTGGCCCGGTTCGCCGCGCCGCTGGTGCGCTGGCTCGGCCGGGCACTCAACCCCCTCGCATCGCTGCTGATCCTGATCGGCAACGCGGTCACGCCGGGTCGCGGGTTCCGGGAAGGACCCTTCGCCACCCAGGTCGAGCTGCGGGAACTTGTCGACCTCGCGGAGCAGCGGGGCGTCGTCGAACACGGCGAACGGCAGATGATCCACTCGGTCTTCGCGCTCGGTGACACCATCGCCCGCGAGGTCATGGTGCCGCGTACCGAGATGGTGTGGATCGAGTCGACCAAGACGCTGGCGCAGGCGTTGGCGCTGTTCCTGCGTTCCGGGTTCTCCCGCATCCCGGTGATCGGCGAGAGCGTCGACGACGTGCTCGGTGTGCTCTACCTCAAGGACCTCATCCGGCGTACCCAGGGTGGTGCCGCCGAGGACCGTCAGCTGCCGGTGGCCGAGCTGATGCGCCCGGCCACGTTCGTGCCGGACTCCAAGCCCGTCGACGACCTGCTGTCGGAGATGCAGGCCGCCCGCAACCATCTGGTGATCGTCGTCGACGAGTACGGCGGCACCGGCGGGCTGGTCACCATCGAGGACATCCTGGAGGAGATCGTCGGCGAGATCACCGACGAGTACGACGTCGAGCGTCCGCCGATCGAGCAACTGCCCGACGGCGCGGTGCGGGTCACCGCCCGACTGCCGGTCGAGGATCTCGGCGAACTGTTCGACACCGAGTTGCCGCACGACGAGGTGGAAACCGTCGGCGGCCTGCTCGCCCAGTGCCTCGGCCGGGTGCCGATCCCCGGAGCGGAGGTCGAGGTGGCCGGGCTGCAGCTGCTCGCCGAGGGCACCACCGGCCGACGCAACCGGATCGACACGGTGCTGGTGCGCCGGGTCGAGCCGACCGACACCCAGGACAACCCGGGCGGTGGGCCGACCGCCTCCCGGGGCGACACCGATCGATCAGAGGAGAGGCAACCCGCCGATGCCTGAGTCACCTGCCGTACCAGCCGCCGTACCCGCCGGCTCCGAGCTCAGCGCCGAGGACGGCAAGCTGGTCATCCTGGCCCGGGGAGCCCGGGGTCGGGTGGGTGCCGTGGAGGGCGCCGCGGTCCGCGACCAGGACGGTCGGACGTACGCGGCGGCCAGCGTGTCGCTGCCCTCGTTGACGATCACCGCGTTGCAGTTGGCGGTCGCCTCGGCGGCGGCGGCCGGCGCCACCCGGTTGGAGGCCGCTGCCGTGGTCACCGAGGCATCCACTCTCGACGGTGCGGGGTACGCGGCCGTCCGCGACCTGGCCGCCGATGCGCCGGTGCACGTGGCCGCGCCGGACGGCACGGTGCTCGGCACGGTGACCGAGTGAGCGCCGAGCCGACGCCGCGCGCCTACCGGGCGGGCTTCGCCTGCTTCGTCGGTCGACCCAACGCCGGCAAGTCCACGCTCACCAACGCGATCGTCGGGCAGAAGATCGCCATCACCTCGAACAAGCCGCAGACCACCCGGCACATCATCCGGGCGGTGCTGCACCGGCCGGACTCGCAGCTCGTGCTCGTGGACACGCCGGGTCTGCACCGGCCGCGCACCCTGCTCGGCGAGCGGCTCAACGACCTGGTCCGGCAGACCTGGAGCGAGGTCGACGTGATCGGCCTGTGCATCCCCGCCGACGAGCCGATCGGCCGTGGCGACCGGTTCATCACCGGCGAGCTGGCCGAGTTGAAGGCGACAGTGCTGGCGGTGGTCACCAAGACCGACCTGGTGGACAAGAAGCGGCTGGCCGAGCAGCTGCTCGCCGTCAGCGAGCTGGGCGAGTTCGCCGAGGTGGTACCGGTCAGCGCGGTCGCCGGCCACCAGGTGGACACGCTCGTCGAGGTGATGACGCGGTACCTGCCCGAGTCTCCGCAGCTCTATCCCGACGACATGCTCACCGACGACCCGGAGCAGGTGCTTGTCGCGGAGCTGGTCCGGGAGGCCGCCCTGGAGGGTGTCCGGGACGAGCTGCCGCACTCCATCGCGGTGGTGGTCGAGGAGATGATCCCCGAGGGACAGCTGACGAAGATCTACGCCGATCTGTACGTCGAGCGGCCCAGCCAGAAGGCGATCGTCATCGGGCACCGGGGCAGCCGGCTCAAGGCGGTGGGCACCGCGGCCCGGCGGCAGATCGAGGAGCTGCTGGGCACCCGGGTCTACCTCGACCTGCATGTGCGGGTGGCCAAGGACTGGCAACGCGACCCCAAGCAGCTGCGCAAACTCGGCTTCTGACAGCGCCGGTAATCCGGACTTCTCGCGTCGCATCTGGCTGATCGGTACCGGTCAGGCATATGGGAAGGTTCACTATCTGGCCGGGCCTCTGGGCGTTTCCGCCGCCCACCCCGGAGGGTAGAGAGACGTACCTATGCCCCCGGATACAGATGCAGGCTGATGCGAAATCGATACCTGGACCTGCTGCGCTTCCTGGCCATCGTGCGAGTCGTCGTCTACCACGTCACCGGTTGGGCGTCGCTGACCCTGCTGTTCCCGGCGATGTCGGTGATGTTCGCCCTGGCCGGGTCGCTGATGGCGACCTCGCTGCACAGGTCCGGCCCCACCGCGGTCGGCCGTCGGCTGCGTCGACTGCTGCCGTCGCTGTGGGTGGTGGCCGCGATCTTCGTACCGGCGATGCTGCTGACCGGGTTGCCGCTGACGCCGAAGGTGCTGCTCTGGCTCTTCCCGGTCGCCGATCCACCGGCGAACTACTGGGGCGCGTTGGCGCTGAGCCCGATCTGGTACCTGCGGGACTACCTGTGGTTCGTGCTCGCCTCACCGGTCGCGCTCTGGCTGTTCCGGCGTTATCCACTGCCCACCCTGCTCGCCCCGTACTGCCTGCTGTTGGCGATCGAGTTGGGCATCTACCCCAACGCCCCCGGCGTGCTGCGGGAGTTCGGGCTCTACTTCGGTGCGTGGCTGCTCGGCTTCGCCCACCAGGCGGGGATGCTGCGCCGCCTGGCGAACCGGGTGCTGGTGCCGACCGTGCTCGCCCTCGCGGTGACCGGCGGTGCCTGGCTGCTGGCCCACCCCGGGCCGCGCGGCTACGACCTGAACGACAACCCGCTCGGCAACGCCCTCTGGTCAGCTGCGTTCATCCTGGTGGCGCTGGGCCGGGCCCCGTCGAGTGCGAACTGGGTGGACCGTAACCCGGTCTTCGGTCGCGCGGTCACCGTGCTGAACCGCCGGGCGTTGACCGTCTACCTGTGGCACATGGCGTTCGTGGTGGCGCTCACCCCGCTGGTGGACGTGTTCGGCTGGTCGCATCAGGACCTGCTGGGCCTGGCGATCCGGGTGATCCTGGTCTTCCTGCTGGTGGGGGTGGTCACCGCACTCGTCGGCTGGGTCGAGGACGTCGCGGCGGGGCGCCCGCCCGAGTTGATCCCCGGCGGACGCCACCACGCCGTGCCGGCCGCCCGCGGGCACGCGGAACCCCGCCGCGGTGTCGCGCCCGATCGGGCCGCCGAGCCCGGCGAGATGGCCGTACCGGGTCAGCGTGACCGGTCGGCCGAGCCTCGGGAGGACGCCGTGTCGGGTCGGCGGGGCCGGGACATCACCGGGTCATGAGGGAGATGTCGCCGCTGCCCGTCCGCACGTCGAGCACCAGAGCGGCGGCCGGGTCGTTCGGTACGCTCACGTCGACCGAACCGGAACCGGCCTCGGACCGGATCTGGTAGCTGCCGGCGGGTACCCGCAGCTCGACGTTGCCGCTCGACGCGTGCGCGCGGGCCGAGGCGGGCACGTCCAGCTCGACCGTCACGTTGCCCGACGAGGCCTGTGCGTCCACCTCCCCGCGCAGCCGGGTGGCGGTGATGTCTCCGGAGCCGGTCCGCAGCACCACGGTGGACGTCAGGTCGTACACCTCGATCTCGCCGGAGCCGCTCTCCACCCGGACCGGGCCGGCGGCACCGACCACCCGGACGTCGCCCGAACCGACAGTCACCTCGACCTGTCCCACCCAGCTCAGGTCGATGTTGCCCGAACCGGTCCTGCCCTCGACCCGGACCCCCTCGCCCGCGACCACCTCGTAGGAGACGCTGCACCGGCGTCCGCACGAGGTGTCCAGCACCAGTTCGGTGCCCTTGATCTCGTACGTGATGCCCGGCTCGTCACCCTGGTAGCGGACCACCCGCTTGATGCGGATCCGGTCCGGTTCGCCGTCGGCGCGGACCACCACGTCACCGGCACCCGGCAGCAGGCGGATGCTGCTGATCTTGGCTTCCTCGGTGGTGTCGAAGTCGAGCCGACGGAAGGAGAGGTTGTTGCAGCCGGCCAGGACGGTCAGGGCGATCGCCGCGGCGATCGCCGTGCCGACCCGACGGACCGGGGTACGCCGAGCAGGTCGAGGGGGAGTGGTCGGGTGTGCAGCCATGCCGAGCACGCTAACGCCGGTGCTGGTGGGGGCACATCCGGGTCAGCGGCCCCCGATACCCGGAGCGGACCCTGAAATCCGACCCGGGGTGCCGACGGGTGTCCGGCCGGGAGGGACAATGACGCGATGGCCGGATACCGCCGACAGCTCTACCGCGACGACGCGGTGGTGTTGCGCGTACAGAAGCTCGGCGAGTCCGACCGGATCGTCACCCTGCTCACCCGGCGGCACGGCCGGCTGCGGGCGGTGGCCCGAGGCGTACGCCGGACGACCTCCAAGTTCGGTGCCCGGTTGGAGCCGTTCGGCCACGTCGACCTGCAACTCGCCGGTGACCCCAAGGGGGAGTTGGGCAGTTCCCTGCACACGGTCAGCCAGGTCGAGGGGATCGACCTGTACGGCAAGCGGTTCCTCGGCGACTATCCCCGCTACACGGCGGCCAGCGCGATCGCCGAGACCGCCGAGCGGCTCACTCCGGTGGAGCGGGAACCGTCGTTGCGGCTGTTCCAACTCACCCTGGGCGCGCTGCGGGCCCTCGCCCAGGGAGAACACGCCATCACCCTGGTGCTCGACGCGTACCTGCTGCGGGGCATGGCCCTGGCCGGCTGGGCGCCCGCATTGACCGCCTGCGCCGTCTGCGGCACCCCCGGCCGGCACCGGGCCTTCTCGGTGCCCGCCGGAGGCGCGGTCTGCCCGGACTGCCGTCCCCCGGGTGCCGCTCATCCCGCCCCGGCCACCATCGACCTGATGTCCGCGCTTGTCGGCGGAGACTGGCGGGTCGCCAACGCCACCGACACCGGGGTACGCCGGGAGTGCAGCGGGCTCGTCGCGGCGCACCTGCAGTGGCATCTGGAGCGCACGCTACGCTCGCTGCCGCTGGTCGATCGGGGTGGCCCGGCGACCACAGCGGTCCCAGAGCGTGAACAGGGGAGAGCCGAGTGATCCGATCCACCAGGGCCGGCCGGCGCGAGCCGGTGCCGCCGACCCCGCACCCGTCGGGTGCCCGGCCGCCGGCGCTGCCGCCGGGGGCGGTGCCCAAGCACGTCGCCGTGGTGATGGACGGCAACGGCCGCTGGGCCAAGGAGCGGGGGCTGCCCCGCACCAAGGGACACGAGGCGGGGGAGTTCTCGCTCTTCGACACCGTCGAGGGGGCCATCGAGATGGGCATCCCCTACCTGTCGGCGTACGCCTTCTCCACCGAGAACTGGCGGCGCTCGCCGGACGAGGTCCGGTTCCTGATGGGCTTCAACCGTGACGTCATCCGTCGACGCCGGGACCAGCTGATCGACCTCGGGGTGCGGGTGGTCTGGTCGGGTCGGGCCGGGCGGCTGTGGAAGAGCGTGATCAGCGAGTTGCAGACCGCCGAGGAGATGTCCCGGGGCAACTCGACGCTGACCCTGCAGTTCTGCGTCAACTACGGCGGGCAGGCGGAGATCGCCGACGCCGCCGCCGCGATCGCCCGGGAGGTGGCCGCCGGCCGGCTCGACCCGGCGAAGGTGACCGAGAAGACCGTCGCCCGCTACCTCTACCACCCCGAGGTGCCCGAGGTGGACCTGTTCCTGCGGCCCTCCGGTGAGCAGCGCACCTCGAACTTCATGCTCTGGCAGAGCGCGTACGCCGAACTGGTCTTCCTGGACACGCTCTGGCCGGACTTCGACCGCCGCCACCTCTGGTACGCCTGCGAGCTGTACGCGCAGCGGGACCGCCGCTTCGGTGGCGCGCTACCCAACCCGGTGGCACCGACCACCTGAACGCATAGTGTCCGCCCGGAGTGGGTACCACCGCTGGCAGCAGCCACTGACGGAGGTGAAACCACATGATCCGCAAGCGCGTTGCCCAGTGGGCGGTGATGGCCGTGGCGGTTCCGTTGGCGGCAGCGGGTGCTCGCCGGCTCAGTCACACGCTGGAGTCGCGGCGCGGCCCGTCCGGGGCCAGCCGCATGCTCACCCGGGGAGCCGACCTGCTGCGCCCCCAGAAGGCCCGGCGTCGCCGCTTCTTCTGACCCCGTAACCTGACGCGCCCTGTCCCGGTGTCCCGGGACAGGGCGCGTCAGCGTCAGCTCAGGCGTCGACCTGACGGTGTGACCCCTCAGGCCTCGACCCCGGCGCGATCGGGTGTGACCTTGGGCCTCGACCTCGGCGCGGTCCGGTGCGACCCTCAGGCCTCGACCTCGGCGCGGTCCGGGGTGGCCCACAGGGTGTGGAAGGAACCGTCGCGGTCGACCCGGCGGTAGGTGTGTGCGCCGAAGTTGTCCCGCAGACCCTGGATGAGGGCGGCGGGCAGCCGCTCGGCGCGCAGCGCGTCGAAGTAGGCCAGGGACGAGGCGAAGGCGGGGGTCGGGACGCCGGCCTGCGCCGCCTCGGCCACCACCCGCCGCCAGCTCGGCACGCCGTCGCGCACGGTGTCGGCGAACCACGGCGCCACCAGCAGGGTGGGCAGCTCCGGCTGCTCGTCGTACGCCTGCTTGATCCGGTCCAGGAAGCGGGCCCGGATGATGCAGCCGCCCCGCCAGATGCGTGCGGTGCCGCCCAGGTCGATGTTCCAGTCGTACTCGGCGCTGCCGGCACGGATCTGGTCGAAGCCTTGGGCGTACGCCACGATCTTCGAAGCCAGCAGGGCCCGGCGGACATCCTCGATGAACGCCTCGCGGTCGGTGACCTGCCACTTCTCCCCGGAGTCGGGGAAGGCCCGGACTGCGGCCTCACGCTGCCCGACGTGCCCGGACAGCGACCGGGCGAAGGTCGCCTCGGCGATGCCGGTGATCGGGATGCCCAGGTCGAGGGCGATCTGGACGGTCCACCGGCCGGTGCCCTTCTGCTCGGCCCGGTCCTGCACCACATCCACGAACGCCTCGCCGGTGGCGGCGTCGGTGTGCGCCAGCACGTCGGCGGTGATCTCGATCAGGAACGACTCCAGCTCGCCGGTGTTCCACTCCCGGAAGATCTCCGCGAGTTCCGACGGCGTCGCGCCCAGACCGGCCCGCAGCAGGTCGTACGCCTCGGCGATGAGCTGCATGTCGGCGTACTCGATGCCGTTGTGGACCATCTTCACGAAGTGCCCGGCGCCGTCCGGCCCGACGTGCTGGCAGCACGGCTCACCGTCGACCTGCGCGGCGATCTTCTCGAAGATCGGGCCGAGCTTGCGGTACGACTCGACGGAGCCGCCCGGCATGATGCTCGGCCCCCACAGTGCGCCCTCCTCACCACCGGAGACACCGGTGCCGACGAAGTGCAGGCCGTGGGCCCGCAGCGCCTCCTCCCGCCGACGGGTGTCGGCGAAGTGCGCGTTGCCGCAGTCGATGATGATGTCGCCCTCTTCGAGCAACGGCACCAACTCGTCGATCACCGCGTCGGTGGGGCCGCCCGCCTTGACCATGATGATCACTGCGCGGGGGCGCTCCAGCGCGGCGACGAAGTCCGCAAGGGACTCCGTCGGGACGAAGGTGCCCTCGTCGCCGTGCTCGGCCACCAGCGACCGGGTCCGCTCCGGCGAGCGGTTGTGCAACGCCACGGTGAACCCGTTGCGAGCCAGGTTCCGAGCCAGGTTGCGGCCCATCACCGCCAGCCCGGTCACACCGATCTGCGCCGTAGCCCGATCCGCCATCCTCGTCGCCACCTTCCGCGTCTGTCAGTAGTGCTGCGACGGTAGCGCGCTTCGATGCCCGCCCGCGTCATCCCCCACCCCTGGTCACCATGTGGTCGCCCCCCGCCCCCTCACCCCACTCTCTCCCCCCGTCCTCACACCCTCTCGCCCCGCGCCGCCCCGCGCTCTCTCGCCCCGCACCCTCTCGCCTCGTCGATCATGCAGTTTCGGTCGCCGTTACGCGGAGATTATCCCCTTTGCGGGGACGACAACTGCATGATCGACGGGAACCTAGGGACGTAGGGCGAGGGGGAGGGGGCAGGGGGTTAGGGGGTTAGGGGGGTGAAGGTGCCGAGGGTGATGCTGATGGTGAGGGCGGTGGCGGCCAGGGCGGGGGCGCAGATGAGCAGGAGCCAGTCGGCGGTGGAGAAGGGCTGGTGGCGGGCGAAGGTGCGCGGGGTGGTGGAGTCGAAGCCGCGGGCGTCCATGGCGACGGCGAGTCGGGTGCCCCGGCGGATCGCCCCGACGAGCAGGGTGAACGCGGTCGAGGCGAACAGTCGCAGCTTGGCCACCGGGTTGCGGCCGGCGTCCACGCCTCGCGCCCGGCGGGCCATGGCGATCATCTGCCACTCCTGGCTGAGCAGCGGCAACAGCCGGAACGCGGCCAGCGCGCCGATGGCGAACCGGGCCGGCGCCTTCGCGTTCTGCACAAGCGCGTCGGCCAGATCGGTCGGATCGGTGGTGGCGAAGACGATCACGCCGGGCAGCGCGACCGCGAACAGGCGTAGCACCAGGCCGAGGGCGGTGAGCAACACCGACGAGGTGACCATGATCGGGCCGGCGTCGAGCAGCACCCGTCCCGACCGGTCGGCGGCGAACAGGACCAGGGTGACAAGTACGCCACCGGCGGCGAGCAGCAGCGGCCAGGCCCGACGGAGCAGCACCCGGTACCGCAGGCCGAACAACGGCAGTACCGCCAACTCCACCGCCAGTGCGATCGCCGGCGCGACCGGATCCAGCGTCGCCAGCAGCGGGAAGGCGAACAGCAGCGCCGCCGCCAGCTTGGCCACCGGGTTGCGGCGGGCCAGCGGGGCGTCCGGCCGGGCGACCGGTTCGAAGTCGATCACGGTACGGGCCGCAGCGTCAGGGTGCGGTCGGCCAGCGCGGCCACGAAGTCGGTGTCGTGGGTGACCGTCACCAGGCCGTGGCCGGCGTCGCGCAGCTCTGCGAAGAGGTCCACCAACTCCTGCCAGGTCCGCCGGTCCTGCCCGAACGTGGGCTCGTCGCAGATCACCAGCCGGGGCGCGGTGGCCAGCGCGGTCGCGACGCTCAGCCGACGCGCCTCCCCGCCGGAGAGGGTGTACGGGTTCGCCCCGGCCAGCTTGTCCAGCCGCAGCCGTTGCAGCAGGTCGTCGACGCGCTGACGGACCACCACATCGGTGGCGCCCGTCCGGCGCGGGCCCAACGCCAGTTCGTCGAAGACCGTGCTGGTGACGAACTGGTGCTCGGGATCCTGGAACACCGAGCCGATCCGGCGCGCCAGCGCGGGCGCACGCCACCGGTGCGGTGCCGTGCGGGCGTCGGCCCCGGCCAGTTCCGTGCTGGCCGACAGTCGTCCGGTGCCGGGCTTGAGCAGCCCGCCGAGCAGCAACGCGAGGGTGGACTTGCCGGCGCCGTTGGGACCGAGCACGGCGAGCGCCTCACCGGCGCGTACGGTCAGGTTGGTCGGAGCCAGCCGGGGTGGCTGGCCGAGCCGGTCGGCGGTGAGCAGCACCTCGCCGGCCGGGGCGGCGGCCGGGCGTGGCGGGAACTGTCGACCCGGCACCCAGACGCCGTCGGCGGCGAGGGCGTCGCCGTGCGCGGCGAAGACGGCTTCCGGCGTACCGTCGGCGCGTACGCCGCCACCGGCTTCGAGCACCACCACCCGGTCCACCAGGGGCAGGGCATCGGCGATCCGGTGCTCGACCAGGATCAGTGTGGTGTCGCCGTCGACCGCGCGGGCGATCGCGGCGCGGACCAGGTCGGCACCGGCCGGGTCGAGGTTGGCGGTGGGTTCGTCGAGCAGCAGCAGGTCGGGGCGCAGCGCGAGCGCACCGGCCAGGGCGAGCCGCTGCTGTTCGCCGCCGGAGAGCGCCGCGGTGGGCCGGTCCCGGTGGTACGGGAACCCGACCCGGTGCAGCACCTCGTCCACGCGGGGCCAGATCTGTGCTGCCGGTACACCCCGGTTCTCCAGCCCGAACGCCACGTCGTCGCCGCTGCGCGCCATGACCAGTTGGGACTGCGGATCCTGAAAGACGATGCCGACCCGTTCGCGGACCTCGGCCGGTGGCCGCCCATCGATCTCGATGGTGCCCTCCTGCTCACCGGAGTCCTCCGGCAGCAGCCCCGCCAGCGCCGCCAACAGGGTGCTCTTGCCCGCCCCGGAAGGCCCGAGCAGCAACACCCGTTCCCCTCGTCGTACCCACAGGTCCACCCCGCGCACGGCCCAGGCCCGCCGCCCGGCATGCCGCCACCCGAACCCCCGCAGCCGTACCCCACCCACCCCGTACCTCCCTCCTCCCACCGTCACCCACCCACCCCGACCATCGCCGTTGATCAAGAGGTTTGCGTCTGGAATGCAGGATCGACAGACGCAAACCTCTTGATCAACAGGGGCGGGGGTCAGACGAGGGTTCGGGTGCGGCCGGAGGGGAAGCGGGACAGGGCGCCGGTACGGGCGAGGGAGTTGGTGAGGGCGTGGGCGCCGGCGCCGGCGATCACGGCGGCGCTGAGCACGGTGAACAGCGCGTACGGGATCCGGTAGCTGACCAGTTCGTACGCGGTGTTCCAGACGAAGAAGTCGAACAGCGCGGCACCGAGGCCGGTCATCGCGCCGGCGAGCAGGGCGGTCGGCAGCCGGAACGAGCGGTAGCGGAAGGCGGCGAAGGCCAGTTCCGCGCCGAGGCCCTGGATCAGGCCCTGGACGATGGTGACGCCGCCCCACTCCGAGCCCAGCAGCGCGGAGACGGTCGCCGCGACCGCCTCGCAGAACAGCGCGGCACCCGGCTTGCGGATCACCAGCCCGCCGAGCACCGCGGGGATCAGCCAGACGCCGTACATGATGGCCTGGCTGGCCGGGAAGAAGGCGAAGGCCGGGTCGACAGCCCGCCAGAGCAGGCCCCAGGCCCAGAAGATCACACCGAAGGCGACGGCGATCACCGCAGCCACGACGATGTCGATCGTGCGCCACCGGTTGGTGGTCGGCAGTTTCATGATTGCTCCCAGTCCAGTGTTCGAACCAGGTAAGACGCACGCCGCGCCCGACGGCGCCGGGCCGTGGCGGGCTGGAGGTGGACCGAACTCCCTGCGCTGGCATTACCCAGATCAGGTACGGAGGGTCTGCGGGCGAACCCGCACTCTCAGCGCTGTGCGCTCCCCTGTCGGAGGTGAAGTTGTCTCGCCGACGCTAACACCTTTGAAGATCAACAGGCAATGTGATCTACGCAGGTCACGCCGGGTGCGGCACCGGCCCTCGGGTACGCCCGTCCGCCACACCCGCCCGTTTCCGTGACATTTATCGACGTTGTCGGTGCCGGAGGGTAATCTCAGCCCGCCGAATGTCCCGGGTGAAGAGACGACAGGGTGAGCACAGACACGGATCACGCCGTACCGGCCGACGACCCGCAGGGCCGTCCCGGCGGCGTCACCACCGAGGCGCCCGCGACCCATCCGGACGGTTCCACACCATCCCGGCGATGGCTCGGCGACCGGATCGGCTCGGTGGAGGTGCTGGCCGCGCTGCTGATCCTGCTGATCATCGTCAGGGATCCGCTGGCCGGGGCGCTTGACGATCCGCGCCTGCAGACCTGGACCACGGTGTTCGTCTCGATCATGGTGCAGGCGGTGCCGTTCCTGGTCTTCGGGGTGCTGCTCTCGGCCGTGATCGCGGTCTTCGTACCCCGGTCGTTCTGGGCAAGGGCGCTGCCCCGGCACCCGGCCCTGGCGGTGCCGGCGGCCAGCGCGGCCGGCGTGGTGCTGCCCGGCTGCGAGTGCGGATCCGTGCCGATCGCCGGTTCGCTGATCCGCCGCGGGGTCACCCCGGCCGCCGCCCTGGCCTTCCTGCTCGCGGCACCAGCGGTCAACCCGATCGTGCTGACCGCCACCGCTGTCGCCTTCCCCGGCAACCCCGAGATGGTCCTCGCCCGGGGCCTCGCCAGCCTCGTGGTGGCCATGGTGATGGGTTGGCTCTGGCTGCGCCTCGGACGCACCGAGTGGATCAGGATGCCGCGCCGACCCGAGTTGGACGACCCCCGGCGCGGGCGGGCCTTCTGGGCTGCCGTCCGGCACGACGTCACCCACGCCGGTGGCTTCCTGGTGCTCGGCGCGATGGCCGCCGCCAGCATCAACGTCCTGGTGCCGGAACGCCTGCTGCAGACCCTCGCCGACAACGCCTGGCTGTCCATCCTGGCGCTGGCGGCACTCGCCGTGCTGCTCTCGCTCTGCTCCGAGGCGGACGCCTTCGTGGCGGCCTCGCTGTCGCAGTTCTCCCTCACGTCCCGACTGGTGTTCCTGGTGGTGGGACCGATGGTCGACCTCAAGCTGATCTCGATGCAGGCCGGTGTCTTCGGCCGCCGGTTCGCCTTCCGGTTCGCGCCGACCACGTTCGCGGTGGCCCTGCTGGTCGCCGCCGCCGTCGGGGCGGTGCTGCTGTGAACCGGCAGGCGCAGGCGGTGGTCCTGCTGCTGCTCGGCGGCGCGGTGCTGCGGGCCAGCCTCTCCGACCTCTACCTGCGCTACGTCAAGGAAGGGCTGCGACCGTTCCTGATCGCCGCCGGTCTGTTGCTGGTGGTCGCGGCGATCATGACCCTCTGGTACGAGCTACGCCCGGTCCTCACCCGCTCCGACGAACCTGCCGACGACCACGACGACCACACCCACCACGAACCGCGCGTCGGCTGGCTGCTCATCCTGCCCGTGCTCGGCCTGCTGCTGGTCGCCCCGCCGGCCCTCGGCTCGTACGCGGCCAACCAGTCCGGCACCGCGCTGAACGCCCCACGACAGTCGGACTACCCGCCGCTGCCCGACGCCGACCCCGCGCCGGTAAGCGTCCTCGACTACGCGGCCCGGGCACTGTTCGACCGAGGCGCCTCGATCGGCGACCGGCGGGTGCTGCTGACCGGCTTCCTCGCCACCGGCGAGGACGGCCGCCCCATCCTGGCCCGCATGGTGCTGTCCTGCTGCGCGGCCGACGGACGGCCGGTCAAGCTCGGCCTCACCGGCGACGTGCCGGCCGGTCTGCCCGACGACACCTGGGTCGAGGTGATCGGCCGGTACAGCGACCGGATCGGTCGTGACCCGGTCAACGACGCCGAGATCCCCTACCTCCAGGTCGAGTCCTGGCGGCCGATACCCACCCCCAAGCAGCAGTACGACTGACTGTCCACCTCGGTAGGCTGCGGGTCATGCACATCGACGCCCGAGGTATGCGGTTCGACGTCACGGCGGGCGGCCCGGAGCACGGTGAGCCGGTGCTGCTGCTGCACGGCTTTCCGCAGCACGCGGGCGAGTGGAACGACGTGACGCCGACCCTGCACGTGGCCGGTCTGCGCACCTACGCGGTCAACCAGCGTGGCTACTCGCCGGGCGCACGGCCGACGGAAGTCGAGGCGTACCGGTTGGCGGAGCTGGTCGCCGACGCGGCCGCCGTGCTGGACGCCCTCGGCGTCGACTCCGCCCACGTGGTGGGGCACGACTGGGGTGCCGTGGTGGCCTGGGCGCTGGCCGCCGAGCATCCGGAGCGGGTCCGCACACTGACCGCCGTCTCCGTGCCGCATCCGGCCGCCATGGCGTACGCCCTCAGCGAGGATGCGCAGCAGAAGGCGCGCTCGGCGTACATGCTGCTGTTCCGCCGGCCCGGGGTGGCCGAGAAGACGCTGCTGGGCCTGGGGGCCCGCGGGCTGCGCCGGATGCTGCGCGGTGTCGGCGACGCGGCGCGGGTGTCCGCGTACGCCGAACCGATGCGCAAGCCCGGCGCGTTGACCGCGGCGCTGAACTGGTACCGGGCGATGTCCTGGACGGACCTGGCGGCGACCGGCGCGTCGCACGTGCCGACCACCTTCGTGTGGAGTGACCGGGACGTGGCGATCGGGCGTACGGCTGCCGAGGCGTGCGTCAAGCATGTGCAGGGGGACTACCGGTTCGTCGAGATCGCCGGGGTCAGCCACTGGATTCCGGACGAGGTGCCGACGCGGCTGGCCGAGGCGATCGTGGCCCGGGTGCGCTCTGCCGCCTGAGCGCGACACGGCGTGCCGGTGTGCCTCGATGCCTGCGGCGGGCTGGCGGAGTTGCTGGCGGAAGGGCTGGGAATGGCTGGCGGGAGTTGCCGGCCGGCGAGGAAGCGGAGTGACGATGACGTTGAGTGCCGACGGCTACCTGGCCGTGGTGACCGCGACGATGAACCGGGTGGCCCAGAGTCAGCGGGACCAGGTGGCCCGCGCCGCGGACCTGATCGCCGAGGCGATCCGGGCCGACGGGGTGGTGCACGCCTTCGGCACCGGCCACTCCGAGGCGCTGGCGATGGAGATCGCCGGCCGGGCCGGTGGACTGGTGCCGACCAACCGGATCGCCCTGCGTGACCTGGTGCTGCACGGCGGAGCGTCCACCGAGGTGCTGGGGCCGAAGCTGGAACGGGACCCGTCGGTGGCCCACCGTCTCTACGAACTCGCCCCGGTCGACCCGGCCGACATCTTCGTACTCGCCTCGAACTCGGGGGTGAACGGGGCGATGGTGGAGTTCGCCTCGCTGGTGCGCGAGCGCGGCCACCGGCTGGTGGCGATCACCTCGACGGAACACTCGGCCCGGATGGAGTCCCGCCATCCGTCGGGCCGCAAGCTCGCCGACTTCGCCGACGTGGTGCTGGACAACGGCGCCCCGTACGGCGACGCGACCCTGCCGCTGCCCGACGGTGGCGCGGTCGGTGCGGTCTCGTCGATCACCGCCGCCTTGCTGGCCCAGCAGATCGTGGTGGAGGTGGTGGCCCGGCTGCTCGCGGCGGGCGAACGTCCGCCGGTCTACCTGTCCGCCAACATCGCCGGCGGCGACGCGCACAACGACACCCTGGAGGCCCGGTACGCGGGACGTATCCGCCGTGGCTCCTGAATGCCGTGGCTCCTGAATGCCGTGGCTCCTGAGTGGCGCGGCTTTTGATTGCGGTGCGGCTGCTGGGCGGTGCGGCTTTTGAGTGCGGTGCGGCTGCTGAGTGGCGTGGCGCTCTTGAGTGGCGCGGCGGGTTGGCCGGGGCACGAGGGCGGTGGTCCTGCGAACCGGTTTCGGATCGACGGCGGTGGGGCAATCAGCGTTGCCGCCGTCACCGAATCGGTCCGGCGGCAGGCCGTACCCCCGGAGGTCAGCGGTGTCCAAGGAAACCGAGAAGCAGCGGTGGCAGCGCAACTTCGCCGACCTGTTGCAAGAGTTGCGGGTCGCGCAGACCGGCGTGCAGATCCTCTTCGCCTTTCTGCTGACCCTGCCGTTCAGCAACGGCTTCGGCAGCACCAGCCCGTTCCAGCGGGACGTCTACATCGTCGCGTTGCTCGCAGCGGCCGGCGCCACCGCGATGATCATCTCGCCGGTGGCGTTCCACCGCGCGCTGTTCCGTCAGGGACGTAAACCGGAGTTGGTCCGGTTCGCGCACCTGATGGCCTCCGGCGGCCTCGCCCTGATGCTGATCGCGATGGTCAGCTCGGTCCTGCTGATCACCGACTTCGTGCTCGCCCGCCCGATCGCCTTCCTGCTCAGCGCCGTCACCGGACTCTGGTTCCTCACCTTCTGGCTGATCCTGCCGTTCTCCCGCCGCAGTTGGGGCGACGACGACATCGACGACGACGAAGACCCCAGCGGCCTGGCCAACACCTGACCCGACACCCGCCCCGCCGCCCCGCCCCGCCGGCTTGGCGCGCGCCCGCCTCGCCGTTGATCAAGAGGTTTGCGTCAGGATTCGAGCCGATGTTGACGCAAACCTCTTGATCAACGCGGCCGGGTGGCTGGGGGTGGTGGGGTACTGGGGGTGCGGAGGCCCAGGTGGCGGAGTTCGAGGGTGGCGAGGGCGGTGATGGTTTGTTCGTCGCCGTCGCGCCATGCCTGCGCCACGTCGGGGTTGATGCGGGTGAGTCGGCGTAGTGGTTGGTTGGCGAGGGCGCGCAGGGCCAGCAGGTCCTGACCGGCGGGTGCGGCGGCCAGTGTCGCCGCCGAGCCGGCCCGGCGCATCCAGCGCACCCGCAACGGCAGCCAGCCGAACAGCACCAGCCCGAGCGGGACGATCATCATCCCCACCGACAGCGCCAGGGCCAACTGGTCGACAAGTTCCTGCTGGTCGCGCCCAGCCTCGGCGAGCGAACGGGCCGCGTCCGCCGCCCGTTCGAACGGCGCCGTCAACTCGTCACCCACCAGAGGCACCCGTCCGACCTTCCCGCCGGCCTCGGCCAGGTTGTCGGCCAGCCCACCGCCGGCCCCTTCCAACTTCTGCCCGGGTACGGCCAACCTCTGCACCAGGTCGTGCAACCACAACGCGCCCCGGATCGTCGCGTAAACCCAGGCGACGACGAGTAGATCGGTGAGTACCTGCCGCAGCGCCACCGGAAAGCGATCAGCGTAAATCTTCACGCCGCCCACCCTGCCACGCCCAACCCGCCCCCGCCTCACCCACCCAGCCGCATCGATCTTGCACTTCCGGTCGCCGATTCGCCCCTTATATAGCCTTTGGGGCGACACAAAGTGCAAGATCGCGTGGGTCTGGGTGGACGCCCCACCTGCATGCGCCCTCGTCTCGCCTTCACCCGCCGTGGCGCCGTCGATCTTGCGCTTTCGGTCGCGGATATACCCCTCTCGCGGCTTTTGCGGCGACACAAAGTGCAAGATCGCGCAGGCGCAGGCGCAGGCGCAGGCGCAGGCGCAGGCGCGGGGGCGGGCGCGGGAGGCGTGGGGGCGGGGTGAGGGGGGAGGGGGTTAGGGGGTGCAGGTGGGGCAGGTGCCGAAGATTTCCAGGGTGTGGCTGACGTTGGTGAAGCCGTGTTGGGCGGCTACCTTGTCGGCCCAGGTCTCCACCGTGGGGCCGGCCACCTCGACCGTGCGACCGCAGGCCCGGCAGACCAGGTGGTGGTGATGTCCTTCGCTGCACCTGCGGTAGAGGTGCTCGCCGCCCGGCGGGCGCATCACGTCGATCTCGCCCGCGTCGGCCAGGCCCTGCAAGGTCCGGTACACCGTGGTCAGGCCGACCCGCTCGCCGCGATCCCGCAGCATCGCGTGCAGATCCTGAGCGCTGTGGAAGCCTTCCACCTCGGCCAGTAGGGCGCTCACCGCCGAGCGCTGCCGGGTGTTACGGACCGCCGTCCCACTGTCGCTCATGACGGCACTCCACTGCGCTGCTCATCACCCCGAGGCGCGGTCGCGCTGACCTGGCAGACCACGATGGTGCCGGGCTGGGCGTCGGCCTCAGGAATTGACGTTCTGAGCTGACCGGTTCGCTCGCTCATGATCCCTCCCCGGCATGGCTTACCGCGTCGGCGACGATGTGCGCAACATGTTCGTCGACCAGGGCGTACGCGATCTCCCGGCCACGCCGGGAACCGCGGACCACGCCGGCGCCGCGTAGCACCCGTAGGTGCTGGGACACCAGCGGTTGGGCGACGCCGAGCTTGTCGACCAACTCGTGCACGCAGCGCTCGCCGCCGGCCAACTCGCTGACGATGGCGAGCCGGATCGGCGCGGAGAGGGCGCGCAGGAGCTCACTGGCGCCCTCGTACGCGTCGTAGCCGGTTTCGCTGCTCACTCTGCAACGGTAACCAATACCGACAGGGTCATCGTGGTCAGGACCGGTGGAGCACCACCTCGGGTGGCTCGGGTGCGGGCAGCGGCTCCGGTCGGGTCCGGCGGATCCGACGCCAGCCGGCGGCGAACAGGGTGATCACCACGAACGAGGCGATGGCGAGCACCACCACCGAGGCGCCGGGCGCGGTGTCGGCGACCGCCGCCACCCAGATGCCGGCGCCGGCGGCGAACAGGCCGAGGGTCATCGCCGCCGTCATGGTGGCGCGGAAGCCCCGGGTGACCTGTTGGGCGGTGGCCACCGGCACCACCATCAGCGCGCTGATCAGCAGTACGCCGACCGCCCGCATCGCGATCGTCACGGTGATCGCGGTGGTGACCGCCAGCAGCAGGTTCAGGGCGCGTACCGGCAGGCCGGAGACCCGCGCGTACTCCTCGTCCTGGCAGACCGCGAACAGCGCGGGCCGCAGGGCGATCATCGTGATCAGGACTGCCACACCGAGCACCGCGATGGTGACGAGGTCGCTGCGGGAGGTGGTGGTGAGCGCCCCGAACAGGTACGCGTTGAGGTTCGCGCTGGTGCTGTCCGACAGGCCCACCAGCACCACACCACCGGCGATGCCGCCGTAGAAGAGCAGGGCCAGGGCCAGGTCACCGGAGGTACGGCCGCGTTCGCGGATCAACTCGATGGCGACCGCACCGATCACGGCTGCGATCACCGCCATGATCACGGGGGAGGTGCCGAAGAGCAGGCCCGCGCCGACACCGGTCAACGCCACGTGCCCGATGCCGTCCCCGATCAGCGCGAGCCGCCGCTGCACCAGGTAGATGCCGAGCGCCGGTGCGGCCACCCCGATGACGAGCGCGCCGATCAGCGCGTTCTGCATGTATTCGTACTGGAAGAGGGTCAATTCGTGCCCCACAGCCCGGCGGGTTCCTCGGGACAGTGCGGATGCACGTGGTCGTGGTCCGGCGCCGCGTGGTGCCCGGCCGGTTCCGGCACCGCGCCGTCGTGCGCGATCAGACCCTGGTGTACGACGATCGCCCGGCTGATCAGCGGTTGGAGCGGACCCAGCTCGTGCGCCACCAGCAGGACGGTGCCCCCGCCGTCGGTGAAGCCGCGCAGCGCCTCGGCGAACGCCTCCTGGCTGGCGGCGTCCACCCCGGCCGTCGGCTCGTCGAGCACCAGCAGTTCGGGCTTACCTGCCAGCGCACGGGCGATCAGGGTGCGCTGCTGCTGCCCGCCGGAGAGGGTGGACACCGGGTCCTTCGCCCGGTCGGCCAGACCGACGGCGTGCAGCGCCTCGGTGACGGCCTTGCGGTCGGCGCGCCCCGGTGGCCGCAGGATGCCTCGGCGGGCCAGCCGGCCGGAGGCCACCACCTCGCCCACCGTGGCCGGTACGCCGCTGCCCGCGCCGAGGCGCTGTGGGACGTACCCGATGCGGTGCCACTGGCGGAACCGGCGTGCCGGTTCGCCGAAGAGGGTCACCGAACCGGAGCTGAGCGGGACCAGCCCGAGTACGGCGCGGATCAGGGTCGACTTGCCGGAACCGTTGGCGCCGAGGACCGCGACCACCTCACCGGCGGTCACGGTCAGCGAGACGTCCCGCAGCACGGGGCGGCCGTCGTAGCCCACCACCCCGTGCGTGACGGTGATGACTTCAGGTGTCACGAGCAGCTCAACGCCGTCCGCAGGGTCTGCAGGTTGGTACGCATCACCGAAAGGTAGTCCTCCCCGCTGTTGCCGGTGGACAGGCCCTCCAGCGGGTCGAGCACCGCGGTCTGCGCGCCCACCTCCCGGGCGATCGTCTCGGCGACCTTCGGGCTGACCAGCGTCTCGAAGAAGATCGTGGTGGCGCCGTGCTCGCGCGCCTCCTCGGTGACCGCGGCCAGCCGCTGCGGCGACGGCTCGTCCTCGGGCGAGAGGCCGGTGATGCCGATCTGCGCCAACTGGTAGCGCTGGGCGAGGTAGCCGAACGCGGTGTGGCTGACCACGATCTCCCGGCGCTGGCAGGTCTTCAGCCCCTCGGTGAACTCGGTGTCCAGCTGCTCCAACTCGGTACGCAGGGTGGCCGCCCGCTGGGCGTACTCGTCGGCGTGGTCCGGGTCGACGGCGCCGAGCCGTTCGGCCAGCTTGTCGCCGATGGTGGCCAGCCGGGTCGGGTCGAGCCAGACGTGCGGGTCCTTCGCGCCGTCGGACACCTCGTCGGCATGCTCGTCATCGTGGTCGTGCTCGTCACCGTGGTCGTGGTCGTGACCGCCGGCGGTGGCGTCCAGCAGGGGCTCGACCGCAGCCACGTCGAAGGCCCGGTCGCCGCCGTTCTGCTCGATCGCCTCGTCCACCGCGGGCTGGAAACCGTCCAGGAAGATGATCAGCTCGGCGTCGATGATCTGACCGACCTGCCGCGGGTTCAGCTCCAGGTCGTGCGGCTCGGCGCCCGGACGGGCCAGGTTGGTCACCGTCACGGCGTCCCCGCCGATCCGCTCGGCCAGGAACTGCAGGGGGTAGAAGCCGGCCACCACGTCGACCCGCTCCGGGTCGCCACCGGCGCTGGTGTCGGTGCTGCAAGCGGCGACGCCGGTCAGGGCGAGCAGCGCGGCGGTGGCGGTGGCCAGGACTCGGGGGGTGGTGCGGAAGGTCATGTCATCGACTGTCCGCGACAATGACAATGATTGTCAAAAACGCATAATTGCATGTCGGAGCAGGTCGATCAGAGCAGCTTCACCAGGCCGACGGTGACCAGCAGGGTCAACATCAACAATCGGATCACCCGGGTCGGCGGCGTCTGCACCGGCCAGGTCGTCACCAGCAGGGCGGCCACCACGGCGGCGAGCAGCAGGGTGAACAGCCCGCCCAGCGGGCCCGGGGTGAAGAACGCGACAAGTACGAGAAGCAGGGTGATCAGGAACACGGCCGTCGGGTTGGTCCGGGCCAGGCGGCTAGCGATCCGGCGCTGCGTACGCTGCATCCCACAGACTCTACGAGGAGGAATGTCCGGTGCTCGTGACCAACCGGTTCGTGGTCGACGACGACGGCGCGCAGGATTTCGCCGAACGGGCCCACGCCGCTCTCGCGGCCCTGGCTGCCCGCCCCGGCTACCTGCGCGGGCAACTGGTCCGGGCGCTGGACGACCCGCGACACTGGTGCCTGGTCACCGAGTGGGAGTCGGTGGGCACCTACCGCCGTGCGCTCGGTGGCTTCGACGTCAAGGTCACGGCGATCCCGCTGCTCGCCGAGAGCATCGACGAGCCGTCCGCGTACGAGACGTTGGCCAGCGCTGCGCCCGACGGCGACGTGGTGGTGGTCGACAGCGATCGCGCTGCGGGTCCTTACCGCTGAGCTGTCGGGCACTACGCTGGCTGCTATGACCGATCCCGGACCGGCGGCCCCACCACCCCAGCCCCCGCTGCCCGGCCAGCCGAATCCCCAGCCGCCGAGCCAAGGTGGCTTCGCACCGCCCGGTGCGGTCGAGTCAGGCGTGCCGACACCGCCGACCGGCCCCGGAGTGGCACCGCCGTTCGCGGCGCCGCCGACCGAGGGCCGCCGCTCCCGACTCTGGCTCGGCCTCGGTGCCGGGGCGTTGGCGCTGGTGCTCTGCTGCGGTGGCGGGGGCACCGCGGTGGTCGGCCTGCTGGTCAGCGGGGTGCAGGCGATCGAGGAACAGGGCCGTACGGTCTCCAGCGACTACTACCGCGCCCTGGCCGACGGCAAGTACGGCCAGGCGTACGACCAGCTCTGCGAGGACGCCAAGCGGCGCGAGTCCCGGCAGGAGTTCGAACGCCGGGCCGCCGCCGAGCCGCAGATCGTCTCCTACCGGGTCGGCAACGTGGACACCACCACGCTCACCGTGCCGGTGGACGTCACCCTCGCCGGCGGTGGTCAGGAACGGCAGCAGGTCGTGCTCGGCCAGGACCAGCAGACCGGTGCCATGGAGGTCTGCGGAGTCAACTGACCGGCCGCAGGTAATGTGCTGGGTTCGGGACCACGGCAGTCGTACCGTTGTCCCGAACTGTTCGTTCCATCCCACCGCGTCCCCGCCGACCGCCAGTCGGCGTAGGAGGAAACATGCCAGCAGACCGTATCGACGCCATCGTCAGCCTCGCCAAGCGCCGAGGCTTCGTCTTTCCCTCCAGCGAGATCTACGGAGGCACCCGATCGGCGTGGGACTACGGCCCGCTCGGCGTGGAGCTCAAGGAGAACGTCCGCCGGCAGTGGTGGAAGACCATGGTCCAGCAGCGTGACGACGTCGTCGGGCTGGACTCCGCGGTGATCCTGGCCCGGGACGTGTGGGCGGCCTCCGGCCACCTCGACGCCTTCGTCGACCCGCTGACCGAGTGCCAGTCCTGCCACAAGCGGTTCCGCGCCGACCACCTGGAAGAGGCGTACGCGGAGAAGCACGGCAAGCCGCTCGCCTCGCTCACCGAGCTGAACTGCCCGAACTGCGGCAACAAGGGCACGTTCACCGAGCCGAAGATGTTCAACGGGCTGATGAAGACCTTCCTCGGCCCGGTGGAGAGCGACGAGGGCCTGCACTACCTGCGCCCGGAGACCGCCCAGGGCATCTTCGTCAACTACAACAACGTGGCCAACGCGGCGCGGAAGAAGCCGCCGTTCGGCATCGCGCAGACCGGCAAGTCGTTCCGCAACGAGATCACCCCGGGCAACTTCATCTTCCGGACCCGCGAGTTCGAGCAGATGGAGATGGAGTTCTTCGTCGAGCCCGGCACCGACGAGCAGTGGCACGAGTACTGGCTCTCCGAGCGCTGGAACTGGTACGTCGACCTCGGGCTCTCCGCGGAGAACATGCGCTTCTACGAGCACCCCAAGGAGAAGCTCTCCCACTACTCGAAGCGCACCGTCGACATCGAGTACCGATTCCAGTTCGGCGGCAGCGAGTTCGCCGAGCTGGAGGGGATCGCCAACCGCACCGACTTCGACCTCTCCACGCACAGCAAGCACTCCGGGGTCGACCTGTCGTACTTCGACCAGACCAAGAGCGAGCGCTGGGTCCCGTACGTGATCGAGCCGGCCGCCGGCCTGACCCGCGCGGTGCTGGCGTTCCTGCTCGAGGCGTACGACGTCGACCAGGCCCCCAACGCGAAGGGCAAGATGGAGGAGCGCACCGTGATGCGCTTCGACCCGCGGCTGGCCCCGGTCAAGGTGGCGGTGCTGCCGCTGTCGCGCAACGAGGCGCTCTCGCCCAAGGCCAAGGATCTCGCCACGCAGCTGCGCAAGCGCTGGGTGGTCGAGTTCGACGACTCGCAGGCGATCGGCCGCCGCTACCGTCGCCAGGACGAGATCGGCACCCCGTTCTGCGTCACTGTCGACTTCGACACCCTGGACGACAACGCGGTGACCATCCGCAACCGGGACACCATGGCCCAGGAGCGCATCGCCCTGGACCAGGTCGAGCGCTACCTGATCGACCACCTCCCCGGCTGCTGAGGTGTAAGGAAGGGCCCCTTCTTAACGCCTGGCGTAGAGGAGGGGCCCCTTGTTAACAACTGGGCTGGCCGACGCGTACCCGGGCAGTGGCACCGACACCGCGCCGGGAGTCGTACGCGTCCTCCACCGTGCGGCGCACCCGGCGTGGCTCGCGGCGGATCTGCGCGGGCGTGAAGTGCAGCACCAGGATGCCGTGCCGACTCAGCTCGTTGTGCCGGTCCAGCGTGCGCGTCCAGTCCGCAGGTCGGAAGTGGTACTCCTGCGAGTCGACCTCCAGCGCCACCGCCGCGTCGGCCAGATAGCCGTCAGGTGTCGGCAGCGACGTGCCATCCGCGCCGAGCAGCCGGGGATTCCAGTGGATCTCGCTCAGCACGCTGCTGCCCGCCAGACACTCCCGCAACTCCGCCTCGGGCGCGGACCGGGTGCCCGCCGCCACCTCCTCGAACGCCTTCCTGATCAACGCAGTCCGGCTGCGTCGCGCTCGCCTGATCTCCTCGTCCAGGGACGTGAGATCGGCGTACCCCCGCTGCACGGCCTCGGCCACGATGGCGCGCACCGGGCGGAGTTGCCGCAGGTCGCGCGCCGCGTCGACCACCGCGCGGGCCGGAGAGCACACCGGGTACAGCGGTGTGGCCCGGGCCCGGTCGTCCAGGGCCAGAGCCCGCGAGACCACCGCGAACCTGCGGATCTGCGTCGTGCGTGATGCGGCACGATCAGCTGTACGTCGTCGCTGCGCGGGCTCTGTCGGAAGCCGTACCAGGTCAGCGCGGCCAGGCCGGTGAGCTGTGCCTCGCCACCGGCGTACAGCGCCGCCGAGATCCGCCGCTGCTCGTCGGTCAGGGTGCCGGTGACCAGGGCGTACGTCGCGGGCAGGACCCGTTGCCAGAGGGCGCGCCGGGTCTGCCGGTACAGGTACATGTCGTCGAAGCCGCAGGTCAGCAGTTGGGTGCGGCTGACGATCTGCTGTTGCCGCTCCGCCAGCTCGGAGAACTCGGGTGGATGGGTACGCATGCCGCGCAGCATCACCGCACTCGCCGGCCTGTGTCCCGCCCGAGCCGGGCACCTGTGGACGACCGCGCACGCTGTGGACAGCGCCCCGACCTCGCCGTGAGTGTGTTATGCGTCGCGTTAACAAGGGGCCCTTCCTATGCACGAGGCGTTAAGAAGGGGCCCTTCCTTACACTTGGGCGGTGATGATGTCGAGTGCTGCGCTGGGGCCGTTGAGCATCGGACGGCACCAGGTGTGGCCGCCTGTGGTGCTCGCGCCGATGGCGGGCATCACCAACGTCGGTTTTCGGCAGCTCTGCCGGGAGCAGGGCGGCGGCATCTACGTCTGCGAGATGATCACCACGGTCGCCCTGGTCGAGCGGAACCCGAAGACCCTGCGGATGATCGCCTTCGGGGCGGACGAGAGCCCGCGCAGCCTCCAGCTCTACGGCACCGACCCGGAGATCACCGCCGCCGCCGTGCGGATCGTGGTCGAGAAGGATCTGGCCGATCACATCGACCTCAACTTCGGCTGCCCGGTCCCGAAGGTCACCCGGCGCGGTGGGGGAGCGGCCCTGCCCTGGCGACGCCGCCTCTTCGCCCGCCTGGTCAAGGCTGCGGTGGATGCCGCCGCACCCGCCGGGGTGCCGGTCACGGTCAAGATGCGCAAGGGCATAGACGACGACCACCTGACGTACGTCGAGGCGGGGCTGGCCGCCCAGGACGCCGGGGTCGCCGCGGTCGCCCTGCACGGGCGTACGGCCGCACAACGCTACTCGGGCACCGCCGACTGGGACGCCATCGCCACCCTCAAGCAGGCCCTCGACGTGCCGGTGCTCGGCAACGGCGACATCTGGGAGGCCGACGACGCACTGCGGATGGTGGCCCACACCGGCGTCGACGGGGTGGTGATCGGACGGGGCTGCCTGGGCCGGCCGTGGCTCTTCGCCGACCTGGAGGCGGCCTTCGCGGGGCGTACCGACCGGCGGCTGCCCACCCTGGGCGAGGTGGCGCTGACCATGCGCCGGCACGCCGAGTTGCTTGTCGACCAGTTCACCGCCGGGGCGCGCAACCCGGCTCGGGGCGAGCGGGACGGCTGCACCGACTTCCGCAAGCACGTCGCCTGGTACCTCAAGGGCTTCCCGATCGGCAGCGAGCTGCGCCGCGCCCTGGCCATGATCGACAGCCTGGCCCAGCTCGACGACCTGCTCGGCAAGCTGGACCCGACAGTGCCCTTCCCGACCGAAACGCTTGGCCAACCACGCGGACGCACCAATTCCCCGGGCAAGGTCTTCCTGCCCGACGGTTGGCTGGCCAGCCGCGACGACGACACCGTCCCCCAGGGTGCCGAGCTGGACGACTCCGGCGGCTGAGCGCAGACCGGCGGCCTTCGGGCATTACCTGGCAGGTAATCGACTCCGCGCGGGTGGTCCGGCACGCTGGCGTGCACGCCCGAGGACGAGGAACCCGATGAACCTGCCCCCACCGCTGTGTCGATCGAGCCTGCGCCCGTCCGCGCTGGACGCGGTACCGCCGGAGCTGCCGTGACCGCCACCGTGCCGGCGCTCTCGGTCGGCCCGGCGCTGCGCCGGTGGCGGGAGGTGCGGCGGTTGAGTCAGCTGGAGTTGGCCGTGCGGGCCGACATCTCCACCCGCCATCTGAGCTTCGTCGAGACGGGCCGGTCGCGGCCGAGCCCGGAGATGGTGCTTCGCCTCGCCGAGCACCTCGACCTGCCGCTACGCGAACGCAACCGGCTGTTGTTGGCGGCGGGCTACGCCCCGGCGTACCCGCAGACCGCGCTGACCGCCCCCCGGATGGCGCCGGCCCGCGCCGCCGTCGGGCAGGTGTTGGCCGGCCACGAGCCGTACCCGGCGGTGGTGGTCGACTGCAGGTGGCAGATGGTGGACGCCAATCAGAGCCTGACCATCTTCACCGACCTGGTCGCGCCCGACCTGCTGGCGCCTCCGGTGAACGTGCTGCGGGTGAGCCTGCATCCGGACGGCCTCGCCCCGCACATAGCGAACCTCGGCCAGTGGCGTGCGCACCTGCTGGCTCGGCTGGCACGGCAGGTCGAACTGACAGGTGACGCGGGGCTGGCCGCCTTGGACGGCGAGTTACGTGGCTATCCGAGCGACGGCCCGGAACCGGACGTCGAACTGCCCGGCCCAGGCGACATCGTGGTGCCACTGCGACTGCGGCACGACGGTGCAGAGTTGGCCTTCATCAGCACCATCGCGACGTTCGGTACGCCACTGGACGTCACGTTGGCCGAACTGTCCATCGAGTCGTTCTATCCGGCGGACGAGCGTACGGCGGCAGTGCTGCGCGAACGCAGCCGACGGTGACCGTGTCCCCTGCCCTTGGAGGTCGTGAAGTGTCCGCTACCCGGCAGACCGTCGACACGCTGCTGTCCCGCATCGTCGCCGGTGCGGCACCCGAGCGAATCGCCGAGCTGTACGCCGACCAGGTCGACTGGCAGGTCAACTGGCCGAGCACCGAGCACCTCGACGTGCCGTGGATCCGTCCGCGCTCGACCCGTGCCGACGTCGCCGACCACCACCGCACGCTGGCTGCGGCCACCGTGCCGGGTCAGGCCGAGGCGACCGTCACCGGCATCCTCGTCGACGGGCCGGACGCCGTGGTGTTCGGCCAGGTCGCCCAGACCGTACGCCGTACCGGCAAACGGTTCACCGCTCGTTTCGCGCTGCACCTCACGGTGGCCGATGGCCGGATCGTCCGGCACCACGTTTACGAGGACAGCCTCGCCATCGAGGCCGCCTGCCGGAGTTGACGCCCGCAGCTGAACAACGGCAAGGGCCGACCCCGTACGGAGTCGGCCCTTGCCGTTCGCGGTGGTGGATCGTCAGCTGGTGGCGGTGTAACCGCGGGTGGCGATCCAGTCGGCGAGGTCGTCGGTGGTGAGCTGGTAGGTGGCGGTGGCGGGGTTGGCGGAGTCGGCGATGGTGACGGTGTCGCCGTCGTCCTGGTAGCCGGTGACGCTGATGTAGTGGCCGCCTTCGAAGCTGTGGACGACGCCGTCGGTGTCGGTGGTGGTGCCGGCGATGTTGGCTACCACGGCGTGGCCGCTGTCGACGGTGCGCTTGATGTCCTCGCGCAGCTTGTCGGTCTGCTTGTCATCGGCCTTGGCGCCGGGGAGCTCCACCGACTTGTAGACGTCCTTGCCGGTCTCCTTGTTCAGCACCGGGGTGATGTCGTTGATGGAGTCGGTGCCGTTCTCGGTGGTGCCCATCTCCTTGGCCATGGTGTGGACGTCGATGTTCTTGCCCTGCACGCTCAGGGCGTTACGGGCGGCGGCGGGGCCGCAGTAGTAGAAGTTGGGCTGAGCTTCGTAGCGCACGTCGAGCTGGCGCTCGCCGCCGGGCTTGCGGTCGGCCTGCACGGCGGTGGGGGTGCTGGGTGCGGCCTGGGCGGCGACGGCGGGGCCGGCGATGCCACCGGCGGTGGCGGCGGCAGCGGCGATGGTCAGAGCGGTCTTACGCAGCATGGTGGTACGCATGATGGTGTTCCGCCTTTCATTCGGGGGTGCGCGCGGCGAGCGGTAGGGGGTCGCGGGTGCCGCGCGAAAGGGGGAAGATCCTGCGAAGCAGATGGGCCGTCTCATGCAGCATCGTGTTGGGCTGCTGCTCTCGGCGGTGAGCCCTGATGTCCGGGGGATGTGTAACGCCGGGTGGGGGGCGGTCATTCCGGCCCGGTCCCGGGGGCGTCGCCGTCGAGGGGGCTTCGCGGTTACCCCCTGTACAACGCCGGGGCTGGGGGCATGATTCCGCCACCACGGTGACCCAGCCCACTGGCCACCGGGGCATCCGTCGGACATATCGCCTGAAGCGTCGCCGTCCGCCCTCGCTGTTACGCCGAAACGGCGGGGTCCAGAGCGGCAGGAAACCGCCATTCCGGCGTAACGGAGTCGATCACGCCGGTCAGGTGGGTCCGTCACCCTTGGGCGGTATGGGGCGCGCTTTCGGCAGGCGGCGCGGGTCGGGGCGCGGGGACCGAGGGCTGCGCCGGCCAGGGTAGGTCGGGCGAGCGGTGGAAGGCGATGCCCGCCGCTGTCCAGCGCGGGGCGTGGCCGGCCAGTCGCTGCCGAAAGTCGGACCAGTCGTGAGCGGCCCGGTCGGACTGGGCGGCCGCGTCGGACTGGGTGGACCGGTGGGCCAGGTCCGATGGGGCGGCCTCGCCAGACTGTGCGGATCGGGCGGACCGGTGGGGCTGGGCGGACGGGGGTGACCAGGCCAGTTCGGCGATCGCGGGTAGGCGGGGGAAGAGCATGAACTCGATCTCGGAGCGGGTGGTCACGGACTCCGTCCAGAGCGGTGCCTCGACGCCGAGCACCGCCTCGGCCGGTACGTCGGTCAGGTGGGTGGCGGGGTCCCAGCCGTACGCCTGGTGCACGTCGATGTGGGCGGCCCAGTCATGCCCGATCGGGGTGTCCGGGGCGTACTTCATGTCCAGGTAGGCGTGGTTGGCGGGGGAGAGGATCAGTTTGGCGCCCCGGCGTACCGCGTCGGCGGTGGTCGGGTCGTCGGGGCGGGTGCCCCACCATTGCAGGACCCGGCCGTCGGCGTGCGCGGCGGGGGCGATCTGGTGCCAGCCGATGACCGTCTTGCCGAGCCCGGTCACGATCCGTTGTACCCGTTCGACGAAGCGGGTGTAGACCTCGGCGGGCACCTTGAACGCCTCGTCGCCGCCGATGTGCAGCCACGGGCCGGGGGTGAGCGCGGCGAGTTCGCCGAGCACGTCGGCGACGAAGTCGTACGTCCGCTCGCTCGTCGGGTCGACGTAGCTGAACCCGATCTCGGTGCCGGCGTACGGCGACGGGGTTGTTCCCGGCGGTGCCAGCTCAGGGTGGGCGACCAGCGCGGCGTTGGTGTGGCCGGGCAGGTCGATCTCGGGGATGACGGTGATGTGCCGGGCGGCGGCGTACGCCACGATGCGCCGGTAGTCGGCCTGGGTGTAGTGCCCGCCGGGACCACCACCGACCTCGGTCGCGCCGCCGACGGCGGCCAGTCGGGGCCAGGAGTCGATGGCGATCCGCCACCCCTGGTCGTCGGTGAGGTGCAGGTGCAGCCGGTTGAGCTTGTACCGGGCCAGGTGGTCGATCACCCGCAGCACGTCGGCGACGCCGAAGAAGTGCCGGGCCACGTCGAGCATGGCGCCTCGGTGCGGGTACCGGGGGCGGTCGAGGATCGACCCTCCGGGCAGCACCCACCGCTCGGCGACCGGCGTGCGGCTCTCGATGGCGGCGGGTAGCAGTTGGCGCAGCGTCTGCACCCCGTGGTGCAGACCGGCGGCGGTGCGGGCGCGCAGGCGTACCCCGTCCCGTGTGACATCGAGCCGGTAGCCCTCGGCGCCGAGGTCGGCCTCATCGGTCAGTTGCAGGGCGATGCCGCCGGCCGGCGGTTGCCCGACGACGTCGGTCACCGGCAACGGGTACCCGGTGGCCGGGCGGAGCAGCGCGGCGAGTTGCTCGCCGACGGCCAGTGCGGCCGGGTCGGCGCTGACCCGGATCACCGCGTCGGCGGGCAGCACATGGTCGGCGTCGGGATCCGGCGCGACCCGCTCGGGCGCCGGGACCACCGCGCCGAGCCGTACCGCCGCGCCGAGCCGGACCGGCGCGGCCGGGGCGAGCTGCGTCGCCGCCGCCCGGTCCGCCGCGCCCGCCAACTCCCCGGCGGTACGCGTGGCGGTGCTCTCGGCCGGGTGCAGCGGCTGCGGTGGGGTGCTGCTGGGCGGCGACGACAACGAGGGCTCCGAGGACAACGACGGCTCCGAGGGGTGTATTCGCGGCAGGGGTGGCAATGGTGCGAGGTGTGGTCACAATGCGTGTCGTCAAGAGTACGGCGAGGCCGTCCAATGCGTATTCGTGCGTATGGAAACGTTCCCAGAAACCACGACGATCGCGGACAGTCGTGATTGCTGTGCCTATTGTCACCGAACGGCCCCGAGCCACTCGTTGTTCGCTTAACCTTCGCCCACCGATCGGTACAACTCCCTGGATTGCCGGCAAGTACTTCCGGGGTACAAAACTGAACCTTCGTTAAGTGTCAGTCCGGGCGCGTGGGAGGCTCTGGTGGCAGCGCAGGAAACGGTCGAGCACAAGTACGTCTACGACTTCGCCGAAGGCAACAAGGATCTCAAGGACCTGCTCGGCGGCAAGGGTGCCAACCTGGCCGAGATGACAAACCTCGGCCTGCCGGTCCCGCCCGGCTTCACCATCACCACCGAGGCGTGCCAGGCGTACCTGGCCAGCGGGGAGCAGCCCGCCGGGCTGGCCGACCAGATCGCCGTGCACCTGGCCGCCCTGGAGCAGGGCATGGGTCGACGCCTCGGTGACCCGGACGACCCGCTGCTGGTCTCGGTACGGTCCGGAGCGAAGTTCTCCATGCCCGGAATGATGGAAACCGTCCTCAACGTGGGGCTCAACGACCGCAGCGTGGTCGGGCTGGCCGCGCAGGCCAACGGCAACCAGCGGTTCGCCTGGGACTCGTACCGGCGACTGATCCAGATGTTCGGCAAGACCGTCTGCGAGGTGCCGGGCGAGGAGTTCGAGCACGCGATCGACGAGGCCAAGCGGGCCAAGGGCAGCGCCGACGACCTGGACCTGGACGCGGACGACCTGCGTGCGCTCGTCGATACGTACAAGAAGATCTTCAGCAAGCACACCGGGCGGGAGTTCCCGCAGGACCCCCGTGAGCAGCTCGACCTGGCCATCGGTGCGGTGTTCGACTCGTGGAACGCCGAGCGGGCGGTGATCTACCGCCGGCAGGAACGGATCCCGGCCGACCTCGGCACCGCGGTCAACGTGGTGGCGATGGTCTTCGGCAACCTCGGCCCGGACTCCGGCACCGGCGTCGCCTTCACCCGTGACCCGGCCAGCGGCGCGCAGGGCATCTACGGCGACTACCTGGCCAACGCCCAGGGTGAGGACGTGGTCGCCGGCATCCGCAACACCGTGCCGTTGCAGGAGTTGGAGCGGATCAACAAGGCCGCCTACGACGAACTGCTCGACTACATGGCCCGGCTGGAGCGGCACTACAAGGACCTCTGCGACATCGAGTTCACAATCGAACGCGGCAAGCTGTGGATGCTGCAGACCCGGGTCGGCAAACGCACCGCCGCCGCCGCGTTCGTCATCGCCGGCCAACTTGTCGACGAGGGCCTGATCGACCTCGACGAGGCGCTGCACCGGGTCAACGGCGCCCAACTGGCCCAGCTGATGTTCCCGCGCTTCCAGCTCGACCACGGCTTCGAGGCGGTCGCCACCGGCATCGGCGCCTCGCCGGGCGCGGCGGTCGGCAAGGTGGTCTTCACCTCGGCCCGCGCCGTCGAGCTGGCCGGTCAGGGCGAGGACGTCATCCTGGTCCGGCGGGAGACAAACCCGGACGACCTGAACGGCATGATCGCCTCCAAGGGCATCCTCACCTCACGCGGCGGCAAGACCAGCCACGCCGCCGTGGTGGCCCGGGGGATGGGCAAGACCTGCGTCTCCGGCGCCGACGCACTCGACATCGACGTGCCCAGGCGGCGGTTCACCGTGGCCGGGCAGACGGTCACCGAGGGCGACGTGGTCTCCATCGACGGCACCACCGGCAAGGTCTACCTGGGCCAGGTGCCGGCCACCCCGTCGGAGGTGGTGCAGTACTTCGAGGGCGAACTCGACCCGGCGGCCACCGACGACGCGCTGGTCAGGGCCGTACACCGGATCATGTCGCACGCCGATGCCACCCGGCGGCTGACGGTACGCACCAACGCCGACACGGCCGCCGACGCGGCGCGGGCGCGGCGCTTCGGCGCGGAAGGCATCGGCCTGTGCCGCACCGAGCACATGTTCCTCGGCGATCGGCGGGAACTGGTCGAGCGGTTGATCCTGGCCCGCGACGCCAACGAGCGGGACGAGTCGCTCGCCGCGCTGCTGCCGTTGCAGCGGGCCGACTTCGTGGGGATCTTCCGGGCGATGGACGGACAGCCGGTCACCGTCCGGCTGATCGACCCGCCGCTGCACGAGTTCCTGCCCCCGCTGGAACAACTCGCCGTCGACGTGGCGGTGGCCCAGGAACGCGGCGAGGACGTGGCCAAGGAGGAGGCGCTGCTGGCTGCCGTACGCCGGATGCACGAGGAGAATCCGATGCTGGGGCTGCGCGGCGTACGCCTCGGTCTGGTCATCCCCGGCCTGTTCGCGATGCAGGTCCGGGCGATCACCGAGGCCGCCGTGGAGTGCACCCGCCAGGGTGTGCGCGCCTGCCCGGAGATCATGGTCCCGCTGGTCGGCGCGGTGCAGGAACTGGAGACGGTACGCACCGAGGCCGAAAAGATCATCGCCGAGGTGGTCGGCGGCAGCGACGTCGAGGTGCTGATCGGCACGATGATCGAGGTGCCCCGGGCGGCGTTGACCGCCGGGCAGATCGCCGAGGCGGCCGAGTTCTTCTCCTTCGGCACCAACGACCTGACCCAGATGGGCTGGGGCTTCTCCCGCGACGACGTGGAGGGTGCCTTCTTCTGGCGCTACCTGGAACTGGGCATCTTCGGCATCTCGCCGTTCGAGTCGATCGATGCCGACGGCATCGGCCGGCTGGTGCGGATCGCGGCCGAGGAGGGTCGGGCCGCCCGCCCCGGCCTCAAGCTGGGCGTGTGCGGCGAGCACGGCGGTGACCCCGACTCGGTGCACTTCTTCCACTCCGTCGGGCTCGACTACGTCTCCTGCTCGCCGTTCCGGGTGCCGGTGGCCCGGCTGGAGGCGGGCCGGGCGGCCGTGGTCACGGCGGGCTCGGACAGTCGCTGAACTGATCGGGTCGGCGGGCGATCGTCCGCCGACCCGGCCGGTGCTCAGATCGGTGGCCGCCGCCAGGTGATGTGCGGGTCCCGACGGGGACGTGGGCCGGGCAGGCTGGCCATCGGGGTGCGTACGGCCAGCGGGGCGCGCCCGTCGGTCTGCAGCGGTGGCATCGGCGTCGATCGGCGGCAGGCGGCAAGCGTCGGCCCGGCCCGATGCACCATCGCCAGCGCCTCCTCGCGCAGCGCCACCAGGTCGGCGCCGGGGGCGGTGACCACGGTCAACAGGACATCCCCGCCGGCCGGATAGGTGATCACACAACCGGCTGCGGTGTGCACCACGGACTCGTGGAACGGGCCCTGCCGGACCGTTGCCGCCATCCGGTTGCCGACGCCGAAGTTCGCGGCGGCCAGGGCTGCCAGGTAGGTGGCGTCCGTCGTGGGCAGGTCGCTGGAAATCAACAGGCCGTCCGTGCCGGCGAGCACCGCGCCGGTGACCTCGGGTCGGCGTCGGCGCAGCGCCTGCAACTCGGTGCCCATCATCGTTTCCGCGTTCACGAGCGTGTCTCTCCCACCGGTCGTGTCTCCGCCTCAACAGGTGACGTTCCGCGTTGGCGACGCTACCCGTGGGCGTCGATAAACGCGATCCCGTGACCGTCGGCAATCGGACGACAACTCTAGTCTGATCGGAGGATGTGAACTCGTCGGCCTCAGTTCGTCGTCGCGCCGTCCGGCGCGGTCGGGCGTAACCTGATGCTCGCCGGAGGACCGTCGTCGCAAAGGGGTGGCCGGATGAGTGTGCGTACCGGGCTGTCGGGTCCTGCCGGTGACCGACCGGAGGTGTCGGCATGACCGTCGTCTGGGCGAGCCTGACCATCGACGCCCGCGATCCGGCCCGGTTGGCCCGCTGGTGGGCCGAGGCGCTCGGCTACCAGGTGATCACCGAGCAGCCCGACGAGGTGGAGATCCGGCAGTCCGTCGACCGGCTGCCCGGCATCGTCTTCGTACCGGTCACCGGTGCCAAGGAGAGCAAGAACCGGCTCCACCTCGACCTGCGCCCGGCCGACCGGGAGGCCGAGGTGGAACGGCTCGTCGACATGGGTGCCCGGCACGTCGACGTGGGCCAGGACGGTACCGACTGGACGGTGCTCGCCGACCCGGAGGGCAACGAGTTCTGCATACTCGCACCGCGTGACGACTGACGCGCAGCGGCGGGTGACGGAGCCGGTCAAGGACGCCGGGGGAGGCCGTTCGCCGTACGAGCGGGACCGGGCCCGGGTGCTGCACTCGGCGGCGTTCCGCCGGCTCGCCGCGAAGACCCAGGTGCACACGGCCGGCACGGACGACTTCCTGCGTACCCGGCTGACCCACTCGCTGGAGGTGGCCCAGATCGCCCGGGAGATGGGCGCGCGGCTGGGCTGTGATCCGGACGTCGTGGACACCGCCGGGTTGGCGCACGACCTGGGACACCCGCCGTTCGGACACAACGGCGAGGCCGCCCTGGACACGGTGGCCGCCGCCTGCGGCGGCTTCGAGGGCAACGCGCAGACGCTGCGGGTGCTGACCCGCCTGGAAGCCAAGGTGTACGACGCCGACGGCACCTCGGTCGGGCTCAACCTCACCCGCGCCTGCCTCGACGCGGTCAGCAAGTACCCGTGGCCACGCCGGCCGGGCCGGCGCAAGTTCGGGGTGTACGCCGACGACCGGCCGGTCTTCGACTGGCTGCGCCAGGGTGCGCCGCCCGGCGAGCGGCGCTGCCTGGAGGCGCAGGTGATGGACTGGGCCGACGACGTCGCGTACTCGGTGCACGACGTGGAGGACGGCATCCACGGCGGATACCTCACGTTGGGGTTGCTGCTCGCCGACGCCGACGAGCGGGCCGCCCTCTGCGCCGACGTGGCCGCCACCTACTCCGCCGAGCCGCCCGACTACCTCGGCCAGGTGTTGATGGAGGTGCTGGCCGACCCGCTGCTCGCCCCGCTGGCCGGCTACGACGGCAGCCACCGCGCCCAGGCCGCGCTCAAGGCCACGACCAGCGTGCTCACCGGCCGCTTCGTGGCGGACGCGGTCGCCGCCACCACCGCCCGGTTCGGTCCCGGACCGCACCGTCGCTACGCGGCCGATCTCGTGGTGCCCCGCTCGCTGCGGGCCCGGTGCGCCCTGCTCAAGGGCATCGCCCTGCGCTACGTCATGCGTCGCCCCGGGGCCCAGGGGCGCTACCAGCGGCAACAGGAGATCATCACCGACCTGGTACGGGTGCTCACCGATCAGGCCCCCGAGGCCCTCGACCCGGTGTTCGCCCCGCTGTGGCACGCCGCCCCGGACGACGCGGGCCGGCTGCGGGTGGTGGTCGACCAGGTGGCCTCCCTCACCGACCCGGCCGCCCTGGCCTGGCACGCCCGCC
>NZ_BOPA01000002.1 GCF_016863515.1 Micromonospora gifhornensis
GGGCCGACTGACGCCGCACGCCCGCCGGGCCGACTGATGCCGCCCGGCCGGAGGTCGGTGGGTGAGGCTAGCCTAACCAGATGACGGAGCGCCCGAAGACAGTCACCGCCACCCGCGTGATCCGCACCGAACGACCCACCGCGCACGTGGTCCGATTGGTGTTCGGCGGACCGGAGCTGATCGGCCTGCCGGTGGGCGAGTTCACCGACCACTACATCAAGTTCGTCTTCCCGGTGCCGGGGGTCGACTATCCGCGCCCGATGGAACTCGCCGCGATCAAGCGTGACCTGCCGCGCGAGCAGTGGCCCCGGCTGCGGGCGTACACCGTGCGGGACTGGGACGCCGCGACCGGCCAGATGACCGTCGACGTCGTGTACCACGGTGACGCCGGCCTCGCCGGGCCCTGGGCCGCCGCCCTGCGACCCGGCGACGAGGTGCTGTTCACCGGCCCCGGTGGGGCGTACGCGCCGAGCCCGGACGCCGACTGGCACCTGATGGTCGGCGACGAGAGTGCCCTGCCGGCGATCGCCGCGTCGCTGGCCCGGCTGCCGGTGGGCGCGCCCGCGCACGTCTTCGTCGAGGTCGACGGCCCGGCCGACGAGCAGCCGCTGCCCAGCCCCGGCACGGTGCAGCTGACCTGGCTGCACCGTGGCGCAGGCCCGGTCGGTGCGGCCCTGGTCTCCGCCGTCCGTGAGCTGGAGTTCCCGCCCGGCACGGTGCACGCCTTCGTCCACGGCGAGGCAAGCTTCGTCCGTGAGCTGCGCCGCCTGCTGCGGGTCGAGCGGGCCGTGCCCCGCGAGGCCCTGTCCATCTCCGGCTACTGGCGTAAGGGCTTCGACGACGAGGGCTGGCGCGCCACCAAGCCCGACTGGAACCGCCAGGTCGAAGCCGACGAACAACCCCAACCGCTGACCGCCAGGTGATCACGAGGCCGACGGCGGCCAGGTAGTGCCACCCACCCCATGGCCAACCCGGGAGTCGGGGGCGGGGGTGGGCAAGGGAGGATGTGAGGAGAAGGGGGTGGGGGTGTGGCGGGGCGGATTCGGGACGAGGACATCGCGCTGGTTCGGGAGCGGGCCTCCATCGCTGAGGTGATCTCCGACACGGTGACCCTGAAGTCGGCGGGCGCGGGCAACCTGAAGGGGTTGTGTCCGTTCCACGACGAGAAGAGCCCGTCGTTCAACGTCTCGCCGGCTCGTAACGTCTGGTACTGCTTCGGCTGCGGTGCCGGTGGCGACGCCATCAAGTTCCTGATGGACGCCGAGCATCTGAGCTTCGTCGAGGCGGTGGAGCGGCTCGCCGCCCGGGTCGGGCTGCAACTGCGGTACGTGGAGGACGACAGGTCTGCGCCGCGTCGGGAGCGACCGCAGCAGGGGCAGCGGCAGCGGCTGGTCGCCGCGCACGCCGCCGCGGTGGAGTTCTACACCGCCCAGCTCACCACGGCCGGCGCGCGTGCCGCCCGGGAGTTCCTGGCCCAGCGCGGCTTCGACCGGGCCGCCGCCGAGCGGTACGGCTGCGGATTCGCCCCCGAGGGCTGGGATCCGCTCACCCGACACCTGCGCCAGCGCGGGTTCAGCCACGACGAACTGGTCACCGCCGGGCTGTCCCGGCCGGCCCGCTCGGGCAGCCTGATCGACCGGTTCCGGCGTCGGCTGCTCTGGCCGATCCGTGACCTGACCGGCGATGTGATCGGCTTCGGTGCCCGCAAGCTGTTCGACGATGACGACGGCCCGAAGTACCTCAACACCCCCGAGACGCCGATCTACAAGAAGTCGCAGGTGCTCTACGGCATCGACCAGGCCAAACGGGAGATCGCCAAGCAGGGCCGGGTGGTGGTGGTCGAGGGCTACACCGACGTGATGGCCTGCCACCTGGCCGGCGTACCGACCGCGGTGGCGACCTGCGGCACCGCCTTCGGCGGCGACCACATCGGCGTACTGCGCCGGCTGCTGCTGGACACCGACGCCGTCGCGGGGGAGATCATCTTCACCTTCGACGGGGACGCCGCCGGGCAGAAGGCCGCGCTGCGCGCCTTCGAGGACGACCAGCGCTTCGTCGGGCGTACCTTCATCGCGGTCAGCCCCGACAACATGGACCCGTGCGACCTGCGCCTGGCAAAGGGCGACCTGGCCGTCCGCGACCTGGTCGCGCGCCGCGAGCCGCTCGTCGACTTCGCGCTGCGCCACGTGATCAGCCGGTTCGACCTGGACACCGTCGACGGGCGGGTCGAGGCGATGCGCCGCGCCGCGCCGCTCGTCGCCAAGCTCAAGGACCAGGAAAAACGCCCCGAGTACGTACGCAAGCTCGCCGGTGACCTCGGCATGGAGATCGAGCCGGTGCAGCGGGCCGTGCTGGCCGCCGCCTCCGGACGACCGATGGACACCCCGGCGCGTCCGGCACGCAGCGAGCCGGCCGTGGACAGCCCGCAGTCGATGGTCGAGCGGGAGGCGCTCAAACTGGCCCTCCAGGAGCCGGTGCTGGCCGGGCCGATGTTCGACGCGGTCGAGGCGACCGACTACCGGCACCCGGTGCACGTGGTGGTGCGTACCGCCATCGCCGAGGCCGGTGGCGCCGCCTCCGCGACCGCCGGCGCGGTCTGGGTCGAGGCGGTACGCGACGCCTGCGAGGACCTCGCGGCCCAGGCACTTGTCGGCGAGTTGGCGGTGGAGCCGCTGCGGATCGACGGCGAGCCCGACCCGCGGTACGTCTCGATCACCATGGCCCGCCTGCAGTGGGGATCGGTCACCGCCCGGATCCGGGACCTGAAGTCGCGGATCCAGCGGATCAACCCGGTCAGCAACAAGGACGAGTACTTCGCCACCTTCGGTGAGCTGCTCTCGCTGGAGCAGCACGCCCGGGCCCTGCGCGAGCAGGCAGCGGGAGGATTGTGATGATCAAGTTGTTCCGTCGCCGGCCCAAGCTGTCGCCCGCTGCCCGGCCACCCCTGGAGCGCGACGAGCGGGTGCTGGCCTGGGCCGCTGTCGGCAACGGCGAAGGCGACGGGGTGGTCGTCGCCAGCAACCTCGGGCTGTGGCTGCCCGGCCGTGGCCACCGGCTCGGCTGGCACGACATCGTCAAGGCGGTCTGGTCGGGCCGGGAACTGACAGTCACCCCCGGTGAGCGGGTCGCCGAGCGGGACGGCTACCTGGTCGTCGCCGACCGCCCGGCGGAACGCTACCTGCTGCTCGACCCGGGTGAGCTGCCACACCAGGTACGCGCCCGGGTCACCAAGTCGGTGGCGTACACCCAGCATCACGCCCTGCCGGGCGGCTCCGGCCGGATCGTCGGTCGGCGGGTACCCGGCGTCGACGGTCTGACCTGGATGGTCCACTACGACATCGGCACCCCCGTGGACGACGAGGCGGTGATCGCCGAGACCGACCGGCTGGTCGCAGCGGCCCGCGTCGCCACCACCCCCGAGGGCCTCTGACCACCCGCACTCCTGCACCCGCTGTTCCGTCGCGCTGCGCTGTTCCGTCGCGCCAACCCGAGCAGATCTTGGTACGAAAGCGCCTCTGCAGGGGCAGTTTCGCACCAAGATCTTGAGTGTGGGCCAGGGCGGAGCGCATCGATGGAGCGACAAGTGTCCAAGATCTGGTGGAGAGTCGGTGGGCGGGCGGCCACGGTAGGCGGGTGACTGGTGCGCGTGGAAATCGACGGTACGCATCAGGTGGACGTACGCGATTGGGCGGACGTCCGCCATCAGGTGGCGGACCTGGAGCGTCAGAACGACATCGGGACGACCGGCGACCGGGTTCTGCGATTTCCGGCCTGGCTGGTGCGGACCCACCCGGAGCAGGTCGCAGACACCGTACGACGTGCTCTGCTCGCCGGCGGCTGGCGGCCTGACGAGTGAATCCTGCGGCCCGGACCGCGATCGCAGACATTGTCGATCATCGTTGGGTGCGTCCCTGTTCACCGTCGAATGACGCGAGATTTTCCGGCGTCGATTTCAGGCTCGCGAAATGGTGGCGGGTGACGAAAGGTCGCCCGGACCGGCTGCGGGAGGAGGTGAGCCGGTGGTGGGTCGGGCAGCGGGGAGCCGTCGGTCGCGGCGCGGGTTGCGTGGTGACGCTCCGTGAGCGATCTTGCGGATTGTGGCGGGTGTGCGGTCGGGCGTGCGGGGTTCCGCCGGGCCGTCGAGATGATCTCCATCGAAGCCCATCAAGATCGCGAAACGTGCGCAGGGGATGACTCTTCGGAGCCCTATTGACCTGCGGAAAGGCGATCGGTCGGCACCGTCGGTAGCTTTTGCTTGATCCAACAAAAGTTGGCACCGATTCTCTCTAAGGTCTGGACACCGCGCATCGAAGGCTCCTACTGTGTCGGGCACTACACGTCGGTATTTCATCGATGTGAACGAGCCCGGTGGAGAGGTGAGCCGTGCACACCGCCGACCCCCTGCACGTACGGTTGCTGCGGTTGCTCCGTGACGAGGGCGCGCTGTCGCGCGCCGAGCTCGCCGACCGGCTGGAGATGCCTCGCCCCCGGCTGCTCACCGAGCTGGAACGGCTGGTCAGCCTCGGATTCGTCGCCGAGGCCGGCAAGGCCGCCTCCCGCGGCGGACGACGCTCCACCCTTGTCGAACTCAGCCCGCACCTGCGGTTCGCCGCCGTGGACCTCGGTGCCAGCTCCATCGACGTCGAGGTGGTCAACGGCCGCCTCGAACCGGTCGCCGCGTACGCGGAGTCGGCCGACATCCGGTCCGGGCCCAAGGCCATCCTCCAGCGGGTCAGCGAACTGCTGCACAAGGCCCGGGTGGACGGTGCCTACGACCGGCTCGACGCGGTCGGCATCGGGGTGCCCGGCCCGGTCAGCTTCCGTGACGGCGTGCCGGTGTCCCCACCGATCATGCCGGGCTGGGACCGCTTTCCCGTCCGGGAACTGCTCACCCGTGAGCACGGCTGCCCGGCCGTGGTCGACAACGACGTCAACATCATGGCGATCGGTGAGCGGCACGGCGGTGTCGCCCACTCCGTCGACGACTTCCTGTTCGTCAAGATCGGCACCGGCATCGGGTGCGGCATCTACCTCAGCGGCGATGTCTACCGGGGCACCGACGGCTGCGCCGGGGACATCGGCCACATCCAGGTCGACCCGCACGGGCCGATCTGTTCCTGCGGCAACGCCGGCTGCCTGGAGGCGCTGTTCAGCGGGGCCGCGCTGGCCAAGGACGCCACCGCCGCGGCGCGTACCGGCGCCTCGCCCGCGCTCGCCGAACGGCTGACCGCCAACGGCACGGTCACCGCCCTGGACGTCGCCGCCGGTGCGGTCGAGGGGGACGTGACCTGCATCCAGCTCATCCGCGAGGGCGGTCGGCGGGTGGGCAGCGTCCTCGCCGGGCTGGTCAGCTTCACCAACCCGTCGATGATCGTGATCGGTGGCGGTCTCGCCCAGCTCGGGCACGTGCTGCTCGCCGAGATCCGCAGCGTGGTCTACCGCCGCTCGCTGCCGCTGGCCACCGGCAACCTCCCGGTGGTGCTCTCCGAACTGGGCTCGCGCGCCGGCGTCGCCGGTGCCGCCGTGCTCGCCAGCGACCTGGCCTTCGGGGAGGCGACGTGAACCACCGCCAGACAACGGACCGAGGCCCGAAGTGGAGTGGAGAGCCGGCATGAGCGAAACCGGACGTCCCCTGGTCGAGGCACCCGCCGACGCCGTCGCCGGTGAGGTGGTGCTGCGGCTGTCCGACGTGGTGAAGACCTTCCCCGGCGTACGCGCCCTGGACGGGGTGCAGTTGGAGGTCCGCGCGGGCGAGGTGCACTGCCTGCTCGGGCAGAACGGCGCCGGCAAGTCCACCCTGATCAAGGTGCTCGCCGGGGTGCACCGGCCCGACTCGGGGCTGGTCGAGTGGCGTGGCCAGCCGGTCAGCTTCGCCAACCCGCAGGCCGCCATGCGCGCCGGCATCGCCACCATCTACCAGGAACTCGACCTGGTCGAGGACCTGTCGGTGGCCGAGAACGCCTTCCTCGGCCACGAGCCGCGCAGCCTGGGCTTCATCCGCCGGGGCCACATGGCCCGCCGTACCCGGCAGATCCTCGGTCGCCTCGGGCACGCCGAGATCCCGCCCGGGCGGATGGTGCGGGCGCTGCCGGCGGCCGGCAAGCAGGTGGTCAGCATGGCCCGCGCGCTCTCCCACGAGGCCCGACTGATCATCATGGACGAGCCGAGCGCGGTGCTCGCCCACGACGAGGTCGACAACCTGTTCCGGATCGTCCGCGAGCTGACCGCGCAGGGCATCGCGGTCATCTACATCTCGCACCGGTTGGAGGAGATCCGCGAGATCGGCGACCGGGTCACCGTCCTCAAGGACGGCCGGACCACCGCAGCGAACCTGCCGGCCCGCGACACACCGACCCGCGACCTGGTCTCCCGGATGACCGGCCGCACCATCGAGTACGTCTTCCCGGAGCGCTCCGCCGACACCACTGTCGGCGAGAAGCTGCTCGAAGTCGACGGGCTGACCCGCTCCGGCGAGTTCGCCGATGTCTCGCTCACCGTCGCGGCCGGCGAGATCGTCGGCATCGCCGGGCTGGTCGGCTCCGGCCGCTCCGAGGTGCTGGAGACAATCTACGGCGCGCGTCGGGCCGAGTCGGGCACCGTCCGGATGGCCGGCAAGGCGCTGCGGCCGGGCAGCGTCGGCGCTGCGGTGCGGGCCGGCCTGGGCATGGCCCCGGAGGAGCGCAAGAGCCAGGCCCTGCTGCTCGGCGAGCCGATCTACCGCAACGTCACGCTTGCCACCTTCGCCCGCTACGCCCGGCTCGGGTTCACCGACATCGGCAAGGAGCGGGCCGAGGCGGACCGGATCGCCGAGAGTCTGGAGATGCGGCCGCGCGACGTGAACCGGCCGGTACGGACGCTCTCCGGCGGCAACCAGCAGAAGGTGGTGGTCGGGCGTTGGCTGCTCGGCGGCACCCGGCTGCTGCTGCTGGACGAGCCGACCCGGGGCGTCGACGTGGGCGCCCGAGCCGAGCTGTACCAGGTGATCCGGGAACTCGCCGCGCAGGGCGTCGGGGTGCTGCTGGTCTCCAGCGAGGTGCCCGAGGTGCTCGGCCTGGCCGACCGGGTGCTGGTGATGCGGGAGGGGCGGGTCGTGCGTACCGCTCCCGCCGCCGAACTCGACGAATCCACCGTCCTCGACCTCGTGATGTCGGGGTCCCTGATGGAAGGCGCAGCGGCATGAGCGAGCGTCAGCGAGCGAATCATCGATACAGCGTGCAGGTGCCTCATGGCGGCGCGGAGCGAAGCGGAGCGCTGGCATGAGCGACAGTCCGCCCACGACCAAGCTGCCGGCGCAGTCGCCGCCGGTAGACCCGGCCGAGACGGAGGTGGCTGGGCACAAGGCATCGGCCGGTACCGCTCGACTGTCCTGGTGGCACGGCGACGGAGGTGACGGGGCACGGCGCAACCTGGCCCTGATCGGGGTGCTGCTGATCCTGTTCGTGATCGGCGCGGCGACCCGCTCGGACCTCTACTCCAACCCGGACTGGGTCTGGGCGAACATGCTCAGCATCCTCAAGCTGGCCTCGGTGGTCGGGGTGGTCACCGTCGGGATGACCTTCGTCATCATCGGCGGCGGCATCGACCTCTCCGTCGGTGCGATCGTCGCGCTCGCCGGGGTCTGGTGCACCACTGTCGCCACCCAGAGCTTCGGCGCCGCCGGCATGATCTTCACCGCGATCGTCGTCGGGATGGCGGTCGGTCTGGTCAACGGCACCCTCATCGCGTACGGGCGACTTGTGCCGTTCATCGCGACGCTTGCCATGCTGGTGGCGGCCCGAGGGCTGGCCGCCGAGATCTCCGACAAGCAGACCCAGATCTCGCAGAACAGCACCATCAACGGCATCGCCAGCAACAGCCTGCTCGGCATCCCGCTGCTGGTCTACATCCTGGCCGCGGTGGTCATCGCCGGCTGGGTGCTGCTCAACCGGACCACCTTCGGCCGGCGTACGGTCGCCGTCGGTGGCAACCCGGAGGCCGCCCGGCTGGCCGGCATCAACGTCAAGCTGCACACCGTGCTGCTCTACGTGCTGTCCGGACTGTGCTGCGGCATCGCCGCCATCATGCTCACCGCCCAGGCCACCTCGGCCCAGGCGGCGATGGCGAACCTCTACGAGCTGGACGCGATCGCCGCCGTGATCATCGGCGGCACGCTGCTCAGCGGCGGGCGGGGCACGATCGTCGGCTCCCTGCTCGGTGTGATCATCTTCGCCACCATCACCAACCTCTTCGCCATCAACGGCCTCTCCACCGAGGCCCAGAACATGGTCAAGGGCGGCATCATCGTCGCCGCCGTCCTGATCCAGCAGGTCCAGTTCGGCAGCCTGTCCCAGTTCTTCCGTCGCAACAACCGGCTGACCACCAGCTGAACACCGATTCACCCAGATCGCCGGCGCACATCGACGGTGGTCGGGTCTCGCACACCCAAATTCCCTCTCCATCACTGATAATCAGGAGGTCGTGATGACCCAGCACAGTCGCCGCCGGCTGCTCTTCGGCGGGGCGGCCGTCGGGGCCGGCGTACTGCTCGCCGGCTGCACCAGCAACGAACAGGCCACACCGACCGAGGCGCAGACCAAGGCGGCCGAGGGCGGCGGCAACGCCGAGCCCGGCAAGCAGGTGACCATCGGCTTCTCCGCCCCGGCCGCCGACCACGGCTGGATCGCCGCGATCACCAACAACGCCAAGGCGCAGGCCGCCGCGTACTCCGATGTGGAGTTCAAGACGGTCGAGGCCGGCGCGGACGCGGCGGCCCAGCGGGCGGCGCTGTCCACGCTGATCTCGCAGAAGCCCGACGTGATCGTGCTGCTGCCGCACGACGGCAAGGAGCTCAACTCGTTCGGCCTGGAGGCGATGCAGGCCGGCATCCCGGTGGTCAACCTGGACCGGGCCTTCCCGGACGCCAAGGCGTACCGGTTGCAGATCAAGGGCGACAACTACGGCATGGGCGTCTCCGCCGCCACCTTCATCGTCGAGCAGCTCAAGGCCAAGGGCGTGAGCAACCCGGTGATCGCCGAGATCGCCGGCATGGACGAGCTGGAGCTGACCCAGGAGCGTACGCAGGGCTTCAACGACACCCTGGCCCAGCACGGTTTCAAGGTGGCCAACCGGCGGGCGGCCCGGTTCACCGTCGACTCCGGCCAGCAGGAGACGAGCCAGCTGCTCCAGGCCCTGCCGAAGATCGACGCGATCTGGAACCACGACGACGACCAGGGCATCGGCGTCCTGGCGGCGATCAGCCAGGCCAACCGCAACGAGTTCTTCATGGTCGGCGGTGCCGGCTCGAAGAAGGCGATGGAGGACATCCAGGCCGACAACACGGTGCTCAAGGCCACGGTGACCTACAGCCCGTCGATGGCCTCGTCGGCCATCTCGCTGGCCCGGCTGATCGGCCAGGAGCGGGGCATGTCCGACCTGGTGGAGCTCCAGGTGCCCAAGGAGATCATCCTCGCCTCCGAAACGATCACCAAGGAGAACGCGAGCAACTACCTCAAGCTCGGGTTCTGATACGACCGGGGGGAGACCCAACCTTGTCCACGAACGACAACGAACTGCGGGTCGGCATGGTCGGCTACGCGTTCATGGGCGCCGCGCACTCACAGGCGTGGCGCACCGTGAACCGGGTGTTCGACCTGCCGGCGCGGGCCCGGATGGCGCTCATCTGCGGCCGGGACTCCGGAAAGGTGGCCGAGGCCGCCGACCGGCTCGGCTGGGACGAGCACACCACTGACTGGCGGGAGCTGGTGTCCCGACCAGACATCGACGTGGTGGACATCTGCACACCGGGTGACAGCCACGCCGAGATCGCGTTGGCCGCGCTGGCCGCCGGCAAGCACGTACTGTGCGAGAAGCCGCTTGCCAACACAGTCGCCGAGGCGCAGGAGATGACCGCCGCGGCGGCCACCGCCCGCGCCGGCGGGGCGCGGTCGATGTGCGGATTCAACTATCGGCGGGTGCCCGCGGTGGCGCTGATGCGCCAGCTGGTCGCCGAGGGGCGGCTCGGCGAGATCCGGCACGTGCGGGCCACCTACCTGCAGGACTGGATCGTGGACCCGCAGTTCCCGCTGGTCTGGCGGCTGCGTAAGGAGGTGTCCGGCTCCGGCGCGCTCGGTGACATCGGTGCGCACATCATCGACCTCACCCAGTACGTCACCGGTCAGCAGATCACCGGCGTGAGCGCGGTGACGGAGACGTTCGTCAAGGAACGGCCGCTGCCGAGCGAGTCCAGCGGGCTGGCCGCGCAGACCGACGGGGGCAGCGCCGCCACCGGACCGGTCACCGTCGACGACGCGGCGATCTTCGTCGCCCGGCTCAACGGCGGGGCGTTGGCCACGTACGAGGCGACCCGGTTCGCCACCGGGCGTAAGAACGCTCTCCGAGTGGAGATCAACGGGTCGCTGGGCACCGTCGCCTTCGACCTGGAGCGACTCAACGAGCTGGAGTACTACGACGCGACGCGACCCGCCGCCGAGCAGGGCTTCAGCCGGATCCTGGTGACCGAGGGCGATCACCCGTACCTGTCGGCCTGGTGGCCGCCGGGGCACATCATCGGGTACGAGCACTCCTTCACCCACCAGATGCGCGACTTCATCGAGGCGGTGGCGACCGGGGTCGACCCGAGCCCGTCCTTCGCCGAGGCGTTGCAGGTGCAACTGGTGCTGGACGCGGTGGTCCGGTCGGCCGAACTGGGGTCCTCGTGGACCGCTGTGGAGCCGGCACTGGCGACGGCCACCGCCTGAGCCACCTTCGGTACTCGACCGGCGAGGGCCGGCCGCGGTTGCGCCCCGCGGCCGGAACGGGTCGGGTACCGGAGGACGTGCCCTCGGGCCGCCCGGCCCGCAGGGCACGAGCAGTGCGGTTCCTCCGGTGCGGTCGGACCGGGATTCCCCGGCCGTACCGGAGGACCGCCGCCCGATTCGTACCAACCGGCCCCAGGACCCACCCGGGGCTTGCACCGGAGGAGTTTCCAGTCGTCGTCCGGCCGGTCGCGTTGCCATGCGGCCGGACCGGATGCGGGTAGGCAGAGGCGAGACGCCGACCGTCGATGCCTGCCAGCCCCGTCCGTCCGTACCGCTCCGGGTCGCCGGTCCGGCGGTGACGCCGCCGACGTCGGCGCCGGTCGGTTGACTCGCATCGGAGCGGGCGGCGGACGGGGCGCAACATCCCCAGGACGTTCTGTCGATCGGGAAAGGAGCGCCATGCGTACGGGTATCTGGCTGGTGGGAGCACGCGGCTCGGTCGCGACCACCAGCATCGTCGGGGCGCTCGCGTTGCGCGCCGGGCTGACCAGGCCGACCGGGTGTGTCACCGAACTGCCCGCGGTAGGTGGTCCCGCCCTACCGACCTTCTCCGACCTGGTCTTCGGCGGACACGACGTGGTCGCCACCCCACTGGCCAAGCGGGCCGAGACGCTCGCCGCCGCCGGGGTGCTGCCCGCTCGACTGGTCGCCGCGCTGCCCGAGGAACTGGCCGCGGTCGACCGGGACCTGCGTCCCGCACCGACCGACGGCAGTCAGGCCGACCGGGCCGCCGCGATCGTCCGCGACCTCACCGAGTTCCGTGACCGGCACGGGTTGGTCCGGGTCGTGGTGGTAAACGTCTCGGCCACCGAAGCGGCCCCCGAGCCGCACCCCGCCCACGCCGACCCGGCTGCTCTGAGCGCCGCCCTCACCGGCCCCGACGAGGTGCTGCCGCCCAGCTCGCTGTACGCGTACGCGGCGGTGACGGCGGGCTGCCCGTACGTCGACTTCACCCCGTCGACCGGGCTGCGGTTGCCGGCGCTGAGCGCGTTGGCCGAGCAGCACCGGGTGCCGTACGCCGGGCACGACGGCAAGACCGGCGAGACGCTGCTCAAGTCCGTACTGGCTCCGATGTTCGCGATGCGCAACCTGCATGTGCGCTCCTGGTCCGGGACCAACCTGCTCGGCGGGGGAGACGGCGCCACCCTGGCCGACCCGGCCGCCAACGCCGCAAAGGTACGCAGCAAGCAGCGGGTGCTCGGCGAGACGCTCGGCTACCTGCCCCAGGGGGACACCCGCATCGACTACGTCGAGGAACTGGGCGACTTCAAGACCGCCTGGGATCTGATCACCTTCGCCGGCTTCCTCGGCACCGGCATGCGGTTGGAGTTCACCTGGCACGGCTGCGACTCGGCGCTGGCCGCCCCGCTCGTGCTGGACCTGGCCCGGCTCACCGCCGCGGCGCACGCCGCCGGACGTAGCGGGCCGCTTACCGAGCTGGCGTTCTTCTTCAAGGACCCGCTCGGTGAAGGCACCCACTCGCTTGCCGACCAGTGGACCCGGCTGTGCGAGTTCGCCCACCGGCTGCACACCGGAGGCACCGATGACCCGCGTGGCTGACCTCGTCGAGTTGGTCCGGGCCCCGGCCGCCCTCTCGGTGCCCGGTGACGTGGTCGCCGGTGCCGCCGCGGCCGGCGCGCTCGGTCCCCGTACGCCGGCTCTGGCGACCGCGTCGGTGCTGCTCTACTGGGCCGGCATGGCCGCAAACGACTGGGCCGACCGAGAGTTGGACGCGGTCGAACGCCCGGAACGGCCCATCCCGAGCGGGCGGATCAGCCCCGGTGCGGCGGTCGGCCTCGCCGCCGGCCTCACCGCCGCGGGCGTCGGGCTCGCCGCCGCCGCCGGGGGACGTCGCGCCGCCGCCGTCGCGGTGCCGTTGGCCGCCACCATCTGGGGGTACGACCTCCTGGCCAAGAACACCGCCGCCGGCCCGGCCGTGATGGCCGCCTGCCGTGGGCTGGACGTGCTGCTCGGTGCCGCCGGTGGCCGCCCGCTGCGGGCACTGCCGGCAGCGGTGACCGTGGCCGCACACACCTGGACCGTCACCGCCCTGTCCCGACGCGAGGTAGACGGCGCGGACAAGGCGCTTCCGCTGCGTACGCTCGCCGGCACCGCCCTGGTCGCGGCGAGCACCGCGGTACCGCCCGGACGCCGTGAGGGGCGCTTCGGCGCCGGTGGCCGGGCGGTCGGCGCGGTGGCGGGGGCGCTGCCGGCCGTTCTCGCCGGGTGGTACGCCGCCCGCTACGGCGCCGCGCAGGCGCGGGTGGTCAGCGAGCCCACCGCCGGGCGGGTCCGCGCGGCGGTCGGTGCCGGCATCACCGGTCTGCCCGCCCTGCAGGGCGCGCTGACCGCGCGGGCCGGTGCCGGCCTGCTCGGGGTGGCCGTGGCGGCGGCGGCACCGCTGGGCCGACGGCTGGCCCGGAAGGTCTCCCCGACATGACCGCCGCCGAGAGCACGCCCGTCCCCGCGGTCGGCGGGTCCGGCGGCCTACGCTTCGGGTACGGCACCAACGGCTTCGCCAACCATCGTCTCGACGACGCTCTGGCGGTCATCGCCGACCTCGGTTACGTCGGTGTCGCGCTGACCCTGGACCACGACCATCTCGACCCGTTCGCGCCGGAACTGGCCCGGCGGGTCGACGCCGTCGCGCGTCGGCTGACCGAACTCGGCCTCGCCGTGGTGATCGAGACGGGCGCCCGGTACCTGCTCGACCCGTGGCGCAAGCACGCCCCGACGCTGCTGCACGACGACGCCGCGCTGCGGGTGGAGTTCCTGCGCCGGGCCGTGGCCATCGGCGCCGACCTCGGTGCCGAGGCGGTCTCCTTCTGGGCCGGGGTACGCCCCGAGGCGGTCGCACCGACCCTGGCCTGGGACCGCCTGGTGGCCGGCAGTGCCACAGTCGTCGAGGCGGCCGACCGGGCCGGGGTGACGCTCGGTTTCGAACCGGAGCCGGGCATGCTGGTCGAGGACATCGCCGGCTGGCGGCGGCTGCACGCGGCGCTCGACGCGCCGGCCTGCCTGGGCATCACCCTCGACATCGGACACTGTCGCTGCCTGGAGTCGCTGTCGGTGCCGGACTGCGTCCGTGACGTCGGCCCGCACCTGGTCAACGTGCAGATCGACGACATGCGGCGCGGGACGCACGAGCATCTGGAGTTCGGCGAGGGCGAGATCGACTTCCCGCCGGTGCTGGCCGCGTTGCGTGAGGTCGACTACCGGGGCCTGGTCGCGGTCGAGTTGCCGCGCCACTCGCACGCCGCACCGGCCGTCGCCGCCCGATCGCTTGATTACCTGCGCAACGCCTCCACCGCGCTGCCCACCCCCGCCACGCCGATGACCAGCACTTCTGAGTGTGCCGCCGCGGCGGACGACATTCCTACCGGCCGTGGGGACGACCCGGGCCTGCGATGACGAGGCAGCGCGACATGAGAGGGGTGAGGACGGCGATGAGATCGGACGACCTGCGGGCGGCCCTGCGGGGCATACCCGATCCGGACTGGCTGGTGGCGGCCCTGGCGGGCGTCGCGGCACAGCCGTCGGCGATCACGAGGTTCTTCCCGGCGGTCGGTCGGCGCTGCGGCCGGGCCGACCTGCCCGACCTGCCCGGTTGGACCGCCGACGAGGCGGCCCGCGCGCTGCTGCTGGCCAACCTGCCGGCCGAGCACGCCGAGCGGGCCGAAGCGCTGTACCGCACCGGCGACGCCGCCGAGAAGCGGGCCGTGCTCAAGGCGTTGCCGCTGCTGCCGATCGGTGCGGCCGGGGTGCCGCTGCTGCACGACGCGCTGCGTACCAACGACACCCGGCTGATCGCCGCCGCCCTCGGCCCGTACGCGGCACACCTCGACGCGTCGACCTGGCGGCAGGCGGTGCTCAAGTGCGTCTTCACCGGCGTACCGCTGGCGGTGGTGGCGGATCTCGACGCCCGCGCCGACGGGGAACTGGCGGTGATGCTCGCCGGGCTCGCCGCCGAACGGCAGGCCGCGGGCCGGAACATGCCCGACGACGCCACCGCGCTGCTGGACCGGCTCACCGCCGGCAGCCAACCGCACCACAGGGAGGCGTGATGCGCATCTTCGACCCGCACATCCACATGACGTCCCGCACCACCGACGACTACGAGCGGATGGCCGCCGCAGGGGTGCAGGCGATCGTGGAGCCGGCGTTCTGGCTGGGCCAGCCGCGTACCAACGTCGGATCGTTCACCGACTACTTCGACTCGCTTGTCGGCTGGGAGCCGTTCCGGGCCGGACAGTTCGGGATACGCCACCACGCCACGGTCGCGCTGAACCCGAAGGAGGCCAACGACCCGCGTTGCCGGCCGGTGCTCGACGTGCTGCCCCGCTACCTGGAGAAGGACGGCGTGGTCGCGGTCGGCGAGATCGGGTACGACTCGATGACGCCGGAGGAGGACGCCGCCTTCGCCGCCCAACTCGCCCTGGCGGTCGCCCACGACCTGCCGGCGCTGGTGCACACCCCGCACCGGGACAAGGCCCGCGGTGTGGACCGCACCCTCGCCGTGGTCGCCGAGTCCGGCATCGAGCCGGGGCGCGTGGTGGTCGACCACCTCAACGAGGTGACCGTGAAACAGGTCCGGGACACCGGCTGCTGGCTCGGCTTCTCGATCTATCCGGACACCAAGATGTCGCCGCCCCGGATGGTCGAACTGCTCAAGGCGTACGGAACCGAGCGGATGCTCGTCAACTCCGCCGCCGACTGGGGGCGCTCGGACCCGCTGCTGACCCGGGCCACCGGCGAGGCGATGCTGGCTGCCGGGTTCACCGACGAGGATGTCGACCGGGTGCTCTGGCGCAACCCGATCGAGTTCTACGGGCAGTCGGGTCGACTCGACCTCAGCGACGGTGACGGTGCCGAGGCCACCTTCGCCGGCAACTCGATCCTGCGTGGCGGCGGCTGATGCGACTACGGCATGCCGGCGGGCGCACCATCCACCTCGGCTACTGCACGAACGTGCATCCCGCCGAGGACCTCGCCGGCATCCTCGCCCAACTCGACAGCTACGCCGTACCGGTCCGTACGGCGCTCGGTGCCGACCTGCTCGGCCTGGGCCTGTGGCTGGCCGCCCCGGTCGCCGCCGAACTGGCCGCCGACGCGGACGCCCGCCGTCGGTTGCGCACCGCGTTGACGGTACGAGGGCTGGAGGTGGTCACGCTCAACGGCTTCCCGTACGCCGCCTTCCAGGCGCCGGTGGTCAAGGGCGCGGTCTACCAGCCGGACTGGACCACGCAGGAGCGGCTGGACTACACGCTGGATCTGGCCCGGGTGCTGGCCGACCTGCTGCCCGACGACGCCGCCCGGGGCTCGATCTCCACCCTGCCGTTGGCCTGGCGTACGCCCTGGGACACCGCAGGTGCGGACGCGGCCCGGAGGCGTCTCGACCAGCTCGCCGCCGGCCTGGCCGCCGTCGAGCGGGACAGCGGCCGGGTGATCCGGGTCGGCTTCGAACCCGAGCCCGGCTGCGTGGTGGAGAGCAGCGCGCAGGCGGTGTCGGCGTTGTCCGGAATGGACACCGAGCGGCTCGGCATCTGCCTGGACCTGGCCCATCTCGCCTGCGCGTGGGAGGAGCCGAGCGTCGCCCTCGACCGGCTGACCGCGGCCGGCCTGCCGGTGGTGAAGGTGCAGGTGTCCGCCGCGCTGGAGGCCACCGACCCGGCGGGCGAGACGGCCGCGCTGCGCCGCTGGGTCGAGCCGCGGTTCCTGCACCAGACCCGTACCGTCGGCTGCGCCGGATCGCCCGACCCGGCGGACCCCCGGTGGGCCGCCGACGACCTCGATGTCGCTCTCGACGCCGGGCTGCCCGGCCCGTGGCGGGTGCACTACCACGTGCCGTTGCACGCCCCGCCCGAACCGCCGCTGGACTCGACCCTGCCGGTGCTGCGCGCCGCGCTGGCCGCCCTCTTCACCGGGGCCGACGCCGGCTGCGACCACCTCGACGTCGAGACGTACACCTGGGGGGTGCTGCCGGCCGCGCGGCGCCCCGGCACCGATGCGGAGCTGGCCGCCGGGATCGCCGCCGAGTTGGCCTTCGCCCGCGACGAACTGGTCGCCCTCGGGCTGACCCCGACCGAAACGGTGGTTACCCCATGACCCGAAAACTGCTGGTGCTGGATGTGGTGGGGCTGACCCCACGGCTGCTGGCCCACATGCCCCGGCTGCGCGCGGTGGCCGACACCGGCTTCTCCGCCGAGCTGGGTACGGTGCTGCCGGCGGTGACCTGTTCGGTGCAGTCGACATTCCTCACCGGTGCCCTGCCCACCGAGCACGGCATCGTCGGCAACGGCTGGTACTTCCGTGACCTCGGTGAGGTGCTGCTCTGGCGGCAGCACAACGCGCTGGTCGGCGGGGAGAAGCTCTGGCAGGCCGCCCGGCGGGTGCGCAGCGACTACACGGTGGCCAACGTCTGCTGGTGGTACGCGATGGGGGCGGACGTCGACTGGACGGTCACCCCGCGACCGGTCTACTACGCGGATGGTCGCAAGGAGCCGGACTGCTACACCGATCCGCCGCAGCTGCACGACGACCTGACCGCGCGGCTCGGCACCTTCCCGCTGTTCACCTACTGGGGGCCGGGCGCGGGTCTGCCGTCGTCGAGCTGGATCTGCCGGGCCGCCGAGCAGATCCTCACCGAACAGTCTCCCGACCTGACCCTGGCCTACGTGCCGCACCTGGACTACGACCTGCAACGCTTCGGCCCGTCCGCACCCCAGGCCGCCGCCGCGGCAGCCGAACTGGACGGGGTGCTCGCGCCGCTGTTGGACGCCGCGCAGGCCCGCGACACGACTGTGGTGGTGCTCTCCGAGTACGGCATCACCGACGTCTCCCGGCCGGTCGACGTGAACCGACTGCTGCGCGCCGAAGGGCTGTTGCGGGTGCACACCCAGGCCGGCATGGAGTACCTCGACCCGTGGACGTCGCGGGCGTTCGCGGTCGCCGACCACCAGGTGGCCCACGTCTACGTCCGCGATCCGGCGGACGTGCCGGCGGTGGCGAAGCTCTGCGCCGGGCTGCCCGGGGTGGCCGAGGTGCTCGACGCGGACGGCAAGGCGGCACACGGGCTGGACCATCCCCGCGCCGGTGAACTGGTGCTGGTGGCCGAGCCCGACGCCTGGTTCACGTACTACTACTGGCTCGACGACGCCCGGGCGCCGGACTTCGCCCGGCTGGTCGAGATCCACCGCAAACCCGGCTACGACCCGGCGGAGCTGTTCTTCGACCCGGCCGCCCCGGGCGCGGCGAAGCGACGGGCGGCCGTCGCGCTGGCCCGCAAGAAGACGGGCATGCGGTACATGATGAGCGTGGTCGGCCTGGACGCCGGTGCGCGGGCGGTACGCGGCTCGCACGGTCGGCTGCCGGCCGACCCGGCCGACGGGCCGGTGCTGCTCTGCTCCGACCCTTCGCGGGCCCGGGACCGCATCGCCGCCACGGAGGTGAAGGGGCTGCTGCTGGAGCTGGCCGGACTGGAGGCGTCGTGACGGCCACCATCGCCCCGACCGACGCGAACGAACTGCGGGCCCGGTTCGACGCGGAGTTGACAGCCTTTCTCGACCGGCAGGACCCGGACTGGCCGGACGGCGCGCCACGGGGTGTCTTCACCACGCTGCACCGCTTCGTGCTGGCCGGCGGCAAGCGGCTGCGACCGCTGTTCTGTTACTGGGGCTGGCGGGCAGCCGGCGGCCCGGACAGCACCCCGATCGTGACCGCCGCCGCGGCGCTGGAACTGTTCCACGCCTTCGCGTTGATCCACGACGACATCCTCGACGGCAGCGACCGCCGTCGGGGCGAACCCTCGGTGCACCGGATCTTCGCCGACCTGCACACCCGGTCGTCCTGGCGGGGCGATCCGGAGGCGTACGGGCGCAACACCGCCCTGCTCTGCGGCGACCTCTGCGCGGCCTGGTCGGATCAGATGTTCCACGAGTGCGGGTTGGACGCCGAGTCGGTGCACCGGGGCTACGCGGTCTTCTCGTTGATGCGTACCGAGGTGATCGCGGGGGAGTACCTCGACCTGGTCTCCGGTGTCGGGGGCGGCTCGGTGGCCAGCGCGCTCACCGTGATCCGGATGAAGGCGGCCCGGTACACGGTGACCCGGCCGTTGCAGATCGGCGCCACGCTGGCCGGGGCGTCGTCCGAGCTGGTCGACGCGCTGGCCGAGTTCGGCGACCCGCTGGGGGACGCCTTCCAGCTGCGTGACGACGTGCTCGGGGTCTTCGGTGATCCAGCGGTCACCGGCAAGTCGATCCTCGACGATCTGCGCGAGGGCAAGGCGACGGTGATGATGGCGTTGGCCCGCGACGCGGCCGACCGGGCGCAGAGTGCCCGGCTGCGGGAGCTGTTCGGCAATCCCGACCTGGATGCCGAGGGCGCCGCCGAGCTGCGCGAGATCATCGAGAGCACCGGTGCGCGTACCACGATCGAGCAGATGATCCAGGTCCGGACCGACGCCGCGTTGGCCGCCCTGGCGCAGACCACTGTGACGCCGGAGAGTCGGGCGGCGCTCACCGCGTTGGCGGCCCAGGCGGTCGACCGCCACCATTGACGTGCAGGTGGATCGTTCAGAACCTCCCCAACTTCTGATCAGATCAACGAAAGTCCATGCGTCCTCGGCGGAAGGTATGGACACATCGACGAATGCCATTTAGTGTCATAGCCGGTACCGAAATGTTTCGATGAGGTGAACCGGCGGCGCGGGAACCCTCGGACTGACCCGTCTTTTATCCCCGCGCGACCACGCAACCCGGCCACCGGTCGTCCGGGCGATCTCCCCCCGCTACGGCATTCGGCGCGACGGCGCGCGCCCCGCCTGGCTTCATCCGTCAGGAAGGGACAGCCCTCCAATGTCCACAATGGACTGCACTCGCCACCCCGCACGGTGGCTCACCTCCGGCGCGGCCCTGCTCCTGGCCGTCACGGCCGGCACGGTCGCCCTCGGTGCCGGTCCGACCGCGCTCGGCGGACCGACTCCGGCCCAGGCCCACCCCATCGTCGCCACCGACTTCCAACAGGTCACCCTCGCCAAGGGGGTCGCCGAGGTCGGCGAGCCGATGACCCTCGCGGTGCTGCCGGACCGCTCCGTCCTGCACACCGCCCGCAACGGCACGTTGCGCCGCACCGACGCGGCCGGCAACACCACGGTGATCGGCACGATCCCGGTCTACACCCACGACGAGGAAGGGTTGCAGGGCGTCGGCGTGGACCCCAACTTCGCCAGCAACCGGCACATCTTCCTCTACTACGCGCCGCCGCTGTCCACCCCCGGCGGCGACGCCCCGGCCACCGGCACCAACTTCTCCGCCTGGCAGGGCGTCAACCGGCTCTCCCGCTTCACCCTCAACGCCGACTTCACAGTCAATACGGCGAGCAAGGTCGACGTCCTCGACGTCGCCGCCGACCGGGGCATGTGCTGCCACGTCGGTGGCGACATCGACTTCGACGCCGCCGGCAACCTCTACCTCTCCACCGGTGACGACACCAACCCCTTCGACTCCGGCGGCTACGCCCCGATCGACGAGCGGACCAACCGCAACCCGGCGTACGACGCACAGCGCAGCGCGGCCAACACCAACGACCTGCGCGGCAAGATCCTCCGGATCAAGGTCAACGCCAACGGCTCGTACTCGATCCCGGCCGGCAACATGTTCGCCCCCGGCACCGCGAACACCCGCCCGGAGATCTACGCCATGGGCCTGCGCAACCCGTTCCGGATGAGCGTCGACAAGGCCACCGGCATCGTCTACGTCGGCGACTACGGGCCGGACGCCGGCTCCACAAGCGCCCGTGGCCCCTCCGGACAGGTCGAGTTCAACCGGATTACCGGCCCCGGCTTCTACGGCTGGCCGTACTGCACCGGCACCAACACCACGAACGAGACGTACGCCGAGTGGAACTTCGCCAACAACACCGCCGGGGCGAAGTACAACTGCACCGGCGGCGCCACCAACAACTCGTTCCGCAACACCGGCCTGACCACCCTGCCGGCGGCCAAACCCGCCTGGATCCGGTACGCCGGAGACGCCGGCAGCCCACCGGAGTTCGGTGGCGGCTCCGAGTCCCCGTCGGGCGGCCCGGTCTACCGCTACAACGCCGCGTCGACCTCGACCACCAAGTGGCCGCAGAGCTTCGACGGCCAGTTCTTCGCCGGTGAGTTCGGCCGAGGCTGGATCAAGCCGATCCACGTCAACACCGACGGTTCGGTGGGCAGCATCGACGGATCGTTCCCGTGGAACGGCAAGCAGGTCATGGACATGGCCTTCGGCCCGGACGGCGCGCTGTACGTGCTGGACTACGGCACCGGCTACTACAACGGCGACGCCAACTCCGCCCTCTACCGCTACGACTACGTCGGCGGTGGCAACCGGGCGCCCACGGCGGTGGCCTCGGCGAACCGCACCTCCGGGATCGCCCCGTTGACCGTGAACTTCTCCTCGGCCGGGTCATCGGATCCGGAAGGCGGGACGCTCACCTACTCGTGGGCGTTCGGCGACGGCACCACCTCGACGGCCGCCAACCCGAGCAAGACGTACACCGCCAACGGCAACTACACCGCCACGCTGACCGTACGCGACCCGCAGGGCGCGACCGGCACGGCGAGCGTACGCATCGGGGTCGGCAACACCGCCCCGACGGTCACCATCACCAGCCCCGGCAACGGCCAACTGTTCAGCTTCGGTGACACCGTGCCGTTCAGCATCACCGTCACCGACCCGGAGGACGGCACCATCGACTGCACCAGGGTCAAGATGACCTACGTGCTGGGCCACGACAGCCACGGTCACCAGATCACCTCGCAGAACGGCTGCACCGGCACGATCGCCGTACCGGTCGACGGTGAGCACGACGACGCGGCCAACATCTTCGGCATCTTCGACGCCGAGTACACCGACGCCGGTGGGCTGACCACCCACACGCAGCACACCCTGCAGCCCCGCAAGCGGCAGGCGGAGCACTACAGGACCGCCTCCGGTGTCGACGCCTTCGACAAGCCGACCGCCGAGGGCGGCAAGACCGTCGGCAACATCAACAACGGTGACTGGATCGCGTTCGAGCCGTACCGGCTGGGCAACGTCACCTCGTTCAGCGCCCGGGTCTCCTCCGCCGGGGCCGGCGGCACCCTCCAGGTGCGGGCCGGTTCGGCCACCGGCACCGTCCTCGGCTCGGCGACCGTTCCCGTCACCGGGGCCTGGGACAGCTTCACCACGGTCACCGGCGCCATCAGCAACCCGCCCACCGGCACCACCACGCTCTACCTGACCTTCGCCGGCTCGGGCACCGGCCACCTCTACGACCTGGACTCGTTCGCCTTCACCACCGGCAGCGGCAGCACCGTCCGGACCGGGCCGATCACCGGCCTGGGCGGCAAGTGTCTCGATGTACGCAACGCGGCCACCGCCGACGGCACCCAGATCCAGATCTACACCTGCAACGGCAGTGCGGCGCAGACCTGGACGGTGACGCCGAACTCGACGATCCGGGCGTTGGGCAAGTGCCTGGACGTCAACGCCGCCGCCTCGGCGGACGGCACGAAGATCCAGCTGTGGACGTGCAACGGCGGCGTCGCCCAGGTCTGGTCGGCGCAGTCGAACGGCACGTTGCGTAATCCGAACTCCGGTAAGTGCCTGGACGTGTCGAACAACAGTTCGGCCGACGGCCAGGCGGTGCACCTGTGGACCTGCCACACCAACGCCAACCAGCGCTGGATCCTTCCGTAGCTGAAAGGAAGGGCCCCTTGTTAACGCCTAGCGTTGTACAAGGGGCCCCTCCTAACACGACGACCGTTTGGGAGAGCGACATGCGCAGACTGCTCCGCCCCGTTCTCGGCGTGGCCACCGCGGCCCTCGCCGTGATCGCCTGCACCGCCCCGGCCACCCCGGCCAGCGCCGCCGACACCCCCTACGACGTGCTGGTCTTCTCCAAGACCGCCGGCTTCCGCCACGACTCCATCGCGGTGGGCACCCAGACCATCCGCGACCTGGGCGCGGCCAACAGCTTCACGGTCACCGCCACCGAGGACGCCGGTGTCTTCACCACCGGCAACCTCGCCCAGTACGAGGCAGTGGTCTTCCTCAACACCACAGGCGACGTGCTCAACGCCAGCCAGCAGACCGCCTTCGAGTCGTACATCGGTTCCGGTGGCGGCTACGTGGGTGTGCACGCCGCCGCCGACACCGAGTACGGCTGGTCCTTCTACGGCAACCTGGTCGGGGCGTACTTCCGCTCCCACCCGGCCATCGCGCAGGCCACCGTCCGGGTGGAGAACCGCGCCCACGCGGCCACCGCCCACCTGCCGCAGACCTGGACCCGCACCGACGAGTGGTACGACTTCCAGGCCAACCCCCGCCCGGGCGCCCGCATCCTGGCCAACCTCGACGAGTCGTCGTACTCCGGCGGGGTGATGGGGGCCGACCACCCGATCGCCTGGTGCAAGACGTACGCCGGAGGTCGGTCCTTCTACACCGGGGCCGGGCACACCCAGGCGTCGTACTCCGAGCCGGCCTTCCGGGCGCACCTGCTCGGCGGCATCCGGTACGCGGCCGGCCGCACCAAGGCCGACTGCCGGGCCGAGACCGGCTACACCACGCTCTACAACGGCTCGACCACCGGCTGGTCGCAGGCCGGCCCGGGCAGCTTCACCAACTCCGACGCCACCCTCAACTCCACCGGCGGGATGGGCCTGTACTGGTACAGCGCGAAGCAGTTCACCAACTACTCGCTCAAGCTGGACTGGCGGATCGCCGGAGACGACAACTCGGGGGTGTTCATCGGCTTCCCGCCGTCGAGCGACCCGAACTCGGCCATCAACAACGGCTACGAGGTGCAGATCGACCCCACCGACACCGCCGACCGCACCACCGGAGCGGTGTACGGCTTCAAGTCCGCCGACCTCGCCGCCCGCGACGCGGCGCTGAACCCGGCGGGGGAGTGGAACACCTACGAACTGCTTGTGGAAGGGGAGCGCCTGCAGGTGTTCCTCAACGGGGTGAAGATCAACGACTTCACCAACACCGACCCGGTCCGCTCGCTCGCCGGTCACATCGGCATCCAGAATCACGGTACGGGCGACGACGTCTCGTTCCGCAACATCCGGATCAAGGAACTGGGCGGCACGAACCCGCCGCCGGGCAGCAACACGACGGTGCAGGCCGAGGCGTACAGCTCGGCCAACGGGGTGACCGTGGTCGGCAAGACCGGTGCCAACGGCGGCCAGGTGCTGGGCTACATCGATCCGGGTGACTGGGCGGCGTACAACAACCTGGACCTGACCGGCGTCACCTCGTTGCGGGCCCGGATCGCCTCCGCCGGCCCCGGCGGAACCATCCAGGTGCGTACCGGCTCGACCACCGGCACCGTGCTCGGGTCGGTGTCGGCGCCGAACACCGGCAACTGGAACACCTTCGTCGACGTCAGCGCCCCGCTGTCGAACGTCCCGTCCGGCACCCGCAACGTCTACCTGACCTTCACCGGCTCGGGTGGCAGCCTGTTCGATGTCGACGACTTCACCCTGGTCCGGGGCGGCGGCAGCACCGGCGGCACCGGCCCGATCACCGGGCTGGGCGGCAAGTGCCTCGACGTGCGCAACGGTTCGTCGGCGGACGGTACGCAGATCCAGATCCTCACCTGCAACGGCAGTGCGGCGCAGACCTGGACGGTGACGCCGAACTCGACGATCCGGGCGTTGGGCAAGTGCCTGGACGTCAACGGCGGTGCCTCCGCGGACGGCACGAAGATCCAGTTGTGGACGTGCAACGGTGGCGGCGCGCAGAACTGGTCGGCGCAGTCGAACGGCACCCTGCGCAACCCGCAGACGGGCAAGTGCCTGGACGTGTCGAACAACAGTTCCGCCGACGGTCAGGCGGTGCACCTGTGGACCTGCCACACCAACGCCAACCAGCGCTGGATCCTCCCGTAACGAGGTAAGGAAGGGCCCCTTGTTAACGCCTGGCGTGGTACAAGGGGCCCCTATTAACACCGGCAAACGGCAGGGCCTTTTGCGGCGCGGGTGACGGGCCTAGAGTGAAGGCGGCGACCGCGAGGTGGCCGGTGAGCCGACGGGAGGCGCAACCCGTCGGCCCCAGGCGTGAACACGCCCACCGGCACACCGTCGAGGCCGCCGTCTCCGGCATCCCTCGCCCCGGTCCCGCAGTCACGGAATCCCCAACACCACGACAGGGGAAAAGGACAGATGGCGCGACCGATCACGCTGTTCACCGGCCAGTGGGCCGACCTTCCGTTCGACGAGGTGTGCCGGCTCGCCGCCGAGTGGGGCTACGACGGCCTGGAACTGGCCTGCTGGGGCGACCACTTCGAGGTCGACAAGGCCCTCGCGGACGACTCGTACATCGAGCGCAAGCGCGAGACGCTGGCCAAGCACAACCTCCAGGTCTTCACGATCTCCAACCACCTGGTCGGCCAGGCGGTCTGCGACCACCCGATCGACGAGCGGCACCAGGGCATCCTGCCCGCCCGGATCTGGGGCGACGGCGAGCCCGAAGGCGTACGCCAGCGGGCCGCCGAGGAAATCAAGGACACCGCCCGCGCGGCGGCCAAGCTCGGCGTCAACACCGTCGTCGGCTTCACCGGCTCGTCGATCTGGCACACCCTGGCGATGTTCCCGCCGGTGCCGCCGTCGATGATCGAGCGCGGCTACCAGGACTTCGCCGACCGGTGGAACCCGATCCTCGACGTCTTCGACGAGGTCGGGGTGCGATTCGCCCACGAGGTGCACCCGAGCGAGATCGCCTACGACTACTACACCACCAAGCGGACCCTGGAGGCGATCGACCACCGGCCCGCCTTCGGCCTGAACTGGGACCCGTCGCACTTCGTCTGGCAGGAGCTGGACCCGGTCAACTTCATCTTCGACTTCGCCGACCGGATCTACCACGTCGACTGCAAGGACGCGAAGGTGCGTACCGGTGACGGCCGGCGCGGCCGGCTCTCCTCGCACCTGCCCTGGGCCGACCTGCGGCGCGGCTGGGACTTCGTCTCCACCGGTCACGGCGACGTGCCGTGGGAGGACTGCTTCCGGGCGCTCAACGCGATCGGCTACGACGGGCCGATCTCGATCGAGTGGGAGGACGCCGGCATGGACCGCCTGGTCGGTGCCCCCGAGGCGCTGCAGTTCGTGCGCCGGCTCGCCTTCGACGCCCCCTCCGCCGCCTTCGACGCGGCGTTCAGCAGCAAGGACTGAGACAACCCGTGGGGCCCGGCGACCACCGGGCCCCGCGGGGCGTACCCCGATGGGGGCGCGAGTTCCGGGGCGGCGCCACCGGGAACCCGCGCTGCGGCCGTCAGCCGGAGGTGAAGACGTAATCGCTGGCCAGGCGGGCCGCGCCCACCAGGGCGGCCCGGTCGGCCAGGTCGGAGAGGACCACCGGCATCGTCCCGGTGGCCAGCGGCGCGGACCGGCGGTAGACCACGCCGCGGATCTCGGAGAGCAGGATGTGCCCGAGCCCGTCCGGTGCCCCGCCGATCACCACGATGCCCGGGTTGAAGAAGCTGACCAGGCCGACGAGTACCCGCCCCACCCGGCGGGCCGCGTCGCGGACCAGCGCCTGGGCGGCGGGATCACCGGCGGTCGCCGCCGAGGCGATGTCCGGCACGGTGAGCGTGCCCGTCTCGGCCAGCCGGGCCGCCAGCAACTCCGACCGGCCACCGCGGGCAGCCGCCGACGCCGCCCGGATCAGCCCCGCGTCACCGCAGTACGCCTCCAGGCAGCCGAACTCGCCGCAGGCGCAGACCGGCCCGTCCTCACCGAGCGGCAGGTGGGCGATGTCACCGGCGCTGCTCGTCGCCCCCCGGTAGAGCGAACCACTGAGCACCAGGCCGCAGCCGATCGCGGTGCCGAGCTTCAGGTAGAGGAAGTCGTCGAAGGTACGGCCGATGCCGGCGTGCTGCTCACCGAGGGCGAGCACGTTCGCGTCGTTGTCGACGAGCGCCGGACAGCCCAACTCGGTGGCGAACGCGTCCCGGACCGGGAACCGCTGCCAGCCGGGCAGCACGGCCGGCGCGACCGAGGTGCCGCCGTCGACCGGCCCGGGCAGCGCGATGCCGACCCCGGTGAGTTCGGCGACGCCGAGTTCGGCGCGAAGCTTGTCGACCAGTTCGACGGCGCGGGCGATCACCGGTTCCGGCCCGCCCCGAACGTCCGCCGGTTCACCGGTCTCGGCCAGCACGTTGAGCTCACCGTCGGTCAGCGCCACGTTGATCCGGTCGGCCGCCACGACGACGCTGGCGAAACGCACCCGGCCGGCGAGGCGCAGCAACGACGACCGGCGTCCGCCCCGGGAGGCGGCCTGCCCGGCGGTCTCGACCAGCCCGCGGGCGACGAGCCGATCCAACTCGGTGGTGAGCGTCGAGCGGGACAACCCGAGGATGTCACCCAACTCCACCCGGGAGCGGGGGCCGTCGTCGCGCAACAGCCGGACCAGCCTCGCCTGCTGCGGATTCTCTGGGCGGACGAGCGTCATCCCCAACACCTCCCGTCCCAAAGTCTTCCATGGAGGTGTTTCCAGCCGGTAGCGAGGCAGGGCCGCATCCGTCACCGGATGCGGCCCTGGGTGGGAAGTCGTCACCGCGGGTGGTGCCGGCACAGCGGGCGGGCCCGCCGGAACCGGCACGCGTCCACGGTCTCCCGCATGTCGGGTCCGTCAGCCCCGCAGACCCGACATGTGCTGGTAACTCACCTCGGCGTAGCGCAGCGAACGGCCCGGGTCGGCGGCACCGCCCGGAGCGTTGTCCTGCTCCCACATCGGGTTGTGGTAACCCTTGGCGCCCATGTTGGCGAAGAAGTTGCCGTAGTCGATGTCGCCCTGGCCGAGCGGCACCATCTCGTACCCGGCCGCGACGTCCGGGTTGAACGCGCCGTCCTTGGCGTGGAACAGCGGGAACCGCATGGTCCGGGTCGCCACCGTGGCCAGCGGGTCGAAGACGTCGGTCTGCAGGTTGCCGTCCGCGTCGGTGTAGGTGCGGAAGCGGTGCTGGGCCACGTGCGCCCAGTAGATGTCCATCTCGAAGAAGACCTTGTCGGCCTCGGTCTTGTCGAAGAAGTACTCCAGCTTGCGGATGCCCGAGGAGCGGGTCGGTCGACCCAGCCCGTCCAGCGGCCCGCTGTCGAGCAGGAAGTTGTACGCCGCGTCGTGGTTGTGCGTGTACAGCTTCAGCCCTCGGGCACGGGCCATGTCACCGAACAGGTTCCACCGGTCGGCGGCGGCGTCCCAGTCGGCCTTGTAGTTGCTGCTCGTCGGGTCGCTGCCGGTGCCGATGTGCTGCATGCCGAGGATCTCGGCGGTGTCGAGGGTCTGCTCGAACGCGGCGATGGTGTTCGGCGTGACGGTGCTGGGGATCGAGGCGTGCGAGCCGTTGGCGCGCAGCCCGTTGTCGTCCAGGATCTTCCGGATCTCCGTCGGGGTGATCTGCCGGCCCAGGATGCTGGTGTGCTGGGTGTAGCCGGCGAACTCCACCTCCTTGTAGCCGATCTCGGCGAGCCGGCCGAGCACCCGCTCGAAGCCGTACGGCACTCCGCTGGTGTCCGGGGCGGCGCTGATTCGGTCCCGGACGCTGTACAGGATGATGCCCCGCTTGCCGGGCGGGACGAGCACCCCGTTGCCGTTGCCCTTGCTGTTGGCAACGGCGGCGGAGCCGAAGCCGGCGGCGCCGACGGCCGCCGCGCCGGCGACCCCGGCGAAGGCGCCGAGTATCCGACGCCGGCTCATTCCGTGCTGACTGTCGCTCATGTCCTACTGCCTTTCTCGGTGGTGTTACCGGTGGGATGGCTGGGGTCGCCGGGTGACGACCCCAGCCGGAGGGTGCCTACGGGGTGAGGCCGATGCCCGGACCGTTGAACTGCACCCAGTTGAGGTTGCCTAAGCCGCCGGCCGGGCCGCCGGCAACGGTGGTGAACACCAGGTACAGCCGGAACGTCTCACCGGGGTCGGTGATCGGCACGCTGGTGCTGGTGAAGGCGTTGTTGCCGGTGGTCGCGTTGACCGTGGCGGTGGTCAGCAGCGGCCCGGTCGGCGAGTCCCGGCGGAACTCGACGTGGAACCGTGGCTGCCCGGCCGTGGCCGCGCTGCCACCGGAGGTACGCAGGGTCACCGAGTCGATGTTCCGAAGATTGACCGTGCCGTTGACGGCGATCCAGTCACCGTTGTCGAGGCTGCCGCGTTGCTGCCCGCCGCCGGTGTCCGCGGTGTTGCCGACGGTGGTGCCGGACTGTTCGCGGGCGAACTCCACCTGCTGCAACTTGTCCTGGATGACCTGCTGACCGATGGTGGTCAGCGGCGGCTGACCGTTGGCCCCGTTGTCGGTGTAGGTCGCGCTGATCACGCCGTAGATGTAGCCGCCGTGCGAGGCGTCGTCGGCGAGCGTGGGCAGCACCCCGGAGCAGCCGAACTGGTTGGCCTCCCCGTGCCCGTGGTCGTCGTGGCCGAGGACGAAGGTGACCTCCACCTTCGTACAGTCGATCGGGCCGTCCTCCGGGTCGGTGACCGTCACCGACCAGGGGATGTCGTCACCCCAGCTGAAGAAGCCACCCTCGATCGGTACGTCCACCCGTACCGTCGGGGCGGTGTTGCCGACCGTGATGGTGGTGTTCGCCGTCGCGGTCTTGCCACTGGAGTCGGTCACCGTCAGCCGCGCCGTGTAGACGCCGTTGCTGGTGTACGTGAACGAGGGGTTCGGGTCGACGGAGTCGGTCGTGCCGTTGCCGTCGAAGTCCCAGGCGTACGAGATGGAGTCCGCCGGATCCGGATCGCGTGACCCGTCACTGGAGAAGGCCACGGTCAACGGGGCCTGCCCGTTGGTCGGGGTCGCGTTCAGCACGGCCGTCGGCGCCCGCAGGCCCTTGACGTAGCTGAACTTCACCATCGCCGCGTCCGGGTTGATGTTGAAGAACCCGTCCCCGTACGTCAGCAGGTAGAAGTTGCCATCCGGACCCCACATCATGTCCATCGGGTTGTCGCAGAGGAACGGCCTGGCCGGCGTGACCGGGCCTCCGCCGCAACTCAACAGATCGTTGATCTTCAGGACGTCGCCCTGCGAGTCGAGCCGGATCTCCCGCAGGTAGTCCCGGGTGAACTCGCCGAAGAAGATCGCGCCGTCGTAGTACGCGGGGAACTTCGTCTCCGACCTCAGCTCCGGGTCGTAGTCGTACTTCGCCGCGCCGTGCGGACCCACACCGCCGGTGCCGAGCTCCGGGAAGAGCACCGGGCAGGTCTGGGTCGGGGTGGACAGGTAGGACTCCGGGCAGGGCGTCGGGGCCTGGAAGGAGTACCAGAGCTCCGACTTCTCCACCGGCGGCAGGTCGACCAGGCCGGTGTTGTGCCGGGAGGTGTTCTTCGGCGCCGCGCAGTCGAACGGCGCGATCGGCGAGATCGGGCTGGTGGTCCAGTTCATCTCGACGTACGGCAGGTCCGGCTGCACGCACAGCGGCCAGCCGTAGTTCGCGGGCTTGTCGACCACCATCATCCGGCCGGTGCCCGCCGGCCCCCGCGGCGGTCGGTCTGGATGACCCGCCCGTCGGGCAGCACGTCGAAGCCGATCGGCTCGTTGACGTTGGGCTGCGCGCCGATCACCGTCATCTGGTAGTTGGCCAGCACCGTCGCGCCACAGTCGCCGTCGGTGACGCCGGCCGCCCACTGGATCGCGCCCCCGAGGTGGGCGCGCAGGTCTGTGCCGCTGAAGCTTTCCGGGGTGGCGCCGAGTCCGGTGTAGAACGAGTGTCCGCCCTGGTAGTCCTTGCACCAGGTGATCGGGTGGTCGAAACCCATGCTGCCGCCGGCGTACGTCTTCTCGTCCACCGTCGCCAGGACGTGCGAGAAGCCCCGCACGTTTGCCGCGAAGTTGTACCACCGGTCCGTCGTGGTCCACCGCTCGGGCAGCGAGGCCGAGGCCGGGTGCACCCGGTCGGCCACGGTCACCGTGGCGGCGCTGGCCGGCGTCGCCGCGCCGACGGCGCGGGTGCCGAGGACCTCGTCGAGGAAGTCCCAACCCGGCTCCGCCTCGATCGCCGAGTGCACGCCGACGAAACCGCCACCGGCGCGGAGGTACTTCTCGAACGCGGCTCGCTGGTCGTCGTCGAGCACCTCGCCGGAGGTGTTCAGGAACACCACGGCGCGGAACTGCTTGAGGTGCGGCTCGCGGAACTTGCGGGCGTCGTCGGTGACGTCCACCGTGAACCGTCGCTGCTTGCCGAGCTGCCGGATGGCGTCGACGCTGGCGGAGGTGGCGGGGTGGGCGCCGTCGGCCGACCGGGTGAAGACCAGCACCTTGTACTGGATGCCGTTGTTTGTCGATGTCGCCTCGCCGGTCACCGGCGCGGCTTGCGCCGGCGTGCTCTGCGGGGTGCCGGTCGCGACGAGTGTCGCGCCGACGAGGGTGAGGAGACTCAGATAGGTGAGGGCTCTGCGGCCCAACGGTCTGTGCATCGAACCTCGCTCTGATCGGTCAGCTCCGCCCCGACACACGCGGTGCCGGGGCGGTTGGGGTTACCAAACGAGCCTGGCCAGGTCTAACGAGGACGATATTTGCGGCCGACAATAAAGAGAAGAGGTTGGAGGTAGAAGTTTTAGCTAAACTGTCGGGACTTTTGTTCAATACGGGCGAAAGTTACCGCGAGGCTGGACACTTTGCCTGAGGTGCACACACAACAGCCGGGCCCGACCGCCACACTGGCGACAGGGCCCGGCTGAAGGGTTGCTACAGGTTCGTGCCGTTGGTGCCGGACGGCTTGCTGCGGGCCGTGGTCGACGTCGTCGATCCGGCGGTCGACCCCGACGAGCTGGGGCCGGGCTTGGCGCCGGCCGTGGCCGGCGTGCCGGCGAAGGCGTCGTCGGCAGCGGTGGGCCCGTGCTTGCCGTTCTGGTGCAGCTTCTCGCCCAGCTTGGAGTGGCCGAGCTTGTCCTTGCCCTCGTGGTAGAGCCGGCTGGCCTGGGCCTGGGCGACCCCGGCCGCCTCCTGGACGGTCGGGTGGTCGAGCACCTTGCGGCCCTGGACCATCAACTCCTCGTACTTCTCACGGCCGGCACGGGCGCCCAGGACGAACCCTGCAGCCAGCCCGCCAAGGAACATGATCTTTCCGCGCATGGCGGCTCCTCTCGTACCTGACGCGCCGTCGACCCACCCCCGATCCCGAGGGCGGGGCCGACCAGTTCGCGCCTGCGTCCTGTCGTCGGCAGCTAACTACCCATCCTGCTCTCTGCTCATACCTCCTTGTGCCCCGATGGCGATTTGTCCCACACAATCCGATCGGCCGGTCCGATGATCAGGAGGGTAACCCCCTGGACCAAGACCCCCCGGAGTCCTGTACTCTTGTGCCCGGCGCACGGCGCGGAGAGATCCGCACCGGGCGGCTGTGCAGTCCCCCGTAGCTCAATTGGCAGAGCAGCCGGCTGTTAACCGGCAGGTTTTTGGTTCGAGTCCAAACGGGGGAGCTTGCTTCTCCAGCACGACATGCCCACCGGCTACCCGGTGGGCATTCGCCGTTTCGGGGCCGCCGAGATGTCCGTACCCCGTCGCTACCAGGGCATCAGCTGCATCGACGGTGCTGGTGTGGCCCGTGGGCGGGGCGGGATCAGTTTTCCCGGCTGCCCGCTGTATTCTCGCGTTGCCCATCGTGCTGCTGAGGCGGAGGGCGACGCCGGTATGAGCGGCCGGTGATCGACAGGGGCGGGATCACTCCGGCCCCAGTGCCGGGGCGGTAGCTCAGCCGGTTAGAGCAGGGGACTCATAATCCCTCGGTCGCGGGTTCGAGTCCCGCCCGCCCCACGTACTTCTCTGACCTGCGGTTCTTGGTACGTGCCGCAGTCGTCATGCGAACCGGTTGGTCGAGGTTCGAGTCTTTCTGGCCAGCAAGTGAGGCTGCATGCATAATGAATGCATGGTTGCGCTCCAGATTCGAGACGTGCCGGAAGAGGTGCGAGACGCCCTGGCGACCCAGGCCAAGGCGCGTGGGCAGTCACTCCAGGCGTACCTGCTGGAGTTGGTGGAGACCCAGGCTCGACGGCTGCGCAACACGGCGGCCCTTGATCGCTTCGCCGGTCGATCGGACGGTACTCGCTCCCTGCCGGGGGAGAGTGCCGCCGAGTTGGATGACCAGCGGGAGCAGCGCGGACCGTGGGGAAGCGCCGCGTGATCGTGGTGGATGCGTCGGTTCTGGCCGATGCCCTGGTCGACGACGGGCCGGTCGGCGACGCGGCACGGGCGGAACTGACCGGAGATCCGCACTGGGCCGCGCCGAGCCATCTTCTGATCGAGGTCATGTCGGTGATCAGAGGCAAGGTCCTCGGTGGGAAGCTGGGCCTTGCTCGGGCACAGGAGGCGATCGACACCCTGCCTTCGTTGGTCATCGACGAGGTTGGTGTCGCGACACTGCTTGATCGGATGTGGCAGTTGCGGGGCAATGTTACGGCGTACGACGCGGCGTATATCGCGGCGGCCGAGTTGCTGGCCTGTCCACTCGTGACCGGTGATGGTCGGCTCGCCAAGGCCAACGGCGTCCGCTGCGAGATCCGGCTGCTCGCGGCGTCTTGACGGTAGCCGCCCGAGGATTATCGGCCTGAGGTCCTTGGGGCAGCGGCCAACCTGAGTGGTAGCGGGTCACCGGCGATAGTGGCGGTGTGGTTCGCATGGTGGTACCTCCGGCCCACCGCAACGGATACCTGAACGGAGGGGGCCAACCTGCGGAGCTGCAGGCCGTAACCTGTGTCAGGGCTGAGCAGCCGTCGCCGCTCGGATTGGGAGGGGCGGCCGGTCGGTGAGTTGACACTGGCCCTCTCGCGCCATCAGGCGCGGACCACCTGTGCGATCACACCGTGAGGACGTCCACGTCGTACAGCGCAATCGACGGGTCGCGGGAAGCGAGGGTCAGCCCTTCGGTGATCGCCTGTGCCACCAGCATGCGGTCGAAGGGATCGCGGTGATGCGACGGCAGGCGGCCGGCGGCGATGGCGTGGGCGTGGGTGACCGGGAGTTCCCGGAAGCCCATGTCTCTTACCCGCTCTGCAAGGTCAGGGGGGCCGCCGAGTTTACCGGCACCCTGCTTGATGGTGATTTCCCACAGGGTGACCGGGGAGAGGAAGATCTCCGGCTCGTGGCGTAACCGGTCGAGCAATTCGGTGCCGAGGGTCGGATCGCCGGTGATGGCCCAGAGCGCGACGTGCGTGTCCAGTAGCAGGTTCATGCGCCGATGCCGAAGTCGTCGGCGATCTCGGCGTTGGTCTGTGGTGAGTCCCAGTCACCGGAGAGGTCCAGTTGGCCGGCGAGGGAGCCGACAGCGGTGCGGTTGGCCCGCCGGACCAGGGGTACGACCTTCGCCACCGGGGTGCCCGCCCGGTCGATGATGATCTCCTCGCCGCGTTCCACCCGTTCGATGATGCGCGACAGATGGGTCTTGGCGTCATGCATGTTGTAGTGCACAGCCTCAGCCGACATGGCGCACCCTCCTTGCTTAGCTAAGGGATTAGTTTAGCCTGCTTGGCCGCACGTGCCAGCGACCTTGGTCAAGTCCTGGCCCCCCCCGAGCGGACCGCCATGGCGTCGCCCCGGCATCCACCCGAGATATCCCACTCCGCACCACCTGGACCTCCACATGGGCGGCCGGCAGGTCGGCTCGCGTCCGGGCGGCGAAGAACGCCGGGTAGGCGCTGTGTCTACCGCTCCTGACGCCGTTGGCGAGAGGGGCTGGAGCGTACCGGGGCCAACCAGGTGTGGCTGGTGCGGCCGGCATCGACCGACCTGGTGGACCGGGTGAACGGTGTCTACCATGTGCCGATGATCGAGCAAGGTCAGCGACGTGTTCCTGTGCCGGTTGCCGCCGCCTCGGGGATTCTGCTTGTGGCGGCCGTGCTCGCGGTGACGATGCTGTTTTCGGGTGGTCCGTCCGTGGCCACCGGGTTGATCGGGGTAGTTCTTCTGCCGGCGTTGGCGTACGGCCTGTGGCGTGGTAGCGGGCGGGCCCGGTTTTGGACAACAGTCTTCGCGACCGCCAGCGTGGTGTTCGGTGTCGTCGCGATCACCAGGACGGATGTGTTAGGGCTGCTGCAGATGTTGGGTGCGTCGGCTCTCGTTGGCCTGTTGTTGGTGCCCGCGTCGTCCCGGCGGTGGTTTGACGGCTTGCCGGCGAAGGAGTAGCGCCAGCGGACGGCCGTGTTGTTGTTCCGTGCGTGCCGTCGCTGACGTGCCGGATGCGGTCCGGGCGGCGTCGGCGGACCAGTTGCGTCGAATTCTGCCGTCCACTTCTGTCCCGATCCGTCAAGCGCCTCTGGGCGCGGCCGATCCTGTTGGTCACGGCACCTTGCGGGATCACGGAGGAGGCGATCATCGATGCAACCGTGGACGAATGCGCAGCAGTCCGCCCAGCAGTCTGCGAGCGCGGCACACGACGCGCACCGGTCAGCCATGCAGCATGGCAACGACGCCGCGCAGCGCGCCGCGGAACAGTTTCGCGCCGCGCATCAGATGGGCCAGACGTATCACCAGCGCCACCCGCGACCGACGAGGTCGGGGGGCTTCCTGGCCGGGGTCGTCAAGTTCGTGATCTTCCTGGTGTGGCTGGCGGTCGTAGCCGCCATGCTGCCGGCTGCGTGGGAACTGCTGCGTAACCGATAGTCGAGCCGGATCGTCAGGGGCAGGGGAGACGACGTTAGCGTCTGGCAGGGCCTACCGCTCATCCCGGTCGTCGGTGCTCCGGTACGCCGGTGGCTGGTGGCTGCGGTGCGGGGTCAATGCCCGGTCGCAGTTCGGCGAGCGCCTCCCGCGCTCTGGCCTGTGCGTGCCGGTCACCGGACTCGCTGCTGAGCACGAGTGCCAGGCGGTAGTGGGTGGCGGCCTCGGCCGGCCGTCCGGCCCGGCGGACCGCGTGACCGAGGTCGAGCAGCGCGCGGACCTGCGTCTCGTGTTCGCCGAGATCCTGGCAGAGGGCGACCGCGTTCACCAGATGGTCCACTGACTCTTCGTGCTGACCCAGCTCGCCGAGGACCACACCGAGCCCGCGTAGCGCGTCGGCCTGCCCCACCCGGTATCCGAGGTGCCGACCGAGCACCAGCGCTGCCTCGTAGCGGTGCCGTGCAACGGCCAGCTCACCGTCCTGCACGTCCAGGTCGGCCAGGTTGATGAGTGCGACCGCCTCGCCGGTCCGGTTGCCGACCTCACGGGCGATGCCCAGCGCCGTGACGTAGTGTTCCCGGGCCTGTGCCGGTCGGTCGAGCCGCTGCGCGACCAGACCGAGGTTGTTGTGGGTGCGGCCCTCACCGGTGCGGTCGCCGATGCGCCGGAAGATGTCCAGCGCACGCTCGTGCTGCGCGCGGGCGGCGGCGTACTCCCCGAGCTGGAACTTGGCGATTCCCAGGCCGTACGCGGCGGCGGCCTCCCCACCGTGGTCATCGTGCTCGCGGAAGTGCGCCAGGGCCTGCTCGATGCAGGTCACCGCCGTGCCGTAGCGCCCCAGCCGCCAGTACGCCAGACCCAGCTGGTGCAGCGTGATGCCCAGGCCGCTCCGGTCGTCGATCTCGCGTTGGATGGCCAGCGCCCGCTCACCGTGTGCGACCGCATCCCGGTAGTTGCCGAGCCGGCGGTGCACGGTGCACAGACGGGCGTAGGCCCGCCCCTCGGCCCGCGGATCGGCGTCGACGTGGGCGGCGGCCCGGGCCAACTCGTGCAGCACCACGGCGTCGTGGTAGTGAGCGCGGGCGTCCAGGTACGGCGCGAGGGCCGCCGACAGCGCGCAGCTGAACCGACCGCCTCCGTCAGTTGCGGTGCGGGCCAGTGCCAGCAGGTTGGTCCGCTCGACGTCCAGCCAGGTCAGGGCCGCGGCGGCGGTCTCGAACCCGATCGGTGGGGTGGGCGCATCGGTGTGCTCGTCCGGTGGCGCCGTGCCGGGAAACGCCGTGCGCATGGCTGCCCACGTCGTGGCCAGGTAGTAGCTGCGCAGTCGGTCCGATGCTGCTCTGCGGACGCCGTCGTCCAGTTGGCTGGCCCGCTCGGCGGCGTACGCGTGCAGCAGATCGTGCATGCCGTAGCGGTCACCGCCGGGCTGGTCGAGCAGGTGGGCGCGCAGCAGCGCGTCGATCAGGCTTCGGGCGGTGACGGGGTCGACGTCGGTGAGCGCCTCGACCGCGCGGCGGTCCAGACCGGCACCCGGATGCAGGCCGAGCAGGGTGAAGGCGTGCGCGGCGGGCTTGCTCAGGTGGCGCAGCGACCAGGAGAAGACGGCGCGTACGGCGGTGTGGTCGTCATCCCCGGCGGCGAGCAGGTCGAGCCGTCGGGGTTCGTCGTCGAGCTCCTGGGCGAGCTCGGTGAGAGAGGTCCAGGGCCGGGCCACGGCCAGCTCGGCCGCGATCCGGAGGGCCAACGGTAGCCGGGCGCACCGGCTGGCAAGGGTTTCGGCTGCCGCCGGCTCTGTGGTCACCCGATCGCCGATCAGCGTGCCCAGCAACGCGTGTGCCTCGCCGGGTGCGAGCAGGTCGAGGTTGATGCGCGTGGCGCCGTGCCGGGCGACCAGGGCCGGCATGGTGTCGCGGCTGGTCACCACGACGACGCAGGACGGTGCGCCGGGTAGCAGGTCACGGACCTGTTCCACCGAGTGGGCGTTGTCCAGCAGGACGATCATCCGCCGGCCGGCCAGCAGCGTGCGGTAACGGGCGGCCCGTTCGGGCAGCCCGTGGGGGATGTCCGGGCCGGCCACTCCCAGCACGCGCAGAAAGGACTCCAGTGCCTCCGTGGCCCGTACCGGCTGCTCGGGATCGTAGCCGCGCAGGTTGACGTACAGCTGACCGTCGGGGAGGTGGTCGGCGACCCGATGTGCCCAGTGCACCCCGAGCGCGGTCTTGCCGACCCCTGCGGTGCCACAGATGGCGACCAGGGTGAGGGCCGGTGCGGCACCGGTCCGGGCGAGTAGGACGTCCAGCTCTGCCAGTTGCCTGTCACGGCCGGTGAAGGCGACCACGTCGGCCGGGAGTTCGCGGGGTGGCACGGGTGGGGGAGCCGGCTGCGGCGGGCGCGGTGGGGGCGCGGCGGTGGGTGGCGGCAGGCCCGTCTCGGGACTGTCTGATGGTCGACTCGCGGCCAGCCAGAGGCGGTGAAATTCGCCGGTGTCGCCGCCGAGGGTTTCCACGACCAGCTCCAGCAGACCCCAGCGCGGTGTCCGCGGTTCCGAGAAGGCGGCGGAGATGGTGGTGTGGCTGCAACCGACCTCTCTGGCCATCTCGCGCAGGCTGGGCCACCCTGCGCGGTGATGCAGCTCGTGCAGGTGGTCGAAGAGGATCCGGACGGGGCCGTCGGGCAGATCCGGTCGGGGCAGCTCCGCCAATGCCTACCTCCGGCCAGGAGCTCGCTTTGACTCATAGGTTCCTCAGCACCGGACGCGGTGTAAAGCGGCTGTCCGGTTGGTCGACGCTGTCCAACTTCGTCAACCTGCTGTCCAGGGCGCAGACACTTGCCGTACTCACGGTGAGAGGAGAGCCCGATGTATGGCCAGGAGAACGACATCGAGCCGGTTCTCGACGTTCTGCCCGACTCGGTGGTGGCGACCATGGAGGTACGCGACCGGTGGTTCGCCGCGGCGGCGGCAGCACCCGAGGGGCGTGCCTATTTTCTCGGCGATCTGGTGCGCTGGCCGGTGGGTGAGCGCATCCGGGTGGCCTTCCTCGGCGGCGACACTGCGCTGCACCGTGACATCGAGATCGCGACCCGTCAGATCACCGACGCCTGCAACATCAGCTTCGACTTCGGGTTCGACCCGGAGACCGGCCGATACCGCAGCTGGTCCAGATCGGATGCCGATTACCGGGCGGACATCCGGGTCTCCTTCGACCAACGCGGATTCAACTCGCTGCTGGGCCGAGATGCGATCACCGCCACCATCGGCATGCCCGGCGAACCGATGGGTGGTCGCCCCCACCAGGGCTCACTGAACCTGGGCGGTTTCCCGGTGCAGCGCCCCGCCAACTGGATGGGGGTGGTCCGGCACGAGTTCCTGCACGCGGTCGCCTTCCGGCACGAGCACCAGCATCCCCTCAGTGGCTGCGAGCTGCAGTTCCGCTGGGAGGACGATCCGGGCTACCTGCCGACCACCGACCAGTCGGGCCGCTACCTCCCGGACTCCGAGGGGCGGTATCCGGGTGTCTACACGATGCTGGCCGGCTACCCGAACCGCTGGCCACGCGATCGGGTCGACCACAACCTGCGCCCCCGACCCGCCGAAGGCACCCTGATCGGCACGTTCGACCAGGCATCGATCATGCTCTACCGGTTTCCGGCGGTCTACTACCGCACGAACCCGAACCCCTGCGCCGCCACCGGCAACGGCATCGACCTGTCGGACGGGGACGTCGAGGCACTGCGCCGCGCGTACCCCTTCGATGCCGGTGCGGCCGGCGTGCAGAACGAGCGTCGTACCGGCGTGGTGGAGGTCCTCTCCGCGGTCAAGGAGCTACCCGACGAGCTGCGCTCGGCGCTCGGCAACCTCGCCCGCCGCCCCGGTGCCTGATCGCCGACATCCGAGGCTGTCAGGGCAGAATCGCGTCGACGTAACCGCCGTCGACCCGCACAGCGGCACCCGTGGTCGCCGACGCCAGTGGGGAGGCCAGGTAGACCACCATGTTCGCGATCTCCGCCGGCTCGATGAAGCGCTGTAGCAGCGACTGTGGACGATGCTGGCGTTGACCAGGATGTCGACCCGGGCAGCGTGTCGAGTACCGCGACGAAATCACGTCGGTGGCAGTGGATGCGCCGCAGGCGCACGCTGGAACTGATCGGTCAGCGCAGGAACGCTGTCAGCGTCTGTCGAAACCACTGCGGATCGTCGTGCCAGGGCTGGTGTCCGCCGGCCGGCAGCACGGCCACCTCAGCCTGTGGAAACAGGCCGGCGTACGCGGCCGCGCAGCTCGGGGGGAGTGCGACGTCGTATTCGCCGGCGACGAGCAGCACCGGTGCCCGGAGGCGGGCGAGGTCCGCTCTGGTGGCATGCGGGTCGAGGGCCCCGGCCGAGTAGTAGATGCCGGCCGCCTCCGCGTTCTTCTGACCCGCCTCTCGGTCGAGCCGAGCCCGGAGGTCGGCATCCCATCGTCCGTGCATGAAGGGCTCGATCGCCTGCCAGTCGGCCGCAGTGGCATCGCCCGACCAGATCCGCTCGAAGGCGGCGAAGGCGGCAGGGAACCAGGGTTCCCCGTGGCGCAGTTCCGCGACCCGACGGCGGTCGGCGTCGGTGACCTCCAGGTCGACCACGCGCGGGCTGGGGGTGACAAGCACGAGACGGCCGACCCGGTCGGGGTGGCGGGCGGCGTACCGCACGGCGAGAGCGCCGCCGGCCGAGTGCCCCAACAGGTCGATCCGCTCCTGGCCGAGATGTGCGCGGAGCGCTTCGACGTCCTCGACGAGTCGGTCGAGGCGATAGGTCGCCGGGTCCGCCGGGATGGCCGAATCACCGGTCCCGCGCAGGTCGAGGCGTACGAGCAGGCGATGGGCCGGCATCCCGCCCAGGTCGCCGAGGTAGGCCGAGGACTGCATCGGGCCGCCGGGAAGGCAGATCAGCGGGACACCGTCGCCAACCTGGTGGTAGGCGAGCCGGGTGCCGTCAGCGCCGTCGAAGAAGAGCATGCAGGGACCGTACGTGCCGAAAGCCTTTGTCAGGGGGCAGCGGACGGCGCTTGACCCTGACGCAGCGTCAACCCTCCATGCTGCCGGTCATGAGCATTCCACAAACAGCCGGTCAGGCCGAAGCGCCGGCGATCCGGGTACGAAATCTGGAGAAGTCGTTCAAGCAGTTGCCGGTGCTGCGCGGCGTGCATCTCGACGTGGCGCGGGGCAGCATCCTCGCCCTGCTCGGCTCGAACGGGGCAGGTAAGACCACCCTGGTGAAGATCCTGGCCACGCTGCTGCGGGCCGACGCGGGGACCGCCCGGGTCAACGGCTTCGACGTCGCCGGGCAGGCCGGCCAGGTACGCGAGTCGATCAGTCTCACGGGGCAGTTCGCGGCCGTCGACGAGATCCTCACCGGGCGGGAGAACCTGGTTCTGGTCGCCCGACTCCGGCATCTCGCGGATCCGGGCGCGATCGCCGACGACCTGCTGCGGCGCTTCTCGCTGACCGAGGCGGCCAACCGGCGGGTGGCGACGTACTCCGGTGGCATGCGCCGCCGCCTGGACATCGCGATGAGTCTCATCGGCAGCCCGCCGGTGATCTTCCTCGACGAGCCGACCACCGGGCTGGACCCGCAGGCGCGCATCGAGGTGTGGCAGGCCGTCAGGGAACTCGCCGGAGGCGGTACGACAGTGCTGCTCACCACCCAGCATCTCGACGAGGCGGAGCAACTCGCCGACCGGATCGCGATCCTCCACCAGGGTCGGATCATCGTCGACGGGACCCCCGACGAGCTCAAGCGGCTGCTCCCCGCACCCGAGGTCGAGTACGTCGAGAAGCAGCCGAGCCTGGAAGACGTCTTCCTCGCCCTCGTCGGCACCGAAACGGAGAAGGCAGACCGATGAACAAGCATCTTCTCGGCGACACCGCGGTCCTGCTGGGCCGTTCACTGCGCCACATCGCCCGCAGCCCGGACACCATCATCACCACCGCGATCATGCCGATCGCCTTCCTGCTGCTGTTCGTCTACGTCTTCGGCGGCGCGATCGAGACCGGGTCCGGGTCGTACGTGAACTACCTGCTGCCCGGCATCCTGGTCATCACGATCGCCTCCGGCATCTCCTACACCGCCTTTCGGCTCTTCCTGGACATGCAGGGCGGCATCGTCGAACGGTTCCAGTCCATGCCGATCGCCCGCTCCTCCGTACTGTGGGCGCACGTCCTGACCTCGCTGGTCGCCAATCTGATCTCGCTGGCGGTGGTCGTCGGCGTCGCCCTGGTGGTGGGCTTCCGCACCGGGGCGGGGGTGCTGGGATGGCTCGCGGTCGCCGGCATCCTGGTGCTGCTCACCCTGGCGTTGACCTGGCTCGCCGTGCTTCCCGGCCTCACCGCGAAGTCCGTGGACGGCGCGAGCGGATTCGCGTACCCACTGGTGTTCCTGCCCTTCGTCAGCTCGGCCTTCGTGCCCACCGAGTCGATGCCCGGCCCGGTCCGCGCCTTCGCCGAGCATCAGCCGGTGACCGCGATCGTCGACGCGATCCGGGACCTGTTCGCCGGGCAGCCGGTCGGTGCCGACATCTGGATCGCTCTCGCCTGGTGTGTCGGCATCCTCGTCGTCGCCTACGTCCTCGCGGTCGTCACCTACCGTCGCCGGGTCGCCTGAGTCGGCGGCGACAGGGGGCAGGATCAGAGCATGCTGACGATCGGTCAACTGGCGGCGTACGCCGGTGTCACCGTGCGCGCGGTGCGGCACTATCACCAGGTCGGGCTGCTGCCCGAGCCGGACCGGGACGCCTCCGGTTACCGGCGCTACAGCGCCAGAGCGGTCGTGTCCCTCGTGAAGATCCGTACGCTGGCAAACGCCGGTGTGCCGCTGGCCCGCATCGGTGAGTTGCTCGACGCCGACCCGTCGGCCTTCGCCGACGCGGTCCGGACCATCGACGAGCGGCTGCGCGACCAGATCGCGCGGCTGGAGGCCAGCCGCAGACAGATCGCGCAACTGGTCGGTGGGGACCGGCTGACGCTCCCGCCTGAGGTCACCGCCTACCTTGATCGGCTCCGTGAGATCGGGGTGTCGGAGCGGGTGGTGGAGGGTGAACGGGACGGCTGGATCCTGGTCGCCGCCCGCTGGCCCGAGCGGATAGCCGAGTTCATGCCCGGCAAGCTCGCGCAGCTCGACGATCCGCAGGTCGTCCGGCTCTACCGGGTGCTGTCGGAGATCTTCGACGACGAGCCGGGTGCCACCGACGACCCACGACTGGCGGAAGTCGCCGACATCATGGTGGGCCTGGCCGAGCAGGCGTACCGCGCCGGCGAGATCCTCCGCGACGAGGCGTCCGACGAGTTGCCACAGGACCTCGTCGACGTGCTCGCCGTGGAGTCCGATCCGAGGGTGCAGCGGCTACGGGACCTGCTGCGCGAGCGCGGCTGGGCCGGGTGGAACCGGATGGAGCCGCTGGCAGGGCGCTGACCTCAGGTGTCGCAGGCAACGCCGATGCCGAGGCGTACCTGTGACGTCCGCCCCTGCGAGCGGATCGTCAGTGGCAGGCAGGTCGGCTGCGCGACCCACGTGCCGCCGACGAAGGCCAGCCACCGGGCCTGGTCGTCGTCGGGGACACAGGCCTGCACCTGAACGCTCACCGCTAGTACCGCCGGGCGGCCCCAGCCGACCCGGGCCCGGTCTTCCCAGCCGGGCCCGACCCGCAGGTCGACCACGGCACCGACGCGTACGACAAGTCCCCATTTGGCGAACAGCCGGGCCGCCGGATCCGGTTTCTCCGACTCCTGGGCTTCGATCACCTCCCGGTCCGGCACCGCGACGTCCGCACCCACGATGCGGTAACCATCAGGTGGTTCCCGCAGCGCCTCAACAGCGGCGGAACACGACACCACCGCGTCGCCGGCCTGGCCCGACCCGGTGGTGTCGGGGTCGGCCAGGGACGTGGCAGGCACCGGCGGACGCGGTTCTTCCTGGCCGGCATCATCGGCCGAACAGGCGGCCGAGGTGACGAGCAGGCAGCCGGCGAGCGACCACGACAGGATTCGGCTGGTCCGCACCCGTGTCACCTCCATCAGCGGCGGGTCTTCGGCAGGTCGAACTGGTCGGCGCGGCGGCAGTCACGCTGGTTGCCGATCGCCTCGGGCCCCAGCCGGTCGAGCACCTCCCGGGCCCGGTCCCGGCCCCGGTTCCAGGCGTACCACGGGTCCGGTTCGGCCAGGTCGTCGGCGATCCAGCTGAGCGTGCAGCGGCGTACCGGATCGGGCAGGGCGGCCAGGGCGGGCGTGGCGTCGGCGGAGAGGGCGCGCAGGTACCAGGCGTCGATGCGGCCGGTCTCCTGGTACCGGGCGACGTTGCGCCGGGCCGCGTAGTCCTCGGGGTTGAGCACCGCCAGGCCGAGCAGCAGCACCACCGCGAGCGCCGTGGCCAGCCGGGGGATCCAACCGCCGCGCCAACGTACGCCGGCCACCAGGATCATCAGGAAGACCGCGCCGAGCAGCAGCTCGAAGGCCATCACGAAGATCCGTTCGCCGGTGAAGCTGTAGACCTTCTGGTACGTGTACATCCGCGACAGCGCGGACACCACGATGACCACGGTCAGGGCGCTGAGCAGGCCGAGCAGGACCCGCAGCAGCACCCGGTCGAGGTGCCGGTCCCGGCGGGCGAAACGGGTCACCCCGCCGAGCACCGCCAGGGTCAGCACGGTCACCACGACCAGCTGCCAGAAGCCGCTGCGGGCGTACTCGGCGTAGCTCAGGCCGGTGGTCCGCAGCACGTGCCGCTGCCCGCCGAAGAGCACGGTGAACTGCACCGCCACGAAGCCGCCGAACAGGGCGGTCAGCGCGGCGATCGGTGGTGCCCATTCCAGCAGGCCGACGCGCCGCTCGGTGGGCCGGTCCACTCCGGACAGGTCCGGCGGCGCGGCGAGCGTGTAGACGGCGGCCACCGCGATCAGGCCGCCCACGGCCGCCAGGAACAGCCACCGGAACACGCCACTGACACTGATCTCGGGCAGCAGCGCGCCGAGGACCTGCGAGAACGCGGCGTCGGCGGAGGAGAGCAGGGGGCCGAACACCACGAGGACGACAACGGTGGCGACCACCGAACCGACCACCCGGCGTACGCTGCCGGGGCTGCCGGGCGCGCGCAGGTGCCGGCGTACCCAGGGCAGCCCGCGCAGCCCGGCGATCGGTGCGGCCACCAGGCTGAACAGGATCGACCGCACCCGTTGCCCACCGACGATGGCCAGGGCGGCGCAGCCCAGTGCGCCCAGCACGCAGAAGGTCACCAGCCACCAGGCGTTGCGGAAGGCCAGCACGGCGAGCAGCGCCAGAGCGGCACCGGCCCAACCGGCCCGGACCCACCGTTCGGTACGGGCAAGCTCGGCGGTGTGTTGCCGTACCGCCACGACGACCGCGACGGTGAGCACCAGCCAACCGAGGAACCAGCCGATGCCGGTGCGCCCCAACGGCACGAAGGCCGCCACCCCCAGCGCGCCGACCAGCACGGCCAGTGGGGTGGCCAGGTGACCGGTCGTGGTCGGGCCGGGCCAGACCCGCTGGAAGAAGGTCGGTGGCGGTGGGGTCCGTCGGAAGGCGTACCCGGGGCCGGGCGGCGGATACGAGACCGGAAGCCCACCCGACGTCACCGCCACCGGCCGCCCGCCGCCCGCCGGCCGGCTGGATGGGGACTGGCCGGTGGTGGTGGCGGCCGAGGCTGTCGCGGCTGGCGCAGTGTCCGGCGGTGCTTCAGCAGCCGATGCTGCCGTGGACGGTGTGGTGGTGGCCGGTGACGCGCTGGTCGGCGCGGGCGACGCGGTGGGCGTCGGCCCGGCGTCGGCCGGCGTGGTCGTGCTCGGCGTCGTGGGCACCGGGGCGGTCGTGGTCGGAGTCGTGGGCACCGGGGTGGTCGTGGTCGGTGTCCGCTGGGCGGGCATCGCCGCCGCGGTGACGGCGGGTGGCGCGGCGGCGGTCGTGGCCTCGGCTTCCTGCACCAGCGGTAGGAAGATCGCGTAGCCCCGGGTGCCGGCCGGCACCTGCACCGGGATCGCCCAGGCGGGTTGGTCGGTCGGACCGGGCCACACGATGGACGGCAGCCCCTCGACCGACGGTACGACAAGCAGCCGGGGTGCCGTCCCGGCGGGATCCGCCGGGACGGCGACGGTCGGGGCAGGGGCCTCGCGGGATTCCCCGACGGCATCCGGGGACGGCTCGACCGGTGGCGGCTCGGACACCGCACCTCCTTGGACGACGATTGCCGTCACTCTAGGCGCGGACGCGCATTCTCGACGCCCCGTGTCGCCGAGCAGGCGCCGCGCCGCAAACCAGCCGGACGCGCCACCACGCCGGAGGACTCCGCCCCTAGCTACGGCCCCGGTCGTCGAGGGTGAGGGGAGCACGCCCGCGCACCACGTACCGGATGTGGGTGATCTGCGGTGCCGACACGACGCGGGCCGGGGTCAGCTCGATGGCCTCGAACTCGTCCACGTCCAGGTCGGCGTCGAACAGCCGCATCCCGGTGCCCAGCACCACCGGCGCGATGTGCAGTTCGAACTCATCGAGCAGACCGGCCCGCAGGACCTGCCGGAACAGGCTGCCGCCCCCGGAAACCGCCACGTCCCTGCCACCGGCGGCGGCCCGGGCCTGCTCCACCGCACTGGCCACGCCGTCGGTGACGTACGTGAAACTGGTGCCGCCCTTGCGCACCACCGTCGGGCGCGGCCGGTGGGTGACCACGAAGACCGGTGCCCGGAACGGCGGCTCGTCGCCCCACGGCACCTCACCGCCGTCGGCCATCCGGCGACCCATCACGTACGCGCCGGCCGCCTCGAACGACTCGGCGAGGATGTCGGAGTTGACGTCCTGCGCGCCACCGGCGAAGCCCTGCCGTTCCCGCCAGGACATCACCTCGGTGGCCCAGCGTGTCACCCGGAAGAAGCCGTGGCTCTCCGCCGAATGCAGCCAGTCACCGTCGCCGTCGTGCCGGGGGCCGGCGTAGAAGCCGTCAAGCGACACCGACATCTGCGCGGTCACCTTGGTCATTGTGTTCCTCTCGGTCTCGCGGCACCCGCCCTGGGTGCCGCTCGCCGATGGATCGGAGCGGAGCCGACGCCAACTACCGCCCATGGCTGTGATCTGAATCACCGGCAGGTTGCGGGTGAGTCGATTCAGCGCCTCGTTGCGACGCCGTTGTCTGCCTGGAGACAGAGACGTTCGCGCCGCCGGATGGACCGTCATCATTCGGTGGCACATCCACTGCTCGTGACTCTCAAGACGGAGGAACCGATGAGGACGCTGTCCCTACGACGGTCGGCCGCCACACTGGCCACCGCACTTGTCGCCACGCTCGCTGTTGCGCTGCTGCCCGCCACGGCGGCGCTCGCACTGCCCTCAGGTGCCGGCTGGTCGGCCTCGTGGAGCTACTACCAACCGAACGCCTACCAGTACTCCGGCACACTGCCCGGGGTGCGCCTGACCGGCTACGCCACCGACAACGCCGGCACCTCGGCCACGCTCGGCACCATCGAGGACACCGCGGCGGACGGACGCTGCGCCCGGGTGATGCTCTACGCGTACGGTGTCGGCTACATCGCCGACCGCACCACCTGCGGTAACGGCAGCTACCTGACATACAACACGGTCAGCTACGACCAGGGGTTGTTGGTGATCGTCTACCGGATGATCGACGGAACGAACACCAACGACAAGGGTTTCTACCTGTTCATCCCCGGCTCGGCCACCGATTCGGAGCTGCGCACCGTCGGCACCGGGGCCAGCTGGTCGTACTACACCTCCACGGCGTACCAGTACACGGTCACCCGACCCGGCGTCCGCCTCATCGGATACGGCGTCCACCAGGCGGGGGATCTGCGTTCCTCGCTGAACACGGTGGAGAAGACCGCCGTCGCCAAGGGGGCGTGCGCCAGCGGGAAGGTCACCGGCGGGACGACCGTCAGCGGCAGCACCTGCCTCAACGGCGGCACGACCTCCTTCCACCGCAACGACCACAGCTACAACCTGGAGGCGTCCGCCTGCTACAAGACTCTCCTCGGGACCCAGCGCTGCCTGGCGGTGAACATCCCCGAGCCCTGGTGACCCCTGCACTGCCACCGGAGTCACGTGTCGGCGGCAGCCCGGCGGAGCAGGTGCCGGCGTTCGGGGTCGCTGCCGGCGAGCTCCGCCGCCCGCCGCCAGGCCGTTGCCGCGGCGGCCCGGTCGCCGGCCAGCTCCAGCAGGTGCGCGCGGACGGCGTGCAGCCGGTGGTGCCCGGCGAGGATGCCCGATTCCAGGTGCGCCAACAGGGCCAGCCCAGCGGCCGGCCCGTGCACCATGCCCACCGCCACGGCCCGGTTCAGGGTCGCCACCGGGTTGGGTGCCAGGCGTTCCAGCAGCTCGTACAGGGCCAGCACCTGCGGCCAGTCGGTCTCCTCAGTGGTCGACGCCTCGGCGTGCACGGCGGCGATCGCGGCCTGGATCTGGTACGGCCCCGGGGTCGAGGTGGTCAGGGCCTGCTCCACCAGCGCGCTGCCCTCGGCGATGGCCGCACGGTCCCATCGGCGACGGTCCTGCTCGGTCAGCGGCACCAACTCGCCGTCCGGTCCGACCCGCGCGGCGGACCGTGCCTCGGTCAGCATCATCAGCGCGAGCAGGCCGGTGGTCTCCCCGTCGTCGGGCAGCCGGTCGTGCAGTCGGCGGGTCAGCCACAGCGCCCGCCGGGTCAGGTCGGGCCGGTGCAGCCGCGGGCCGCTGCTGGCGCTGTAACCCTCGTTGAAGATCAGGTACAGCACCTGGCGGACCGCGGCCAGCCGGGCAGCCTGCTCCGCCTCCGGCGGCAACTCGAACCGGGCGCCCACCTCGCGCAGCCGCTGCTTGGCCCGGAAGATCCGCTGGCTCATGGTCTTCTCCGACACCAGGAACGCCGCCGCGATCTCCGCCGTGGTCAACCCACCCACGGCCCGCAGGGTCAGGGCCACCTGCGCGCTCGTCGACAACGCCGGATGACAGCAGAGCAGGAAGAGTTCCAGCAGGTCGTCGCGGGGCACATCGGCGTCCGACGGCGGCCCGACAAGCGCGTCACGCCCGGTGGTGTCGAGCACCGTACGCTCGCGGCGGGCCCGGGCGACCTCGGACCGTACGTGGTCGACGTAGCGGCGGGCAGCCACGGTGTGCAACCAGGCCGCCGGATGCTCCGGTACGCCGTCGCGCGGCCACGTTTCGACAGCGGCGACGATCGCCTCCTGCACGGCGTCCTCGGCTGCGCTGAAGTCGCCGTAGCGGCGGACCAGCACACCGAGCACCTGGGGGGAGAGCCGGCGCAGCAGTTCGGCAGCGGCCTCGTCGAGGCTCAGTGGTCGGCCCCGTCGCGGATCATCAACGGCCACATCTCGATGCCGCCACCGACGCCGGGAGCGAACCGCAACCCCGGGTACGACCGGGCGATCTCCACAGCCCTCTGCTCACTGTCCACGTCGACCACGAAGTACGAGCCGACGTACTCCTTCGCCTCCAGGTACGGCCCGTCGGTGACCACCGGGGTGTCGCCGGCCATCCGCACCGAGCGGGCCGGGGCGTCCAGCCCCTGCACGTCCACCAGTTCACCGCGGGCGCGCAGTTCCTCGTTGAAGGCGTCCACCTCGCCGATCAGCGTGGCCAGGTCGCCGGCGGGCAGGCTGCCCCAGATCTGCTCGTTGCCGTAGATCAGCATCAGGTACTTCATGTGGAACCCTCCGTTGCGGTGTCCGCAAGGTGACAGGACGCCCGGGCCTGCCCCGATGCACTGTTGTAGCAGGTCAAGAGGCTGCGGATGGCGGGCCACATCCGACTCTGCCCGAGCCAGGAAGGAACTGCCATGGCCGCTCCCACCGTGACCGCCTCTCTCAACGCGACAAGCTACGCCCCCGGTGCCCAGATGCTGCTCACCGTCACCTACGGCGATCCCGACACCAAGACCGTCACCGTCACCGTCGTGGTCACCGACGCCCAGGGCAACAGCAGCGCGCCGGCCAAGGTCAACGCCGTCATCGACCCGCTCACCGTCACCGTCACCGACGACTCGAAACGTACCTGGACCCGGGTGTCGGACAACGGCACCGTGGCCGTGTACCGGGCGGTGGCCTGATGCCCCGGGTCACCGTCACGGTGCGTGACTCGTCCGGGCAGACCGCCACCGCCGCCGCCAACTACAGCCTCACTCCGCCGGTGCTCGGTGGCTACTACCTGTCCGGCAACGCCGACCCGACGACCGACATGTCGGGCGGCAACTTCCGCTCGCTGACCCAGTACCGCAGCTTCGCCGACAGCAACATCTTCCCCGGCTACAACCGGCCGTGGCTGGTCACCCTCGGCCGGTCCGGGGTGCAGATGAACATGGTGCTGGAACTCAAGCACTACGGGGCCGGTGACACCGGATCCCAGACCTTCACCGTGGACGGGGTGCGCTACACGGTGCCGGCCCCGGCGATGACCATCCAGCAGCGCCCGGGGACCGTGTGGCCGAAGGCGTACGGCTACGGTCAGGTGATCTCGGGCCAGTGCGACGGACTGTTCGCGCGGGCGCTGTCGCAGTACCGGACGCTGGGCTTCGGGGTGAACATCCAACTCGCCTCCGAACTCGACACCGACCACGAGTTCGGCACCACCGAGGCCGGTAAGGCGTACACCTGGGCGGAGTCGGACGCCCGGGCGGTGCAGGCGATGACGTACATCGTCAACTGGTTCCGGGTCAAGGCGCTACCAGCGGGAACAACCTTCTCGGTCGGCGTCGGTGGCTTCGACCGGGCCTCGTTCACGCGCACCCACCCGGAGTCGCTGATGTCGCGCCTGGACTACCTGCAGTGGAACGTGTACGCGACGAGCGCCTCGGACACCGCACTGGCCCGGTTCCGCCGCACCAAGGACTGGGCGGTGGCCGACCTCGGTCCGGTGGCGCTGTCCCGACCGGTGATCGTCGCCGAGTGGGGGGTCCGGGTCGCCGAGATCCCGGACCAGGCGGCCTGGATAGCCACGGTGCCGGCCGCGATCGCCCGGCTCAACGCGGAGCGCGGGCCGATTCTCGCCCGGACCAACTACTTCAACTCCGGCTGGGGCACGTTGAGCCCGAAGGCCGCCGGGTTGGCCGCGTTGCGGTCCGCGTACGCCCGCTCGCCGTACGCCTGAGCCGGCCGGTGGTGCCGGGTGCGTGCCCGGCGCCACCGGCCTTTCGCTGCCCGGCGGCTGGCCCCTTCGCTGCCCGGTGGCCGGAAGCCGACGACTGCCGTGCCTTGACATCGAGCCGTGTTGGTTGCATGGTTAGTTACATGAGTAATGAACCAGCCAACCGATGGAGCGCAGCGGGGCGGCGGGTGTGATGGACGACGGCCGGCCGATCTTCCTGCAGATCGCGGAGCTGCTGGAGAGCTCGATCCTGGACGGGACGCTGGCCGAGGAGAGCCAGGTGCCGTCGACGAACGAGCTGGCGGCCTTCCACCGCATCAATCCCGCGACCGCCGCCAAGGGCGTCAACAAGCTGGTCGACGACGGAACGCTCTACAAGAAGCGAGGAATCGGGATGTTCGTCTCCTCCGGCGCCCGCGCCAAGCTGCGCGCCCGCCGCCGTGACGAGTTCGCCCGGCAGTACGTGCAACCGCTGGTGGCCGAGGCACGCAAGCTCGGCATCGACCCGGCCGAACTCAAACACATGATCGACAATTGGGAGGAGACCCGATGAGCCCGGTGGTCACCGTCACCGACCTCACCAAACGGTACGGCGACGTCACCGCGCTGGACCGCGTCAGCTTCACGCTCGCGGAAAACCGGATCTACGGCCTGCTGGGGCGCAACGGCGCCGGCAAGACCACCCTGATGCAGCTGCTCACCGCGCAGATCTTCGCCACCAGCGGGGAGATCACCGTCTTCGGTGAGCACCCGTACGAGAACGAGCGGGTGCTCTCCCGGATCTCCTTCATCAAGGAGAGTCAGACCTACCCGTCGAACCTGCGCGTCAAGCACGCGCTACGGGCCGCCGCCCTGGTGTACCCGAACTGGGACGAGGAGTACGCCCAGCAGCTGGTCGAGGACCTCCGGCTGCCGCTCCAACGCAACGTCCGCAAGCTCTCCCGGGGCATGCTCTCCGCGCTCGGCATCGTCATCGGACTGGCCGCCCGGACCCCGCTGACCTTCTTCGACGAGCCGTACCTCGGCCTCGACGCGGTGGCCCGACAGATCTTCTACGACCGGCTGCTGGCCGACTTCACCGAACAGCCGCGCACCATCGTGCTCTCGACCCACCTGATCGACGAGGTCAGCGACCTGATCGAACACGTCCTGCTGATCGACCAGGGTCGCCTGCTGCTGGACAGCGAGACCGACGCGCTGCGCGGGCAGGTGGTCACCGCCTCCGGTCCGGTCGCGGCGGTGGACGAATTCGTCCGCAACGGCACCGAACTGCACCGGGTACGCCTCGGCGGAACGGCCCGGGCCACCGTGCGCGGTGACTTCGGCGCGGCCGAGCACGAGCGGGCCCGCGCACTGGGCGTGGACCTGGTCGCCTCGTCGCTCCAGGACATCGTCGTACGCCTGACCACGTCGTCAAACGGACCCGCAGCGGACGCCGGCAGCGCCGTCGCGGCCGACAAGGAGGCCGTCCGATGAACCGCACCCTGACCGTCGCCCGGATGCAGTTCGTCGCCTGGCGCAGTGTGGTCGGCTGGCCGTGGGCGATCCTGCTGCTCAGCTTCGCCATCAACCTGGCGTTGTTCAGCGCGATGGGGGAGAAGGACGACTTCGAGCCCACCACCGGCGGCCTGATGAGCATCTACGTGGTGATGTTCGTGGCCAGCATCAGCGCCATCACGATGGACTTCCCGTTCGCGATCGGGCTCGGTGTCTCCCGCCGCAGCTTCTACCTCGGCAACGTGCTGCACTTCGTCGGTCAGGCGATCGTCTACGCGGCGGTTCTCTACCTGCTGGCCGTGATCGAGCAGGCCACCGACGGCTGGGGCGTGAACCTGCGCTTCTTCGGCATCCCGTTCCTCCTGGTCGAGCATCCGGTCCTGCGGTACCTCGGCTTCGCGATCCCGTTCCTGCTGCTGGGCTTCGTCGGCATCGCCATCGCCGTGGTCTTCAAGCGCTGGGGGATGAACGGCATGCTCACCCTGTCGGCGGTGGCGCTGGTCGCCGTCGGTGGCTCCGCGGTGCTTGTCACCTGGCAGGGCTGGTGGTCGGCGATCGGTGGCTGGTTCGCCGACCAGCCCGGCGCCGCCCTGCTGGTCGGCTGGCCCGCCCTGCTGACCCTGCCGCTCGCCGTGGTCAGCTACCTGATCATCCGCCGCGCCACCCCCTGATGAAAGGAAGGGCACCTTGTTAACGCCTGCGGTAGAGCAAGGGCCCCCTTTTAACACCACGACCTTTAACACCACGACCGGCTGCGCCGCAGAGCGCGACGGCTCACCGTGAGGACAACGGGGGCGGCCCCTCCCGATCGGGTTCGGGAGGGGCCGCACGGTGGGTACGGTCAGCGCCAGGTGTCGGTCAGGGTCACCGAGCCGGACGCGGTGGCGGTGCGGTTCGCGCCCGACTCCCAGACCACCTGGCCGGAGTCGGTGCGCTTGACGTATTTGTAGGAAAAGGCGGTGCCCGCCGGCAGGCTCAGCTGCCCGGTCCACACCGGGTACGCCGTCGGCGAGAGTCGTACCCCCTTGGCCGGGTCCCAGCCGCCGAGGGCGGGCAGGTCACCGACGACGTAGACGTGCTGGCCGTACGTGGTGCTCGCGGTGGCCTGGAAGGAGACCGTGGCCTCGCCGGGCGGGTTGGTGGCCGGCTGGTTCCAGGTCACCGTGAAGGTCGTCCCGCCGGTGCCGGTGCGGTTGGGGTCGTTCTCCCACTGCACGCCGTTGCCGACCTTTACCAGCTTCCACTCGAAGGCGGTACCGGCCGGGACGTCGACCGCGCCGCTCCAGGTCGGGTAGCTGCCCGAGGTGGTGGACAGCTTCACCCCGTTGGCCGGGTTCCAGGAGCCGAGCTGCGGGATCGAACCGACCACGTACACCTCCTGGCCGGGGTTGGTGGTGACGGTGGCGGTGAAGCGGGTCGACCCGGCCGGCTGCGACGGGCTCGCCGTCGGCGTCGGGGAGGCGGTCGGGGAAGCGGTGGGCGTGACGGTCGGAGTGGCCGTCGGGGTCGGGCCGTCCAGGCGCGCCTCGACGTGCAGGGCCACCGCCTGGTCAGCCGGGATGGCGGCGCTGAAGCTGCCGCCCGAGACGGTCACCGCTCCGCCGGGGCAGGCCCCGGTCGACCGGTCGTACGCGCCCCGACCCACGTTGCAGTACCGGCCGTCCGGCAGTGAGGTGCTGAAGCTGCGGCTCCACGTGCTGCCGGTGGCGTTGAAGGCGGCGTACCCCCGGTTGCCCCGGGCGAACGCGAGCCGGCCGTTGCCGTCGGTGACCACCGAGGCGATGCCGGTGCCGGCGACCGCGTTGCGGAAGCCCGGCATGCCGGCCACCCCCGCGTCGCGGTGCTCGCAGATCCAGGCGCTGCTGGTGCAGTCCGTGGCCAGGGTGGTGCCGTTGGAGGCACTCGGCGGGCCCTGCCCGTGCACCGAGCCGAACGCGTAGCTCGACATCAGCTGGGGCCGGCCGTACGGGTGGGCCATCATGAACGTGTCCGCCAGGTAGTAGCGGGCACCGTTCTTGTAGGTGAGCGTCGGAGTCTCCCGCTGGGTGTCGTGGTTGTCGATGAACACCACCGCCTGCTGTCCGGTCAGGCCACCGTAGTGGGGCAGGTTGCCCAGCTGCGCGATGTTGCCGTCGCGGAAGGCCGACGAGACCGACCGCTGGTAGTCGAAGTTGGTCACCCCGCCGTACGGCGCGTACGCGGTGTAGGGGATCGTGCCGTCGCCGTACACCTCGTGGAACAGGTCCGGTCGGCCGCCGAAGCCGGGCACGTCACGCAGCCGGTTGATGATGTCGGCCAGGTGCGACTCCTGCACGTGCTTGGCCGCGTCCACCCGGAACCCGGCCACGCCCAGGTCGATCACCGCGTTCATGTACTTGGCGATCTTCCGCCGTACCTCGGGGTCGGCGGTGTTGAGGTCGGCCAGGTCGAGCAGCTCGCAGTCCTGGACCTCCTGCTTGTTGCCCCAGTTGTTGATCCTGCGGTAGCAGGGCCCGAAGTCGGCGTAGCCGTAGCTGTCGCCGGAACCGTCGTTGAACAGGTTCGGGTAGCTGTACTTGCCGTAGACCGTGCCGGCACTGCCCGGACCGGCACCTGCCGAGCCGGTGCCGCTCATGTGGTTGAGCACCATGTCCACGTAGATCTTCACGCCCTGCGCGCGGCAGCGCTCGACCATGTCGACGAACTGGGCCTTCGATCCGCGCCGGGTGGCGTCCAACCGGTACGACACCGGCTGGTAGTCCTGCCACCACGGGTAGGTGGCGCCCTCGGCGCTGGGCAGCACCACGTGTTCCTGCGGCGGTGAGACCTGAACCCCGCCCCAGCCGTTCGGGCCGAGGTTTGTCTCGCACTCCTCGGCGATGGAGTCCCACCGCCACTGGAACAGGTGAACGATGGCGTCGCCGTTGGCGCGTACCTCGGCTGCGCTGGCCGGGGCGGTGGTGGCGGCGACGACGGTGAGGCTGGCCGCGACAAGTGTCGCGGCCAGGGCCGCGGGTATCGCGGCGCGGGGACGGGGAACTCGCACGGGCCCTCCTCGGGGGACGGTCAGGCAGCGGTGGTGGTAGCCAACGTTTCCTGCAAGTTATGCAAGAAGTTGCGATGATGCGTGACCGTAACAGCGACATCGATGCTTGGGAACCTCTGATTCACACGTCGCCCGTATGAAGAACAAGCCCTTGCGGACGCCTGCAATCACTGCAAGGATTTGCGTCCACTTCGTTCGAAACAACCGGTGGCTCACACCGGCGGCACAAGTCGGGGCGGTACGGTCGTGAGCTTTCTATGCTCGACTCATGGAACTGCGGATCTTCACCGAACCCCAACAGGGCGCGACCTACGACGACCTGCTCGCCGTGGCCCGTCGCGCCGAGGAGACGGGCTTCGGCGCCTTCTTTCGCTCGGACCACTACCTGAAGATGGGGTCGGTAAGTGGCGACCCCGGCCCCACCGACGCCTGGACGACCCTGGCCGGACTGGCCCGTGACACCCGCTCCATCCGGCTCGGCACGCTGATGACCGCCGCGACGTTCCGGCTGCCCGGCCCGCTCGCCATCACCGTCGCGCAGGTCGACCAGATGAGCGGCGGACGGGTCGAGCTGGGCATCGGCACCGGCTGGTACGACGCCGAGCACAGCGCGTACGGGATTCCGTTCCCGGCGCTGGGGGAGCGGTTCGACCGGCTCGAAGAGCAACTCGCGATCATCACCGGGATGTGGCGGACCCCGGCGGGGCAGACGTTCGACTACACCGGCCGCCACTACCAGGTCAGCGACTCACCAGCGCTGCCGAAGCCGGTGCAGCGGCCGCACCCGCCGATCCTGCTCGGCGGCATGGGCGCGAAGCGTACGCCGCAACTGGCCGCCCGCTACGCCGACGAGTTCAACCTGCCGTTCGTCTCGATCGCCGACACCGTCACCCAGTTCGAGCGGGTCCGGGCGGCCTGCGAGCGCATCGACCGGGACCCGACCGAGCTGGTCTGGTCCAACGCGCTGGTGCTCTGCTGCGGCAAGGACGACGCCGAGGTGGCCCGCCGGGCCGCCGCGATCGGCCGGGAGCCCGACGAGCTGCGCGAGAACGGCGTGGCCGGCACCCCCGCCGAGGTCGTCGACAAGATCGGCCAGTACGCCGCCGTCGGCAGCCAGCGCATCTACCTGCAGGTGCTCGACCTGGGCGACCTGGACCACCTGGACCTGGTCGCCGGTGAGGTGATGCGCCAGCTCTGACGTCAGCGGACCGACGAGCGCACCACGGTGTCCAGCCGACCGTCCCGGTCACTGTCCAGGTAGGTGACGTCCGGGATCCCGTCACCGTCGAGGTCGAACTGCACCACGTCGGCCACCCCGTCGCCGTCGACGTCGGTGACCACCTGCACCGAGCCGTCCAGGTGCCGGCTGACGATCGACCGGCCGCCGCCCGCCTGCCGCGGCGGCGGCCCCGGGGTGGGCACCGGCGTCGGCGCCGGTCCAGGCGTCGGGTTCGGTTGCGGGCCGGGCTGGCTCGCCACATCCGAGGCGTACGCCCCGGCCGGGCCGCTGGCCGGCTCGACGCCGCTGCCGCCCGGATCGATCTCCTCCTCGGAGGGGTACACGTCGCCACGAGGGGCGGGATCACGGTAGCTGCTCATCGGCGTAGGGTTCCCCGACGGAGCCGGCGGTAACCGCCGCCGCGGAGAAGGGGGTCGCAGTGCCGACGCACCGTAACTGGGCAGGCAACATCCAGTACTCCGCCCGGGCGTACCACCGGCCGACAACTGTGGCGGAGCTGGCGACACTTGTGGCCGGCAGCGACCGGATCCGGGCGGTGGGCAGCGGACACTCCTTCAACCCGCTCGGCGACACCACAGGCGACCTGGTCACCCTGGCCGGACTGCCGGCGGACGTACGGCTGGACGAGGAACGCCGTACCGTCGACGTCCCGGCCGCCATGCGCTACGGCGACCTGGCGAGCTGGCTGCACGAGCGGGGGTACGGCCTGGCCAATCTCGCCTCCCTGCCGCACATCTCGGTGGCCGGCGCGATCGCGACCGGCACCCACGGCTCCGGCGAGCGCAACGGCAACCTGGCCACCGCCGTCGCCGGTCTGGAACTGGTCACCGCCACCGGCGAGCTGCGCACCGTGCACCGCGACAGCGACGACTTCGCCGCGATGGTGGTCTCCCTCGGGGCGCTGGGCATCGTCACCCGGGTCACCCTGGACGTGCTGCCGACCTTCGACCTGCGCCAGTACGTCCACCTCGACCTGCCCCGCCCGGCGCTGGACGAGGCGCTCGGGTCGGCGTACAGCGTCAGTGTCTTCACCGACTGGCGCTCGACGCGCGGCACCCAGGTCTGGCGCAAACAGCTCGCGGACGCGCCCGCGCCCCCGGCGGGCTGGCTCGGCACCACGGCGGCCGACCGGCCCTGCCATCCGGTGCCCGGCATGCCGACGGCCAACTGCACCGAACAGCTCGGCGTGCCCGGGCCGTGGCACGAGCGGCTGCCGCACTTCCGGCTCGGTTTCACCCCGAGCAGCGGCGACGAACTGCAATCCGAGTACCACCTGCCGCGCGCCGACGCGGCCGACGCGCTTGCCGCCCTCGACGAGGTGGCACACCTGATCGCCCCGGTGCTGCAGATCAGCGAACTGCGGACCATCGCCGCCGACGACCTCTGGCTCAGCCCGCAGTACCACCGCGACAGCCTCGCGATCCACTTCACCTGGATCGCCGACACGACACGGGTGCTGCCGGTGGTCGCCGAGGTGGAACGGGCGCTGGCCCCCTTCGCACCCCGGCCGCACTGGGGCAAGGTCTTCACCACCGCCCCCGAGGCGATCGCCGCCACCTACCCCCGCTGGTCCGACTTCACCACCCTGCTGCACCACCTGGACCCCACCGCCAAGTTCAACACCCCCGCCCTCAACCCCCTCTTCCCCCGCTGACCCCCCCCACCCACCCCGCCCCGCGTCCCGCCCGCCCCGCCCCGCGGTCCCGCCCGCCCCGCCCGCGGTCCCGCCCGCCCTGCCCCGCGTCGATCTTGCAGTTTTGGTCGCTGATACGCCCCTTTTCAGGGCATTTACGCCGACAGGAAGTGCAAGATCGACGGTGCTGTGGCGGTGCTGAGGGCGGGGGCGGGGGCGGGGCGAGGGTGGGGGTGTGGGTTAGTGGTCGGTGGTGACCTGGGTGCGGAGGTGGCCGCGTTGGACGGCGCGGCTGATGTCGCTGGGGGAGACGATGCCTACCAGGTTGCCGTTGGCTACTACCAGGGCTCGGCCGTCGGCGCATTCGCTGAGGCGGGGCAGCAGGTCGGTGAGCTGCTCGTCGGGGGAGGTGAGCACCAGGTCGTCGGCTCGGCAGGCCACCGCCTCCAGGGTGGTGCTGCTGCGCTGGTCGCTCGGCACGCCGCGCACCCGGTCGAGGGTGACCAGGCCGACGGGTCGTCCGTCCTCGGTCAGCGGCAGCGCCGTGTGCCGGTACGCGAACAGGTAGTTGTCGACGAAGTCGGCCACGGTCAGCTCACCCGAGGCGGTCTGCGGCTGGGGGGTCATCACCTCGCCGACCCGTACCCCGCGCAGTGCGCTGCCCATCCGGGCCTGCCGTTCCTCCATGCTGGCCGCGCCGATCAGGAACCAGCCGATCAGCGCCAACCAGAGCCCCCCGAAGCCGGCGCCGCTGAGGAACCGCCACAACCCCAGCCCGATCAGCACCACGCCGAGCACCCAACCCGCCCGGGCCGCCACCACCGACGCCCGGGTCCGGTCCCCGGTGGCCTTCCACACCGCCGCGCGCAGCAGCCGCCCGCCGTCCAGCGGCGCCGCCGGCAGGACGTTGAACAGGGCCAGCAGCAGGTTGATGCCGGCCAGCCAGGCCATCACGCCCAGCAGCAGCCCGTGCACCCCGGCCACCCCGAGGACCATCGCGATCACCCCGAAGAACGCCCCGATGATCAGGCTGACCAGCGGTCCGACGCCCGCGATGCGCAACTCCGCGCCCGGCGTACGGGCCTCGCCCCGCAGTTCGGCGACCCCACCGAAGAGCCACAGCGTGATCCCCTGTACGCCCAGCCCGTTGCGCTTGGCCACCACCGCGTGGGACACCTCGTGGGCGAGCAGACCCAGGAAGAAGACCACCGCCGCGGCCAGACCCGCGAAGACGTACGCGACGACCGGGCGACCCGGGTACGACGCCGGGAACAGGTTCGCCGACAACCCCCACCAGATCAGCGCGAAGATGACCAGGACACTCCAGTTCACGCCGACCGGTACGCCCGCGATCCGACCGAGCCCGAAACTCGCCCTCATGCCTGGGTGATACCCCCGGAGGCTAAACCCATGCCCGAGTCGAAAACGCCGGCTGAGCCGCAGCCAGGTAAAGTGCGATGGCTGAGCCGGATCGTTTGCCGGTCGGGGGTGGAGGAGTCGGCGCATGCGTGAGGATTCGCCGCGCTGGGAGCAGATCAACGCCAGCATCCATCACGAGGAGCAGGACGGGCTGCGCGAGCTGGCCAGCTACCTGCCGGACGTCGACCCCTTCCATGTCTGGGCGAACGTCGAATTCGTCGGCACCGACGGCTCGATCAACGAGGTTGATGCGCTGGTGCTCACTCCCAGCGGGCTTTATGTGCTGGAACTCAAGCACTGGCAGGGTGAGATCCACGGCGACGGAACGCAGTGGGTGCGTCGGTTCAACAACCACCGCCTGACTCCGGAAGACAACCCCTACATCCTGGCCAACCGGAAGGCCAAGCGGCTGGCCAGCCTGATCCGCTACTACGCCCGGCAGCAGGGCCGAAAGGACGAGGCACCGTACGTCGGCACGGCGGTGTTCCTGCATGCCAGGAACATGAACGCCCGCGGTCTGGACGCCATCGGCCGCCAGCATGTCTACGGCCTGCCAGGAAACGACTCGGACCTGCCCAGCATCAAGGAGTTGCTGCTCAGCGCACCGCGTAACCCGGCGCACCGGGTCGACGCGGCCCGGGCCCGCCAGATCATCGAACTGGTCCGGGGCGCGAAGATCCGACCGTCGGTGGCGGATCGCAAGATCGGCCAACTGCTGCTGCATCCGAAGCCGTTCGCCGAGGGCCTGGGCTGGCAGGACTTCCTTGGCGGGCATGTGATGGACACCGCGTTGGTGCGACGGGTGCGCTTCTACCTGACCAGCCGCGCGGCCGAGCACGAGGTGCCGGCGATCCGCCGGGCGGCGGAGCGGGAGTTCCGCCTGTTGCAGGGCATCCACCATCCTGGGGTGGCGCGGGCCCACGACCTGGTCGAGCATCCGTGGGGGCCAGCGGTCGTCTTCGAACATCAGAAGGACTGGGTACGCCTGGACCAGTGGCTGTTGCGGCGCGGGAACTCGTTGACGCTCGCCCAACGGCTGCAACTGGTGCAGGAGCTCGCCGAGATCGTCGACTACGCGCATTCCCGCCGGCTGGCGCACCGGGCGCTCTCGCCCCGGGCGGTCTACGTCGCTGACCCGGACGGGCCACGACCGACGCTTGTGGTGACCGACTGGCAGACCGGTGGCCAGTTGAAGGGGACGACCGAGCTCACCCGGTTGGGGCCGTCCAGCGACCCGGCGAGCCTGGAGCTGTTCTTCGATGACGAAGTCCGCTGCTACCAGGCGCCCGAGGCGGAGAACGCCACCGCGCTGCCCGGCCATCAGCTCGACGTCTTCTCGCTCGGCGCGATCGCCTACCGGATTCTCGCCGGCAGCCCACCGGCGGCGAGCCCGGAGGAACTGGTCAGCGCAGTCCGAGACAGCGGGCTGCACCTGGATGCCGTCGTCGACGGGATGCCACACACGCTTGTCACCCTGGTCTACGACGCGACCCGTGGCGATCCTGGGCAGCGGATTTCCAGTGTCGCGGCGATCCGCGCCGGGCTGGAAAAGGTGTGGGAGGAGCTGACCGCTCCGGAACCCGAGCCGGTGACCGATCCGCTCTCGGCGCATCGCGGCGACGTCCTAGACGGTGGCTTGGAGGTCAAGGATCGGCTCGGGTCCGGTGCCACCGCCGTCGCCCTGTTGGTCCGGCGACCGGGGGATGCCGACGACACGGTACTGAAGGTTGCCCGCGACGAACAGCATGAGGAACGGCTGACCGCGGAGGCGCGTACCCTCGCGGGTTTGAAGCATCCCCAGGTGGCCGCGCTGGTCGACGGCCCGGTGCGGGTCGGCGGCCGGACCGCCTTGCTGTTGGAGAGCGCCGGCAGGCAGACCCTTGCCGAGGAGTTGCGCGGCGGGCGGCTCGCGCTGGACCTGCTGGAGCGGTACGGACGGGATCTGCTCGACATCGTCAACTACCTCGACGGGCAGGGAGTCTGGCACCGAGACCTGAAACCGGCAAACCTGGCGGCCCGGCCCCGCCCCAAGGACAAGCAGCCGCACCTGTGCGTCTTCGACTTCTCGCTGTCGGAGACGCCCGCCGATCGGATCACCGCTGGCACTGTCGGCTACCTCGATCCGTTCCTCGGGCCACCGCGCCGGCTGCGTTACGACGCCGCGGCGGAACGCTTCGCGGCGGCCGTCGTGCTCTACGAGATGGCAACGGGCACGCTGCCCAGATGGGGCGACAACGCCAACCCGGCGGCGATCCGCGACGAGGTGACCCTGGAGGCCAGCGCGTTCGACCCCGCCGTCGCCGACCGGCTGGTGGAGTTCTTCCGACGGGCGCTGGCCCGCGAGGCAGCGGCCCGGTTCGACACCGTCGACGAGATGACCGACGCCTGGCGGGCCATCTTCCAGCAGATCCCGAAGGCGGCACCGAGCGGACCGGCGGTACCAGGGCTGACCCGGGAGGCGCCACTGGCTGCCGCCGAGCTGACCGACCGCGCCCGGTCGGCGCTGGAACGGCTTGGCATGGTCACTGTCGGAGACCTGCTCGACGCGGAACCGTCGGTCCTGACCCGGGCCAAGGGCGTGCCCGACGCCACCCGCAAGGAAATCCTCGCCAAGGCTCGGGCGCTGCGCACGGTCGTGCCAGCCGGCACCGAAACCGCCGGTACGCCGGACCGGCCGCTGGCGCAGGGAGTGGAGGCGCTCTGCGCCACTCTCCTTCCCGGGCCCACGTCGCGCAACTATCGAACCTTGGCTGTGCTGTTGGGGCAGGCGCCGGCCGATGACGGGACGTTCCTGTCCTGGCCCGCGCAGAAAGACGTGGCCGGGATCGTCGGGCGCAGCCAGCCACAGATCTCCAAACTGCTCACCGCGCAGGCAAAAGTGTGGTGGGCCGAGCCGGCGTTGACTGCGGTCCGCAACGAGATCGTGGCATTGCTCGACGCCCGCGGTGGGGTGATGTCGGCCGTGGAGCTGGCCGAGGCGCTGATGGCGGCGCGCGGCTCCTACACCTCCGGCTTGAAACGCCTGCCCCAGGCGATCGGTCTGATCCGAGCCGCCGTGGAGGCCGAACTGAGCACCGGCGGCGACGCCCGGGTGGCCATCCAGCGGCTGCGCCCGACCGGGCTCGTCCTGGTCGGGCGGGAGCCGGACGATCCGACCTCCGACGTCACCGCCGCCGACTTCCTCGATTACGTGGTGGCGTTGGGCGGGCGCGCGGCCGACTTGGTCGGAGTTGACCGGTCACCGCAGCCGCGCCGGACCGACGACGGGGACCCGCTGCCAACGCGGCAGCGGGCGATTGAGGAACTGCGGCGACTGCCCGTACCGTCGGGCCTGCCGCCGGTGGCCGATCTGCGGTTGCTGCAACTGGCCGCGATCGGCAGCAACGACCGGGTGGACGTCAACGCGCAGGGGCAGCTCTACCCGGTGGGCATGCCGGCCGAGCGCGCTCTGCGGCTGTCCACCGGCACTCTGATCGGCCAGCGGCTCAGTGAACGGCAGCTGCGGGACCGGGTGCAGAGCCGCTTCCCGCGCGCCGAGCCGCTGCCGGGCCGTCCTACGCTCACCACCCTGCTGGCCAAGGCCGAGGTGCCGCTGACCTGGCTTGCGCAGGAGGGGACCTTCGGACCGGTGACTGTGCTGGCATCGGTCACCGGCACCCGTACGGGCACCAGTCATGCTCCGCTGCTCAAGCCCAACGCCGTCGACGAGGTGGGCGACCGGCTCGCCGCGGCGATCGACCGGCACGCCTTCCTCGCCGTGCAGGCACCGTGGCGTCGGCTGGGCCCGGCCCGGCGGGCACTGCTGGCCCGGCTGGCGCTGACCGAGGTGAACGTCACGGCGATCCTGCTGGAGCGGCTGCGTTCGCTGGGCTTCCCCTGGGAGGCGATCGTGGCTGCCGACAACGGCCTGCCGCAGGACGCGGACTTCCGCAGCCTCGTCGATCTCGTCCGGCACCAGGTGCTGCCGGCGGTACGTGCCGCGATCGCCGCCGCTGACGGGCCGGTACTGCTCACCGAGGCCGCACCGCTGGCCCGGTACGGGCAGCTCGAACTGCTGCAGGAGTTGGCCGACCCGACCCGACCTCGCCCGGCGGCCCGGCTGCTGCTGGTCCCGACCCGGCGCGCGGAGTCGGCCACGCTCGACGGCATTCCGCTGCCGCTGACCTCCCCGACCAATCAGTCCCTCTACCTGGCCGATGACTGGATCAATACGGTCGACCAGCCCCGCACCCGGGCTAGATGATCAGTCGGACCCGGGTGCGGTGGGCCGTCGCTCTTGAGCCAGGCTGCCGACCGCCTCGCGTACCGGGTGCAGGAACGGTGCCGTCTGCCAGTGGTCCGGCCCGAATCGGGCGTAGGCGAACATGACGGCGTGGCACCAGACGGACGGGCCGCCCAGCCGCAACGGTTCCACATCGGGGAAGGTCAGCAGGGCGTTCATGCCGTCGACGGAATACCCCATGACCACGTCGTGGTCGAACGCCAGCCAAAGGCCGCCCAGACAGCACCAGGTGGTCGTCGGCGTGACGATGACCCGCGCGTACGCGAAGTCTCGCCACTGCGGCTGGGCGAAGCTCGCGGCGCGGGACCGCGCGACGCTGTTGCCGATGAGGTCGCCGACCACCGCACCGACGACGAACGCCGGCCGGCCGTAGGCGAAGGTACTGCTCTGCTCGTAGGTGACGGTGGTGCCGTAGTAGCGGGAGTAGGTGAACGGGGCGTCCAGGTAGACCACGCCCGGCCCGATGAAGTCGGGCGAGTAGACGACCGGTGGCGGTTCTCCCGCAGCGAGCCGTTGGTAAAGGTGGATCGCCTCGATCCAACCCCGTTGCCCAGCCGAGTCCTGCGGTCGGCGCGCAGGTGGGCGGTAGGCGGGCAGCAATCTTCCCAGGCCGTAGGCCAGTGCGTACGCAAGCAACGCCCACGGCCCGGTGAGGCCGACCACGACGACACACACCCAACGGCCGTACGCGAAACGGCGTCGCCGACGACCGTCGATGACCCCGAGCACGAGCCCGACGATGAGGGTCACCGCAAGACCGGCCAGGGTGGCGAGCGACAGAATGCCGCCCGACAACAGGAGGGAATGGCATGGCCCAGCGACCCCATCGATCTCGTCGGCGGATTCCGGGCCGTGTTCGGCGAAACACTGGTTGAACTGCACATTGAGCCGGTAGACGTACCACCAGGACACGGCCACGATCGGCATGCCGATGGCGGCGACCACCCAGTGTCGCCCGCCTCGACGAGCAGCCGACTTCTGTGGAACGTTGCCGGGGTTCATGCCCACGTGGTTGCCCCCTCAACCTGAGCGTGTCGGCGACTGTACCTTGTGTACTCGGTCGAGGGGTGCCCTGCTGATCACGGACTGTGGTAGGAATCTAGGAATGCCGCTGCGCAAGATCGTGCTGGAGAACTATCGCTGCTTCCGGGATCGGCAGGAAGTCGAGCTGGCCCCGGTGACCGTGGTGCTCGGCAAGAACAACTCCGGCAAGAGCGTGCTGACCCGCGCCCCACTGGTCATCGCTACCGGCTTCGACACCTCCAGCACCGCCCCGCTCGACCTGGACCGCCTGCACCCGTTGCCGGTCGACGGCTTCCCCGACCTGATCTTCGAGCAGAGCACCCACGGCCGCTTTACGCTTGGGGTCGAAACCGGTGGTCCAGGAGAGTTCAAACTGGAGGCAACCATCCGCTACGTCGACGAGGATCGCTCGGCGTACGTGTCCAGCCTGCAACTCGCCGCAGCAGGAAGGCTTTTGGATCTTCGGCTTCAGCCGAGCATCGAGCTGACCGAGCAGGGTTTGCTCTACGAGGTGCGGGAGCCGGGTGGAGAGCCCGCGATCCGGGCGGTTACCTTTCGAGGGCTCCTGCCGAGGGCGCGAGAATCGGGCATCGGGTGGCCACCCGCTCTGCGTAACTGGCCGTCCTTGGGGCCGATTCGGTTTCTCAGTGCATACCGGGACCGGCCGGAGCGGCAGCATCGGCTGCCGTTCGGTACGCCGCGTGAGGTAGGGGAGCAGGGCCAGGGGGTCTACGGCATCCTCGCCGACGACCAGGCCCGGCGCAGCGGAGAGCTGATCGATCGGGTCAACGAGTTGCTCGCCACCATCGTGCCGGACTGGCGGATCGAGGAGATCCCGGCAGGTCCACTCTGGTCGACGGTGCTGACCCGGCCGGGCAGCTCGGTGCGGGTCAACCTCGCCGACGCGGGCACCGGGCTGGCGCAGGTGCTGCCGGTGCTGGTGCAGTGCGCGCTCGACGAGCTGCGCGGTGACGGCGTCAAGCCGCTGCAGATCGTCGAGGAGCCGGAGATGCACCTGCATCCGGGTGCCCACGCGGCACTGGCGAATCTCTATCTGGAAACCGCCCGCACGACCGGCACCCAGTTCCTCATCGAGACTCACAGTGAGACCCTGCTGCTGCGGTTGAGACGCCTCATCGCCGAGGGCAAGTACCAGCCCGACATGGTGGCGGTCTATGTGGTGGAGCAGCGCGACGGGGTGTCGACCGTGCAGCGGGTGGCCATCGACGAGCTGGGCAATCTCGGGGCTGGCTGGCCGGAGGGCTACTTCTCGCAGGATTACGACGAGGCACGGGCGTTGGCGAGCGCGCAGCTGAGCCGGAGCGGTTATGGATCTTGACATCAAGTCCGAGGTGTTCGTCCAGGGCGACAAGATCGCCGTCGTCAAGCTCCTCGAACTACTCATGCATCAGCGGCACGAGTGGCGGCCGGACAGGACGACGGCGGAAAGCGCCGCTCGCTTCGCCGACACCCTGCCGTTCGACGGGGTGAAGGCGTTCGTCGAGGAGGCGTTCATCCGGGCCACGAGCCCCGTGGCGGCACCGGCCGGGCAACGCGCACCGATCACCGCCGCCGAGCTGAAGGATCTGGTGGCGGATCTGAGCCAACCAGCGGTGCTGGTGGTCGAGGACGAGATCAACGAGGAGTGCTTCCTGCTCGCGCTCGCTGCGGCGTTCAACGAGCAGCGCATCGTGCACGCTATCCGCGCCGACTGGCTGACCGTCAGGCACGCAGGCGGCAAGGACCGCATGCCGTTGTTCGTCGAGCGTCGTCGCCGGCAGTTCGCCATCCTGGTCCGGTTGGCGGCGATCATGGACAGCGACCGCAAGAATGCCGGGCACCGGACGCGAAACGACACCTACGCCGCGAAGATTCGGGAGATCGACGGCGTCGAGTTGCACCTGTGGGGCTGTCGGGAGATGGAGAACTACATCCCCTGCCGGGCCTGGGAGGAGAGCCTGCCGACGAGGCAGCCCAAGGTGGACGCCCTGCGCAGCAAAAGTGTTGAGGAGCGGCGTTACCTCGACGTCAAAGAGCACTTCGGCGGCAAGATGCCCAAGCCGCTGATCGCCGAGCACACCTGCTTGACCGAAGACGACTTTGCCGAGTTGGGGCCGGAGGTCGTGGCGGAGTTGCGGGAGTTGCTCGCGATGATCAACCGGATCCTGTAGGAGACTGGAACCATGCGCGCCGACCAGGCTGAGATCCGGCCCGACCCGACCATCGCACTCGTCGATGATCTGCTGGGCGGCATCGGTCGGGGCGAGATCCGGGTGCCCGCGTTCCAGCGCCCCTTTGTGTGGCGGCCCAACCAGATGCTGGAGCTGTTCGACAGCATCGAGCGTGGCTACCCGATCGGCAGCCTGCTGCTCTGGCGTACCAACCAGCGGGTGCCCTCACTGGACAGCATCGGTGGCCTGCCGATTCCGCCGCCGCCCGAGGGCCGCCAGGTGTCCTACCTGCTCGACGGGCACCAGCGGGTGTCGACGCTGTTCGGGGTGCTGAACCGCCCGCTGCGCGACGGCCCACCGCAGAACGAAGCGGACTGGATCTGGCAGATCTACCGGGACCTGCGCCCTGATCCGCTCGGCTCGGACCGCTACCGCCACCACCGGTCCGGCAAGTTCTTGCCGCATCTGCTGCCGTTGGCGGCGGTGATGCGTACCCGGGATTTTCTTCGGCATTTCCAGCGAGTGGAGTTGGCGGTCAAGGATCCCGACCAGGCGGACTCGCTGATCCGGGAGGCCGAGGCGGTCGCCCAGCGGATCAAGGGATACAAGCTGACGCTGGTACGTCTCGACGGGGCCAGCATCGAGCAGGCGGTTAACGTCTACGCCCGGCTCAACCGCACCGGCACCCGGATGGACCCGGACCAGATGGTCTCCGCCCTGACGTACCGCAAGGAGCAGCCGTCCCTCGCCAGCCGGATCGACGACATCGTGGCGGCCGTCGCCGACACCGGTTTCGGCGAGTTGCCCCGGCAGGCGGTGTTCCGCGCGCTGCTGGCGATCGCCGGGGAGAACGACATCATGTCGCCCCGGTGGAACCTGGTCGCCAACTACATGCAGAACCGGCTGCACGACGCCCTGCCGCAGACCGATCGCGCGGTGCACCTCGCCGCGCGCTTCCTGCGTACCGGGGTGAACCTGCCGCAGGCGAAGTTCCTGCCGTATTCACATCAGCTGGTGCTGCTGGCCATGTTCTTCCACATCTGCCCGGAGCCGAGCGGCTGGCAGTACGACCGGCTGCGCCGCTGGTTCTGGGTGACCTCCTGGTCGAGCGCGTTCGCAGGGGCGACCTCCACCGTCCTGCGCAAGGCGCTGGTGGAGATGGAGACGTTCGCCAGCGGCACGGGTGATCTACGGCCGGACCTCAGCGACGTGCAACCGATGCCCGGAGCATTCACCCTCAACAGCGCCCGCACCAAGGCGTACGTGGCTTGGGAGTCGTCGGAGTTCCCTCGGCGGCTCGACATGCTGGGCCAGCCGTTCGACGTGGTGAAACTGTTGGAAACCGCGGACATCCAGATATTCCGGCACGTCGTGCCGAAGGACAGCCGACCCGCCAACCGGCTGATCTTCCCCACCACGCCGAACATCGGCGTGCTGGCCGCGCTCAAAGGGCTCAACCTGCCGAAGGATGAGCAGATCCTGGAAAGCCACGGCATCCCCGTCAAGGCGTGGCGGCGGCTCTGCGAGGGCGGCAACGGCAACCAGATCTTCGTCGACGATCGCACCGAGTTCCTGGAGCAGCGACTCCGGGCCTTCGCCGACCGCCTCGACGTGCCGGTCTTCGGCGCCATCGAAGGCGACGCCGACGACGACTCGGAATGACGGCCGTGCGAGCGGCAGACCTTAGGATCTAGCAGTGATCGAGCTGAAGGCACTGCAAGCGCAGGTCAAGAACCTGGTGGAGGATCTGCGCGGCCAGGTCGCGGAGACACCGGGGTTGCGCGCCGAGCTGCGCCAGGAGTACGCCAGGGCGCAGGCCGCCGAACGGGTCGGGGTCAGCTTCGAGACCTGGCTGGAGGACATCCTCGACCAGGCGGCGGTGGCCTGGGTGCTCGGCTGTGTCTTCGTCCGCTTCTGCGAGGACAACGAGCTGGTAAACGGCCTCTGGATCGGTGGCGCAGACCCGGCCGCCCCCGCCGAGCAGGCGGTGCAGCACCGGCAGGCGTACCTGATCGCCCATCCCAAGGAGAACGACCGGCACTGGCTGCGCGAAGCCTTCCGCTACCTGGCCGGGCTGCGCGCCACCGGCAAGATCTTCGATCAGCACAACCCGGTCTGGCGCTTCGACATCTCCGGACCGGCGGCTGAAGACCTCAGCGACTTCTTCCGCCGGGGCGCCGGTGCCGAGTCGCTACGCCGCGACGACCTGAACACCCGCTTCCTGGGCGACCTCTACCAGGACCTTTCCGCGCACGCCAAAAAGACGTACGCGCTGTTGCAGACCCCCGAGTTCGTCGAGGAATTCATCCTCGACCGCACCTTCGAGCCGGCGGTCAAGGAATTCGGCCTCGCCGAGACCAGCGTCATCGACCCCACCTGCGGCTCCGGCCACTTCCTGCTCGGCGCGTTCCACCGCCTGCTGCGCAAGTGGCAAGACCGCGAGCCCGGCACCGACGTACGCATCCTCGCCGAACGGGCCCTCGGCCAGGTCACCGGCGTCGACATCAACCCCTTCGCGGTGGCCATCGCCCGCTTCCGCCTGCTCATCGCCGCCACGAAAGCCTGCAAACTCACCAAACTGGAACGCACCCCCGCCTTCCCCGTCCGAGTAGCCACCGGCGATTCGTTGCTGCCCTGGGGTGACTTCTCCTCCCGAGCCCAAGGCGACCTGTTCGCCGCCATCGAGGGCAGGGAGATCTTCGCGTACGAGAGCGAAGACGCCGACCTGCTCAAGGAATACCTGGCCGAGAACCAGTACACGGTGGTGGTCGGCAACCCGCCCTACATCACCGTCTCCGACCCGGCGCGCAACAAGCTTTACCGGGGGCTGTATGACACCTGCTCCGGCAAGTACGCCTTGACCGTGCCGTTCGCCCAGCGGTTTTTCGACTTGGCTGTGCGCGGCGACCATGACGGCGATGGTGCAGGTCACGTCGGTCAGATCACCGGCAACGGCTTCATGAAGCGCGAGTTCGGGAAGAAATTTATCAATGACTACCTCGCGAGCAGTGTTGAGCTGACCGAGGTGATAGACACTTCAGGTGCCTACATCCCACACCACGGTACTCCGACTGTCATCCTGATTGGACGAAGCCGTCTTGTCAGCCCTCGCTATAGCAGGCCAATCCGCACCGTACTTGGCATTCGAGGTGAGCCGTCCAAACCAGAAGAGGCGGAAGAAGGAGCGGTGTGGGTTGACATCAAGAACCAGGTTGACGTTCCAGGGTACGAGTCTGAGTGGATCAGTGTCACGGATTGCCCTCGCTTCCAACTCGCAACTCATCCATGGAGTCTCAGTGGTGGTGGCGCGGCTGGGCTTCTGACCTCTTTGGAGTCCTCCGGGTACCGGCTCAGGGATGAACTGGACAGTACAGTCGGGCCCCATACGATTACTGGAGACGACGAGGTCTTCGTCGGCGGTAAACGCCGACCGCCGACTTGGTTGCAGCAGCAACCTCCTGTTCGTCCATTCATTACGGGCGACCTTGTCCGAGATTGGGTGAATACTTCCGAGTTCGTGCTGTGGCCGTATGAGGGTCAACAGCCTCTTCTTGCACTTCAACCGGGGCCATTGTTTTGGCCATATCGTGCCAGGCTTAGGGCAGGATTAATCTTCGGCCAACGGCGAGAACAGCGCGGTATGGCCTGGCACGAATACGCAATGCTGTCGTGGTCAAGAGTTGCTGCCGAACGTTTGATTGCATTCGTTTGCGTCTCTACTCACAACCACTTCATGCTGAATCGTGATAACAGCGTCCTCAATCGTCACGCTCCCGTGATCAAGTTGCCGGAGGGGGCTACGGAGGATGATCACCTGCGGCTGCTCGGGGTGCTGAACAGCTCCACCGCCTGCTTCTGGCTCAAGCAGGTCAGCCACAACAAGGGGAGCCAGGGCGTCAATGAGGGCTTCAAGAGCCAGGAGTGGGAGCGGTTCTACGAGTTCACCGGGACCAAGCTGCAAGAGTTTCCGTTGCCTTCGGCGTACCCGTTAGGGCGGGCGCGGGAGTTGGATGGGCTGGCGCAGCGGCTGTCGGGCTTGACCCCGGCGGCGGTTGCCGCCTCCGGGGTGCCTAGTCGGCAGCGGCTTGCGGAGGCTGAGGCGGAGTACCACTCGGTGCGGGCGCGGATGATCGCGCTTCAGGAGGAGTTGGACTGGGAGGTCTACCGGCTCTACGGGTTGATCGATGAGGATCTGACCTGCGCCGATCCGCCGGAGTTGAAGCTGGGGGAGCGGGCCTTCGAGATTGTGTTGCACACCAGCGGGACGCAGACCGAGTGGTTCAACCGGCATGGGTCCAAGCCGATCGACCGGCCCAGGGCGGAGTGGCCGGCGGAGTATCGGTCGCTGGTGGAGCGCCGGATCGAGGTGATCGGGTCGAACCGGCACATCGGGTTGATCGAGCGGCCGGAGTGCAAGCGGCGCTGGTCGACCGACGGGTGGGAGAAGATGCAGTCGGTCGCGTTGCGGGACTGGCTGCTCGATCGGCTGGAGGCTCCGGAGTTGTGGAGTGGGCAGCCGGTGCCGTTGTCGGTGGCACAGCTCGCCGACCGGGTCAGCGGCGATCAGGATTTCCGGGCGGTGCTGGAGTTGTGGGTCGGGCACGACAACTATGACCTGACGCGGGCGCTTGGCGAGTTGGTCGCCGATGAGCATGTGCCGTACCTTCCCGCGCAGCGTTACAAGCCGGCCGGGCTGCGCAAGCGGGCGCAGTGGGAGCGGACGTGGGCGTTGCAGCGCCGGGAGGACGCCGGGGAGAAGGTCACCATCGAGGTGCCGCCGAAGTACAGCTCGCCAGACTTTGTACGGCCGTCGTACTGGAAGGCGCGCGGCAAGCTGGACGTGCCGAAGGAGCGCTTCATCTCGTACCCGGGAGCGGGCCGGGACAGCGACGGCAGCGAGCTGCTCGGCTGGGCCGGGTGGGACCACCTGGCGCAGGCCCAAGCCTTGGCCACCGTCTACCTGGACCGCAAGACGCAGGAGGTGTGGCCGGCGCACCGGCTACTGCCGCTGCTCGCGGGCCTGGCCGAGATTGAGCCGTGGCTACACCAGTGGCACTCCGGCGAGCATCCTGCCTTCCCCGGATCACCCGCCGAGTTCTTCACCGACTTCATCAATGCCGAGCTTGCCGCGCTCAGCTCCGACCGCTCGGCCCTGACCCTGCTGCGGGGCGTGCCGGAGTTGCCCTGAGACCTGTATGCCGGGGGAGGTTATCCGGGGCGGCGTGACGTGCTCGTTGGCACGGCATAGCCGAGGGTGGTCAACGCCCGCCGAAAGTCCTGTTCTCGGTCGAAGGGCACGGCCAGGTGCCGGTCACCGATCAGCTGGCACAGCGACCGTAGCTTCCGGTCGTTGCTGATCAGCGCGGCCAGCGCCGCGTCCGCACACGCGATGAGGCGCACCTGCCCCAGGTCGGTGAGCCGCCCTGCCCGCTCGGCAACTTCATCGAACAGCGCCAGCAGCGCACCGGGCAGTTCGGTCTGCGCGGCCCGGTCCCGCAGAAATGCAGCGAACTCGTCCGGATGCCGTCCGGCATCGACGGCGGCGAGCAGACTCTCCCGGCTGACGGTCCAGACGTAGTCACCGGTGCGGCGGGTGTAGCTCTCCAGCACCAGCAACTCGGCCGGGGAAAGGCGTTCGACAGCCACGACATCGAGGTTGGGCAGGACCTTCACCGTACGCCCGGGTGCCTCCGGCTCCGGCGGGGCGTACGACCTGCGTACACCGAGCACGTAGGCACCGAGGTCGTTGAGGCGGATCGCCCGCAGCCCGTCGTATCGGCTGAGGGCGTCGAGAGAGTCGGCACCCCAGTTTTCGTGATAGTCGTCGCGGACACCGCCCGGCTCGTCGTAGGCGACGTCGATCAAGCCCAGCGTCGCCGCGTACTCGAAGAGCACCGCCAGGGTGTAGCGGCCCTCCAGCAACTCCCATTCGCCGAACCCGGCGTAGCCGAGGCTGCCGTACTGCGGATCCTCTAGGTACAGCTTCCAGAGTGCCCGCTCGCTGCGCACCACCCGCGGTGACCAGGCGGTCTGCTTCATCTGTGCGAAGAGATCGTCCACGTCGACCCACTCGCCGACTGGCTGAGCGGTGAGCGCCTCGGACACCTTCTGCCGCCGCGCCTTCGGCGCGGTGAGCACATTGGCGGCGCGCTGCCCCTTGATGTTCTCGACCCGACTGAACTCGTCGATCAGACCCTTGGTCAGCCACGACCGCCAGAGCGCCTGCACGACTGCGGCGGCCGGCTTGCCGAGGGCGGCCCGGCCCTTCGCGGTCAGTTGCAGCTTCCCGCTGCTGATGTCGGCGAGACCGCCCGCCTGCACCAGCAGCGGCCAGGCGAACGCGGCGATCGGCTCGTCCGGATAGAAGTCACCCGAGGACAGTGTCCTGGCCACCTCGACCACGGTGGCCGCCGCCGGCCGCCGCGTTTTCTCGCTGCACCGCAGCCGCCCGGAGTCACACAGGCGCAGCACCGCGTGTACGTCCTCGGCCGCGTACCGCTCGGTCCGGCGTACGAACCCGGCCACCTGCTCGGCCACGCGTGCGCCTCCCACCTCGTTCGATGATTGTCCTCAAAGCATTGTCGGGACGATCGTGAAGTGGTAGTTGTCACGGCCGACCGTCCGGTCGAGGGTACGCATGATTCGCTCGGGGTTGTCGTGTGGGCCCTGCTGGAAGTAGGGCTTGCCGTTGAGGCCGAAGGTGATACGGCTCGGCGGTTCCCAGGCGCCGAGGTGCGGGGCGGCGCTGTAGAAGTCACGATGCGGCTCGAAGCCGAGGCTGTGGGCGTAGTCCACCGCGCCGAAGACCAGGTGCCGGGCGAGATCGAGGGGCGTCTGAAGCGGCTCGGCGTCGTAAGCGGAGAAGAACTCCGCCACAGTGCCCGTCATCTCCTCCGGAGCGCTGGTTACCGGCGGCAGGGCGTTCTTCACCCCGAGACAGTAGGTGTCGACCAGGAAGCCGCAGGTGGTCACGCCACCGTTCTCGGCACGAGCGACCATGACGCTGACCAGCCCGGCACCCATCGCCATCTCGGGCAGCTCCTTGTCGTCCACCCAGTCGGTCGGCCGATCGGTGATGCTCAACCCGTTGCTCCACTGTCGGCTGATCCAGCATCCCAGCAGCGGCAACTCCGACGGGTGAACGCGCGCCGGTCGTACGACGTCGACCCCACGGACCAGCCGGGTCACCACCGCGCGGGTCACACCTAGCTCCCGGGCGATCTGCTTCGGCGTCTGACCGGCGGACCGCAGCGCCTGCGCCCGCTCCTTCAACTCCTTCGATTCCACGCGGGCTATCGTGGTGCCACCTTGCTCATCGTCAAAGCCGCCACGCGGAACCTGATGCCGGTGTTCCGGGCGTCAGATTCTGGAGCGGTAGCCCCTGATGGTGTCGGTGCAGGTGCGGAGCAGATCGGGCGAGTCAAGCACGAGGTTCCGAGCCGTGGTGAGGGCGTCCTCAAGGCCGCCCACCACATCCGGCCGCCCCCCGGCCAGTACAGCGTTGAGCTCGTTCTGACTCGCCCACATCGTGCGATGAAGCTTGGCAAGCTGCCGCGACGCCCGATTGAGCTGAGCCATCACATTGTCCAGCCCGCCGATCACCTGCCCGGCAATGCTGGCCGAGCTGCCCTGTGCGCGTGCCACGGAAACGACTCCGGTTCCGCCGCTGCTGCCCGTGCGCCGCCTCGGCCGGTGGCGAGATCCGTCCGCCGGTGCGGAGGATTTTCTCTGCTCGTGTCGCTCGCGGAAGTGGTCGATGCCGGCAACGACGAACGCCTTGCCCTGCGAGCCGACCATGCCGCCGATGATCGCTCCGCCAGTGGAGGCGACGGCAGGCGACACCGGCAACCCGTACTTGGCGCTGCCGAGGCCGACCAGCATGCCGACGCCAGCGCCGCCCCACTCGACCAGCTTCCCGAGCGCCTCCTTGGCGCTCTCGTACTTCAACCGCCGCGCGAACGGCCGCTCAACCTGCTTTTTGCGGCGGTTCTCCTTACGCCAGCCCATCAGGCTGAGATCGGGTCCAGGTAGCCGCAGCTGACGGCTATGAGCAGGGGCAGATGAACGGCGATGTCGTGAGCTACCTCGCCAGGGGTGCTGTCCGACGGCTCGTCGCCCTCCGCAACGTTCTCCGAGTCGTCGGCATAGAGCACGCACGCCTGCCATAGATTCGGATCGCGCCAGGAGAACGACCAGAGGCCGTATACGTCGACCGGTACGGCGACCTTGGGTTGGCCGGCGTGGCCGATGCGGTGGAGATGGGGTTCCTCGGGGGTGGAGCCGAGGCCCTCACCGAGGGGAAGGAGTTTGTGGCGGCGGAAGACCGGCTCTAGGTTGCCGTCGGTGTCGAACTCTACGAGGAGGCCGCGAGCGATCAGGCTGTCGACCAGCCGGGCGGCCTGGGGTTCCGGCTTTGGTGCGGTTTCCAGCAGCTGGATCAGAGACTCGCGGTTGGCTTCGAGTTTGGCGTGCCGCTCGGCGTCCACGAAAGCGGCTGCCCAGACAGCCGCTTCGGTTTCGGTCAGCTCGATCAAGTCGTCGCCGAGGTGGATTTCGTAGCACTCGGGGATCGGGTCCGGCGGACGGACGTAGCGGTAGCGCGGGCCCATGGACAGGCCGACGGGAACGATGACGCGTGGCATGGGAACCTCTTGGGTGTCAGAAGCTGGCGGCGTATCGCCTGGTGGTTTCGACCGCGCCCAGCGCGAGCTGGGATGCCTCGTTGAGCTTGGTCTTGACCTGCTCAATCTGACTGATCGCCTGGCCGACAGCCGGGTGGCTGGTGCCGGCGGTAACGGCCTGCAACAGCGCGAGGCTCTGCTCCAACGAGTCATGCACAGCGCGAAGCTGTACGACGCTCTGCTGCGTCTGTTGGCCGAACCGATTGATGCCAGCCTTGATTTCCTCAATCGACGCCACCGCGACGACTCCTCCCCGTGGGCATCGAACACGTCCGCAGCGACCGTACCGAATCATGTACGGTCCGTCAGCCCCCGATCGCTCATCGGTCAGCGGGTGGGCGGAGGATGCGCTTGGTGGCGGCTGATCTCTTCCACAGTCGCCGTCCTCTCAACGCTTGTCCACTGCTTCCAACAAGGCTGCGCGGGGTCCCCTGTCACGCTCGATTGGTTGAGGGCGCAGGTCTGCTCGCCGCATCGGCGGGTCGTCGACCCGCGCCCACCGACTCAGACGTCGAAGGTCTCCCGCTTCACGCCCACCACGAAGGCGGTCCAGGCTGCCGGGCTGATCGCGAGAACTGGCCCGTTAGGGTCCTTGCTGTCTCGCAGCCCGACAACGCCGGGCAGGTTATCGGCGACCTCGACACAGTTGCCGCCGTTGTTGCTGCGGCTGGACTTGCGCCACACCGCACCGATCAACTCAGACACGAGAGTACTCCTTAGCGATCTGCTGGATCAGGCTCAAGGATCTTGACTCGTTCAGGGCTCTACTCGCCATGTCGGCCCAGATCGTGTTGTAGGCAGCCGTCTCGTGAGGCTTGTCGAGGTAGATCGCTCCGGTCGCGGCATCGAGGTACGCAACAGGCGGCTCGACCTCCCGGCCATGAGTGTCCCGGGGAAACTCCAGGAGCGAGAAGGCTCCGGCCATCGCGCCCGCGTGCAGCCCGGCAGAAAAATCTAGAACTTGGACGGTCACGTTCGGTAGCTCCGCAGCTTTCGCGATGTGGTGAAGTTGCGCAGCCATGATCGTCGCGTTGCCCACGGGGCGACGCAACACGGCCTCGTTGATTATCACGCTGAGTTGCGGAGGGGAGAAGCGCGTGAGGAGTGCTTGCCGGTCGACGCGGAGTTGGATGGCACGCTGCTGCTCTTGCTCGTCGGCAGCATCAATCGCACCGCCCGGCATCTTGAAGACCTGCTCGGCGTAGGCGCGGCTCTGAAGCAGGCCGGGTACCAGTTCGGCTTCGTACTGGCGGATAGTGGAAGCCGCTGCTTCGAGACCAACGTAGAGCTGGAACCAGCGTGGCAGGCCAGCGCCGATGTAGTCATGCCACCAGTTCTTGTTTTCACGCGTCGCCGCCGTCAGCGCGAGCAGTAGTTCCCGCTCGTCATCGGAGGCGCCGTACAGGTCGAGCATCTGCTGTACGTCAGCCTGGCGGAAGCGGACGTGTTCGGCGCCGTTCTCGATCCGATGCAACGTGGCCCGTGCTCGATCCAACCGCTCCGCAGCCTGCTCCATCGTGAGCCCTGCTGCCTTGCGCAGTGACTCGAACTTGCGTCCGATCTGACGCCTCAGCATCGTCGATCCTGCTACTGACTGTGACAACTGTCCGTCCTTTGCTGGTTCGGCTGGTTTGGCTGGTTCGACATTCTTCTGTCCAATTGAAGCTGCCGAGTGTCTCAGAATCAATAGACACGTCACGAACAGTAAACCTCTATAGCAAGATCTCTGATCAAGAGACGCTATTGCGACATTGCAATTGAATGCTTGCAGTGCTTGACTCTGTTTGCGGCCACTGTGGAACTGCTGCTCAGCGGCCATGTCTGCCCTGTTGCCGTACTGCCGAGGAGGGCTGCGGTGGCAGGTGCCGGGCGGGTCCGTCGGTGCGCGGCGGGCCGACGGACCCGCCATCCACATCGCCTACGCCAAGGAGAGCGAGGTCTGTCATGCGCATCCCATTCCGGCGGCGCGCCGGTCGGCACGGCAACCAGCGTGACGAGCGGCATCACACCGGCACCTGCTACCGCTCGACCAGCTATCGGCCGTTGCGGCCGTGGCAGGTGCGGGATCGCCGGTTCCGGCTGGGGCGGCGCGGCTACGACCCGGCGGAGGTCGCCGAGTTCCTCGACCGGGTGGCCGGTGACCTGGAGGCTGCCTACCGGCAGGTGGCCGTGGCCGATCGGGAGGCGGCTCGGGTCCGGGAGGCGCTGCGCCGGTGGCAGTCCGAGCAGGCGCAGGCGCGGCAGGCAAGTCTCCACCAGCGGCCGGCGAACCAGGGACACCACCGGTGAGCGGGCGGTGGGTCGTACACCTGCCGGTCACCGCGTCCGACCTGCTCGCGGCGCAGCGGATGGCCCGGGTGGTGGCCCGGTGGGCGTCGGTGCTGCCGCAGGCCGACCCGGGGGAGGCCACCGTGTCGGCAGAAGACCAGCAGGGCGTACGCCATCGGGTCTTCTGTGACCTGCGGTTGCCCACCGGCGGGCGGTGCCTGCTGCGGGCCGACCACGACGGCGCGTGCGCCCGCCGGCTGGGAGATGGTCGCCGATGAGCATGGTCGACTGTGACGAGTGCTCAGGGCTGGGCTTCCAGGTGCGGCGGTGCTACTGCGCTGCCGGCGGCGACCAGCTTCTCGTCGAGGGGGACCGGTACCGCGACGAGACGTACGCCGGATGCCGGGTCTGTGGCGGTGACGGCAGCGTGGCGCAGGCGTGCCACCGGTGTGGGCACGGTGGGCTACGGCGGGCGCAACTCGTGGTGACCGTGGTCAACCTGGACACCGGGGCGGCGGCGTCGCGGCGGCTGGTGCCCGGCGGCCCGGTGGTGCCGCAGGTCGACGCGGAACGGGTATGGCGGGCGCAGCCGGTGGTCGCCGAGCTGTCCGACGCCGTCGGGGTACGCGGGTTGCGACCCCGCTGGACCGGGCGCAAACCGGACGACGTGCTGGCCTGGTATCCGAAATCGTGGCAGCCCGACCTGCCGGCACCGCAGCGGTGGAGGTTGGAGGCGGCGGCCCTGGCCGGGCAGGACTTCGACCCGTGGCGGGTCTACGTGGGACGTGGCAGCGAGCTTCCCGCGCCCGGCGAGCCGGGCCGTGAGCTGGCCCGGCTCTGCGGGCTGGCCGACCTGCTGCACCTTGATCTGGTGGTGGACGCCCGCCGACGGTACGACTGGCTGACCTGGCAGATCCGCTACGAGCTGCCCGGCTCACCGGTGCCGGGCGGGCAGGACGTCAGCGGGCCCGCCGACCTGGCTTCGGCGGTCACCGGCACCACTGTCACCAGCGCCATGCACCGGCTGGACGAGCGGGGCCGGCACGCCCCCGCGTACACGATGCGGTCGGTGCCGGCTGCCGGCGTACCCCCGGAGGTGGACCTGGACCGGCTCGGCGCGGCCGTGCTCGCGGACCTGGCCGGCGACGCGCCCGGGGCCCAGGCCATCTGGCGCGACGGCCGCTGGTGGCACACCCGGCTCTGCCCGGCCGGCAACGTCGAGGAGCTGCACGAACGGGACACCGGCCAGATCGTCCGGTACGTGCGGGAGACGGTACGCCGTGCCACGGAACCACCCGACCCGGCCTGGTGGGGCGAGCCGGTCGAGCACCGGCCGTGCCCGGACTGCCGGCCCGGAACCCGGCTGCGCCGCTGCCACTGCCGGATCGGTGCGCCCGGCCCCGACCCGGAGTGCTCGCGCTGTTCCGGGTCAGGTTTGGCCCCGTCGGCGCTGGCCTGCTTCACCTGCCGCGACGGCGGCCGGATCCCGGCGGCGTTGACGGTGACCGTGACGGACCTGCGTCGGGTCAGCCACGAGACGTGGCGGTCGGTGCCGGGAGAGCCGGCCCCCGTGGTGGGCTACCAGCCCAACGGCAGCCCGGTGCACCAACTGGGGGCGCACTGGCGGCTGCGCCGGCACGCGGAGACGTTCGGGGTACGCCCGGCCGACCTGACCCGCCTCGACGAGAGGCAGCCGGTCGACCAGGACCTGCTCGACGGTACGGTGACCGTCTTCGACCCCGCCGTCGAGCCGGCCCGGCGGCACGTCGAGCGGATCGTCGCCGGACTGCCCGGTGCGCGGCTGTTCGTGCTGGCCGCCGCCCCCGACACGCCGCCGCTGACCGACCTGTTGCGGCTCGCCCACGCGCTCGATCTGACCGTCGTGCTGACCTACTGCGACCATCGGCTCGACGCGGGCGACCCGACGAAGATCCAGGGTGAGCGGTGGGACGTGCGGCTGCTGGCGCGGGACGCCGAGGTGGGGGCGGAGTTCCCGTTCTGTGCCAGCGTCGAGCTGGCCGTGGCCCGCTGCGTCGAGTACCTCGACAGTCACCTGCTCGCCGCCGTGCCTCGCGACCCGCAACGGCCGGTACCCGCACCGCAGGCGGCACCGTCGCCGCCGGTGCCGGACCCGACCGTCCTGCTGCGCCGGGTCGGCCGGCACTACGCCGGGCAACCGGTGGTGGCCTCGTTCGGCCGGACGGGCTGCCGGCTCTGGTTGGCCGAGGGTGGCCTCGTCCAACCGCTCGCCCGGGCGGCCACCCTCGACGACGCCGTCTCCGCCCTGCGGCTGTGAGGGAGGAGCAAGCGCCACAACTCCATGATCGACGGCAGGGGGCGGGGGACGGCTTAGGATCGTCGGGTCGCCGGTGGCGCGGCGTTACGGGGAGCGGCGGAACGAGGAGCGGTGATGACCCTGCTGCGGGACGTGATCGAGATTCCGACGTCGGTGGGCGACGGTGACTTCGTCGTCCGGGCCGCCGAGGGTGCCGATCTGCGGCGGTACGTCGTCACGGAGCAACTCCGGGAGAACTTCGCCGAGGCGCTACGGCGGATCGGGCACGCCGTCACCACCGGGCGTTCCCAAGCCATGTTCCTGCACGGCTCGTTCGGCTCCGGCAAGTCGCACTTCATGGCGGTGCTCCGGGAGATCCTTCAGCACAACCCGGACGCGCGGCAGATCCGGGGTCTGGCCGAGCCGGTGCTCGCCGCCGACCCGTGGCTGCGTGACCGCAAGCTGCTCACCCTGACCTTTCACATGCTCGACGCGCGCTCGGTCGAGCAGGCGATCCTGGAGGGGTACCTCAACCAGATCACCGCACTGCACCCCGAGGCACCCGTGCCCGCCGTACACCGGTCGGATGCCTTGCTCGACGACGCGGCCCGGCTGCGCGAACGGATGGGCGACGAGGCGTTCTTCGCCGCGCTGCACGACGGCGGCAGCACGCCGGTGGCCAGCGGCGCCGGGTTGGCCGCACACGTCACCCGGAAGGCCGGCTGGACGGCGGAGCGCTACGCCGACGCCGCCGCGGCAGCGCCCGGCACCGAGCAGCGAGACCTGCTGGTCAGCGCCCTGACCAGCACGTTCTTCACCGGTGCGGTACGCAGCGGGGAATACCTGGACCTCGACACCGGCCTCGCGGTGATCACCCGACATGCCAAGGCCCTCGGGTACGACGCGCTTGTGCTCTTCCTCGACGAGCTGATCCTCTGGCTCTCCACGAAACTCAGCGATCACGTCTTCGTCAACACCGAGGGTGCCAAGCTCAACAAGCTGGTGGAGTCCGCCGACGCCACCCGGCCGCTGCCGCTGATCTCCTTCGTGGCTCGGCAGCGCAACCTGGAGGACTTCCTCGGCCCGCAGGTCGGCGGCACCGAGCGGGAGGCTCTCGCGCACGTCATGCGCAGCGTGCAGGGCCGGTTCGGCGAGATCGCCCTGGCCGACACCAACCTGCCGGAGATCACCGAGAAGCGACTGCTCAAGCCGATCACCGACGAGGGCCGAGCGGTGATTGACAACGCCTTTGCCGCAGTCAAGGGCAACCGGCAGGTCTGGGACACTCTGCTGCTCGGCGCCCAGTACGGCGACGCCGGCATCGGCTCCGACGCTTCCGCCTTCCGCAAGCTCTACCCGTTCTCGCCGGCCCTGGTCGCCACCCTGGTGGCACTGTCGCAGGCGTTGCAGCGGGAGCGGACCGCGCTCAAGGTGATGACCGAGCTGCTCGTGGCTCGGCGGGACACCCTGCGGGTCAACGACCTGATCGGCGTGGCCGCCCTCTTCGACCCGCTGGTGCTGCACGGCGAACTGCCCGACCGGCCCAAGCTCAAGCAGTTGTTCCAATCGGCCCGCAGTCTCTACCTCCAGAAGCTGCGGCCGATCCTGCTCAACATCAACAACATCACCGAGGAGCAGGCCGCCGGGCACCAACAGTTCCAGCTCGACGACAAGCTGATCAAGACGCTGTTGCTCGGCGCGCTGGTGCCCGAGGTGCCGGCGCTGCACAACCTCACCGCGGCCAAGCTGCACGCGCTCAACTTCGGCTCGATCACCTCGCCGATCCCCGGCTACGAGGGGCAGATCGTGCTCAACCGGCTCAACCGGGTCGCCGACAGCGCCGGGGAGCTGCACATCACCAAGACACCCGACCCGGTCTTCTCGCTCAAGTTGCACGCTGTCGACTACGACAAGCTGCTCGACCTGGTGCCCGACAACGAGACCACCACCACCGGCGTGCGGCAGCAGTTGATCCGCGAGATGGTCACCGCCGAGATGGGCATCATCGGGGCCGACGGCCAGCTCGGTGAGCTGCTGCACCCGCGTGACTGGCGTGGCGGGCGGCACACCATCCAGGTCAAGTTCGGCAACGTGCGTGACCCCGACAGCATGCCGGTCTCGGCGCTGATCGCCAGCGGGGAAGCCTGGCGGGTGATCATCGACTACCCATTCGACCTTGAGGGCTTCGAGCGGAGTGCCGACCGGTCCCGGATCGAGAGCCTGGAACGCGGCTCCCGGACGGTGTTCTGGCTGCCGTTCTTCCTGACTGACGAGATGATGGCGAAGGTCGGCCAGCTCGCCAAGATCAATTATCTGCTCGGCAACGGCACCGGCGACCGGCTCAACTCGCTCGCCGCCGACTGGTCCCTCGCCGACCGGCAACAGGGCCGGGTCTACCTCCAGCAACGCCAGTCGCAACTGCGCAGCACCCTGCTCGGCGCGCTGATGCAGGCGTACGGGTCGGCCACCTCCCACGGCTCGGACGTGCGCGACGACAGCGTCGGGGTGTTCCACACCCTCAGCGAGGGCCTGCACCTCGGCGATCCGCGCGGCGGCACGCTCGCCGAGGCATTCCACCACCTCACCGGGGAACTGCTCGCCTGGTCCTACCCGGGCCGCCCGGCCATGCCCGACGACGAGAAGCCGGTCACCCGCAGCGAGCTGGCCAAGATCCTGGAGTACGCCACCCGCGCCGCCGCCGACCCCGCGCGCGGCGTCACCGTGGCCAACCCCGCCGACCAGCGCACCCTGCGTCGCGTCTGCAACAACCTCGGCCTCGGCGACCTGGACGACGGCCGGTACGTGCTCACCACCTCGACCTGCCGCTGGAGCCGACACCTGTTGCAGGCCGCCGCCAACGAGGGCTACACCGACCGCTTCCCGGTGGCCCGGCTGCGGGAACTCATCGACGTGCCGGCCCCGTTCGGCTTCGACCGGGAACTCCAGAACCTGATCATCCTGGTCTTCGGGCTGGAACAGCAGCTCGCCTGGTACTACCGGGGCGGCAAGGTCGACGTGACAAGCGTGGCCGCCGTACGCGACGACGAGATGGAGCTGCGGCACCCGCCGATGCCCGACGAACAGGCCTGGGCGGACGCGGTGCACCGTGGCGCCAAACTCTTCGGCAAGGTGCTGCCGGGTTGGCGTACCCCGGCCAACCTGGGCACGCTCGCCGCCACGCTGCGTGAGGCGGCCAGGGACCGTCGCGATGCCGCCGCCGGGCTGGTAGACGAGTTGACCAGGCACGCCGAGGTGCTGGGGTTGGACCCTGCCGCAGCCGTCGGGCGGCTCGCCACCGCACGGCGAGCGGCCCGCTTCGTCGCCGACATCGCCAGCGAGCGCGACGATGTCGTTCTCGTCGAATCCGTTGCCGCTGCCGAATTCGGTGACGTCGACGACCCGGCCGTCGGCGAGCTGCTCAGCCAGGCCGGCCCGCTCGGTCGTGCGCTTCGACAGGAACACCAGTGGCCGCTGCTCAAGGTCGTTCTGGCCCGATCGGCCAAGGACGAGCAGGCGCGTCAGATCATCGGCCAGTTGCGCAGTGTCGTCCAGCACGAGCAACACGGGCAGGATCTCGTGCACGCCCTTGAGGCTGCGGTAAGCAGCTCTGCCGCACTGCTCGCCGCGGATGCCTCGGCCCGCCCGCCCGCAACGACCCCGGACCCGGCATCCGAGCGTCCGACCGGTGACGGACCCGTACCGGGCGGCGGCACGGTCGGGGGCGGCGGCATGGTGCCCGATCCCCGACTGCCCGGGGACGTGCGTTCCGGTGACGGCGGCAGCCCTGCTCAGCCGGAGGTGACATACCTGGCGCCGGGCGGTACCGGGCACCAGGCCGGCGGCATCGGAGTCGGTCGCGCCCGGCAACACGAAGTCTCCGACCTGGCCACCTGGAAAGAGGTCGCCGCCGAAATAGAGGCGGCGGTAGCGGCTGGCCGACAGATCACCGTCACCTGGGAGACCCGGTGACGGCGGCTGGGGTTGAGCCGGTCACGGTCGGGGTGGTGTCATCGTGAGTGCTCCGGAGGGTGTCGCGACACCCGAGGCAGTGCGACGCAAGGTCGAGGCGTGGCTGGCCGAGGATGAACCCGGGTACGCGATCGCGCTGGCTACCCGCCCCGATTGGCAGGGCGACCCGGTGTTCACCGTTCGCGATGTGCGGATCCGGGTGGTGCCGTGCCCGACCCCCCTGGCCGCACGGGCTGCGATACACGATCGGGTCGACGGTGAACGGCTGGTGCTGCTCACCGATCTGAGCGAGAGTCAACTGGGCGACGGGTTGCTCGCCCATCTCAGTAAGCAGACCGTGCGCAAGATCGATCCGTGGGACCTGGTCCGGCAACTGTTCGGCGGGGTCGCCCGCAACGATCCCATGCTGGTGCGGAGCGGACGCTGGGTCGCCGACGCGCTCAGCGACTACGCCCCCCCTGAGGGATGGCCGGCACCACCCGGCACGATTCTCACCCGCGACCACGCGCTGCGTAGCCTCACCGCCGAACTGCTCGGCCTGCCGGCCACCGCACTCGACGACAGCGGCCTCGTGCAATGGACCACCGAAGCCACCCGACAACGGCGGTTCATGGACGCGCCCGACGCCGTGGCGCATGGCATCACGGCGTACCTGACCGGCATCGCAGGCCGGGCCGTCCCCGGCATCATGGCCGCCGTGCGGGCCGGACACGGAGTGGACGTCATCCCGATGGGCCTGCTGGCCGGGCTGCTCTGGACCGACACGGGTGGCAACGAGGTCGTGGCGGCGGTCGGCCGGACCCGACTGGAACCGAGGTTCGGCGGACTGTCGTTGACACCACCGCAGGCCGAAGCGCTGCATCAGGCAGCCGAAGCGTGGGTCTACCGGACCATCGACACCGGCGTCGACGGCACGGCCGAGGCCATGCGGATGCTGCGCCGAGCCGAAACCATTGCCGCCGAGATCGGAATAACCGAGCTGATCGGCGCATCGACCATCCTGCCCAGCGGATTCCTGCAGCGACTGCGTGCCTTCGCAGACGCCGTCCGGCTCGCCGTACCGGCCGGTGGTGTCGCGCTGCCGGCCGCGGTCGCCCGGGTGCAGACGGCACTGGCCACCGTGGAGGCACACCGGGCTGTCGAGCCGCGCAGGTTGGAGACGGCCCGGATGGCCGTACGCCTGCTCCGCTGGCTCGGCACCGTCGACGCCGCTGCGCCGGCAACGCTGCTGGAGGCGCTGCACCGGCAGGTTCAGCAGGACGGCTGGGTGGATCGCGCGCGGCTCGATGTCTTCGCCGGAGACCCCGATCCACAGGTCGCTGCGGCATACCGGCTGCTGCACCAGGCGGTGGACGCCCGTCGGTCCCGGCACGACCGCCAGTTCGCCGACCTGCTCGCCGCCGCCGAGAGCGAACCCGGAGCCCTGCTGCGCGTCGAGGACGTTCTGGATCGGGTGGTCCAACCGATCCTCGACCAGGGGAAACGCGTCCTGCTGCTGGTGCTCGACGGGATGAGTGTCGCGGCGGCGACCGAGGTGGCCGAGTCGGTCACCCGTAGGGGTGCCTGGGTAGAACTCACTCCCGACGGGGGACCCCGCACCGGCGTACTGGCGGCGCTACCCACCGTGACCGAAGTGAGCCGATGCAGCCTGCTGAGTGGACGCATCGCCACCGGGGGCCAGCAGGCCGAGCGGAAGGCGTTCCAACTGCGCTTCCCCGCCGGGCGACTGCTGCACAAGGCGTCGTTGCGTGCCGGTGCAGGCATGGCGCTCGACCGGGAGGTGCTGGCTGCCCTTGAGGATCCCTCGGTCCCACTTGTGGCCGCCGTGGTGAACACCATCGACGATGCGCTCGACCGCAGCGAGCCGGGCACCACCGTCTGGGGGACCGACACCATCACCGCCGTCGACGACCTGTTGGCCTCCGTGACCGACCGGGTGGTGGTCGTCGTCTCCGATCACGGTCACGTCGTCGACCGGGGACCGGACGCGATGGTTCTGCCCAGCTCCAGCAGCGAGAACCGGTGGCGTCCGGCCAGCGAGCCGGCAGGTGACGCCGAAGTCAGGTTGGTCGGCAGCCGGGTGGCGCTCGCTGGTGGCGAGATCGTCGTGCCCTGGCGAGAAGAGGTGCGGTACGGGCCACGCAAGGCCGGTTACCACGGTGGTGCCTCGGCGGCCGAGGCGGTCATCCCGCTGCTCGTGTTCACTCCCGGTGAGGATCCCGCCGTACCGGGTTGGTCCGGTGCCCCGGTGGCAAGCCCGGAGTGGTGGCGTGAACCCTTGCCCGAGCCGTCCGAGAAGTCAGCCTCCCCGATCGCTCGACGCCGTCCGCGTCGTCCCATCGAACACCAGCCCGAAGGCCTGTTCGATCTGATGGCCACCACGCCTGCCACCGCACCCGTTACCGCCGCTGCGCCTGCTGTCGATCCGATGCTCGACCTGGTGACCGCGTTGCTGGCCAGCGACCGGTACGCCCAGCGGCGTGACCCCCGGCTGTCGCTCACCGACGAACGGGTCGCCGCACTGCTGCGCACCCTGGTCGCCGGCGGTGACCGGGCGACCCTCGACACCCTCGCGGCGCGGGCCGGCATCCCCGCGCACCGCATCACCGGCACGCTCACCGTGCTGCGCCGGCTTCTCCAGGTCGAGGGCTATCCCGTACTCACGGTCGACGCGGACGGTCGGACGGTCCACCTCAACCGCAAGTTGCTGATCGAGCAGTTCGAGCTGGAGCCGCAGTGACAGCGGAAATCTCCGCCCGCCGTCGCCGGGACATCATTGATGCGCTGCGTCGCGGTGTCGTACCGAGCAACGGCCTGGACGCTCTCGCCGTTGGGCTGGAACGATTCGCCGCCGCGCTCGACGACGACCTCGACCGGGTGGCCGGCGGCGGCAGCGTCTTCAAAGCGGTACGCGGCGAGTACGGCGCCGGCAAGACCTTCTTCACCCGATGGCTCGCCGAGCGCGCCAAACGACGCGGGTTCGCCGCCGCCGAGGTGCAGATCTCGGAGCTGGAAACGCCCCTGCATCGGATGGAGACGGTCTACCGGCGTCTGGTCGAGCACCTCAGCACCGAACAGTTCGCGCCGAGCGCGTTCCGGCCCGTACTCGATGGGTGGATCTTCGCTCTTGAGGAGGACGTCCTGGCCGGCGGTGTGATCGCCGAGGACGACGCGGACGCCCTCGAACGCGCGGTAAACGACCTGCTGGAGCGTCGGCTGGGAGAAATCTCCCGAACTACTCCGGGCTTCGCGGCCGCGCTACGTGGCTACCGGGCTGCCAGCGCAGGCGCGGACCACGCCACGGCGGATGGTCTCGCTGCCTGGCTGGGCGGCCAGCCGCACGTCGCGGCGGCGGCGCGCCGGGCGGCCGGAGTCAAAGGCGACCTCGACCACTACGCCGCATTGAGTTTTCTGCGTGGCCTACTGACCGTGCTACGTGACAGTGGGCACCAAGGGTTGTTGCTGGTGCTCGACGAGGTCGAGACGCTGCAACGAGTACGCTCTGACGTCCGCGACAAGGCCCTCAACTCGCTGCGTCAGCTCATCGACGAGGTACATGCCGACCGCTTTCCGGGCCTGATGGTGCTGATCACCGGGACGCCAGCCTTCTACGACGGCCCGCAGGGCGTGCAGCGGCTCGCGCCATTGGCCCAGCGCCTCGCCACCGACTTCGGGCCGGAAGCCCGCTGGGACAATCCGCGCGCCACCCAGTTGCGGCTGCCGGGCTTCACCACTGACGCGCTCGTCGACCTCGGCCGACGGGTACGGACCATCTACGGCAGCGCCGCAGTGGTCTCCCGCATTGACGACGACTATCTGGCCCTGCTGGCCCGAGCTGTCACCGGCGCCCTCGGTGGCCAGGTGGGAGTGGCACCTCGGATCTACTTGAAGAAGCTGGTGGCGGACGTCTTCGATCGGGTCGACCAGTTCGAGGACTGGGATCCGCGCCAGCACTACCAGCTGACCCTACGGGCTGACGAACTGACCGACATCGAACGGAATGCAGCAGCGTCGGCCGACGACATCGAACTGCCGATCTGACATGTCGCTCGACCTCGACCCGGTGGTGGTGCATCACCTGGTGAACAGCCTGGGGTGGCGTGATCTCAGGCCGATGCAGCGGGCCGCGATCGCCCCGGTGCGCGGCGGCGCGGACGTGCTGCTGCTGGCGCCCACGGCGGGCGGTAAGACGGAAGCCGCGCTGTTTCCACTGCTGACCAGGATGACGGAACAGCGGTGGACGGGCACCTCGGTGCTCTACCTCGCCCCGCTCAAAGCGCTGCTCAACAACCTGCAGCCCCGCGTCGAGCAGTACGCCGGATGGCTCGGTCGACGTGCCGCCTGTTGGCACGGTGACATCAGCGCTGCACAACGACGGGCAGTGCTCTACGAGCGGCCCGACATTCTCCTTACTACTCCCGAATCACTGGAATCCATGTTGGTCAGCGAGAAGGTCGACCACCAAGGTTTCTTCGCCGGGCTGCGCGCCGTGGTCGTCGACGAGGTACACGCCTTCGCCGGGGACGACCGGGGCTGGCACCTGCTGGCGGTGTTGGAACGACTGGCTCGGGTGGCCGGTCGTCCCCTGCAGCGGATTGGGCTCTCCGCCACCGTCGGCAATCCGGGTCAGTTGCTCAGCTGGCTTCAGGGCTCGGGGGGCGGCCGTCGGCCAGCCGAGGTGGTGGCTCCTGACCTGGTTACTGCGGCCGATGGACCGCCGCCTGGCGACATCGAGTTGGACTATGTCGGCTCGCTCGCTAACGCGGCGACGGTGATTGCTGGGCTGCATCGCGGAGAGAAACGACTTGTCTTCTGCGAATCCCGGCAGACCGTGGAAGAACTCGGTCAGCTGCTGCGGTCAAAGGGAGTGACAACATTTCTGTCGCACGCCTCGCTTTCCATCGACGAGCGGCGCCGGGCTGAACAGGCATTCAGTGAGGCGCGGGACTGTGCCATCGTCTCCACCAGCACTCTGGAACTCGGGATTGATGTCGGTGACCTCGATCGGGTGATCCAGATTGATGCTCCGGCGACCGTCGCGTCTTTTTTGCAGCGGATCGGGCGTGCCGGCCGGCGCGTTGGTAGCAGCCGCAACTGCCTGTTCCTGGCGCTCGACGGTGCGGCGCTCACCGAGGCTGCCGCATTGCTGCTGCTCTGGTCGCGCGGCTGGGTCGAGCCGGTCGTCGCACCGCCGGAGCCTCGGCACATTGTCGCCCAACAGTTGCTCGCCCTCTGCCTGCAGGAACATCAGGTGGGCGACAAGCTGTGGGTGCAGGCGTGGAATGAGCTGCCGCCCTTCGGGGAGGAAGCGGAGCCAATCCTCCGTTACCTGGTTGAGCATGGATACCTTGACCACGACGGGGGGATGCTCTTCATCGGTCCTGCTGCCGAGGCGCGTTTCGGTCGCCGACACTTCATGGATCTGACGGCGGTGTTTTCCGGCCCGCCGGAGTTCACGGTTCTGCTGGGACGCACCGAACTGGGGCGCGTAGATCCCAGTCTGCTCACCGAGGAGGTCCGCGGCGACCGTCGGCTCCTGCTGGGCGGCCGGAGCTGGCGGGTCACTTACATCGACTGGCGACGGCGGCGGTGTTTCGTCGAAGCAACGGACGGCGGAGGTCGGGCGCGCTGGTCCGGGACCGGCTGGGCGTACCAGGGTTTCGCGTTGACCCGCGCAGTACGTGAGGTCCTGCTCGGAGCCGATCCGCCGGTTCGACTGACCCGTCGCGCCATCGAGCGGCTCGCGCGCGAGCGCGAGGAAAAACTGCATCTCGTGCACCCGGGCGGCACTCTCATCGTCCGCGAGAAAGGCGGGGACCTCCGTTGGTGGACCTGGGCCGGCATCCGGGCAAACGCGACCTTGACTGCAACGCTCGGTGACGTGGTCGATCCGATGGAGCGTTTCGACGATCACAGCATCCGGTTGCGTGACAATGTGACCTCGGCTGAATGGCGGCAGAAGACCGCCGATGCCAGCGTTCGGCTTTGTCTTCCTGAGGTCAGCGAGAAGGCGCTCGACGGCCTCAAGTTCAGTGCCGCCCTGCCGAAGCAGCTCGCGGCGGCGACCCTGTCCGCTCGTTTAGCCGATCCGAAGGCCGCGGTGAGTGTGCTGAGTGAGTCGGTCCGGTTCGTCGTGACCTGATCGTCCGGTTGGCAGGCTCTCCGCACGTCAGATGGCGGTGGTGATCGAACTGATCTGGTGCCAGAGCAGCGCCCCCGCCAGGCTGGCCAGCAGGGACGTGGCGGCGAAGACCGGCCACGACTTCGGGGCCCGACGGTACGCGAGCAGCACGGTCGCCCCGATCATCGCGAGCAGGACGCTGACCGTGGCGGACAGCACCCGGCCCAGGAAGAACGCGTCCAGGGCGTGCCAGGCACGGAAGATCATCAGGAACTCCAGGCCCTGGCCGGCAAGGAGCCCGAGCACCACGCCCGCAGCCACCGACGCCTGGATCCGGCTTCCCCGTCGGACGAGCGCACCAAGCCCGCCCAGCAGGACACCGGCGACGACCGAGGCGGCGAGCCAGAACGCGGTGGCCCGCCCGACCGAGGCCAGACCGTTCAGGGCGGAAGAACTGCCGTCCTCGAGAGTGCCGAGACGCCAACGGCGGCCGTGGGCGATGATCAGTCCGTAGTAGACGACCGTCGCCGTTACCAGGACGACTGTGGCGCTGACCGGCGCCAGTGCCCTGCTGGTCGTCAGGTAGCCGGTCAGCAGGGCAGCGCCACCCCAGGCAAAGCCGGTGCTGGTGAGGGTCAGCACGACCATCCCGGCGATGCCGGGCAGTTCGTCACCGACGAAGGCGGACAGGCCCAGGCCGGCCCCGACCAGCAACAACGGCGTCCACGACAGATCCCGGTACGCGATGACCGCACGCAGCGCGGTGCCGCGAGCCCGGCGCAGCCCGACCTCACCGTCGCCGGAACGGGTGATCTGGCGAGCTGCGGGACGCGCGGTGGTCATCGGTGGTCCCCACTGCCCGGCCGACAACGGTCAGCGATGCGGGTCATCATGCCGAGCTGCCCGGCCGACAACGGTCAGCGATGCGGGTCATCATGCCGAGCTGCCCGTCCGACAACGGTCAGCGATGCGGGTCTTCATGTCGGGCGAGCATGCCACGACCGGTCAGGTTTGCGCGTACCCGAAATGGCCGGTGGTCGGGCCAGGGCTGTTCGGCGGCGGTCAGGCGGTCGGGGTCGGGGTGGGTAGCGTGTCGACGACGGTCACCGGGCTGCCCGGGGGTACCTCCTTGAGCAGCAGTCGCTGCCCGGAGGGGGTCAGTCGGATGCAGCCGTTGGTGGTCTGCCGGCCCAGCTCCCCGTCGTGGTACCAGGTGTGGATGCCGATGTGCGCGCCGCGCAGGCCGGCCGGTACGGATTCCGGGTCGTCGGGCACCGAGCCAAGGGCGTAGATGTCGACGCCGCCGTAGACCGACTCCGGTGGTGGCGTACGCCCCAGCACGAAGGTGCGCCCGAGCGGGGTCTCCTGGCCGCGCTGACCCAGGCTGACCCGCCAACTGCGTTTCGCGACACCGTCGCGGTACCAGGTGAGCCGGTACGGCACCCGCTCGACGACGATCTGGTCCCGCAGCTCCACCGTGTCGAAACCACCGGGTGGCAGCCACGCCAGTTTGCGGTTGGCCGACGGCAGCAGCACCGCCGTCCAGCCGGCCTCGCGGCGCGCCACCGGGACGGTCAGGTCCACCCCGCTGATCGTGGGCATGAGGAAGGCGATCGGCCGCCCACCGGGCCCGTCGTACGCGGCGAGGCGGCGCTGTGGGCGTACGCCCTCGGTGAGCGGCGTGGTGTCCAGTGCGTCCGGATCGTCGGGGAAGCCGACGGGTGCCGGGTCGTAGTCGATCTCCGGCAGGTGATCCGGAGCCGGCGCCGCCGGCGCGATCGTCTCGGCGCTCTCCGTCGGCACCGACGATGTCGGTGCCGACACCTGGTCGCTCGGCCGGGCCACCGGGGCCGGCCCCGCCGAGGGCGTCAGCGCCCAACCGGCGTACGCCGACCCACCCACCAGCACCGCAACACCCACCGCCGCGACGGCCCCCCGCCGCCCCCGCTCAAACCTCCCAAAAACCACAACCCACCCTAACCTCCCCACCCGCCCCACCACCCCCAAACCACCCACCCTCCCACCCCCCACCCTGACCCGCCCTGCCCTGAGCCGTGTTGATCAAGAGGTTTGCGTCGGGATGGAGTCGATTCCTGACGCAAACCTCTTGATCAACGAAGCGGGAGCGTGGGCGGGAGCGGGAGCGCGGGCGGGGGTGGGGTTAGGGGAGGCGGGCGGAGAGGTGGATGGCTATGGCGTCGTGGGCGGGGATGTTGGCGGTGAACCAGCCGTTGGTGTCGACCGTGATGACTGGGCCGGAGCAGGTGCCGCCCGAGAAGGTGCCGTGGATGACGTCGCAGTAGCGGCCGGCGGGCAGGCCGGTGTAGTAGGAGCGGCCGTTGATGGCGAAGTCCTCGTCGTTGATGGTGATGAAACCCTTGCCGGTACGGCTGAACGCGATGTGTTGGGCGCCGTTGTCGTACCAGTTGCTGACGCCGGTGCCCTCGGTGGCGTTGCGGAAGCCGACCATGTTCGCGATGACCGGCCAGCGGTGCTCGCACTCCCAGCCGGAGTAGCAGACCGTGTTGCGGGTCTTGTTGTTGCTGTCCGAGGGCGGGCCCGCGTCGCGGCTGCTGTAGGTGTAGCTGGACATCACCGTCGGCGAACCGTACGGCCAGGCCAGCATGAAGGCGTTGGCCAGCGCGTAGATGCCCCGGTCGCGGTAGGTGAGCACGCCGCCGTCGTCGCGTTGGGTGTCGTGGTTGTCGATGAAGACCGACGAGACGCCGCTGGGCAGATGGCCCCAGCCCTCACCGAAGTTGCGCAGGTACGCCAACCGCTCGGAGCGGAAGACCCGGGCCAGGTCCTTGCCGTAGCGGAACTCGTGCACGTCGCCGTTGCCGGTGTACTCCTCGGGCCGGATCGGCTCACCGGCACCGTAGATGACCTCCTGCACGATGTACGGGCGGCGGTTCAGTCGACTGAGGATGTTGGCGATGTCGGCGGCGGGCATGTGCTTGCTGGCGTCCAACCGGAAGCCGTCCACCCCGAGGGAGAGCAGGTCGTTGAGGTACGCGGCCAGCCGCGAGCGGACGTAGTCCGAGCCGGTTTTCAGGTCGGCGAGGTTGACCAGCTCACAGTTCTGCACCTCGTACCGGTCGTTGTAGTTGACGATGTCGTTGTTGCCGTTGCGGCCGCAGTAGTTGAAGTCCTGCGCCTGGTAGATGCCGGGGTAGACGTGGTGCTGGTACGACGACCCGGCCCAACCGGTGCCGCCGCCCGACTGCCCGGACATGTGGTTGACGACGGCGTCGACGATCACCTTGACGCCTGCTGACTGGCAGGTGGTGACCATGGACCGAAACTGGTCGCGGGTGCCCTTGCGGGACTCGATCCGGTAGCTGACCGGCTGGTACGCCACCCACCACTGGTTGCCGCGGACGTGCTCCTGCGGGGGCGAGACCTGGACGTAGCCGTAGCCCTTCGGGCCGAGAGTGCTGGTGCACTCGCTGGCCACCGAGGGCCAGTTCCACTCGAACAGGTTGGCGATGACCTTCTTGCCGCCGGTCGGGGCGGCGACGGCCGGGGGTGCCGTCACGACGGTGGGGGCGAGCAGGGTGGCGATCGCGCCGAGGGCCACGATCGCCGTACGGAGTCGACGTCGGTGCATCGGAAGCTCCTACGGGGGTGGGGGGTTGCCGGCATCTTGCATCGATGCTGAAAAATTTCAGCAAGGTTACAAGCCCATTTCACGGGCTGTCAACGCATGGACGTGCGTCAGTGCCCGGATCGGGTCTACACGCGCCGGGCGGGGGGACGGTTCGACAACTCGTGGAGATTTTTTCGGCGCGGGCTGATCCGTCCGGCATCCGACTGCGTACTGGAGTGGGGAACAGGGTCGGCCGGTGGTACGCCGCCGCGAGACGATCGAGGAGCACATGGCCCGGGCTATGCAGAACGAGACGACGCCTGCCGTCCGTACCAGCAGCAGCAGTAGAGGCGTCCAGGTGGCCTCCCGTGGCCAGATCCTGGCGCTGTCCGCGTCCGGGCTCGCCGCGGTGTGGGCGCTGGTCATGCTCACCGGCGCCGGCCAGAAGGCGTACGCGATGGGCTTCTTCTTCACCGAGTTCTTCGCCGGCGTGATCGCCCTGGTCGCGCTGAGCCTCACCGTGATGATGGGGCTGCTCTCCACCGACCGGCTGGTGCTGCTCATCCGGCACCGGGTCCTGTTGCAGTCCGCGCACCGGGCCACCGGCATCCTCGGGGTGGCGGGTCTGGGCTTCCACGTGATTACCAAGATCACCACCGGGCGGGCCGGGATGACGGACGCGGCCGTGCCGTTCGTCGGTGGGCGGGGCCTCTACGTCGGGCTCGGCACCATTGCCGCGCTGCTCATGGTGAGCGTGCTGTGGACGGGGATCATTCGGGCCCGGTTCGCCGACATCGGTCCGAAGTGGGTGTGGCGGGCGCTGCACTCCCTGGCGTACCTCTCCTGGCCGTTCGGCATCTTCCACGGCCTCGGTGCCGGCCGTCCGCCGGCCACCTGGGTCAGCCTGAGCTACGGGCTCTGCGTGGTGCTTGTCGTGATGGCGCTGCTGGTCCGTCTCTCGGTCACCCTTCAGCGGCGCAGTCGCGAACGGCACCAGGCCGCCGCCCTCAACGAGGCGATGACCGGCAAGGGCAGTGACGAGACCCGACCGAAGACCCTGCTCGGCAGCCTGACCAAGCGGGCCGGCGAGGGCGAGCGGACCCGCCGCGACACCAGTTGGGCGGAGAGCACCTCCGGCACCTGGGCCAGCCCCACCATCCGGCGCAACGACCCGGAACGCTTCACCGTGCCGGTGGTCCCGGAGCCGGGCACGCTGCGCGGACCGGTCCGCCCCGGACGCCGGGACGAGGAGTTGGAGCCGGTCGCCCGGCGTACGTCGTGGCGCGACGAGGAGGACCTGGAGCGCGCGGTACGACGGGAGACCGAGTTGCTCGAACCGGTGGCCCGTCGGCGGCGCGACGAGGAGCCGGTCGGGCGGCGTGGCTCCCGCCACGAGGAGGAACTGGAGCCGGCACCGCGCCGTTCCCGGATCGACGACGACGCGGAACCGCGTCGTTCCCGACGGGACGAGGAATCGAGCCGGCGTCGCGTCGACCGGCGGGAAGAGGAGTACGAGCCGGTGGCACGCCGCGCCACCCGACGCCGCGACGAGGAGCCGGTGGCCGACGTCGACCGTGAGCCGGGCGGCCGGCGCTACCGCGACGACGAGGTGTACGGCCGCTCGCGGCGGTCCCGGTCCGACCTGGACGCCGGCACCCGTTACTCGGCACCTCCGCAGGGCATCGTCGACGAGCCGGAGGAACCCTGGGACAGCCCGCGCCGCTGGGAGTCCACCGCGCCGATCTCCGGCTCGCCGATCTCCGGTTCACCGATTTCGGGTTCACCGATCTCGGGCTCGCCCATCTCCGGTTCGCCGATCTCGGCCGCGCCGCGCAGTGGTGGCGGCCGGCACAGCGCCGACGACGACGGCCCGGAGGCGGAGACCGACTACTGGCGTCCCCCGGCCCGGTACGCCCCGGACGACGTTGCCGACGACGACACCCCGACCCTTGTCGACCTGGCCGCCCGACGAGCTCAGCGGGCGGCTGCGGACAGCCGGCGTCGCCGCCGGGCCGACCCGGACTCGGTCGACGGGGCCTACTGGGCCGGCCTGCGAGGTGAAGCCAAGTGACGATGCGTACCACCGTGCCACCGGTCGCCTGCGTGGGTGAGCCACGGATCACCGCCGGGTTCGCCGAGTTCGGTCGCCTCGATCTGCGGGCGCACGAGATGGTGCACGGCCCGATCAGCCCGATGGAACCGTCCAGCCTGCTGCGACTGGCCGAAGGCATCCAGCTCAAGGGCAAGGGCGGTGCCGGGTTCCCGTTCGCCCGGAAGCTGCGCGCGGTGCTGGAGTCCTGCGAACGCCAGGACCTGCCCCCGGTGGTGGTGGTCAACGCCACCGAGGGTGAGCCGGCCAGCTGGAAGGACAAGGTCATCCTGACCCGGGCGCCGCACCTGATCCTCGACGGTGCCGCCCTGGCCGCGTTCGCCCTCGACGCCGAGGAGATCGTGCTCTGCGTGGCCGACGACCTGATCGGCCGGGACTCCCTGATGGAGGCGCTGGAGGAGCGCCGGATGCCGGTACCGACAAGCGTGGTCACGGTGCCGCACCGCTTCATCAGCGGCGAGGGTGGCGCACTTGTCAACGGGATCAACGGCCTGCCGCACATCCCGCCCGGTACGAAGAAGCGGTCCAGCGACTCGGGTGTCAACAACCTGCCCACCCTGCTGTCCAACGCCGAGACGTACTCGCAGATGGCGATCGCCGCCCGGCTCGGCCCGTACGAGTACGCGGCGCTCGGCACCGACGACGAACCCGGCACCGTGCTGCTCAGCATCACCGGCGCGGCCAAACGCCACGCGGTGGTGGAGTGCGCCGCCGGCACCCCGCTGCGGGAGATCCTCGAACTCTGCGAGGTGCCCGAGGGGCCGGGCATCCTGATGGGCGGCTACCACGGCAAGTGGATCACCTGGGAGGCAGCGAACAAGGCCGAGGTCTCCCGCAAGGGGCTCGCCGCGGTAGGCGGCACCCTCGGCGCCGGCATCATCGTCCCGCTCGCCAACGACACCTGCCCGCTCGGCGAGGCCGCCCAGGTGGTGCGGTATCTGGCCGGGGAGTCCGCCGGGCAGTGCGGCCCGTGCAAGCGTGGCCTGCCGGACCTGGCCCGCGCCGTCGACCTGGCGGTCTCCGGCAGCGCGCCGGTGGAGGTCGTGCGCGCGGCAGCCGGCGACGTCAAGGGACGCGGCGCGTGCAGCCACCCCGACGGTACGTCCAGATTCGCGCTGTCCGCGATGGAGGTCTTCGCCGAGGACCTGAAGAAGCACACCACCGGTGAGGGCTGCGGCCGACGGGTCAAGGGCATGATGGGGCTGCCCGGTGCGCCCGACCCGGATCCGCAGAAGCTCGTCCTGGACTGGTCCCGGTGCGACGGTCACGGGCTGTGCGCGCACGTGGTGCCGGACTTCATCCGGCTCGACCAGAACGGATACCCCGCCTTCCCACCCACCCCCGTGCCGACCTGGCTGCGGGAGGGCGCGTCGAAGGCGGTCAAGGTCTGCCCGGAGTTGGCACTGCGACTGACCAAGGCCTGACGGGCCGCTCCAAGCCGCCCGGCAGCTCACGACCCTCAGCGGACCGACCCGGCCTGCCCGGCAGGTTCCGACCAGCGGCGGACCGACGCGGCCCGCCCGGCAGGTCCCGACCCTCGGCGGACCGCCCTGGCTCGCCACGTGAACCGACGAAGGAGACGCGGATGGGGAAGGCACGAACGACCGGACGACGCGCCGCCGCCCTGCTGGCCGTCGTCCTGACCGGGGCCGGCTGCGGCGCGGAGGCGGTCACGCCGGCGGGCGCCCCGCCCGCCTCGAACTCCGCCGACAGTGCGGCCACTCCCGCGGGTGGCACCGCCTCCCCGGGGGCCGCGCCCACCGGACCGGTCACGGTGCCGGACACCCTCCGGTTCACCGGCAAGACCCTCGACGGTACGGCCTTCGACGCCGCCGCTCTGGCCGGTCGCCCGGTCGTGCTCTGGTTCTGGGCACCGTGGTGTGCCGCCTGCGCGAGCCAGGCGTGGACGGTGGCCGAGATCGCCCCCGGCTTCCGCGACACCGTGCCGATCATCGGCGTCGCCGGCCTCGGCGAACACCAGGCGATGGCCGACTTCGTCACCGAGTTCGAGTTGGCGCCGGTGACGCAACTCGACGACCGTGCGGGGGCGATCTGGCGGCGCTTCGAGGTCACCGAGCAGAGCACCTTCGTGATCATCGACCGGGACGGCCGGGTGGTGCACCAGGGTTGGCTGGACGGGGAGGACCTCACCCGCCGGGTCACCGCGCTGGCCGCCTGATGCCGGGGGCATACCGGCGCTGCCTGCTGCGACCGGGGGCGCATCGGCGCTGCCCGCTGCGACCGGGGGCGCATCGGCGCTGCCCGCTGTCGCCGAGGGCGCAACAGCGCTGTCGGCTCCGACCGGGAGGTGGTTGATGGAGGCCACGCTGCTGCTCGCGTTGACCGCGGGGATGCTCGGCGCGGTCAACCCGTGCGGCTTCGCGATGCTGCCGGCGTACCTGTCGCTGTTGGTCGCCGGAGCCACCGACACCCGTGGCGCGGTACGGCGGGCGCTCACCGCCGCCGCCGCGCTCACCCTCGGCTACGTCGTCGTGTTCGGTGCCTTCGGCCTGGCGCTGGCCCCGGTCGCCGGCTGGCTGCGCCCTCGACTGCCCTGGTTCACCGTCGGGCTCGGACTGCTGCTGGTGCTGCTCGGCTGCTGGCTGCTCGCCGGCCGGCGACTGCCCACCATGCGCCCCCTGGCGCGGGCACCCCGACTGACCCGTTCGTGGCCGTCGATGGTGCTGTTCGGCATGGCGTACGCGGTCGCCTCGCTGGGCTGCGCCATCGCACCGTTCCTGGCCATCGTGGTGACCAGCCTGCGGGCCGGTACGCTGCCGCGCGGGCTGGCGCTGTTCGGCGCGTACGCCCTCGGGATGGGCCTGGTGGTGGCGGTGGCCGCCCTCGGCGTGGCCCTGCTGCGCGGGGAGGTGGTGGCCCGGCTACGCGGTGCCGGCGCGTGGGTGCCCCGGCTCAGCGGCCTGGTGCTGCTGCTTGCCGGCGGCTACGTCGCCTGGTACGGCTGGTACGAGGCCCGCCTGTTCGCCGGCCACCGAAACGCCCTCACCGACCCGGTGATCGTCGGGGCCGCGCAGGTCCAACGCTGGCTGGCCGCCGCCCTCGACACCGCCGGCCCCACCACCCTGGCCCTCCTCCTAGCCACCCTCACCCTCCTCACCCGCCCCTCCCACCCCCACCCCCCTGACCCCCGCGATCTTGCACTTTCTGTCTCGACAAAAGAGACAGATGCGGACGTTTCAGCGACCACAAGTGCAAGATCGGCGCAGAGGTCGGGGCGGACGCAGGCGTCGGCGCAGAGGTCGGGGCGGACGCAGGCGTCGGCGTCGACGGTGAGGTCGACGCCGACGGCAGGGTGCGGGGAGGGGGAGAGGGGCTAGCGGGGGGTCAGGAGGTCGGTGCCCAGGCGGGGGCGGAGGACCTCGGGGACCAGGACTGAGCCGTCGGGCTGCTGGAACTGCTCCAGGATGGCGGGGAGGAGGCGGCTGGTGGCCAGTGCCGAGCCGTTGAGGGTGTGGACGAAGCGGGTCTGCTTGGCGCCCGGCTCCCGGTAGCGGATCGCCGCCCGGCGGGCCTGGTAGTCACCGCCCCAGGAGACCGACGAGACCTCCTTGTACTTGCCGGTGCTCGGCATCCACACCTCGATGTCGAGGGTCTTGCGCATCGAGGCGCTGGAGTCGCCGGCGGCCAGCAGGCTGCGCTGGTAATGCAGGCCGAGCCCTTCGACCAGGCTCTCCGCGTGGGAGACCATCTGCTCCAGCGCGGCGTCGGCCTGCTCGGGCAGGGTGAACTGGAAGATCTCCACCTTGTTGAACTGGTGGCCGCGGACCGTCCCGCGCTCGTCCGAGTGCGACCCGGCCGCCTCCCGCCGGTAGCAGGGGGTGTACGCGAACACCTTCAGCGGCAGCGTCGCGGTGTCCAGGATCTCGTCCTGGTACGCCCCGAGGATCGCCGTCTCCGCGGTGGGCAGCAGGAACTGCCCGCGCGGGGCGGACTGCTTGTCCAGGTGGTAGACGTCGTCGTAGAACTTGGGGAACTGGCCGGCGGCGAAACCGGCGGTGTCCAGCAGCAGGTGCGGCGGGAGCAGGAACTCGTACCCGGCCTCGATGTTCCGCTCGATCAGCCAGTTGATCAGCGCCCACTCCAGCCGGGCGCCCAGCCCGGTGTACATCCAGAAGCCCGAGCCGCCCAGCTTGACGCCCCGCTCGTGGTCGACAAGCGCCAGCATCCGGCTCAACTCGACGTGGTCGCGGATCTTCTCGATGGCCGGTGGGGCGCCGAAGGTCTTGACCACCCGGTTGGCTTCCTTGCCGCCGGGAAGCACGTCGTCGGCGGGCAGGTTGGGCAGTTCGCTCATCACGGTACGCAGCCGGGACTGCACCTGGTCGAGCTCGGCCTCCAACTCGGCGACCTGCTTGCGGCCGGTCTCGTCGGTCACCTGCGGCTCGACACCGGCCCGCTTGGCCTGCGCGTACGCCCGGGCCTCGGCCTTGCGACGCTGCCGCTCCCCGTCGATGTCGGTGATCAGCCGGCGGCGTTCCCGGTCGAGGTGCTGGATCTCGTCCAGCGCCCGGTCGACCTCGGCGGCATCGAGCCGCTTGGCCAGGGCGGTCGCCACCGCGTCGCGATCCTTACGGATCAACTCCATGTCGAGCATGCTGCTCCGTACCTTCAGGTCAGGCTGACCCGGTGATGCTACCGCCGTACGCCGACCGCCCTACCCCCCGCACCCGACCGTCCACCTTCCGCAGCGGCTCAGCCCCATAGCCGGACCAGCCTCAGAGTCGGATCGGCATCAGGATGGAGAAGGCGCCCTCGTCGTCCGGGCGGCGGATGGTCAGCGGGGTGAGTGGGCTGTCCAGTTCCAGGGTCAGGTGCCGGCCGCCCGCCGCGTCCAGCGCGTCGAGCAGGTACTCGCCGTTGACTCCGATCCGCAGCTCGGTGCCGTCCGCGCCGGCCCGGTCACCACCGGCGGCCACGCCGGGACGGTCCGGATCGGGCAGGTCGTCGGGGCCGAGCAGGTCGTCGGGGCCGAGCAGGCGGAGCCGGTCCGGCGGGCCGAGACCGAGCACCGTCACCGGCCACGACCGGCCGGCGTACTCCCGTACGACCGTCGGCCCACCGGCCCGCAACGCGGTGACCAGCCACTCGGCGTCGACCGGTACCCGTCGGGTCGGCCCGGCGGCACCGGATCGTGGCAGCAGCGCGTGGTAGTCCGGGAAGTCGTACGGCAGCGCGGTGGCCCGCAGTTCGTGCCCGGCCACGTCGGCGACCAGCGACGAGCCGGACACGGTCAACTCGACCACGACCCGATCAGCGCCAGCGCCAGCGCCAGCGCCGAGCAGGTGACGCAGGGCGTCCACCGTGTCCAGCGGCAGCAGGGTCCGCACCGCCGGGCCGTGCACCGTCGCCTCGGCCGTCGCCACCGCCAGCCGGTGCCGGTCGGTCGCCACCAGTTCCAGGCCCGAGGCGGTCACGTCGAACAGCACACCGGTCAACGCCGGCACCGTGGGGTCGGTGCCGACGGCGAACCGTACGGCGTCCACGGCGGCGGCCAGCGCGGCACCGGTCAGGGTGAGTCGGGTGACCCCGGGCTGGTCGGCCGGCAGCAGCGAGCGCAGCCGGGACACCTCGCGACGCGCGTCGGCCAGCCCCTGCTCCAGCCTTCGCAGGTGCGTGTCGAGCAGCCGGTGCACCAGCGTCGGTTCGGCGCGTACCGCCTGGGCGATCTCGGCCACCGGCATGCCGACCCGGCGTAGCCCGGCCACCAGCCGCGCCGGCGCCACCTGGTCGTCGGTGTAGCGGCGGTAACCGGTGACCGGGTCGACCCAGGCGGGCACCAGCACCCCGGCGGCGTCGTAGAACCGCAGGGCGCTCACCGTCAGCCCGCTGGCCCGGGCCAGCTCGCCGATGCTGCGCAGGTCACTGTCCACGCCGAGATCCTGCCCCCTCGACCTGCTTGAGGGTCAAGCGGCTGTCGGGTGTTAACAGGGGCACCTTGCTCTACACCAGGCGTTAAGAAGGTGCCCTTCCTTCGTCCAGGACACCGAAGGTGAGGCCGGCGGTGGTGAGGCGGTGCAGCAGGGCGTCGCCCATCGCGGTGACCGGGGTGACCTGCCCGGCGGTGGACGGCAGGTCGTCCAGGGCCAGGCAGAGCGCCGACTCGGCGAGCATCTTGGCGGTCTCGTCGTAGCCCGGATCTCCGCCGGCCACCTCGGTGACCACCCGCCGGTCGCCAGCGCGACCGACGAACCGGACCCGGAACCACGACTTCGCCCGCTGCTCGGGGCTCGGTCCCTGGCCGGAGGCGAGCCGGCCGAGCAGCCAACGCCGGGTCGGCGGCAGCTTCACCAGCGCGGTCAGCGCGCCCAGACCGGCACCGGCGACCAGCACCGTCGGCAGCCGCCGTACCGCCGCGAAGTGCCGGTAGCGGAAGTCCGGCCCGTACTCCGGGCGGGCCGCGGCGGACCGGCGGACCACCTGCGGGTCGATGGTGGGCAGCGGCACCGCCCAGACCGGCAGGTCGCGGGAGCGGGCCACCTTGCCGGGCACGGCCCGCACCTGACGGCCGGTCGGGCGCGGTTCGACGGCGCGGCGTTCGCGGGCCGCCCGGGCGGTCTCGGCGGTACGCGAGAAGGCGGTCAACGCGGAGTGGTAGGTGCCGGCGGAGACCCGGCCCCCGGCCCGTACGTAGCCGTCCACGGTGATCGGCACGTCGGCCGGCAGGTGCTTGATCGTGAACCAGACACCCAGGTCGTGGGGGATCGAGTCGAAGCCGCAGGCGTGCACCAGCCGGGCGCCGGTGCGTACCGCCTCGGCGTGGTGGCGCACGTACATCAGGTCCACGAACTCCGGCTCGCCGGTGATGTCCAGGTAGTCGGTGCCGGCGGCGGCGCAGGCGGCCACCAACGGTTCCCCGTGCCGGATGTACGGCCCGACGGTGCTGGCCACCACCCGCGTGGCGTCGGCCACCGCGCGCAGCGACGCCGGGTCGGTGACGTCGGCGGTGAGCAGCGGCAGTTCCGCAAGCGCCGGGTCGATCGCGGCCAGCCGGTCGCGGACCGTGGCCAGCTTGTCGGGGTTGCGTCCGGCGATCGCCCAGTGCAGCCCGGGTGGGGCGTGTCGGGCGAGATAGTCGGCGGTGAGTCCGCCGGTGAAGCCGGTCGCCCCGAACAACACGATGTCGTACGCCCGCTCCGCCGTCATGCCGCGAATGATGCCAGCCCGAGCGCGCCACCGCTCGGCACCGGCTACCGCTCCCGCGCGGTCGGCGGCAGCTCACCGGTCTCGGCAAGCTGCTTGGCCTGCCACAACGCGTGGCGGACCGCGAGCTGTGGTTCGTCACCGATCAGATGCGCGGCCAGCCCGGTGGGCGCGGGATCGGTGACCGGTCGGGCGGCCAACTCGGTACGCCGACCGTCGGGCGGGCTGCGCAGTTCGACCTGGATGGCACCGTCGAGTCGGCGCAGCGGCTCCGGCCAGACCCCTTCCGGCAGCACCTCCTCGGGCGGCCGGGCGATGGCCACCACCTGCCACGGCTGGGGCCCCTGACGGGCGGGACCGGAACGCCCGGCCCGCCGCCGGACGAGGGCGGTACGCACAGCCCGGAGCAGGGCAGCGCCGAGGACACCCGTCACCGCGAGTGCCGTTCTCACCTGTCCCACCCGTACCTCCCGTGCTCCGCGCGGCCTCCATCGTCATCGCGACCGGGGTGAACCGGGCTCCTCCCGAAGGGGTGAACCGCCCGGTGCCGGGTAACCGCCGGACCGCAGGGGCCTGGGGAGGGTGGACGCGTCCGTGGGGGTGGGCCGGATGCCGGATGACCGCAGCGAGGTCCGGGTTGCCGCACGGGCCCGTACGCCGGGCGGGTCAGCCGTGCTGGCGTCCCGCCTGTCGCCCGCCGTGCTGCCCGAGCCGGTGGTGCTGCGGCCACGGCTGGCCCGGTTGCTCGACGAGGCCGTGGCCCGGCCGGTCACCCTGCTGCGTGCCCCGGCGGGCTGGGGAAAGACGACGCTGCTCGCCTCGTGGCGGCGCACGGCCACGCAGCGCGACTCGGGCACCCCGCCACCGGCCTGGGTCTCGGTCGAGGCCGGCGACGACGCCGAGCGGCTCTGGGCGTACCTCGCGGCGGCACTGCGCTCGATCGTCGACGTGGCGGCGACGCCGATCCCCGACCGGTTGCCGGGCCCGGACGACCTGGAGGTGCTCGCCGCCGCGCTGGCCGCCCGGGAGCAGCCTGCGGTGCTGATCCTGGACGACCTGCACCGGGTCACCGACCCGGCGGCGGTGGCCGGGCTGGAGTTCCTGCTGCGTCACACGGATCAGCGGTTACGTCTGGTGGTGACCGGGCGCTCCGGCCCACCGCTGGCCGTGCAGCGACTGCGGCTGGCCGGTGAGTTGACCGAGATCGGACCGGACGAACTGGCCTTCACCGGCGACGAGATCGCCGACCTGTTGACCGCGCACGCGGTGGCGGTCCCGGTGGCCGCGGTGCGGCGACTGCGGCAACGCACCGAGGGTTGGGCGGCGGCGCTGCGGATCGCCGCGCTGGCGCTGCGCCAGCAGCCGGACCCGGAACGCTGGATCGACCAGCTCGGTGCCGACCACCCGGAGATCGGCGGCTACCTGCGCGAGGAGGTGCTGGCCGGGCTGACGCCGCAGGACCGCGAGCTGCTGCGGCGGGCCGCGGTCGCGGACACCGTCTGCGCCGGTCTCGCCGGTGCGCTTACCGACGACCCGACGGTCGAAGGGCGGCTGAGTGGTCTCGCCGAGGACGCCGGGTTGCTGCACCACGACGGGGGCCGCCCGGCGTGGTACCGCAGTCACCCGCTCCTGGCGGACCTGCTGCACCGCGAGCTGGGTCGGTTGCCCGCCGACGAGCTGCGTGACCTGCACCTGCGCGCCGCCGGCTGGTTTGCCGGCAACGGCCGACCGGCCGAGGCGCTGCGGCACGCGCTGGCCGCCGAGGACTGGGTCGGCGCCGTCGACCTGTTCGTCACCCGGTGGCCGGAACTCGTCCCGAACGGCCCGGTCGACCGGGACGGCCCTGCCGCGGCACCCCCGCCGGAGGCGGTGGCGCGGGATCCGGAGCTGGCGCTGGCCTGTGCCGCCGACCGGGCCCTGCACGGCGACCGGGAGGCGGCCGAGGCGCAGCTGCGGCTGGCCGCCGAGCACGGCGGCGCGCTGCCCGAACCACGCCGGGGCCGGTTCAACCGGCTGGCCGCCGCCGTGACGCTCACCCTGGCCCGGTCGACCGGCGACCCCGAGACGGTACGCACCGCCGCCGCCCGGCTGCTCGCCACCGCGTCCGCAGCGGGTGCCGCCCCCGTGACCCTCGTGGAGGAACGAGCCGCCGGGCAGACGCCTCGCGGCGACGCGGGTGACGACGCCGACGTACGGGCGGTGGCCGGCACCGAGCTGGCCCGGTTGGCGCTCGACGCCGGGGAGTTGACCGAGGCGGCCGACGGGTTCGCCGCGTCGTTGACGGCCGCCCGGGTGACCGGCCGACTCCGCCCCGAACTGGTCTGCGCCAGCCGCTGGGCGTTGCTGGCGGCGCTGCGTGGTCACCTGCGGACGGCCGAGGAGGCGGCCCGGGCCGCACTCGCGCTGCCGCCCTGCCAGGGCTGGTCGGCCCAGCTGGACTGCGGGTACGCGTACCTGGCGCTGGGGTTGGTGGCGCTGCACCGGGACCAGCCGGCGGAGGCCGCGGCGAACCTGACGCTGGCCGCGGCGGCGACCGGCGACGCACCTGCCGGTGCGGTGGCGGCCTGGTGCCACTCGATGCTGCGCCTCGACGAGGGGGACCTCGTCGAGGCGCACCGCCTGCTCGGGCAGGCTCGGGAGTGCTGGTCGCAGCGCTCCGGCCCGGTGGCGGCCTGGTTGCTCGCCGCCGACGTGGATCTGCACGCGGCCCGAGGTGACCTGTCGACCGCCCGCGAGCTGGCCGCCGCCGGGATGGCGCGGTTCACCTCACCGACGCAGGCCGGGCCGGCCTTCCCCGCAGCCGTGCTGTCGGTCGCGGCGGCCCGGGTGGAACTGCGCTCCGGCGACCCGCACGCCGCCGCGCGGCTGCTGCCGGACTGGGCCGCCGGGTCGGCAACCGACTGGCCCCTGCCGGTACGCCTCGACGCCGCGCTGCTCGACGCGGTGCTCGCCGGGCGCGGCGGCGACGAGCGCCGGGCCGGACGCACCCTGGAACAGGCGCTCGACCTCGCCGCCCCCGACGGGTACCGCCGCCCGTTCACCCGCGCCGAGCCGGGCCTGCGTCACCTGCTCACCGCCCACCTCGACGCCGGTACGGCGCACTGGCCGATGGTCAGTGACCTCGTTCGGGCGGTGGACCCGCCGGCGGACCTCGCCGCGTCCGGTGCGTCGGTGGCACCGCTCGACGAGCCCCTGACCGAGCGGGAACTGACAATCCTGCGCTACCTGCAGAGCATCCTGTCCAACGTGGAGATCGCGGCCGAGCTGTCGGTGTCGGTGAACACGGTCAAGACGCACGTGCGCAACATCTACCGCAAGCTCGACGCCACCCGACGCCGGGACGCCGTCCGCCGGGCCCGCGAACTCCACCTCATCTGAATGGGCAGTGCCGGCGGGTCGTGGGCGAGCGGCGTCCCGTCACCAGATGACCTGCAAGGAGGGGCCCCTTGTTAACGCCTGCGGTAGAGGAGGGGCCCCTTGTTAACGGATCCGTCGGTGCCCGGATCAGGTGATGGCCGGATCAGGTGGTGGCGGCGTCGACGGTGGCCAGCAGGGTGGCCAGGTCGAAGTCGCCGTCGTGGCGGGTGTCGTTGACGAACAGGGTCGGGCTGGCGTCCACGCCGCTGCGGATGCCGCTGACGAAGTCGTGTCGGATCCGGTCACCACCGGCGTGTCGACCGATCTCCGCGTCCACCTCGTTCACGGGCAGCCCGAGCTGCTCGACGCCGAGCATCAGGTGCACCCGATCCAGCTGCTCCTGGTGCTCGTAGAGCCAGTCGTGCATCTCCCAGAACCGTCCCCGCCGTCCGGCGGCCTCGGCCGCCTCGGCGGCCATCTCGGCGTACGGGTGCAGGTTCGCGATGGGGAAGTGCCGGTAGACCAGGCGGACCGTGTCGGCCCGCTCTCGGAGCACCTCCTGCAGGCTGGCGTGCGCCTGGCCGCAGAAGGGGCACTGGTAGTCGCCGTACTCGACGATTGTCACCGGCGCGTCCGTCGGACCTCGGACGTGGTCGTGTTCCGTGACGGGTGTGCGGAGCCGCGCAGTGACCTGCAGTGGTGTGGTCAGCTGATCGGTCATGAGTGCCAGACTGCTGCCCGGCCGGGTGAGGGTGGCTCACCCGGCCCGGGTGGTTGGGGCGTACGCCGCTTCAGCGCAGCACCGGTGCCACGGCGATGTGGTTCTGCACCTCCCGAATGCCCGGCGCGGACCAGACGACCCGCTCCACCTCGGCGCGTTCGGGCATCGAGTGCACCAGACCGCCCAGCAGCACGGTGTCGCCGTGCACCCGCACCGTCACCTGCTCGGCGTCGGTCGCCCGGTTACGGGCCAGCGCGTCGACGATCCGGTCGGCCAGTCTGCTGCCGTCGGGACGGACCGTCGGCCGTACGGTGATCCCGTTGCTGATGCCGCGTACGCCGTTGAGCTGGTTTACCGATTCCTCCGCGGCGCGGCGTTGGTACTCCCATTCGACCTGGCCGTGCAGGGTGACCCAGCCCTCCGCGACAGTCACGTCGAGCTGCTCCACCGGTACGAAGGCACGCCACTGCAGGGCGTGTTCCACCGCGGCGGCGATCTCCGGATCGGTGCGCTCCGCGCCGGTGATCAGCCGTACGGCGATGTCGTTGGCGACCACCCGGACCTGGGCGACCCGGTGTGCCGCGCGTTCCGCCGCCCACTTCTTGGCGTAGCTGTCCACCCGGCCGGTCAGCGTCACCACGCCCTCGGCCACGGCCACCCCGATCTCGTGCGGCTGCACGCGGGGCTCCCAGTCCAGTTCGTCGAGTACCGCCGAGCGGATGTCCTGATCGATGCGGTTGATCGTCGAGATGCTGGCCATCGCCTTGCTCCTCCCTTGCCGGCGTGGCGCGGCCCGTTCTGCCGGGTCCGCGGGACTCAGCCTGGTGGCGGTACGGGTGATCCGGCCTCACCCGGGTCGAAGGAGGCCCGTGGGAGCGCTTCCATTTGCTCGTCCAAACGGTTAGTGTGAGTTCATTCCTCGGGTGCGGGAGCCAATCGCGCCGGTGCCGGAGCCAGGGCAGCTCCGATGGGTGTCTGTTGTGCGTCCACCCCACCCCGGTCACGGGGTGTGGGGCGTCTCCCCCCGAGAGGAACTCAGATGCGGAAAGGTCTCGTCGTTGCGGCGGAGTCCGCGCCCGGCTGTGCCGGCGCCGGACCCGTCCTGCGAGCCCGACCGGGGGTACCATCCGCCGCGACCACGCCACCCACCACCGGCACCGTACGGTCCATGGCCCGGCCCGCTAAGGAGGGCGAACTGTGGCTGGGTGGGCAGGGTGGGCCGGGGCGTCGCACCGGAGCCACCGGCATCACGTCGACGAACGTCAGCAGTACGGGCTTCTTCTTCCCCGAGCCCGACCGGCCAGACGGCGTCGCCCCAGGGTCCGTCCGCGTCCACCCCGGCCACCGGCCCGTCCGCGTTCCCGACCCGCCCGCCGCCGTCGGGCGGCGCTCCGGCCGCCTGCCTCGGCGCCGACGCGTGACGCGAGTGCGCTTCCGACGACCACCACCCGCACCACTCGCTGGCCGTCCACACCCGGTCAGCGCAGCGGACCCCGTCCGACCGGATCGGTCGGACGGGGTCCCGTCCCGAGCTGAGCCCGTTCGACGCCAGCAGGGAGAAGGCCGCCGCTCAGCGGTCGGTCTCGGCGGGGGAGTCGGGCCGCTCGACGTCCACGAACTCGATGTCGTCGACGGACCGGTCACGACTGCCGGCGGCGCGGGCGGCGGTGCCGGCAGCCCAGCCGATAGCGGCACCGGCCAGCGCCGCGCCGATCAGCAGGGTCCACGGCAGTGCGGGACGGCGACCGGCGAGGGCGTCGAAGGCCCGGGTGGCCCGGCGGCGGGCCTCCTCGGCGGCCGACCCCACCAGTTCCCCGGCGTCGTCGGCCAGCCCCGCAGAGGTGTGCCGGGCGGAGCGTGCGGTGCCCCGGAGGTTGTCGCCCGCGGTGCTCACCGCCGACACGAGGTGGTGCCAGGCGTCGTCCGCGATCCGCTCCGGCTTGCTGCGGCGTTCCAGCAGGTTGGTTCCGAACATGGTTCCCTCCTCGACAGGACCGAGGCCGGTGCCCGCATGAGACCTCCTCGGCGACTTGCCCGGCGTGCGGCGGGGGGTACGCCATCGGAGGCTGTGCCCCGCCCGATGCCCTCGCAAACCGGATCAGCGGGACGACACCACCGCGACGGCGGCGCGGGCGAAGTCGTCGTCGTCATCGTCGTCGTCATCGCCCGCGCCGCCGAAACCGCAGGCCAGGACGAGGGTGAGCAGGGCACTGACGCCGGCCAGGGTGGCGAGCCTGCGAAGCATGTCGTCGTCCTCTCATCGATTCGGTAAGTGGTGATGCTAGGCACATTCCGGCACTGACCGCAGCCCGGCTACCAGCGGAGCCGGCCTCGGGGCGGACGCCTCGCCGCGCTGGATATCGAAACCGCTGGCATCGGCCCGCTACCCTGGTTCGGCGGCGTGGGCTGGCTCGCGGTGTGGAATTGCGGCCAGCGCGTCGAGTGATAGGACATGAAAAGTCCGGACAAGGGCGACTTGGCACGCCCCTGTCCGCGAATTGCTCATCCCGAGGGGTGGCGACCGAGGCCGTTGGAGGAATACTCTCGGTCGCGGCCCGCGTACTGATGAGGCGCCCGTCGTACGGGCGAGTGGAGGTGCTCGCGTGAGCCTGTCGATCCTGCAGACGGTTCGGCCTGGTGGTGTCATCGAGATCGCCCCGCGAGGGGAGATCGACGTCGACACCGCGTACGAAGTGAAAGAGGCCATCGCCGAGGTGCTGGCCAAGGGCCGGCCGGCCCGGATCGAGCTCAACATGCGGCTGGTCACCTTCATCGACTCGGTTGGCATCAGCGCGATGGTCGCCGGATTCCAGACTGCCGAGGTCAGTGGCGTGAAACTGGTCGTGACCGAGCCGAGCCGGTTCGTGCACCGGCAACTCTGGGTGACCGGCCTGCTCGGCCTGTTCGGCGCCCCCGAGCCGTACTACGCGGGGGCTGCCACACCCGAGGTCCTTCCGGGGGCCTGACTCCTCATCCGGCGTCGAGGCCGGACAGATCAATATCGGTCGCCTCGGTGACGGCCCGAATCGCCGTCACCGAGGCGTAACCCTCGGCGAGCAGGGCCAGGTCGGTACCGGGCTGCACCGCCTGACCGGGCTCCTCCAGCGACGTGCGGACGAAACCGTGACCGGATTCGGCGACCGTCATCTGCACCTGGCCGAAGGTGGCCAGCGCGCCTCGGCGTACCCCGCGAAGCCGCTCGTACGGCAGATCCGGCGCGTTGACGTTGAGCACGCTCGCCACCGGCCCGGTGGGTAGCCTGGGCAGCAGGTCCAGCGCGACCCGGGCAGCGGTCGACCAGTGCCGGTCGGCGTCGCGTACCCGGGCGGCGGCGGCCACCGCCGCACCGCCGCTGGCCGCGGTGGCCTCACCGGCCGACAGGACGTCCAGGGACACCGCCATCGCCGGACAGCCGTTCGCGGCGGCGGTGAACGCGGCACCCACGGTGCCGGAGTGCAGCACCGCGCGACCGGCGTTGGCGCCACGATTGATTCCGGACAGCAGCACCTGCGGCGGTGGCCCGAAAGCGCCGTGCACGGCGATGAGCGCGATGAAGCCGGGAGACCCGCCGACCGCGAAGGCGGGCGTACCGTCCAGGTCCGGCAGCGGGTGCTCGTGGACCACCACCCGGCCGTCCTGCTCGATCGCGCTCATCGCGGCGCTGGTGCCGCTGGCCTCCTCCAGCGGGGCGGCCACCACCACGTCCAGGCCCCGGTCGACGGCGGCCCGGGCCAGCGCGTGGATGCCGGGGGCGGCGATCCCGTCGTCGTTGGTGATCAGTACCCGCAGCGTCATCGCCCGCCCGCCCGGTGGGCCAACTCGTCGGGGGTCGTGCGGTGCTGCGGGCGGATGCTCGCCGGCTCCAGCTGCACCCGCTCCACCAGGCCGGTGATCGAGTCGACCCGGCCGGTGCCCAGCCCGTGGCGCGTGACGTTCAGCGCGCCGGCCGCCGCGCCGGTACGGATGGCGGTGCGGACGTCGCCGCCCTGGGCGACCACGGCGGCCACCCCGGCGGTCATCGAGTCGCCCGCGCCACGCGGGTCGGCCGCTTCCAACTGGGGCATCTGGACCTCGAACACCTCGCCGTCGACCAGGGCCAGCGCCGGCTTCTCGGCCCGACTGACCACCACGTTCTCCGCACCGGCGGTATGCAGGTCGTACATGGCGCGGGTGAGCTGTTCCTCGTCGTCGTCGGCGGCTCGGCCGTCCGCGATCAGCTCCTCGTGGCTGACCTTGAGGAAGAACACGCCGCTCTCCACGACCGCCGTCAGGTGCTCGCCACTGAGGTCCACCACCACCCGGCTGCCGTTGGCGCCGAGGTCGGCGGCGAAGCGCCGGTACAGGTCGGCGGGCACCAGTGACGGGTCGTTCGGGCCGCTGAGCACGCACACCTCCGCGCGCAGCCCTTCGCTGAGGGCGAGGTTGTACAACTCGTCCAGTTCGTGTCGGCTCAACGGCTGGCCGGGCACGTCGACGATCTCCCGCCGGGTGCCCCCGCGACGGTCGTGCACGTACCCGCCGCTGCCGCCGGAGTCGCGGTTCACCACCTTGAGGTCCACTCCCTCGCCGACCAGCAGCGGCGCCAGGACCTCCCCGATCTCGCCGCCGAGCGCCGTGCAGAGCACCACGTCGACACCGAGCGACAGCACCATCCGGGCCTGCCAGACGCCCTGTCCGCCGGGGTGCAGGTGCAGCTCCGGTACGTCACTGGGCTGGTCGACGGTGACGGTCAGCAGCGGTGTGGGCGCGAAGACCATGACGTGCCCGGTCACCGGTCCCACCCGCAGGCGCCGGACCGGGTGAACCGCGTGGTGGGTTGTCTCATGCGCGTTGCGCCCCCTCGTGGCGAAATGTCCACTTCCGTCTTAGACGGTAACCAAGGTGGCGGATCCGCGCGCGTCGACCGGCGGGCGAGGGTGGCCGTTTCGCGGGTGCGGGCACGATGCGACGACGCCGGGTGGAAGTCCCACCCGGCGTCGTCGTGTGAACGGGTCAGTACACCGACAGGTGCACGTGGTTGGTGTGGTCGCTGGACGGGTCGCCGCGACCGCCGCTGTACGCCTTCCAGCCGCTGCTGGGCAGCCAGATCTGCTTGTACCAGATCACGTAGAGCACGGCGAGCCGGTCGGCGTTGTTGACGAAGTACGCCGCCAGGTTGTTGCCGTACGTCCGGTCGCCGCCCGTGGCGACTCCGCCGAAGCCGTTCTTCTGCGCGGCGAAGTCACAGGCCCGGCCCTTGGGGTGCTCGCCCGAGCCGCCCGAGCGGTAGCAGGAGACGTACCTGGTGAAGCCGGCCGCCTTGGCCTGCTTGAGCGCGTGCAGCGTGCGCGGGGTGATGCAGCCGTTGGCCGGGGTCGGGTCGTTGACACTGCACGACTCCGAGGGCCACGAGCCGTCCGAGTTGCGGGGCGCGGGCTTGGCCGTCGGGCTGGAACCGCCACCACGGTTCGGGGTGCGGGCGGCGCGTTCGGCGGCCTGGGCGCGTTCGGCCGCCTCCGCCCGCTCGTTGGCCACGGTCAGCGCCCGCTCGGCCTGGTCCTTGCGCTTGGCCATCACCGCGACCTGCTTGCGCTGCTCCTGGACCTCCACGTCCAGCGCCTGCTTGGTCCTGCTGACCTCGTCACGGGTGGCCCGCAGCTCACCGAGGGCGCGTTCCTCGTTGGCGGCCACCGCGTCCAGCGCCGCCGCCCGGTCCATGAAGCCGGCCGGAGAGCCGCTGTTGAGCAGCGCCGACGCCGCGCCGAGCCGGCCGCTGCGGTACGCCTGTGCGGCGATCTCGGCGACCTTGGCACCGCGTTCGGTGAGCTGGCTCTCGGTGGCGGTGAGCTGTGCGGCCAGTTGCTTCTGTCGCTTGACCGAACGGTCCAGCGCGGCCTTGGCGTCGAGGTAGCCCTTGCTGGCCGCCTCCAGTTGGGCGCGCAGCGCCGGGGTGCCCCCCTCGTCGCCGACGTCGCCGGGAGCCGCCGCCCGTAACCCGTGCGCCGCGGCCGGGCCGGGAACGAGCGCGACGCCTACGGCGAGAGCGAGCGCCGCGCAGATCAGGGCCGCCGTTCGGGCGGCCGGTTTCACGGTTGCCACTGCTGGCATGCACATGTCCTTCCGTCAGCCGCCGACCGGGTTAGCTGACGGGTTCGGGACGGAAGATCCCTACCGCGCGTGCGCGGATGCACCCCAGGAACATGGTTCCCCGGCTCGCCCCTGCGGGCGATTAGGCGGCGACCACCGCCGGCACCGGTGGGTGCCGCCTGGCGGAGGCCGGGTCCGAGCCTACCGGTGCTGCTGTGACCCGTGCAGCCGGTGTGACCCGTGGTGTTCGTCCGGTCACCAGGAAATCGGACGAAAGTATCATCCGTGGCAGATATCGGTAGACCCGGTCTCAGCCGCCTACATCGACAGTGGTCAACCGCTGGGTGGCTCGGGACAGCGCGACGTAGAGCGTCCGCACGCCGGAATCGGGCACCGCGCGGATCTCACTCGGCGCGACGAGCACCACCGCGTCGTACTCCATGCCCTTGGCCTCCAGGCTCGTCACCACCTGAAGACGGTCGCCGCCGAGGCCGCCGAGCCAGCCCGTCACCTCGTCCCGCCGCGGCACCGCAGTGATGACTCCGACGGTGCCCTCGACCTCGCCGAGCAGGGTGCGCGCGGCAGACACCACGCTCGTCGTCAACTCTTCGGCCGGCACCACGAGTTGCACCGGGTCGACCCCGGTGGAGCGGACCGCCGTGGGCAGCGGAAGATCCGGGTACACCCGGCGGATCTCCTCGGCCGCCACCGCGAAGATCTCCGCGGAGTTGCGGTAGTTGGTGGTGAGGGTGAACCGGTGCCGCGGACGCCGACCCAGGGCCTGCTCCCGAGCGCGATCAAGCTCCTGCGGATCTCCCGTCCAGGCGGTCTGCGCCGGGTCGCCGACCACGGTCCACGAGGCCAACCGGCCCCGCCGGCCGATCATCCGCCACTGCATCGGCGAGACGTCCTGCGACTCGTCGACCACCACGTGGGCGTAGTCCCGGTAGTCCTCCGGGCGTTCGCGGGCGGCCTGTCGGGCGGCCCGCTGCCGGTCGGCGAAGGTGCTCAGCTCCCGTACGCCCCCGGCCAGCTGGAACGGGTCCCGCTTGGGCCGGGCCGGGCGTACCGGCTTACCGAGCAGCGTGTCCAGCTCGTCGAGCAGCGCGGCGTCGGCGACCGTCGGGCCGTCTGTGGCCAACCCTCGGTACGCCTCGCTCAGCAGACGGATCTCGGCCCCGGACAGGATGCCGCCGGCGTACCGGCGCAGCCGCTCGTGGTCGGCCAGCCAACCGAGCACGTGCCGGGGATGCAGCCGTGGCCACCAGGCCTTGAGGAACTCCCGGAAGTCGGTCCGGTCGATCAGCTCGTCCTCGAAGGCGCGCTGATCGGGCAGGCCGGCGATGCCCAACCGGCGGGCCTGTGCCCAGAGCGCGGCGAGGATGCCGTCGAAACCGGCCCGGCGTACCTCGTTGCGGCGGGCGCCACGGGGCAGCGCACGGTTCCAGACCGTGTTCAGCTCGGCCCGCTCCAACCGCAGCAGCTGTCCCCGGTAGAGCAGCCGCAACTCGGTGGGGGCACCCGGCGCGGTGTCCCGCACGGCACGTTCCAGGACCCGCCGCATCCGCAACGATCCCTTGATCGCGGCCACCCGGGGTGCGTCGGTGCGGGTGGCGACCAGGCCGGGGAAGATGCTGCCCAGCGAGTGCAGGCTGGCGTTGTCCTCGCCCAACGACGGCAGCACCGAGGCGATGTAGGAGACGAAGACCGAGGACGGGCCGACGACCAGGATGCCGCCGCCGGCGTACCGGCTCCGGTCGGAGTAGAGCAGATAGGCGGCACGGTGCAGGGCCACCGCCGTCTTGCCGGTGCCGGGGCCGCCGGAGACGAGCGTCACCCCGGAACCGGGGGAGCGGATCGCCTCGTCCTGCTCACGCTGGATGGTCGCGACGATGTCGCGCATGCCCCGACCGGTGGTGCGGGACAGGGTCGCCAGCAGCGCGCCGTCGCCCACCACCGGCATGTCCGGCGGTGCGGCCTCCGGGTCGAGCAGGTCGTCCTCGATCCGGGTGACCCGTTCCCCGCTGGACTGGATCGTCCGGCGGCGCACTACGCCGAGCGGCTCGGCGGGAGTGGCCTGGTAGAACGCGGCGGCGGCGGGGGCCCGCCAGTCGACCACCAGGGTGCTGGCGTCCTCGTCGCGGATGCCGAGCCGCCCGACGTAGATCACCTGCCCGTCCCGCAGGTCGAGCCGGCCGAAGACCAGCCCTTCGTACTCGGCGTCGAACAGGTGACGTCGCTGCGCGGCGTGGAAGACCATCGCGTCGCGTTCGACGAGTGCGCCGAAGTTGCCGACCCGGGCCAGCCGGTAGCCGTCCCGTTCGGCGCGGACCGCCCCGCGCCGCAGCTCGGCCAGTCGCGCGTACACCCGGTCGAGATGCCGTTGCTCGACGGCGATCTCCTGATCCAGGGTGCTCTGATCCACCGCTCGTGCTCCTCGTCCCGCCGCCCGGCCAACCGCACGAGATTACGCCCCGCCGTCCGCATGCAAGGAAGGGCACCTTGTTAACGCCTCAGGTAGAGCAGGGGTCCCTTGTTAACAGCCGCGGACGGGGCGGGCGTCGAGGACCCGGCGCAGCACGCCGGAGAGGGCCCCGTTGACCTCCTCGGGGCGTTCCATCATCAGCATGTGGCCGGCGCCGGGGCACACCACCAGGTCGGTGGCCGGCAACGCCTCGGCGATCGACTCCGCGCACGGCGGTGGGGTGAGCCGGTCCCGGTCCCCCACCAGGGCCGCCGCCGGCAGATGGGCCAACGCGGCGAGCGTCTCCAACCGGTGCTGGGCGCCGATCGACGCCCGGAACCCGCCGATCGAGCGCAGCGAGGCGCGGGCCACCGCCGAGGTGACCAGGCGGATGTCCGCCGGATCGCAGCGCTCACCGAAGAGCATCCAGCGGATGCTGGGCTGCAGCGCCCGCAGCAGGGCCCGGGGCGGACGCCACGAACCGCACCGGGCCAGCACCCCGGCCCCGGTGGTCTCGGCCAACCGGATGATCCGGGCGATCCGCGGCGAAAGGCCGTAGACGGTGTGCGTGTGTCCCTCGGCGGTGGTGGAGACGAAGAGCAGTCCGGCCGTACGGTGCGCGAAGTGCTCGGGGTGGCGGTGGGCGTATTCCATGATCGTCATGCCGCCCATCGAGTGGCCGACGAGCACCACCCGGCCACCGGAGGAGACGGTGTCCAGCACGGCGGCCAGATCATCGCCGAGTTGGGCGAGGGTGGCCGTGGGCAGCGACATGCAACTGGACCTGCCGTGCCCGCGCGCGTCGTAGGTGACCACCCGCACCGACGGATACGTCTCGTGCAGCGCCGCCACCTGCCGGTGCCAGCTGCGCCCGTCAAGCGTCCAGCCGTGCAACAGCACCACGGTGACCTCGGCGTCCGCCGGTCCGCTGGCTTCCACATGCAGGCGTACGTCGTCAGGAAGTCGTACCTCGACCTGCTCCGGCATCGCCACCTCCCCATGGCCGCGCGAATGCGTGACACCGGGGATACCCGGTGGTAACACCGGCTACCCGCCATGACACCACGAGAACCGCGATGTTGAGAAGATTCCGGTTTGGGCCTTCTGCTCGGCCGACCGGGCCGGAGACGACGAAACGCCCGCCGGGAAGACCCGACGGGCGTTTCGTGGTGGTACGTGAGGCTGGCTCAGCCCTCGAAGACGCCGGCCTCGACCAGGCGCTTCTCGGCGGCGTCCCAGCCGTCGCCCGGGTGGGCGGCGTTGAGGCTGCTGATCTCCGCCCGGATCTTGGCGGCGTGGCCGGCAGCGGCCAGCACCCGGATCTCCTCGACGAAGGCCTCGGAGTCGGTGCGCAGGTGCACGGTCTTGCCGTTGGTGAGGTTCCGCACGTAGGCGTGCTTGCCGCCGTTGAGCGGGATCAGGTACTTGAACTCACCCAGCACGCTGAGGGCGCCACCCTGGCCAGCCTGGCCGGCCCGGACTGACGCGCGCGCGGTCTTAGAGGTGTTGCTCGCCACGGAGGTACTCCTTGCAAGACGTACGGAGGACGGAACGTCCGGGGGCTGTTGCGGGGCGGCACCCGATGGGAGGCCCCGCGAGAGGCTTACGCGGCACAGGCCGCCGATGGAACTGTACACGACCCACGATCCCGGCTGGTCATCGTGGTGTCACGAGGTGGAACGGCGGTCACCTGTCCGGGTATTCCGACCGGCGGATTTTCCGATTCCCTGGCGCACCATCCGTCCCACGAGTCATCATGTGTGACAACAACGCACCCGGAATCGGTCGAGGTCGTAGGGGAAGACGCACCTCGCTCTCCGGGAGGTCACCGTGCCAACGCGTGGCGTCGTATACGTCCATTCGACCCCGCTCGCCGTGTGCTCACACGTCGAGTGGGCGATCGCGCGCGTCCTTGCCGCGCCGGTCAACCTGCAATGGACCGCCCAACCCGTCGATCCCAGCGCCCGCCGGGCCGAATGCGGCTGGTCCGGTCGCGCCGGGACGGGCGCCGAACTGGCTGCTGCCCTCCGGCAGTGGCCCATGATCCGTTTCGAGGTCACCGAGGAGCCCAGTCCGGGCGCCGACGGTGAACGCTTCATGTACGTCCCCGGTCGCGGGCTGTTCCGGGCCACCGTGGGCGCGGCCGGGGACATCCAGCTCGGCGAGGACCGGCTGCGCAGCATCATGGCCGCCGCGCGGGCACCCGAGGCCCTCGCACACGCTCTGGACAAGGCGCTCGGCAGCGCCTGGGACGCCGAACTGGAGCCGTACCGCTACGCCGGGGACGGCGCGCCGGTGACGCTGCTCACCAGGGTCGGCTGAGCGTCGCCGACCGCCCGGGATCTCCGTCCGGGCGGTCGGGGGCGTCGCCCGGTCGCCACCGGACCAAGTTGCTCGATACGCGGTGAGCTGGTGGGATAAGCCGCGTGTCGACTACCCCTCGGCGTGTCGTCGCCGTGCTCGTCGCCGTGACCATGCTGCTCGCCTCCGGTTGCTCCCAGCCAGGGCAGCGTCCCGGCTCGGACCCGGCGTCCGGCTCGACGTCACCGTCCGCGCCGGCGGGACCGCAGCCCTCGTCGAGCGCCACGACGGACGACCCGGCCACCCGGGCCGCCGCCCTGGTCGCCGAACTCGGCGACGAGGACCTGGTCGGCCAGGTGCTCATGCCCTACGCGTACGGCGACCGGGCGACCCAGGTGTCGGCCGGCTCGGCAGCCGGCAACCAGGCTCTCGCCGGCGTGGACACCCCGGCAGAGATGATCGAGAAGTACCGGCTCGGTGGACTGATCCTGGTCGGTTTCAGCGCCGACGACCCCACCCAGGGCAACCAGCCGACCACGAACGTCGACAACCCGAAGCAGGTCCGCGAGTTGACCACCGGGCTGCGCGAGGCCGCCGGGAAGCTGGCCGCAGGTTCGGCACCCCTGCTCATCGGCACCGACCAGGAGTACGGGGTGGTCACCCGGGTCACCGAGGGGGTGACCCTGCTGCCCAGCGCCCTGGCCGCCGGAGCCGCCGGTGATCCCGCGCTGACCGAGGCGGCCTGGCGGGCCGCCGGCACCGAACTGGCCGCCATGGGCATCAACGTCGACTTCGCGCCGGTCGCCGACGTGCTGGTCACCCGCAGCGCGGTCATCGGGTCCCGGTCCTTCGGCGCGGACTCGCAGCGCGCCGGGCAGCAGGTCGGCGGGGCGGTACGCGGACTGCAGGCCGCCGGGGTGGCGGCCACCGTCAAGCACTTCCCCGGACACGGGCACAGCGCCGACGACTCCCACCAGGACCTGCCCGTGCTCAGCCAGTCCCGCAAGAAACTGGCGGCGCAGGCCTGGCCGCCGTTCACCGCCGGCATCGAGGCCGGTGCGCTGGCCGTGATGTCCGCCCACCTCGACGTGCGGGCGGTCGACCCCGGCGTGCCGGCGACCTTCTCGTACAAGCTGCTCACCGAGGTGCTGCGCGGCGAACTCGGCTTCCAGGGCGTGGTGGTCACCGACGGCATGAACATGCCACCGGCGCGCCGCTGGGGGCCGGGGGAGGCCGCGGTACGCGCCCTGAAGGCCGGCAACGACCTGATCCTGATGCCGCCGAACGTGAGCCAGGCGTACGACGGGGTGCTGGCGGCGTTGCGGGACGGCTCGTTGCCCCGGACCCGACTGGTGGAGGCGGTCACCCGGGTGCTGACCATGAAGTTCACCCTGGCCGACGCGCCGACGCCGGAGCTGTCCGCGCTGGCCACCCCGGAGCACCGGGCGGCGGCACGCGCGTTGGCCGCCGCCGCGGTGACCGTGCTGCGTGGCCGGTGCGACGAGGTGGCGGTCCGGGGACCGGTCACCGTCACCTCCTCCGACGGGCGGGCGCACACCCGGGCCGCGTTGACCGAGGCGTTGACCGAGGCCGGGGTGCGGGTGGTGGCCGACGGCGGCACGATCGTGCACCTGGTCGGGTACGGCGACCGCGCCGGGGACCTGCGGGCCGACGCGGCGATCACGGTCGCCATGGACACCCCGTACGTGCTGGGTCAGGCGAAGTCGGCCACCCTGCTGGCCACGTACTCGTCGAGCCGGGCCTCGATGGAGGCGCTCGCCGCCGTGCTGGCCGGCAAGGCCACTGCGCCGGGGCGTTCTCCGGTCAAGGTGTCCGGGCTGTCCGCCACCACCTGCGCCGGCTGACGCCACGGTCAGCACAGGGCACCGGCGGCACTCAGGACGGTGGTGGTCAAGGCGCCGGCGGTCAGGGCGTTGCGGTCAGCGTGTCGCGGGCCAGCCGGTACACGGGCAGCAGGTCGAGCGGGTCACCGAAGCTCGTGCTGCTGGCCTCCAACAGCACCGTCGCCTCGCCGACCCGGACCGCCAGCGCCCACTCCCGGATGTCCTCGTCGCGCAACTCCCGATAGCTCAACCAACTCGCCTCGATCACGTCGAGGTCGCCGACGCGGGTCTGGCGGTACTGCGGATCGGTCGCCTTCTGCCCGGCGGCGACGAACGCCTCCAGGGTCTGCCGGGCCGGGGCGTCCGCGTCGTCGGCCGTCCACACCCGCAGGAAACCCGACGCGACCGCGCGGCCGTCCGCCTCGCAGCGCGCGGTCGTGCCGCCGCGTCGGGTCAACGCCTCGGCCACGGCAGCGGCCACCTCGTCGTCGGGGTCCGGGGTCTTGATCTCACTTACCCGCCACCCGTCGGCCAGTCCGAACGTCACAGGCAGCGGACAGGGGGCACCGGCACCTACCGTTTCGCTCGCCGTGGCCGCGGTCACCTCGTCATGCCACGGCGCACCCGTCGCGCCACCGCCGGGCTGCTCGCCGGTGTCGGTCTGCGCACCACCGCCGCAGCCGGCGAGCAACCCGATGGCCAGTGCCGCCAGCGCGAACCGGGATCGTCGCACGATGCCCACTCCCAGTTGTTGATCTATCGGAGCGCTCAGCAAAGCGAAACCGGGGGTCGCCGTCAAGTCGATGAGCGCTGCGCCCGACCAACACGAAACCCCTGCCGTCGCCACGACAGCGACGGCAGGGGTGACGGTCGGACGGTCAGACGCGGGTGAAGACCAGCGCCACGTTGTGACCGCCGAAGCCGAACGAGTTGTTCAGCGCGGCCTCGATCGACATCTCGCGGGCCTTGTTGGTGACCACGTCGAGATCGAGACTGTCGTCCGGATCGTCTAGGTTGATCGTCGGCGGCACCACGCCGTCGCGGATCGCGAGGATCGTCGCGATCGACTCCAGCGCACCGGCGGCACCGAGCAGGTGCCCGGACATGGACTTGGTCGCGGTCAGCACCGGGTGGTCGCCAAGCGCCTGGTGCAGTGCCTTGATCTCGGCCAGGTCACCCACCGGCGTCGACGTGGCGTGCGCGTTGACGTGCACGATGTCCGACTTGGCGACGTCCGCGTCGGCGATCGCCTTCTCGATGGCCCGGATCGCCCCCGCACCCTCCGGGTGGGGCTGGACGATGTCGTAGCCGTCGGAGGTGATGCCGGAACCGGCCAGCCGGGCGTACACCCGGGCACCTCGGGCGGCGGCGTGCTCGGCGCGTTCCAGCACCACGATGCCGGCACCCTCACCGAGGACGAACCCGTCCCGACCCTTGTCCCACGGCCGCGATGCCCGCTGCGGCTCGTCGTTGCGGGTCGACATGGCCCGCATCGAGGCGAACCCGGCGATCGGCAGGGGGTGGATGACCGCCTCGGTGCCGCCGGCCACCACCACGTCGGCGCGGCCGGACCGGATCATGTCCAGACCCAGCGCGATCGCCTCCGCGCCGGTGGCACAGGCACTGGCCACCGAGTGCACACCCGCCTGGGCGCCGAGTTCCAGGCCCACCCAGGCGGCCGGGCCGTTGGGCATCAGCATCGGCACGGTGTGCGGGGATACCCGGCGAGGGCCGGAGGCCTCCAGGATGTCGTCCTGGGCGAGCAGGGTGACTGCGCCGCCGATGCCGGAGCCGATGCTGACACCGACCCGTTCCCCGTCGGGCCGGGCGTCGGCCAGGCCGGCGTCCGCCCAGGCCTGGTGGGCGGCGATCAGGGCGATCGCCTCGGAACGGTCCAGCCGGCGCAGCTTCACCCGGTCCAGCACGATGGCCGGGTCGACCGCGAGCTGGGCGGCGATGCGGACCGGCAGCTGCTCGGCCCACTCCTGGGTGAGAGCACTCACCCCGGAGCGGCCGTTGAGCATGGCGTCCCAGGTCGACGCGACGTCCCCGCCCAGCGGGGTGGTCGCGCCGAGCCCGGTGACGACGACGTCGGATCGAGTCATATCAGGACTGCGCCTCGATGTAGCTGACGGCGTCCCCGACGGTCTTGAGGTTCTGCACCTCGTTGTCCGGGATCTTGACGCCGAACTTCTCCTCGGCCGCCACCACGACCTCCACCATGGAAAGGGAGTCGACGTCCAGGTCGTCGGTGAAGGACTTCCCCTCGGCCACGTCGTCCGGGCTCACCCCGGCAACCTCTTCGAGGATCTCGGCGAGGCCGGCGGTGATCTCGTCACGGGTCATTGCGGTGGGTTCCTCTCATCGGGTTTCTCTCGGCGGCGGCGACGCCACCGCCTTGCTCCTCGGCGACGACGCGCCGAGGGGGTATCAGGGACAGCGGACGACCTGACCGGCGTAGGTCAGGCCGCCGCCGAAGCCGAACAGCAGCACCGGCGCGCCCGAGGGCACCTCACGGCGCTCGACCAGCTTGGACAGGGCCAGCGGGATGCTGGCCGCGGAGGTGTTGCCGGACTCGACGAGGTCCTTGGCGATGATCGCCTGCGGGATGTTCAACCGCTTGGCGATGCCGTCGATGATCCGGGTGTTGGCCTGGTGCGGCACGAAGGCGGCCAGCTCGGACGGGTCGACCCCGGCCCGCTCGCACGCCTGCAACGCCAGGGGCGCCAGCGCCGTGGTGGCCCAGCGGAACACCGTCTGGCCCTCCTGGGCGACGTACGGACGCCAGCCCTCGATGCGTACCGCGTCGCCCCGCTCGGGCACCGAACCCCAGACCACCGGGCCCACGCCGGGCGCTTCGTCGGCGGCGGTGGCGGTGACCACCGCGGCACCCGCGCCGTCACCGAAGATGATGCAGGTGGAGCGGTCGGTCCAGTCGGTGAACTCGGAGAGCTTCTCGGCACCGATCACGATGGCGTTGCGGCTGGCACCGGCGCGAATCGCATGGTCGACCGTGCCGAGCGCGTACGCGAAACCGGAGCAGGCGGTGTTGACGTCGAACGCACCGGGGGCGCTGATGCCCAGCTTGGCGGCGACCCGGCAGGCCACGTTCGGGCTGCGGTCCACCGAGGTGCAGGTCGCGACGACGACCAGGTCGATGTCGGCGGCGGTCAGGCCGGAGTTCGCCAGGGCCTTGTCGGCGGCGGCAGCGGCCATGTCGGCGACGGTCTCGTCACCGGCGATGCGCCGGCTGACGATGCCGACCCGGTCGCGGATCCACTCGTCGTTGGTGTCCACCAGTTGGGCGATGTCGTTGTTGGTCACCACCCGGGACGGCTGGTAGTGGCCTAGCGAGAGGATCCTGCTGCCGCTCATGCCGAGCTCTCCCTGCGGTCGGTCTCGTCGCGAGACTCGTTCGAATCGAGCCGGCTGCCCGGCTCCTGGCGGGCGGTCGTGCCGTGCCGGGCGATCAGATCGCGGGCGGCGGGCAGGTCGTCCGGGGTGTTCAGGGTGACGATCTCCGGGGCGCCACTGCCCCTGAGTTCCCGCTTCACCAGGCCGGCGAGCGTGCCGGCGGGCGGCAGTTCGATCACCGCGGTCACTCCGCGCTCGGCGAGCGTGGCCATGCAGAGGTCCCACCGGACCGGGGCGGTGACCTGGCGAACCAGCCGTTGCAGGACCTCCCGGCCGTCCTCGACCGGCGCGCCGTCAAGGTTGGACAACAGGATCCGGGTCGGGTCGTCCGGGGTGATTCCGTCCGCCACCGAGGCCAGCGCGGCCTCCGCCGGGGCCATGTACGGGGTGTGGAACGCGCCGGCCACCTGGAGGCGGATGATCCGGGTCCGGGCCGGTGGCTCGGCGGCGAGCTTCTCCAGGCCGGCGACCGCACCGGCGGCCACGATCTGGCCACTGCCGTTGCGGTTCGCGGCGTGCAGACCGTGCCCGTTGATCACGGCGACCACCTCGTCCGGGTCGCCACCGAGCACGGCGGCCATGCCGGTCGGCTCCAGCGCGCAGGCCGCGGCCATCTCCCGACCGCGTACGCCGGCCAGGGTGATCGCCGCCTCGGTCGACAGGGTGCCGGCCAGTGCCGCCGCGCCGAGTTCGCCGACGCTGTGCCCGGCGGTGAGGGCCACCTCGGTCAGCGGCAACTGCTCGGCGGCGAGCAGGGCGGCGGCCACCAGCAGCGGCTGGGTGCGGGCCGTGTCCCGGATCTCGTCGGCGTCGGCCTTGGTGCCAAGGTGCACCAGATCGACATCGGCAAGTGTCGACCAGCTGCGCAGCCGGGCTTCAACGCCGGTCAGGTCGAGCCAGGGAGTGAGGAAGCCGGGTTTCTGTGAACCCTGGCCGGGGCAGAGTACGGCGAGCACGTGTATGACTCTCCCGGATTGCCACGGGTTGCGCTGTGCCGACTGCCACCAAACCGCACTAGGACGTTTGGAGGAATCCTACAAAGATTGGCGATGATCGTCACTTGCCTGTGATCTTTTACCGGTGGGTGGGGGCAATGTCTGGGTCGGCACCACCGGGTCCAGCCGACCCACCGTGAGCGCGACACGCAGGGCGAAGGCGTCCCGCGGCATCAGCGGGCTGAATCCGGTGACGTCGGAGATCCGCCGCAACCGGTAACGCACCGTGTTCGGGTGCACGTACAACGCCCGGGCGGCGCTCTCCAGCGTCCCGCCCGCCGCGAAGAACGCGTCAAGCGTCTCCAGCAGCTCACCGCCGGCCCGCGCCAGCGTCGCGTACACGTCGTGCCGCAGCCGCCGACGGGCCTCCGCGTCACCGGCCAGCGCCCGTTCCGGCAGCAGGTCGCCGGCGTGGACCGGGCGGGGCGCGGTGGGCCAGGCCGGTGCCGCGCGGTAGCCGGCCAGCGCCGCCCGCGCCGACTCGGTGGCCTCGTCCAGGCTCGGCACCGCCGGGCCGACCACCACCGGCCCCGGACCGAACGCGGTGAGCAGCTTGCCGGTGGCCGCCACCGGCTCGGCCGCCCCGCCGAGCACGATCACCAGCCGGTCGCCGTGTACGCCGCCGATCACCTCAACGCCGATGCGCCGCGCCTGGCGGTACACGTTGTGCAGGACGGCGGCGACCTCACCGCCCGGGGAGGTGCCCACCGCCACCGCCACCGGCGGCGCGTCCGTCCAGCCGAGGGCCGCGGCGCGGCTGGCCAGCACGTCCGGGGAGTCACCACGCAGCAGCGCGTCCACCAGCAGGGCCTGCAACCGCGCGTCCCACGAGCCGCGGGACTCCGCCGCCCGCGCGTAGACCCGGGCGGCGGCGAAGGCGATCTCCCGGGAGAAGCGCAGCACCGCGTCGCGCAACTGCGGCTCCTCGCCCGGGGCGGCGAGATCGCTGACCTGCTCCTCGACCACGTCGATGGTGACCTTGATCAGCGCGACGGTCTGCTGGAGGGTGATCGAGCGGGCCAGTGCCTGGGGCGCGGTGGCGAAGACCTCGTCGGAGACCTCCTGGGTGCCCTCACCGGCACCACCGCCCGAGCAGAGCCACTGCACCAGGGAGCGGACGCCGGCCTGAGCCACCAACATCACCCAGGAACGCTGGTCGGCCGGCAACTCCCGGAACCAGGGCAGCGTCTCGTCCATCCGGGCCACGCTGGCGGTGGCCAGGGTACCGGCCGCGCGTTCGATCCGGCGCAGCGTGGCCGACAGTTCCGTCCCGCCCGATCCGCTCACCCGCCTAGCCTGACATGCCCTGAACTGGACCTTCACGGCAGCCGTCCGGTCCCATCCCTGACCTCGACCGGGTACGCGGTGCGTGGCGCGTCAGTACCGGCCAGTACCGTGTCAGGACACGTCGGGTGGGCACCGGCGGGTGAGGGCGAGAGCGTGAGGAGAAGCCGATGGCGCAGGGGGACGCCGAATACGGCTGCGCCCAGGACGAGCCGAGCCGACCGGGCGCTCACGAACAGCCGGCCACTGCCAAGCACCATCACCACCGGCGGCCGACCGGCCTCAGCCAACCGGCCGACGCGCATGCCGGCTGGGCGCCGGAGCGTGGCGACGAGGAGCCGGCGGTCACGCGACCCGGCCCGACCGAGCCGGCGGTGCCCCGGCAGCGGGCGGCCGAACCGCCGGTCGAGCCGGATGCCTCCGGCTGCCGCAGCGAGCAGCCCGGCTGGGCCGGCGCACACCGGCATGGCCCGGTACGCCCGGCTCGCCGCGCCACCCGGCGGGAGCGCCCACCGCGACGCTGGTGCTGAGCGCCCGACGGCGGTGAGCGCCCGACGGCGGTGAGCGCCCGACGATGGTGCTGAGCGCTCCGACGATCAACGCCCGGCCGGGCCGGGCGTTGATCGCGTGGGGGAGCGGTTGAGCTGACGGTCAGCGGGTTCGGCGGCGGATCAGCAGGGCGATCCCGGCGAGCCCGAGGGTGATCACGACGACCACCGCGACGTTGAGCAGCAGGAGGCGACGCAGTTCCCCGAAGGCCTCGTTGATGTCCTGCGCCGGGTTGAGCGCGTCCTCCGGGATGATCCGTTCGCCGCCGCCGATGCCGCCGCTGACCGCCTCGTACGTGCGCTCCAGCGGTACGCCGGCGGTGCGCAGCGTCTCGGACATGGTGACGCGGCCGAGGAACCAGGCCGCCGTGGTCTTGCGCGAGTCCGGCTGCTTGGCCGGCCGGAAGACCCGGGGCCCGCCCACGGCATTCGGGTAGAGGTCGTAGGTCTGCTTGGGAACGTCGCCGGCGAGCACCACGACTGTGTACTTCGGACCGAGGTTCGCCTTCTTCGGGCTGCCCGACTGGCGTACCAACACCTTGGCGCTGACCTGGTCGACCATGGCCTTGACCTGCTCGGGATGCTGCTCGGCGCGCAGTCGCAACGGTTCGGCGAGGCCGTGCCCGGTGATATCCACCCCGGCCGGCGGCGACTTCGGCGCCGCCTTCGCCGGTTCCGCCACGGTGAGGGACAGCAGCATGGCCGCCAACCCGCCCAACCCCACTACGGCCAGTCGCCTCATCCGTCGGACCATGCCGCCTCCTCGCCCCGTTCGATGGTGGCTCTGCTGCAGGAGTCACGTGCCGGAAGCTGACGGCGGTGACCGTGCCCGCAGGACGGGTACCCACCTAAAGACTCCGCCGAACGTCGATCGGTTGCAGCCGGTGGAACACTAATTGGAACTATCTGCGATCTCGACTCGGCACGATAGCGGTCGTCATGCAGTGGGCGGATCTTACCTGTGCCGGGGCCGGTGATGCAGGCAGGATAACCTGCCGCCGCAACCCGGGTGGGTGTCGGTGGCGCCTAGACGAGGCGTAGGAGGGCGGCGCGCAGCCGGGTCAGCGTGCGCTCGGGGCCGAGCACCTCCAGCGACTCGAACAGCGGCAGGCCGACGGTGCGGCCGGTGACCGCGACCCGTACCGGCGCCTGGGCCTTGCCGAGCTTGAGTCCACGTTCGGCACCGACCGCCTCCAGGGTGGCCTTGAGCGTCTGCGCGTCCCAGGAGTCGACCGCCTCGAAGGCGGCGATCGTCGCCTCCAGCAGCTCGGCCGAACCCTCCTTCATGGCCTTCGTCCAGGCCGCCTCGTCGATCAGGGGCGTCGCCACGAACAGGAAGTCGACGTTCGGCACGATCTCGCTGAGCACCGCGATCCGGGTCTGGGCCAGCGGCGCCACCGCGGCGAACACCGCCGGATCGAACTCCTCGGGCTGCCACGGCGGCGGCGCGATGGTGCCGGTGCCGGTCAGCCACGGCCGGCAGGCCTCGACGAACTCCTCGACCGGCAGCGCCCGGATGTACTCGCCGTTGAACGCGCGCAGCTTCTTCTCGTCGAAGAACGCCGGTGACGGGTTCACCTCCGACAGGCGGAACTCGTCCTCGATCACCGACCAGGGCACGATCTCCCGGTCGCCGGAGGGCGCCCAACCCAGCAGCATCAGGTAGTTGCGCATGGCGGCGGCGAGGTAGCCCTCGTCCCGGTACGCCTCCAGGGCGACCTTGTCGCGGCGTTTGGACAGCTTCTGCCGCTTCTCGTTGACCACCACCGGCACGTGCGCCCAGACCGGCGGCTTGACGCCGAGGGCGTCCCAGAGCAGCTGCTGCTTCGGGGTGTTGGGCAGGTGCTCCTCGGCCCGGATCACGTGGGTGATCCCCATGGTCATGTCGTCCACGACGTTGGCCAGCAGGAACACCGGCGAGCCGTCGCCCCGGGCGATGACGAAGTCCTCGATGAGCTTGTTCTCGAAGGTCGGCTCGCCGCGGATCAGGTCGACGACCACCGTGGTGCCCTCGTCCGGGGTGCGGAACCGCAGCGCCCGGCCCTCGCCCGGCGGCAGACCCCGGTCGCGGCAGAAGCCGTCGTAGCCGGTGTACTGGTTGCCGGTGCGGGCCTGCACCGCCTCGCGGGTGCAGTCGCAGTAGTACGCCCGGCCCGAGTCGTGGAGCCGGGCGGCGGCGGCGCGGTGCTCCTGCGCGTACGAGGACTGGAAGTAGGGGCCTTCGTAGCTGTCCCGGGAGATGCCGATCCAGTCCAACGCCGACAGGATGCCCTCGGTCCACTCGGGCTTGTTGCGCGCCGCGTCGGTGTCCTCGATGCGCAGCACGAACACCCCGCCCTGCTGTTTGGCGTAGATCCAGTTCTGCAGTGCCGAGCGGGCACCGCCGACGTGGAACATACCGGTCGGGGATGGGGCGAAGCGCACACGTACCGTCACGACCACAGCCTACCGTCAGGGCACCGAGCGGATCTTCAGCACCAGCACGCTGCCGAGGACGGTCACCGCGGCCGTGGTCGCGTACAGCGCCGGGTAGCCGCCCAGGTACACGACGATCGGGGCGGCGATGGCCGGGCCGAGCACCTGCGGCGCCGAGTTGGCGATGTTGATCACGCCGAGGTCCTTGGCCCGGTCGGTGGCCCTCGGCAGCACCTGCGTGATCAGGGCGGCGTCCACCGACAGGTACACGCCGTAACCGGCGCCGAGCAGCAGCGCGGCGACGATCGCCATCGGCCAGGTGGGCGCGGCGGCCAGCAGCAGCGCCGCCACCGCCATCACCATCCCGGCGGCGATCACGAAGACCTTCCGTCTGCCGGAGCGGTCCGACAGCCGGCCGGCGATCACCGTGGTGGCCATCAGCCCGGCGGTGTAGAGCAGGATCAGCACCAGCAGGCCGGTGTCGGGGTCGGTCAGCCGTACCTCGTCGGTGAGGAAGTAGAGCAGGTAGAGGGTGCCGAAGGCGTTGCCGAGCTGGACCAGGAACCGGGTGATCCAGGCCCAGCCGAAGTCGGGGTGGCGACGCGGCGACACCCACATGCCGGCCAGCATGCCGCGCAGCGCCGGCCGGTGCGTACGCGGCAGCGGATCGTCGGTGGTGCGCAGGGCGAACGGCACCGCGAGCAGCACCACGGCCGCGGCGATCGCGTAATAGCCCGCGGCGTTGCCGGTGACCACGGCGGTGACCAGCACCACGCCGAGCACCAGCCCGAGCGCCTGCGGGATGCCGACCCAGCCGGAGACGCCGCCCCGCTGCGCCACCGGCACCCGGTCCGGCACGGCGGCGGTCAGGCTGGCCAGCATCGCGTTGAAGCACACCTGCGCGGCGACCCAGCCGACAGTGACCGCGGCGACGGTACGCGCCTGGGCGAGCAGCACCAGCGCCAGCGCACCGACCAGCGCGCCACCGACGGTCCAGACGTGCCGGCGACCGAGTTCCCAGCGCCCGAGCCGCAGGCAGGTCCGGTCCGACAGCGCTCCGGCGAGCGGGTTGGCCAGCACCGCGGCCAGCGCGCCCACCCCGGTGACCACCGCCAGCATGGTCTCCTTGTCCGTCGGCGCGATCTGCTCGATCTGCTGCGGCAGCAGCACCTGGATCGGGGTGAAGAACGCCATCCAGACGCCGAGGTTCGCGGCGAACAGCAGCGCGATCCAGCCTCGCCGTACCGGCACCGTCGGCTCGGCGAGCGCCGCCGGCAGCGAGGCCGGCGTCGGGTCGACGGTGGTCACCGTCCGGTGTCCCGCCGGGCCGTCGCGATGACCTCACGCAGCCAGGCGTACGACGACTTCGGGGTACGCCGCCCGGTGGGGTAGTCGACGTGCACCAGGCCGAAGCGCTTGGTGAAGCCCTCGGCCCACTCCCAGTTGTCGAGCAGTGACCAGACGAAGTAGCCGGTGACGTCGACCCCGTCGTCGATCGCGGCGCGTACCGCCCGCAGGTGGGAGTCGAGGTAGGCGATCCGGTCCGGGTCGTGCACCCGGCCGTCGGCGTCGGGCTCGTCGTCGTAGGCGCAGCCGCTCTCGGTGATCTGGACGGGTGGCAGGTCGGCACCGTAGCGGGCGTGCAGCCAGCCGAGCAGTTCGCGCAGCCCGTCCGGGGCCACCGGCCAGTCGAAGGCGGTACGCGGGTAGCCGTCGAGCGGCACCAGCTCGAACGGCAGCGGCGAGCCCTCCTCGGGTGCCCGTACGCCTGTGGGGTTGTAGTAGTTGACGCCCAGCACGTCGATCGGCGCGGCGATCACGTCGAGGTCGCCGTCGCGCACGACGCTCTGGTCGAAGCCCAGTTCGGTCGGGTAGCCGCGGCCGAACAGCGGGTCGGTGAACAGCTGGTTGTGCAGCGCCTCGTACGCCGCGACGGCGGCCAGGTCGGCCGGGCCGTCACCGGCGGCGCGTACGGGGGAGTAGTTGTTGGCGATGGCGACCGGGCCGGCGGTCCGGGCGCGCAGCGCGGCGACCGCGAGACCGTGGCCGAGCAGTTGGTGGTGGGCGACCGGGAAGGCGTCGAAGAGCAGGGCCCGGCCGGGCGCGTGTTCGCCGGTGCCGTGGCCGAGGCTCATGTGGATGAACGGCTCGTTGAGGGTGATCCAGAGTTTGACCCGGTCGCCGAGGCGCTCGGCCACCAGGTCGGCGTACTCGGCGAAGCGGTGTGCGGTGTCCCGGTTGAGCCATCCGCCGTCGTCCTCCAACGGCTGGGGCAGGTCCCAGTGGAACAGCGTGGCGACCGGGTGGATGCCGTGCTCGAGCAGCCCGTCGACAAGCCGTTCGTAGAAGTCCAGCCCAGCGGGGTTGACCGCGCCGCTGCCGGTCGGTCGCACCCGGGGCCAGGCCACCGAGAACCGGTACGCGGTCACTCCCAACTCGGCCATCAGGGCGATGTCCTCGGCGTAGCGGTGGTAGTGGTCGCAGGCGACGTCGCCGCTGCTGCCGTCGACGATCCGCCCGGGGGAGTGCGCGAAGCTGTCCCAGATGGACGGTCCGCGGCCGTCGACGTCGGCGGCACCCTCGATCTGGTACGCCGACGTGGAGACGCCGAAGCGGAATCCGGCGGGGAAGCTGGGCATAGCTGCGGTCGACATGCGCCCTCCCGGAGAAATGCGAAACGTGTTCGGGACTCTAGGGCGCGCAGGGGCTCGGGTCTATAGGCCGATGTGTATGGAAAAGCAATACCTTTCGGCGTGTCTTTTGCGAACACGTCCACATACGTCCGATTTGCTGCATAGAGTGCGGATATCGTGGGATGTCCTCACTGGAGGAAGACGGATAATGATCCTCGTGGAACGCAGCGCGCACGTGGCGGCGCCGGTCGAAGCGGTCTGGGATGTGGTACAGCGGGCCGAGCAGTTGCCCGCCTGGCTGGCCGGCGTCCGTGCGGCCGAGGTGCTCTCAGGAGAGGGCTTCGGCAGACGGCAACTGGTCCAGGCCGGACGCGGTGCCGCGCACGAAGCCGAGGTGATCGCCTACCAGGAACCGACGCTGATCGGCTGGCGGGAACGCGCGAAGGGCGCCGGTGCCCGAGCGGAGGCGCGCACCGAGATTTACGTCCAGCTCACTCCCGACGAGGAGGAGGGCGGCACGATCGTGCGGCTGATCGTCGTACGCTGGCCGGCCGGCCCGGTCAAGGCCGCCCTGCTGCGACTCGGCCTGCGTCGGGTCGGCGCCGATCTGGAGGACTCGCTGGCCCGGCTGACCGATCTGGCCGCCGTCGGCTGACCGGCCACGTCCTGGCGTCACCCGCGACGGTGGCGGCCCCGGTGTCCCGTCCAGAGGCACCCGGGCCGCCACCGCTTTCGCGACGCTCACACCACCACGGTGAACGCGGCGACGCGTACCTCGTCGAGATGCCGGAACTCGAAGAACAGCCGGTAGGTGCCGGCCGACGGCACGGTGATCCCGAACGCCACCACCGAGCTGGGTTGGCTTGCCGCCGCCGGATGCACGTGCAGGTACGCCAGGTCACCCTGGCGCAGCGCCACCAGGTGCCCGTACGCGCCCAGGTGCAGTTGCAGGTCGTTGACCGGCTGCCCGTCGCGGCCGAGCCAGACCAGCACCTGGTTGGACTCGCCGGCCCGCAGGCCGCCGTCCAGGGTGACCGTGTAGCCGTCCACCAGCACGGTCTCCTCGGGTGGGGCGAGTTCCTCGGCCGCGTACCGACCCGGAACCGGCAGGTCGACGCCGAGCGTGGTGCCCGCCGCCGCCCCCGTAGGCCAGAAGTCGGCGATCGCCCGTAGCGGGCCGGGCGCGGCCGGGGTGATCGTGACCCGCCAGCTGCCGTCCGGCGACATCTCCGGATGCACGTGCTGATACCCGCCGAGGTCGCGGCCGACCAGGATCAGGTGCAACTGCCGGTCGTGGACCACCTGGAAATCGGTGAGCGCCGCCCCGGCCGTGTCCGTGATCCGGAAGACCAGCTCACCCGGCTTGCCGGCGCGCAGCCTCGCCTGGTCCACGGTAAGCGTCCAGCCGTCCCGGGAGACCTCCAGCCCGCCGGGCCCGTGATTGGCGTGGGCCAGCGCCCCGGCCGCCGCCGGTCGTGCCGGGCCGGCCGTCCCGCCGGCCCGGCCCGCGAAGAAGCCGACCGCCAGGGTCAGGCCGAGCACCAGGACGGCGGCGGCGTAGCGACCGGCCCGACCCACCGATGCACCGTCGGGGCCGGGGCGCCCCGGCTGGGACGCCCCGTCCACGATCTCGGCGAGGGTCGCCGGCCGCTGGTCGGTCGTGGTCACGACAACCGGGGCTGCAACACGAACAACCCCTGCTCGATACCGCTGACCACGACGATGCCGCTGGGGTAGTAGGGATAGACGCTCCACGCGCCGTTCATCGACGCGCTGTTGCTCGACGGGTAGATGTCGAAGAAGCCGGCCTCGGTGGCCCGGCCGCTTGACACGTTCGTCAGGTCCAGGATGCGCAACCCGGCCCGGTAGTTGGCCTGGTAGCTGTACCTGCCCTTGACGTACTGGTTGTGGTCGGTGGCGGCGACCCCGCTCGGCGCGCTGTAGGTGCCGATGTGCCGGGGAGCGTCCAGGTCGGCCAGGTCCCAGATGTACGTCTGGGTGTTCACCCCGCGCCGGGTCTCGTCCAACTCGTCGTCCAGCAGGAAGTACCGCTGGTCCTCGGTGAACCACCCCTGGTGGGTGTACGCCCGACCGGTGTAGCCGATGCGGGCCAGCTGCCGGGGCGACGACTTGCTCGTCACGTCGACGATGGTCACCGTGTCCTCGTTGGAGCTGACACAGATCTCCCGACCGGAGTACGCGGTGTCCGGCCCCCGGTAGACGACGCACTGGGTGTCGTGGGTGTAGCCGTCGTTGCTGACGCAGCCCGCCGAGACCGGTGACTTCGGGGTCCGGATGTCGATCATGTGCAGGCCGCCGCTGCACGTGTTGGTGCCCACCGCGTACGCGTACCCGGTCTGCTCGTTGATCGCGATGTTGTGCGAGTTGCCGAAGCGGCTGTAGTGGACATCCGCCGTCCAGGTCTGCGGGCTCGTCACGCCACGCAGCCGGGTGAGGTCGAAGACCTGCATGCCGTGACCGGAGACGTCCGCCACCACGTACGCGTGGTCGCGGTAGACCTTGATGTCCCGCCAGACCGCCGTGCGGTTCTGGTACGCGGGCAGGTTGCCCAGGTAGACCGGGGCGCTCGGGTTGGACACGTCCACGAACGAGGTGCCGTTGCGGCGGCCGACGAGCGCGTACTCCTTGCGGGTCTGCGGGTCGGTCCAGCCCCAGATGTCGTTGGCCTGGCTGCCGCCGATGCTGGACAGCGGCATGAACGACAGCAGGTCCACGTTGCGGCACGGGTAGCCGGCTGCCTGACCGTTTGTGCAGGCGGTCGCGGCCTGGGCGGCCATCTGCTGGGTGGGTTCACGCTGGGCCATGAACTCCTGGGCCGAGGCCCGCCCGGCGGGGGTCGCGGGATCGTGGGCCACCGAAGGCGAGCCCGGCCCGAGCATCGACACCACCAGGGCGCCGACAGCCAGAGCCAGGCCGATCCGGACAGGTCGCATGTGCACTCCCTCCCGTCGCGCCCGGCCGTCGACGGCGTCCGGGCCGGCGGTGGGACGGCGCGACGGGATAGTCCACCCAACCGACCCAGTGCCCGCAAGGAGCTGACGCCTATCGACCATTCTGAATGAATCGTGTTACAGGAAACAGCATCCGCCAATACCACCTGCGTCATACCATCCCCTCGCGAGTCGAGGGTGGGATGCCGAAGGGCCCGGCGCGGGGTGCGCGCCGGGCCCTTCGGAGGTGGAACTGTCTAGCTGTCGCCGCCGGTCTCGCCGACCGGGGCGGCGTTGACGTCGTCGATGGCGTACTTCTTGGCGGCCTCGGCCGGTACGTGGGCCGGTACCGTCCCGCGCAGCGCGAGCTGACGCAGGGTCGCCACCGTCACCGACTCGGCGTCGACGTGGAAGTGCCGGCGCAGGGCGTGACGGGTGTCGGACAGGCCGAAACCGTCGGTGCCCAGCGAGGTGTAGTCACCCGGCACCCAGCGGGAGATCAGGTCCGGCACCGCGCGCATCCAGTCGCTGACCGCGACCTTCGGCCCGTCGGCGTCGGCCAGCTTCCGCTGGATGTACGGCACCCGCTGCTCCGCGCCCGGGTGCAGGAGGTTGTACTCCTCGCACTGGACGGCGTCGCGGCGCAGCTCGGTCCAGGAGGTCACCGACCAGACGTCGGCGGCCACCCCCCAGTCCTGGGCGAGCAGCTGCTGCGCCTTGAGCGCCCACTGCATGCCGGTGCCGGAGGCCAGCAGGTTCGCCCGCGGGGCGTCCCCCTCCACCGTCGGGGCGGCCGAGTAGCGGTAGATGCCCTTGACGATGCCCTCGGCGTCCACACCCTCCGGCTCGGCCGGCTGGTGGATCGGCTCGTTGTAGACGGTGAGGTAGTAGAAGATGTTCTCCTGCTGCTCCCCGTACATCCGGTGCAGGCCGCTCTCCATGATGTGCGCGATCTCGAACGCGAACGCCGGATCGTACGCCACGACCGCCGGGTTGGTGGCCGCGATCAGGTGGGAGTGGCCGTCCTCGTGCTGCAGACCCTCACCGTTGAGCGTGGTCCGCCCGGCGGTGGCGCCGAGCACGAAACCGCGCACCATCTGGTCGGCGGCGGCCCAGAAGCCGTCACCGGTGCGCTGGAACCCGAACATCGAGTAGAAGATGTACATCGGGATCATCGGCTCGTCGTGGGTGGCGTACGACGATCCGGCGGCGGTGAACGAGGCGACCGAACCGGCCTCGTTGATCCCCTCGTGCAGGATCTGCCCGACCGTCGACTCCTTGTACGACAGGAACAGATCCCGGTCGACCGCGGTGTACCGCTGACCGTGCGGCGAGTAGATCTTCGCGGTCGGGAAGATCGAGTCCAGGCCGAAGGTACGCGCCTCGTCCGGAATGATCGGCACCCAGCGCTTGCCGAACTGCTTGTCCTTCATCAGGTCCTTGAGCAGGCGGACGAAGGCCATCGTGGTGGCCACCTTCTGCTTGCCGGAACCGCGCTTGATGTCGGCGAAGCGCTCGCTGCCCGGGATGGCCAGGGACTTGGCCTTGGTCCGCCGCGACGGCAGGTAGCCGCCGAGCTGCTGACGCCGCTCGTGCAGGTACTGCATCTCGGCGGACTTCTCGTCCGGACGGTAGTACGGCGGCAGGTAGGGGTTGTCCTCCAGCGCCGAGTCCGGGATGTCCAGGTAGAGCCGGTCGCGGAAGGTCTTCAGGTCCTCCAGCGTCAGCTTCTTCATCTGGTGGGTCGCGTTGCGGCCCTCGAAGTGCGAGCCGAGCGTCCAGCCCTTGATCGTCTTGGCCAGGATCACCGTCGGCTGACCGGTGTGCTCCGTCGCCGCCTTGTAGGCCGCGTAGAGCTTGCGGTAGTCGTGCCCGCCCCGCTTGAGGTTCCAGATCTCGTCGTCGCTGAGACCCTCGACCATCTTGCGGGTACGCGGGTCACGGCCGAAGAAGTGCTCCCGCACGTACGCCCCGGACTCCGCCTTGTAGGTCTGGTAGTCACCGTCGGGCGTGGTGTTCATGAGGTTGACGAGCGCGCCGTCGGTGTCGGCGGCGAGCAGTGGGTCCCACTCCCGGCCCCAGACCACCTTGATCACGTTCCAGCCGGCGCCGCGGAAGAACGCCTCCAGCTCCTGCATCACCTTGCCGTTGCCCCGCACCGGCCCGTCGAGCCGCTGGAGGTTGCAGTTGATGACGAAGGTGAGGTTGTCCAGCTCCTCGCGGGCGGCCACCCCGATCGCGCCGAGAGTCTCCGGCTCGTCCATCTCACCGTCGCCGAGGAACGCCCAGACGTGCTGGTCGGAGGTGTCCTTGATGCCCCGGTGCTGCAGGTAGCGGTTGAACCGGGCCTGGTAGATGGCGTTCAGCCCACCCAGACCCATGGAGACCGTGGGGAACTCCCAGAAGTCCGGCATCAGCCGCGGGTGCGGGTACGACGGCAGACCGCCGCCGGGGTGCGACAGCTCCTGCCGGAAGCCGTCGAGCTGGTTCTCGCTGAGCCGGCCCTCGAGGAACGCCCGGGCGTACATGCCGGGGGAGGCGTGACCCTGGTAGAAGATGTGGTCGCCGCCGCCCGGGTGGTTCTTGCCCCGGAAGAAGTGGTTGAAGCCCACCTCGTACAGCGACGCGGAGCTGGCGAAGGTGGAGATGTGGCCGCCGACACCGATCTCCGGCCGCTGGGCACGGTGCACCAGCATCGCCGCGTTCCACCGCACGTACGCCCGGATCCGCCGCTCGACGTGCTCGTCGCCGGGGAACCACGGTTCCCGCTCCGGCGGAATGGTGTTGATGTAGTCGGTGGTGGTCAGCGACGGCACCCCGACCTGGCGCTCGCGAGCGCGCTCCAGCAGACGAAGCATCACGTAGCGGGCACGCTTGGCGCCGCGCTCGTCGATGACACCGTCAAGCGACTCGACCCACTCGCTGGTTTCTTCCGGGTCGATGTCTGGAAGCTGGCTAGGCAGGCCGGCCGTGATCACCGGGCGCTTGCGTTCCGTAGCCACAGGCGTTCCCTCGGTTGTGTTTGGGACAGGTCTCTAGCGCCATCCTGCCCCGTCGTGCCACTTGTCGTCACGCCCACCCGTGTCAAGGGCGATGCGCAACACAGATACTCATCAGTAACGTTGGTCTTTTCGTACTTACCGGCTCCGAGCTGTGGTGGAAGCGGTGTGGGCAGCGGTTCGGCCCGGACGGAGTGACGATCACCACGGGTGCGGTGCGAACCGGTCGACTACGGCAGAATGCGACACATGCGCAGTGAGGTGATCACCGTCCGGACCGGCTCCCGGCCCACCGTGCAGGACATTACCGCCGAGGCGGAGTCGTTCGTCTCCGGGCAGGGTGACGGACTGCTGCACGTGTTCGTGCCGCACGCCACCGCGGGGGTGGCCATCATCGAAACCGGTGCCGGCTCCGACGACGACCTGCTCACCGCGCTGGACTCGGTGCTGCCCACCGACAACCGTTGGCGGCACCGACACGGCTCACCCGGTCACGGGCGTGATCACGTGCTGCCCGCCTTCGTCGCCCCGTACGCGACGCTGCCGGTGCTCGGCGGTCGGCTCGCCCTCGGCACCTGGCAGTCGATCTGCCTGGTCGACACCAACGGCGACAACACCACCCGCCAGGTCCGTTTCTCATTCCTGCCCGGCTGACTCTCGTTTCTGCCCGGCTGACCGCAGCCGCTGAGTCGAGGCCGGACGGCGACACGAGCCGGGTTCGAGTGGGCGAGGTGTGCTCCGGTCGGTAATGCTGTCGACGTGACCACCCCGCAGGATCTTGACGACCGACTCCGGGAGTCCCTGTCCGCGCTGACCATGCCGCGGCACCGTACCGACCCGGCCCAACCGGTGGCCGATGGCGCCGCGCTGACCGGTGCCCAGCTGTTGGAACTCTTCGACGCCCAGGTCACCAGCCGGCAGCTCGATCTTGCCGGGCGTTGGCTGCGCAGCTTCGGCGAGGGCTACCACACGATCAGCTCGGCGGGCCACGAGGGCAACGCCGCGGTCGCGGCGGCGCTGCGCCCCACCGACCCGGCGCTGCTGCACTACCGCTCGGGCGCGTTCTACTGCGTTCGCGCGGCCCAGGCCGCCGAGCCGCCGACCGGTTCGGTGCTGCTCACCCCCGACAACGGCCCCGACGGTACGCCGACACACCCGGTCGATTCCGCCGAACCGGACGATGCGCCTGATCCGGCCGGCGCGGCGGAGCACGACGAGCCGGCCGACCCGACGGCGGACGACGCCACGACCGGTCCGGCGGCGGACGACGCCACGACCGGTCCGGCGGCGGACGACCAGGCCGTACCGTCCGCCGACGCTGCTGCGGCCGATGCCGCCGATGCTGCTCCGGCCGACGCGGCCGACCCGGTCGTGGAGGACGAGCCGGGTGACGGCGTACCGGCAGGAACCGACACCATCGACTCGACCGCGCCGGCCGGTGACGAGGCCGCAGGCGGGGCTCTTTCGGCGGTGGTACGGCGGCCGGTGGCGTCGGCGTACACCGAGGCGGCGCGGGACGTGCTGCGCGGGATGGTGGCCTCCCGTGAGGATCCGACGGCCGGTGGCCGGCACAAGGTCTTCGGCCGTGCCGACCTCACCGTGGTGCCGACCACCTCCACCGCCGCCTCGCACCTGCCCCGGGCGGTGGGCATGGGACTGGCGGTGGAGCGGCTGCGCCGCCTGGACGCCCGGGGCGTCGCGGCCCACGTCGACGTGGCCCCCTGGGCGCCGGACGCGATAGTCGTCTGCTCGTTCGGTGACGCCGCGATCAACCACGCCGACGCCGCCGCGGCGTTCAACACCGCCGGCTGGTACGACCACACCGGCCTGCGTATCCCGGTGCTGTTCGTCTGCGAGGACAACGGCCTGGGTGGCAGTCTGCGGTCGCCGCAGGGCTGGGTGGCGACCGCCCTGCGCGCCAAGCCGGGCATCCGCTACTTCGCCGCCGACGGCGCCGACCTGGTGGCGACCTACGAGGTGGCGCGCGAGGCGGCGGCCTGGGTGCGTCGCCACCGTCGTCCGGCCGTGCTGCATCTGAGCACTCTCCGCCTGTTGGGGCACGTCGGCGCGGACGCCGAGAGCGCGTACCGCAGCGCGGAGGAGATCGCCGCCGATCTTGCCGCCGATCCGCTTGTCGCCACCGCGCAGCGGCTGGTCGAGGCCGGTCTGGCCGGTGGCGCGGAACTGCTGGACCGCTACGACGAGATCGGCTGGCAGATCCGTCGGCTCGCCGAGCAGGTGCTCGACGAGCCGAAACTGAACGACCCTGCCGAGGTGATCGCCCCGCTGGCACCACGCCGCCCGGTGCGGGTCGCCCAGGCGGTCGCCGACGCGGGCGCCCGAGCCGCCGGGCCGGACGCGGGGGCACGGCTGGAGGCGTTCGGTGGCAAGCCGCCCGAACTGTCGGGCCCGCTCACGCTCGCGCAGAGCGTCAACGCCGCGCTCACCGATGCCCTGCTGGCGTACCCGCAGCTGGCCGTCTTCGGTCAGGACGTCGCCGCCAAGGGCGGCAGGTACGGGGTGACCAGGGACCTGCGCGACCGGTTCGGCCCGGCCCGGGTGTTCGACACGCTGCTCGACGAGACCTCGGTGCTCGGCCTGGGCCTCGGCGCGGGACTCGCCGGCATGCTGCCGGTGCCCGAGATCCAGTCGCTGGCGTACCTGCACAACGCCGAGGCCCAGGTGCGCGGCGAGGCCGCCACCATGGGGTTCCTCTCCCAGGGGGCGCTGCGCAACCCGATGGTGCTGCGGGTGGCGGGCCTGGCGTACCAGGAGGGTTTCGGGGAGCACGTCCGGGACGACAACTCGGTGGCCGTACTGCGGGACGTGCCCGGCCTGGTGATCGCCGTGCCGGCCCGACCGGACGACGCGGCGGCGATGCTGCGCACCTGCCTGGCGAGCGCGGCGGTGGACGGCAGCGTCTGCGTGTTCCTGGAGCCGGTCGGGCTCTACCACGCCCGCGATCTCTACGCCGACGGTGACGGCGAATGGTTGGCCGGCTACGCCGAGCCGGGGGCCTGGGCGAGCGGGCACGTCCCGGTCGGCCGGGCCCGGGTGTACGGCGTCGGCTCGGCCGAGGACATCACGATCGTGACCTTCGGCAACGGCGTACGGATGGCGTTGCGGGCGGCCTCGACGCTGGCGGACGAGGGGATCGGCAGCCGGGTGGTGGACCTGCGGTGGCTCGCGCCGCTGCCGGTGGCCGACCTCATCCGGGAGGCCGCCGCGACCGGGCGGGTGCTCGTGGTGGACGAGACGCGCCGCTCCGGCGGCGTCGGCGAGGGCGTGATAGCCGCACTTGTCGACGCCGGATATGTCGGTGCGGCGCGCCGAGTGGCGGCAGTTGACTGCTTCGTGCCTCTGGGGCCGGCTGCCCGTCAGGTCCTGATCTCCGAGGAGGCCATCACCCAGGGTGCCCGTACGCTGCTGGCACGGTAAATTTCGTTCCACCCGGTGCGCCACTTGCGCGCGGCGGCACAACTGTGTGGACTTGCCTGACGGCGCCGACCGGGTGCCGCGAGCTTGGACGAGATGAGGAGGCACGCGACAGTGAGCGCGACCGCTGGTCAGGCTGCTGACGGGGTACGCAGCCTGGCGGACCGGTTCGGCATCGAACCGGGCATGGTCGTCATGGAGATGGGCTACGACGACGACGTCGACCCCGATCTCCGGGACGCCCTGACCGACCGTTGTGGAGAGCTGGTCGACGAGGACACCGACGAGGTGGTCGACGCCGTGCTGGTGTGGTACCGCGACGGCGACGGTGATCTTTTCGAGCTTCTCGTCGACGCCCTCGGCCCGCTGGCCGACAACGGGGTCGTGTGGCTGCTGACGCCCAAGGCCGGCCGCGACGGCCACGTCGAGCCGAGTGAGATCGCCGAGTCCGCTCCCACCGCCGGCCTTCAGCAGACCTCGACCGTCAACGCCGGGAAGGACTGGAGCGGTGCCCGTCTCGTGCTACGTCGCGGCGTGAAGGGCAAGAAGTAGGCTCCCGCCCGCCGTACACGTGCATCTCGACTCGATCCAAGGAGTTCGCATGCCCATCGAGGTTGGCGCCGAGGCGCCCGACTTCCTACTCAAGGACCAGAACAATCAGCAGGTCCGGCTCTCCGACTTCCGTGGTCGGCGTACCGTCCTGCTGGTCTTCTACCCGCTGGCCTTCAGTGGCTACTGCCAGGGCGAGCTGTGCGAGGTCCGGGACAACCTCAACGACTACGTCAACGACGACGTTCAGGTGCTGACCGTCAGCGTGGACTCGGTCTACGCCCACAAGGTCTGGGCGGACCGGGAGGGCTACCAGTTCCCGCTGCTCGCCGACTTCTGGCCGCACGGCGGCGTCGCCCAGGCGTACGGGGTCTTCAACGACGTCGCCGGTGTCGCCAACCGGGGCACCTTCATCATCGACAAGGCCGGTGTCGTCCGCTTCGCCGAGATGAACATGCCGGGCGAGCCGCGCGACCAACAGGGCTGGCGCAAGGCACTGGCGGACGTCACCGCCTGAGCCCGGTCCCAACGGGTGCGACCGTCCGGCAGGGCCGGCGCGTGGCAGGGTAAGCTGCCAACCGCCGGTCCGCCGTACGGCGTTTCCGGGCGCGTAGCTCAGTGGGAGAGCACTCGCCTTACAAGCGAGGGGTCGCAGGTTCGAAACCTGCCGCGCCCACCAGCACCAACGGTGGTGGGGCCGGGGACGCCCTCACCGTTACGGTAAAATGGCGGAATCCAGGCGAGCCGTACACCGCCATTACGGCGTAACGGAGTCGATCACCTCGCACGAGCCGACCGTCGAGGGTCTGGCGCAGGGCGTCAACCGGTCACCCAGCAGTAGCGCTGCTACGTTCTTCGCGATGGCAGGTGGGTCACTGCCGCGTGTGCCAGGATGCCGATCGCGCTTCCGGCGAGAAGGCCGATCAGCGTCGCCCACTGCGCCCCGATGCTGGCTTCGAGCAGTGCGTTCATGCCCAGGCCAGTGGGCACCCCTGCCGCTGTGCCCACCCCGAGGGCCCACCAACGATGCCGTACGCCCGCGACGTGCAGTTCAAGGTACGGCGGCAGGATCGCCAGGAGCACGAGCAGCAGCGGGGGCGAGGGAATCAGCAGGATGAGGGCGGTGCCGGAGATCGCCCCGATGACGAGGCTCAGCAGGCCGAGACCGATTGCATGATCCAGGTCGACGGGCAGGTGGCTCATGTCCGGCTGGCGTCGCCAGAGCCGTCGCCACCTGTCGGTGAAACCCCGCTCGGGTGTCCGGCGGGGTTCCGGTTCGGCAGGTGTGGCGGGTGGAGGAGCACCGCCGGGGCCGGCTGTGCCGTCGGGAGCGGAGGACGCGTCCGGCGAAGCCATGACAGCAATTGTGGCGCGTTCTGGCCATCAGGGGACGGTGGCGGCGGTGAGGAAGAACGTGACTGCGTAGGTGAATCGGTGGGTGCGAACGGCCTCGTCGAACTGGTCTTCGAAGGCACGGGCTTCGCTGGGGTCGAGGCCGCCACGTTGCGCTGCGGTGGCGGCCCAGCTGCGCAGCCCGAGGACGTTGTCGACGGCGGTCGGGTCTCGAACGACGAGAGTTCGGGGTTCGACGGTGACGTCGACCAGACCGTGTGCGGCGAGCAGGCCGGCGTGTTGGTGTGCCAGGGTGCCGTTGCGGAGGAGGACATCGGCCCGGAACCTCAGCACGCGTCGGGCCAGGTCCTGGTCGGCGATGTCGAGCACCTGGGTGTCGTAGTCAGGGTCGGCGAGGACGACGCGACCACCTGGTCGTACGACCCTGACCAGGTCGGTGACCGCGGCGTGGGGGTCGACGAGGTGTTGCACGGTGCGGTCCGCCCATGCCCCGTCGAAGGAGTTGGTGCGAAACGGCAGGTGATGGGCGTCGGCGACGGCGCATCGGGTGAGACCTCGGGCCCGCATGGCAGCAGCCATGGTCAGCGAACGGTCCACGGTGGCCACGCTGACACCGTGTGCGTCCCTCAGGTGGGCCGCGCTTGCTCCGGTGCCGGCGCCGACTTCGAGGTAGTGGCGGCCGGGCGCCGGATCGAGCAACTCGCGGACCCGCTGCTGGTACGCCCGGTAGAAGGGCTCCTCGGCGAGGCGGTGGAGCACGCCGATCCACGAGTCCGGGTCTGACTGGCGGTCGACGTCGGTGAATCCGTGCACGTCGGCAGCCTATTGCGGCGGCACCGCCACCGACCGCAACACCGGCAGTGGATCAGCGTGGGGTGAGCATGCAGAACTCGTTGCCCTCCGGGTCGGCGAAGACCATCCAGTGGACATCGCCGTCCAGGTCGATGGAGGTGGCGCCGAGCGCCCGCAGCCTGGCCGCCTCGGCCGCCGGGTCGTCACCGGGGTACGGGCGGACGTCGAGGTGGACGCGGTTCCACACCGTCTTCACGTCGGGGGTGCGGACGAACCGCAGGTAGGGGCCGACACCCTTGGCGGAGCGCAGCACCGCGTGGTCGTCGGTGACCTCGTGCACGGTCCAGTCCATGGCGTTGCCCCAGAAGTCGACCATGGCCCGGGGGTCCGTGCAGTCGGCCACTATCGCCGCGATCGGTCCGGTGTCTCGGGGCGAAGTGCGCCAGTCCAGCACACAGAACTCGTTGCCCTCCGGGTCGGCCATGACCGTCCACGGCACGTCACCCTGGCCGATGTCGGTGGGGGTCGCCCCGAGTTCCGTCAGTCGGGCGATCAATTCCGCATGATGGGCCGCCGAGGTGGTGGCGAGGTCGATGTGCACGCGGTTCTTCACCGTCTTGGGGTCGTCCGGGTAGGCGACGAGGTCGATGCAGACGGCGACGGGGTCGGGGTAGACGGAATCCTCCGGTTCGAGGTTTGTCACCCTCGGCCCCTCGCTGGAGACTCCCCACCCGAGCACCTCGGCCCAGAAGCGGCCCAGCGCCGCGTCGTCCAGGGCCTTCATGTTGATTTGAACAAGTCGGGTCGCCATGTCGACGATGCTAGATCCTCTGACCTGTGACTGCTGGCCCGCGCTGGGCGCAGCGGAAGGTCCTCAGCGGCCGCTCGGCACCGCCGGCCGGGTGAACACCGCCAACGGGCGATCGTTCACCTGGAACGAGAATCGGCGTTCCCAGCCTGCGCGTTCGTAGAGCCGGGCCGCTGCGGCGTCCGGGTGGGTGGCCAGCCACGCGGCATGGTCGCCGACCTGGCGCGCCAGCAGTTGCCGGCCCACGCCGTGGCCTTGATGTGCCGGCGCGACCATCAGTTCGGCGACCACCAGGGCCGGTGCCACCAGCAGGTCCGCCACGTCCGGCGGTGCCGCGTCCCGTACCGCGATGTCGAACGCGTTCGCCGTCGGCAGCGTTGTCGGCGCCGGCCAGCCGTAGATCGCGCCGATGATCTCACCGTCCCGTTCGGCGATCGAGCCGTACGCCCCGGGTTGGCTCGTGTGCCGGGCCAGCCGGGCGGGGAAGTCGGCGATCTTGTCGGCCGGCTCGCTCCACGGTGGGGCCGCGAAGCAGTCCCGGTAGATCGGATGGAGCTGCGCGACCAACTGCCGTAGCCCGGCTCCGTCAAGCCCTCTCAGCACCAGGGACAACGACCTCACCTACCTTGCTGCCATTAATTTGCAATAACCAGATGATGGCGAGAAGGGTACGTGTCGATGATCCAGGCTTCAAGCCGGTAACCGGCACCTGTCCGCACCGGTGTCGTGCCACCGTGGTCGCAACGGCGGCGGAGGGGGACTGGTGAGCTACGCGCAGATCAACGGCGTCCGGTTCTGGTACGAGACGCACGGTGCCGGCCGGCCGCTGGTGCTGCTGCACGGCGGGTTCGGTGCGGTGGAGACGTTCGCCGCGATCCGGCCGGCGCTGACCCGGCGGCGTCGGGTGATCAGCGTCGACCTACCCGGTCACGGGCGTACCGCCGACGTCGACCGGCCGCTGCGCTACGAGTCGATGGCCGACGACGTCGCCGCGCTGATCGTCGAGCTCGGGCTGGCCCCGACAGATGTGCTGGGCTTCTCGCTCGGTGGTGGGGTGGCGCTGCGGCTGGCGATCCAACACCGGGAGCTGGTGCGTCGACTGGTCGTGGTCTCCGCGCCCTGTCGACGTCAGGGTTGGTTTCCCGAGGTGCTGGCCGGGATGCCCGAGCCCGACGAGGCGGCCGCTGATCAGTTGCGCGGCACCCCGCCGTACCAGCTCTACCAGGCCGTCGCGCCCCGCCCGCAGGACTGGTCGCGACTCTGGGTCAAGACCGGGGAACTGCTCCGCCGGGAGTACGACTGGTCGCCGGAGGTCGCCACGCTGACCACGCCGACGCTGCTGGTCTTCGCCGACGCCGATTCGGTCCGGCCGGACCACATGGTGGAGTTCTTCGGGCTGCTCGGCGGCGGGCACCGCGACGCCGGCTGGGACGGCACCGACCGCCCCGACGCCCGGCTGGCCATCCTGCCGGGGCTCACCCACTACGACATCGTCGACTCGCCTGCCCTGCCCGCCGCCGTCCTCCCCTTCCTCACCCACACCCTGAACACGCCCGCCTGACCCGTCGTCGCTGCGGCAACTTCCCTGATGTTGCTGCCTGACCTGGGTGCCAAGGCGGCAACATCAGGGAAGTTGCTGCCCGGCGAGGGCTTCGGCGCTCATCGGGTGTAGTGCAGGACGACGACTCCGGCGCCGGTGGGGGTGGCGGCGAGCAGGGTCAGGTGTTGTGGGGCGAAGGAGTGGTCGAGCAGTGGGATGCCGCTGCCGGCGACGACGGGGTTGACCTTGATCACCCACTCGTCCACCTCGGACAGGAGTTGGCCGGCGAGATGTCCGCCGCCGCAGAGCCAGAGGTCGCCGCCGGGGCGTTCCTTGAGGTCGCGGACGAAGGCTGCCGGGTCGCCGGAGACGATCTCCACCGCCGGGTCGTCGGACGGCGGCAGCGAGCGGGCGAAGACGTACTGCTTCAGATGGGCGTACGGGCTGGTGACGCCGACGCGAAGGGCCGGCTCGTAGGTGGCTCGGCCCATCAGGACCGTGTCGAACCGGCCCTGCGGGCGGTCGATGCCGAGCTGCGCGTGAGCGAAGGTCGGGAAGGTCTGCGGCCACTTGGTGACGAGGTGTCCCGCCGGGTCGGGGTGCAGGTCGAAGAAGTCGTACGACCCGTCGGGGGCGGCGATGAAACCGTCGACGGTGGCGGCCACGTAGTAGACGAGCTTACGCAAAGAGGACTCCCAATCACTACGGATGTTGTGGTTCTGGCAACGTACAACAGGTGTTGTGGTTGCTGCTAGGGTTTTTCCGTGGCGCGCAACCCGCAGCGGCGGGCGGCCCTGGCGGACGCCGGGCTGCGGGTGCTGGCCGCCCACGGCGCCCGCGGCCTCACCCACCGGGCCGTCGACGCCGAGGCGGCGGTGCCCGTCGGCACCACCTCGAACTACTTCCGTTCCCGCGACGCCCTGCTCGGCGCGCTCGGCGAGCGGATCTTCGAACGGTTCGCCCCGGACGACGCGGTCGTGGCCGAACTGGCCGCCCGTCCGCCCTCCGCGGCCCTGCTCACCGACTACGTCCGGTACATCGTCGAGCGCACCACCCGGCACCCGGAACTCACCCGTGCCCTGATCGAGCTACGCCTGGAATCGGTCCGCCGCCCCGACCTGGCCCGGATCCTCGGCGACACGCTGCGCCGGGGCTACCGTGCCGACGTCGCGTACCACCTCGGCGCCGGCCTGCCCGGCGGCGCGTTCGAGGTGGCCCTGCTGCGCTACGCCGTGGACGGGCTCCTGCTCGACCTGCTCACCACCTCGATCGACACCGGATTCGACCCCGACCAGGTGGTTGCCGCCCTGGTGTCCCGCCTCGCCGGCGACGTCCCGCCCGGCGGCTGACTCTCCGTCACGGCGATGACTGTTCGGCGGTGCAGCGGGGAAACGTTGATCTGACGCACCTGGGGAGGAGCGACGGATGACGCGTGGCGGACTGACCATCGGCGTGCTCGGCTCATACGGTGGCCGCAACCTCGGCGACGAGGCCATCCTCACCGGCCTGCTGACCGACCTGCGTCGGCAGGAGCCGAACGCCCGGATCATCGTCTTCTCGCGTAACCCCGAACACACCGCGGTGGCCCACCCGGACGTGGAAGCGGTGCCCTGGGAAGGGGTCAGCCGCACCGACTCCGCCCTCGTACTGTCCCAGCTCGACCTGCTCATCCTCGGCGGCGGCGGGATCCTCTACGACAAGGAGGCCCGCCGGTACCTGCGGGTGGTCCGGGTCGCGCAGGAACGGGGCCTGCCGGTGCTGACCTACGCGGTGGGTGTCGGGCCACTGAGCGACATGGTGGACACCGGCATGGTGCGCGAGACGCTGGCCGGCGCCACCCAGGTGACCGTACGTGACCAGGAATCGCGGATGGTGCTGGAGGAAGCCGGGCTGCTCAACCCGATCACCGTCACCGCCGACCCGGCGTTCCTGCTCGAACCCGAGGAGTTCCCGGCGGAACTGCTGCGCGAGGAAGGTGTGCCGGCCGGTAAACGGCTGGTCGGGATGAGCGTACGGGAGCCGGGCCGGGCTGCCGAACGACTGGACGTGGACGGCTACCACCGGCTGCTCGCCCAGATCGGTGACTTCCTGGTGCACCGCATCGACGCGCACGTGTTGTTCGTGCCGATGGAACGCGACGACATCCGGCACTCGCACGGCGTGCTGTCGCACATGATCGCCGCCGAGCGGGGCCGGATCCTGCACGGCAACTACTCGCCGCAGCAGGTGCTCGGCCTGATGCGCCACTTCGACCTGGCAGTCGGCATGCGGCTGCACTTCCTGATCTTCGCCGCGATGATGGGTACGCCGTTCCTACCCCTGCCGTACGCCGGGAAGGTCTTCGACCTGGCGCAGCGGCTCGGCGTGCCGGCGCTGCGCGGCGTGGAGAGGGAGGTGGAGGGCCCGTTGCTGGCCGAGGTCGACCAGCTGTGGGACGAACGCGACCAGCGGGCCGAGACCACCGCGCAGCGGGTGGCGCAGGTCTGCGACGAGGCCCGCGGCACCTCCCAGGTGACCCGGGCGGTCCTGGAGAGCCTGCGCAGCCGTTCCCTGGTCGAGGTCGGCGCCTGACCTGAACTGCCGACCTCGCGCTCAGACCGCCGGGCCTGGGGTGCGGGTCTCGCGGTCAGAGCGTCGGGCCTGGGCTGCGGGTCCCGCGGTCAGACGGCCGGGCCGCGCCAGCGGTAGCACCACTGCTGTGCCTGGGCATCGATCGATTCCAGCTCGTAGATGTCCGCCTCGGCCAGGCCGCCCGATCCCACGTGATGGTGGGTCAGCGGCGGCCGGTCGTTCGGATCCAACTCGACGGTGACGTGCTGACCGTCCGCAGAACCGCCCACCAGCGGGATCTCAACCGTTGCTGCCATGCGCCCATCCTGCCCCGAGCACCGCGCCCTCGCAGCGGATCGGCAGGCCCACCGGCACCGAGCGCGCTGGCCGGTGCCTGCGGACCGGGGGCGGTGTCCAGCTTGCGGCAGAGCGCGTTTCGGGCCCGGCCGCTCGGGATAACGTCTCGACATGGCGGAGATCGCGATTGACCCGACACTCGGACCGGTGGTCAACCGGACGGCCGGCGAGCGGGAAGTCCTCGAATCCTTCCTGGATTTCCACCGGACCGTCCTGCTGCGCAAGCTGCACGGCCTCACCGACGCCGATGCGGCCCGCCGTCTGGTGCCCTCGGCGACCACCATCGCCGGGCTGGTCAAACACCTCACCGAGATCGAGCGCAACTGGTTCCACATCCTGCTGGAGCCGTCGCCCGGCGAGACGTTCCCCACGACGGACGAGGCGGCGCTGGCCAGCTTCACCCTCGCCGAGGACGACACCGTGGAGCGCCTGGCCGCCGACTACCAACGAGTCTGCGCCCGGTCCCGGGAGATCGTGGCACGCTTCGACCTCGACCACGTCGTGCCACACCCGCAACTCGGCGAGGTGTCGGTGCGCTGGATCCTGGTGCACATGATCGAGGAGACGGCCCGACATGTCGGACACGCCGACATACTCCGAGAGCTCACCGACGGTGCCACCGGCGCCCTCTGACAGCTCGACCTCCAGACCGTCGCGGCAACGGCGCGGCGGAGCGGTCCACGGCGCGGCGGCGCGGGCCAAGGGCGTGGTCAGGGGCGGGGGAGGAGACCGGGTGGGTACTCCATGCCGTCGTGGGTGCAGGCTGCGGCGGCGACCCGGGCCGCGTACCCGGCGGCTTCCGCCCACGTCGCGCCTCGCGAACGGGCGGCGATGATGCCGGCCGCGAAGGCATCCCCGGCACCGTTGGTGTCCACCACAGGGCCGGGCGGCGTGGCTGCCGGAATCCGGGTGACGGCACCGCCGAGGTGCAGATCCGCGCCGTCGGCACCCCACGTCACCAGCACCGGCCGCGGTGCCAGCGCAGCGCCCACCGCCGTCGACCGGTCGCCGAGCGTGACTCCGCTGACCAGCACCAACTCGGCGATCTCGGCGAACGGGCGATGGTACGGATGCTGCCCGTCCCAGTCGTGCAGGTCGGTGGAGCTGCCCACGCCCTCGCCCAGCATGTCGTCGAGAGCGGGCAGCAGGTCCCGTACCCAATTCATGATCGAAAGGTGGACGTGCGTGGCCTGCTCGACCAGTGTCGCCACCTGTGCCACCGGGAAGGGTGCGGTCCCGTCGGCGGGGCGGGGGTCGTACAGCGACATCCGCCGTCCGGCGGGATCGACAAGGTTGACAGAGCGGCGGGTGCCGGCCGGCGTCTCGGCCAGCACGGCGTGCACCCCGGTGCGGGACAGCGCGGCCCGCACCACGTCGCCGGCCGGGTCCGTGCCGAGCGTGTCGACCACCGTCACCCGTAGCCCGAGGGCGTGCGCGGCGAGCGCCACGCCGGCACCGGTGTTGCCGATCCGCAGTTCGATCGGCTCCACGGTGACGGAGTCGACCACCGGCAGGGGCAGTGCGGGCACCCGGACCCGGACGTCCACGCCGAGGCCGCCGAGCACCAGCAGGTCGCACATGGCGCCGACGGTAGCGGGCCGGGTGCGCCTATCCTGACCCGGGTGTTAAGCGGGGGCCCCTGCTCTACCGGAGGCGTTAACAAGGGGCCCTTCCTTTCAACAAGGTGGGGTGCGGGTGCTTGTCGTTCATGGGGCGTGGCTGCCGGGTCGGGGGCTCGCGGTCTGGGGTGAGGACAGCACCCTGCCGCCGCGCGCCGCGCGCCGTCCCGGCCGGGCACCCCGGGAACGCCCGCATCCCTTCGCCGCTGCGCACGCCACGCTTGCTGCCGCACTGGCCGAGGTGGCCGAACCGACGGACCTCGGCACCGCGCTGCTCCGCCTGCCCACCCGCGCCGGATCCCCGGTCGACTCGCCGGAGCTGGTCCGGACCGCCGTCGTGGAACCGGTCCGCGGCCCGGTCACCCTGGCCGGCTGGCGGGTGCCCATCCTGGCGTACGCCCCGGACGCGGCCCTGCCGTTGCTGCGTACCCTCGACGGGCTGACCGCCGTGCCCGGCGCGACGCTGCGGCACCTGGCGGAACTGGCCACCTTCGCCGCCGACCTGGCCACCAGGGGTCGGGTCCTGCCCGGCCTGGCCACGCCGCCGGCTCGTCCGGGCGCATCCGGTGCGGTCGTCGCCGCGCCCCGCAGAGCCGCACGCGGCTTGACGTCCCGCGCCCGGCTGCCCCGCGTCGGCACGCGCGGCATGGCCGGTCGGGGGACCGGGGTCGACGCCCGTGCGGTGTGGCGACCGCTGCTCACCGGGACCGACGCGGCCTGGGCTCGGGCGTTGGCGCTGGCCCTGCCACCGGCCGCCCGCGCGGTGGCCGAGGCCGACCTGCCCGCGACACCGACCGGGACCGCCGTACCCACCGGGCCGGCTTCGGACGCCGACGGTGCGGCCGGGCCGGCTTCGGACGCCGAGGGTGCGGCCGGGGCGGGGGTGCTGGTGGGTGATGCGCTCGACGCGCTCACCGACGCGGCGGTGCGGGCGGCGCTGCCGCAAACCACCTTGGCGCGCGGGGTACGCCGCGACGGGGCGGTGGCGGCCTGGCTCGGTGCGCTCACCGGGCCACAGCGCGGGTTCACCGCCGAACCGGCGGCGCTGGACGTCCTGCGTGACGAGCTGGAAGCCTGGCAGCGGGACGCGGCCGGCGGGACGGTACGGGCCAGCTTCCGGCTCGTCGAACCATCCGACGACGAGATCGAGACCACGCTGACCGTGGTACCGGCCGACCCGGACGCCATCGTGGCGACCGAGGGGACGTGGCGGGTGGAGTTCGGGCTCCGCGCCGCCGACGAGTCCGGTCTGCACGTCGACGCCGGGCAGGTGTGGTGGGGTACGGCCGTACCCACGCTGGACAGCCCGCAGGAGACGCTGCTGGCGGAGCTGGGCCGGGCCAGCCGGCTCTGGCCGGAGCTGGACTCGGCGTTGCGGACCGCGACGCCGGAGGCGCTGGAACTGGACGCCGAGGGTGCCCACCGGTTCCTGCGCGAAGGTGCCCCGCTGCTGCACGCGGCGGGCTTCACCGTGCTGCTGCCGTCGTGGTGGCAGCGGCCGTCGGCGCGGCTCGGCGCGCGGCTGCGGGCCGGTTCCCGCACCGCGCCCGGCACGGTCGCCGCCGCCGGTGAGCGGGTCGGGCTGGACGCGCTTGTCGACTACCGGTGGGAAATCGCCCTGGGTGACCAGCCGCTGACCGCCGAGGAGTTGGCCCGCCTCGCCGAGTTGAAGACGCCGCTGGTGCGGCTGCGCGGCCACTGGGTCGAGCTGGACCCGAAGCGGCTCGCCGCCGGCCTGCGGCTGTTGCGGTCCACCGGCGAGCTGACCGTCGCCGATCTGCTCCGACTGGGGCTCGCCGACGCCGAGCAGCCGGATGCGCTGCCGGTGCTGGAGGTGAGCGCCGACGGGGCGTTGGGCGATCTGCTCGCCGGGTCGGTGGAGCGGAGGCTCGCCCCGTTGACCGAGCCACCGTCGTTCGCCGGCACCCTGCGGCCGTACCAACGGCGTGGTCTGGCCTGGTTGACGTTCCTCCAGTCGCTCGGGCTGGGCGGGGTGCTCGCCGACGACATGGGGCTGGGCAAGACGGTGCAGCTGCTGGCGTTGTTCGCGGCCGACCCGCCGCAGGCCGGGCCGACCCTGCTGGTGTGTCCGATGTCGCTGGTCGGCAACTGGCAGCGGGAGGCCGCCCGGTTCACCCCCGAGCTGCGGGTGCACGTGCACCACGGCGCGCAGCGGGCCCGGGGCACCGAGTTCCGCGACGCCGTACGGGCTGCGGATCTGGTCCTCACCACGTACCCGACGGCGGCCCGGGACGCGGCGGACCTGGCCGGTGTCGACTGGCACCGGGTGGTGCTCGACGAGGCGCAGGCGGTGAAGAACGCCGCCACCCGGCAGGCCGAGGCGGTCCGCGCGCTACCCGCCCGGCACCGGATCGCGGTCACCGGTACGCCGGTGGAGAACCGGCTGGCCGACCTGTGGTCCATCATGCAGTTCGCCAACCCGGGCCTGCTCGGCCCGGCGGCGACGTTCCGTAAGCGCTTCGCCGAGCCGATCGAACGGCACGGTGACACCGACACCGCCGAGCGGCTGCGCCGGATCACCGGCCCGTTCGTCTTGCGCCGACTCAAGACCGACTCGTCGATCATCTCGGATCTGCCGGAGAAGCTGGAGATGGAGGTCGTCTGCAATCTGACCGCCGAGCAGGCGGCGCTCTACCAGGTGGTGGTCGACGACATGATGGCCCGGATCGAGGCCAGCGAGGGCATCGAGCGGCGCGGCCTGGTGCTGGCCACCATGACCCGGCTCAAGCAGGTCTGCAACCATCCCGCCCAGTTGCTGCGCGACGGGTCGGCGCTGGCCGGGCGCTCCGGCAAGCTGGCCCGGTTGGAGGAGATCCTCGACGAGGTCCTCGCGGCGGGGGAGAAGGCCCTGTTGTTCACCCAGTACGCGGAGTTCGGCGGGATGCTGCGCGGCCACCTGTCGGCCCGCTTCGGCCGGGAGGTGCTGTTCCTGCACGGCGGCCTCGGCAAGGCCGACCGGGACGAGATGGTGACCCGGTTCCAGTCCGACGACGGCCCGGCCCTGTTCGTGCTCTCCCTCAAGGCCGGCGGTACCGGGCTGACCCTGACCGCCGCCAACCACGTGGTGCACGTGGACCGGTGGTGGAACCCGGCGGTGGAGGACCAGGCCACCGACCGGGCGTTCCGTATCGGTCAGCGCCGCCGCGTGCAGGTCCGCAAGTTCGTCTGCGCCGGCACGGTGGAGGAGAAGGTCGCCGCGCTGATCGCCGACAAACGCAGTCTGGCCGCGTCGGTCGTCGGCACCGGCGAGCAGTGGGTCACGGAGCTGTCCACCACCCAGCTGCGCGAGTTGTTCAGCCTGGAGGCCGGGGCGGTGGCGCAGTGACCAGCCCGACCGGTACCGGTGGGCGGGGCCGGTTCGCCGACTACGGGCGACCCCGCCGGGTCGACGGCGGATTGCGGGCCCGCAGCAGCCGAGGCGCCATCGGGGTGTCCTGGTGGTCGCGGCGGTTCCTGGAGGTGCTGGAGTCGTTCGCGCTCGGCACCCGGTTGACCCGTGGCCGCGCGTACGCCCGAGCCGGTCAGGTGGTACGCCTTGACATCGCCCCGGGCACGGTGACCTCGACGGTGCAGGGCTCCCGCCCCCGGCCGTACCAGGTCCACATCGCACTGCCGGTGTTCCCGGAGCAGTTGTGGGCACGGATCGAGGCGGAGCTGGCCGGGCAGGCGTTCTTCAGCGCCCGGCTGCTCGCCGGTGACCTGCCGGCCGAGCTTGAGGAGCTGTTCACCGCCGTCGGTGCACCGCTGTTCCCGGCCACCGTGACGGAGTTGGCGCAACGCTGCTCATGCCCGGACGCCGCGGTCCCCTGCAAACACCTCGCGGCCACCTTCTACCTGCTCGCCGAGGCGTTCGACGCGGATCCGTTCGCCCTGCTGCACTGGCGTGGCCGCAGCCGCGACGCCCTGCTCGACCGGCTCCGCGAGCTACGTGGCACCGGCACCAAACCGAGCAGCACAGGCACCCTCGGAACCGTTCGGCCTGCGGCGGCGGGTGCGGCGCGAGCCCTCACCGATCTGCCCGTCGCCCCGTTGGCGGAGACGGTCGACCGGTTCTGGCTGCCGCCAGTGCCCCTGCCGGATCGCCCGCCGAGTGTGGCGAGCCGTCCGGATCTGCTGTTGCGGCAGCTCGGTGCACCCGCACCGGCGATCGGTGGACCGGGTCTTCTGGAGCGCCTGCGTCAGGCGTACCGGCAGCTCGGTGAGTGAGCGGCCGCGGCGTCGACCCGGTCGGGCAGCTTCGGCGCTGGTCAGAGCCAGCGTTGCCGGAACCGCCACATGAGTACGGCGTTGGTCAGCAGCACCACGGCGAAGATCGCCCCGGTCAGCCGTCCGAATGCCACGGTCGCGGCCGGCAGGGCCGCCCACAGCAGGATGGTCAACAGCAGTAGCCATCGTCCGCGTCGACCCTTGGCCCGGTTGTCGAGCCGGGCGAAGAACGCCGGGTCGCTCTCTCGGAGATTACGGGTGATCTGCTCAAAACGACGCTGATCCTCTTTGCTGAGCATGTGCCTTCCCCTCACGCGTTCAGCAACGGCGAGGCGGAATACCCCTGGGGTCACGGCTCACGCGCTTCTCCTGCTGCTTCTTTCGACAGCAGGACGGGGCGAGCGGCCGACGGTGCATACGGGTGCTGATGTCGTCGCACAGTTCCGGTCGACCGAGAAGGATGCTGCGTACCCGAACCCGTCCGGTAGCGCCGCGAGTCCCTTTTCGCTCCCGACGACCCCAGCTGCGTCAGGCCCGGCTCAGCAGCCAGACCGCGTCCAGCACACGGACCGGGTCAGAGCCAGCGGACCGGGTCAGAGCCAGCGGGTCGGGCGGTGGGTGGTTGCCGGGCGTGAACCGAGCGGGCGGGGCCGACCGGGGCGTGCACCCGGTGGGCGGGTGGCGGCCCACCGGCGGCCAGGACGGTGCCGCCGTGGTGGCTCGGCACCGTTCGGGTGGTGTGTGGTGTCGTCCGTGGACATCGCCGATCCCCGCTCCCGGCGCCGGGCTGCGCCGTCGTACTGCTCAACGACCGCGTGCGGTCCGGCGTCGCTGTCCGCACGACCGGCACGCGCGGGGAGTCGTGCTCACCTGCCTCGACGGGGCAACGGCAGGTGGCCGGGCACCAGCGCCGGCACCAGGGTGACCCCGGTGGCCCGGAGCGCGTCGATCAGGGTGTTCTGGACCAGGTAGGAGTCCGGCAGCTGCCAGCGCGCCTGCTCCGGCGCCACCATCCAGCGGACCGGGCCTTCGGGTAACCGGGTGGGCGGTGCCGCGATCCACGAGCCGGGACCGTGCCGTACCACCTGGAGACAGTGCTCCAACTCGGGGCGCAGCGGATCGCCGGGGCGTACCAGGAACATCCACCGCCCGGTCGGTGTGACAAGGACCGGACCGCGGACGCCGAGGCCGGCGGGATGGGCGCGGACCGCGTCCAGCACGCGGCGGCCCAGGTCCGCGGCGACCTCCAGCACGTCGAAGGAACGCCCGGTGGGCAGCAGTACGCCGTGCGGCCGGGACCGCCACCAGTTCGCCACCCGGGCCGGGTCGGCACTCGCGGCGTGCTCCCAGTCCTCCAGGGCGGGATGGCAGCCGACGGTCGGGCAGCCGGCCCGACCGCAGACGAAACGGCTCCGGGCCAGGCAGGCACCGGGGGTGACCTCCCAGCCGTGCATCGCGTACCGCACCGCGACCCGGCGTAGTCGTACCCGTTCCAACGGCGACAGATGCGCCACCCGCGGTCCGACGTTCCCCCACATTGGCGCCATCTCCCCTCGCCGGGCCGTCCGGTGCAATTCACATGTTGAGCACCGTCACTGCCTTCGTTCACGATCGTTTGCTCTGACAAAGTGGTTCATGCAACTTGCACGAAAACTATGAGGAATGGCCGTACGGCTGACGCACAACCAGTGCGACCAGCGGAAACCTGAAGACGGACGGTTGACCGCACCCGCGGAACAGACCACGGCCCCTGGCTGCGGCTCCATCTAGGGAGGACTGGCGAGATGGACGAACTACCCATCGGGCGGCGGGTGGCCTACTGGCGAGGGCGACGGAAGATGTCGCAACAGGTCTTCGCCGACCGGTTGGGCAAGTCGAAGAGCTGGGTCGACAAGATCGAACGCGGCGTACGCCGGCTCGACAAGTTCTCCGTCCTCTACGAGATCGCCGACATCCTGCAGATGGATGTGCAGCTGCTGCTCGGCAAGGACCCGGAGCGGCGCGGTGACACGCTCAACTGCATCGAGCAGTTCGAGGTCGAGGAGATCCGGGCGGCGCTGGAGCGGTACGACTCGGTGAGCGCGTACTTCGACGCCGCGCCGTGCCCACCCCCGCTGGCGGACATGAGCAAGGCCGTCACCCACGCCTGGCTGACCTACCAGTACGGCCGCTACGGCATGCTGATCCGGGCACTGCCCAAACTGCTGCGCGACGCCCAGGCCGCCGACGCCGCCTACGGCGGCGATCAGGCGGAGCGCGCCGCCCACCTGCTCGCGCAGGTCTACCAGATCGCCTCCTCGGTGCTGCGCAAACTGGGCGAGGTTGAGCTCGCCTGGCTCGCCGCCGATCGCTCCATCGCAGTCGCCCAACGCGCCGACGATCTGCTGCTCGCCGGGGTCGCCACCACCCGGGTGTGCAACGCCCTGGCGTCGATGGGACGGTCCCGCCCCGCGTTGGAGTTGAACGTCCGGATCGCCAACCGGCTCGCCCCCGGCGGTCAGAACGACACCAGCCCGGAACGGATCTCGGTGTACGGCATGCTGCTGCTGCAAGGTGCCATGGCCGCCGCCCGTATCGGCGACGCCGCCACCGTCGATGACCTGATCTCCGGCGCGTACGCGGCGGCGCAGGAACTCGGCAGTGACCAGAACCACTACTGGACCTCGTTCGGGCCGACGAACGTCGAACTGCACCGGGCGGCCGCCGCCGTCGAGTTGGGCGACGGTGGCCGGGCGGTCGAGGTGCACCAGCTCAAGCTCCAGAACCCGTCCTTCGACGCGCTGCTGCCGGAACGTCGGGCGCATCACCTGCTTGACCTGGCCCGGGGCTACGCCCTGATCGGCGACGTGGCAAACGCGGGTGAGATGTTGCTGCGCGGGGACCGGCTCGCCCCGTCCGAGATCCGCTGCCGGCCGATCGCCCACGAGGTGATGTCCGACGTCCTACGTCGCACACGTGGTGCGCCGCCTTCGCTGATCGCGGAGTTGGCTGAGCACATGGGAGTAGGGGTATGACTTCGGGGCCGGTCTGATGACCGGTTCGCACCGCCACGACGGGCACCGTGAGGTGCTGTACATCATCGCCTGCGGTTCGCCGCTGGCCCGAGACGTGGGTCGGCTCGTCGAGCTGGCCCAGCAGGACGGCTGGGACGTCTGCGTGGTCACCACGCCCGACGGCGCCAAGTTCGTCGACCGTGCCGCGTTGGCCCGCCAGACGGGCCACCCGGTGCGTACGCACTACAAGAACCCGGGTGATCCGGACGTGCTGCCGTCGGCCGACGCCATCGTCGTCTGCCCGGCCACTGTCAACACGGTAAACAAGTGGGCGGCCGGCATCGCCGACACCCTCGCCCTCGGGTTGCTGATCGAGGCGCAGGGCCGGGGCATCCCGCTGGTCGCCGTGCCGTACACAAACGTCGCTATGGCCGCCCACCCGGCCTTCCGGGCGGCGATCGACCGACTGACCGAGTGGGGGGTTCGCGTGCTCTTCGGCGACGACGTCCTCCCGCTGCACCCACCCGGAACAGGGGAGCGGTACCAGCACGCCTTCCCCTGGCCACTCGCCCTCACCGCACTGCACGACCACCTCGTCCACACTTCGTGAAAGGAAGGGCCCCTTGTTAACGCCTCCGGTAGAACAAGGGGCCCCTGTTAACAACCGCACCCCGGCCGTCCGGCGGCGGGCGGGTGACGTCCCGCCTCGGCGCTGACGCCGGTAAGCTGGCCCGTCGTGAGCACAACCACAGCCGTGCCGACCGTCGCCGACGTCCTGGCCGAGCTGGAGCGGCGCTACCCGCCGAGCTGGGCCGAGGAGTGGGACCGGGTCGGCCTGGTGCTCGGCGAGCCGGACGCCCAGGTGCGCCGGGTTCTCTGCGTCGTCGACGTGGTCCCCGAGACGGTCGCCGAAGCCCTCGCGGCCGGCGTCGACATGATCGTCGCTCACCATCCGCTGCTGCTGCGTGGCGTCTCCTCGGTCGCGCCGACGACGTACAAGGGCCGGATCATCCACCAACTGATCAAGGCCGACATCGCGCTGTACGTCGCGCACACGAACGCCGACGTGGCCGCCCCCGGCGTCTCCGACGCCCTCGCCGGTCGGCTCGGCCTGACCGACCTGCGCCCCCTGCAACCGGCCCGGCCCGGCACCCCGGCCGCCGGCGAAGGCCGGGGCGTGGGCCGCATCGGCCGGTTGCCCCGACCGATGAGCCTGGCCGAGCTGACCCGGCACGCCACCTCCGTGCTGCCCACCACCGCCGTCGGAGTACGCGCCGCTGGCGCACCGGACCGCATCGTGCGTACCCTCGCCGTCTGCGGTGGGTCCGGGGACAGCTTCCTGGCCGACGCGAGCGCCGCCGGCGTGGACGCCTACCTCACCGCCGACCTGCGCCACCACCCGGCCGGCGAGCATCTCGCCACCGGAGGGCCGGCGCTGCTCGACGCCACCCACTGGGCGACCGAGCGACCCTGGCTGGACGACCTGGCCGCGCTGCTGCGGGGCACGTCGGGCGTCGAGGCCCTGGTGTCCGACCTGGACACCAGCCCGTGGACCGTACACGCAGCCCCACCCTCAACGGGCCGGCCCGCAGTGGCCGAACCCGTAGCGGACGACAAGGAGCCCGACCGTGAAGGCTGACCCCCAGGTCCAGCGCCGCCTGCTCGACCTTCAGGCGATCGACACCGCCCTCGCCCAGCTCGCCCACCGGCGGCGGTCGCTGCCCGAGCGTGCCGAGTTGGAGGCCCTGGCCCGGGAGCTGTCCGCCCTGGAGGACGAGCGGGTCCGCGCCCAGGTCGCGGTCGACGACCTGGACCGCGACATCGCCCGGCTGGAGAAGGACGTCGACCAGGTGCGGGCGCGCAAGGCCAAGAACGAGGACCGGCTGGCCGCCGGCACCGGCCCGGCCCGCGAGCTGGAGGCACTGCAACACGAACTGGTCTCGCTCAACCGCCGGCAGGGTGACCTGGAAGACGCCGAACTGGAGCTGATGGAGCAGCGCGAAACCGCCCAGGCGGTGCTTGACGGCGTGGAGCAGCGGCTCGCCGAGGTCCGCGAACGGCGGGCCGCCACCGAGCAGCGGCGCGACGAGAGCCTCGGCGAAATCGGCCGGGAGGAGGAGTTCAAGCACTCGGCCCGCCAGCCGCTCGCCAACGACCTCCCCGCCGACCTGGTGCAGCTCTACGAACGGATCCGCGCCGACACGGGCCTCGGCGCGGCGCTGCTCTACGCCGGCCGCTGCGGCGGTTGCCGACTGGAGCTTTCCGGCGCCGATCTGTCCCGCATCCGCAAGACCGACCCCGACGAGGTGGTCCGCTGCGAGGACTGTCGCCGGATCATGGTCCGCACCAACGAGTCCGGGCTGTAACCGGTGGCACCGCGTACCGTCCTGGTCGAGGCCGACGGCGGCGCCCGGGGCAACCCGGGCCCGGCCGGGTACGGCGCGGTGCTCCGCGACCCGACCACCGGCGAGGTGCTGGCCGAGCGCAGCGCCGCCATCGGCACCGCCACCAACAACGTCGCCGAGTACCAGGGCCTGATCGCCGGCCTGACCGCCGCCGTCGAACTGGGCGCCACCGAGGTCGAGGTCCGGATGGACTCCAAGCTGGTGGTCGAGCAGATGTCCGGCCGCTGGCAGATCAAACACCCCGGGCTGCGTCCGCTCGCCGCCCAGGCCGCCCAACTGGTCGGCCGCATCGGCACGGTCCGGTTCACCTGGATCCCCCGGGACCGCAACACCCACGCCGACGCCCTCGCCAACGCCGCCATGGACGCCGCCGCGACCTCCGGCGTCGCCGTACCCTCCGTCGCGCCGCCGCGCGTGGTCGAGCCGCCCCGCGAACTCGGCGGCCCGCAGCCCGCCGGCGGCGGCGCGGCCACCGTCGCCGCCCACGCCGAGACGCCCGGCGCCGACCTGACCAGCGCGCCGGTCTCCTGGGAGCCCCGGCCCAGCTTCACCGCCACCCGGCTGATCCTGGTCCGCCACGGCGAGACCGAGTACACCGAACAGGGCCGCTACTCCGGCCGCGGCGACGTCGCGCTGTCGGCGAAGGGCCAGGCCCAGGTGCGGGCCACCGCCGCCCGGGTGGCGGCGCTCGCCCCGCAGGCCGCCGCCGTGATCAGCTCACCGTTGTCCCGGTGTACGGCCACCGCCGAGGCGATCGCCGCCGCCATCGGCGACCTGCCGGTACGCCCCGACGACGACCTGATCGAGTGCGACTTCGGCGCCTGGGAGGGCCGCACCTTCGCCGAGGTACGCGAACAATGGGCGGGCGAGTTGGACGCCTGGCTCTCCTCCACCCGCATCGCCCCACCCGACGGCGAATCCTTCACCCAGGTCGCCGAACGCTGCGCCCGGGTGACCGAACGCCTTGTTGCGGCGTACCCCGGCCAGACCGTGGTGGTGGTCTCGCACGTCTCGCCGATCAAGCTGATGCTGCGCGACGCCCTCGCCGCCACCGACGCCTTCCTGCACCGGCTCTACCTCGACGCCGCCGGCATCTCGGTGCTGGACCGCTGGCCCGACGGCGGCATCGCCGTCCGCACCGTCAACGACACCACCCACCTCGCCGCACTGCAGTAAGGAAGGGCACCTTATTAACGCCTAGCGTTGTATAAGGGCCCCCTACTAACACGTAGCCGCGTGGCGCGAGCAGCGTCGCGGGTGCGGGTGCGGCGTGCCTGGGCGCTGCCGGTCAGCGCAGCGCCCGCCACAGCAGGTACAACCCGATCGTGGTGCCGAAGACCACGATGATCGCCTTCAGCAGCTTCGACGGCAGCCGACGGACCAGCCGGGCGCCCGCGTACCCGCCGACAAGCGTGGCCGGCGCCAGCAGCGCCACCCCGGCCCAGTTCACCGGCCCGGCGAGCGCGAACACGGCCACCGTGGTCAGGCCGATGATCGCGGAGAGCAGGTTCTTGATCGCGCTCACCCGGGCCAACGTGGCGTCCAACACCAGGGCCAACGCGGCGACCAGCATCACCCCGACGGCCGCGCCGAAATAGCCGCCGTACACCGAGGCCAACGCCACCACGACCTGGATCGTCAGACCCCGCCGCCGGGTCGGCACATCACGCGGATGCCCCACCAGCCGCCGCAGCGGATCCTGAAACGCCAGTAGTGCCGTCGCCCCGAGCACCAGAAACGGTACGACCACCTCGAACGCCCGTGGCGGAGTGACAAGCAGCAGCCCCGCACCGACCAGCGCGCCGACGATCGTCGTCGGCACCAGCGTGACCAGCAGCCGCCCCCGAGGCAGATCCATCCAACTGCCCGCCACGGCCGCGCCGTACCCCGGGAACACCGACACCGAGTTGGTCACGTTCGCCGGCACCGGCGGCAACCCCACCGCCAGCAGCGCCGGAAACGTGATCAGCGAACCACCCCCGGCCACCGCGTTGACCGTACCGGCGGCCAGACCGGCCGCGAGCAGCAACGCGGCGTTCGCAAGATCCATACTCGCCGAGGCTAGTCGGCCCGGTCTGCGACAGCGAGCCCACCGGCATTATCTGACCTGGTGGTGGCCTGCTGGTCATCGTCGCTGCCGGGTGCGCACAGCCGTGGCAATAAGTCGCCCGGCCGGTGTCGTTAGGATGTGTGCGCGACGGACGAGTCGACCGGGCGGTCGCGTCGGCGGGCAGCAGCCCGCCGCCGAGGAACGTCCGGACTCCACAGGGCAGGGTGGTTGCTAACGGCAACCCGGGGTGACCCGCGGGACAGTGCCACAGAAAACAGACCGCCGACCCCAACGGGGACGGTAAGGGTGAAACGGTGGGGTAAGAGCCCACCAGCACCCCGGGTGACCGGGGTGGCTCGGTAAACCCCACCCGGAGCAAGGCCAAGAAAGGGCCGTCACCGCATGATGACGACCCGCGCAGACGCTTGAGGGTGGCCCGCCCGATGTCTGCGGGTAGGCCGCACGAGCCTGCCGGCAACGGCAGGCCGAGATGGATGGCCGCCGCCGGCGCCAAACCCCTCGGGGTACGCGCCGCGCACAGAATCCGGCGTACAGGTCGACTCGTCCGTCGCCAACCCGCCGAGAGCCGCGATCAAGGCTCTGGCCTGGTTCTGAGTCTGGGCGTCGATGGTCGTCCTTGGTCAGCTTTGTGGGCGTTTGACGGTCTGGCGACGGCCTGATCTTGAACTGCGGGAGCGTCAGCCTGGAAGAGCCAGTTGTAGAGACCACGAACGCCCCGCGTCGGCGATTTGCTGCTGGCTCGTATCCTGCGGGCGATGCCCGCCGATTCGCTCAGCTCGCGCCCACCGGTCAGGCCAGCGCTCCGTACGTTCATCACCGCACTGTTGGTGTTCGGCGTGGTAGTGCCATCCATCATCATCCGTGAGCTGATCGAGGGTGTGATGGGCAGTGGCCCGTTCGCGGACCTCGGCTGGATCGCAGTTCCGATGGCGGCCACAGCCTGGCTTGCGCCGCGTGCCTCCTATCGTCGCCGCGACGCACTGTGGTGGCTCGCCGGCGGGTTCGGCCTTTACATCTTTGTGGTGATCGCTTGGCGGGTGGCCTTCCTGCCTTACCGCGACTGGCCACCTCGACCCGATGAGGCATCTCGAATCCGCTGGCTGCGTGACAGGCAACAGGCCGGGTTGTGGTACCTGTCCGGGGGCGTCTCTGAGGAGGGTCGGGGCTCGAGGCGGAGCCCTGAAATGGAGGGGTCGCTAAGCGATGACCTGATAGCGGGCAAGCATCGACATGATGGTTTCGATGCGGGCTTTCAGTAGTTCGTCAGGGGCGTGATGAACCTGAACCGTCGTGATGAGGGAGCCGGAATCGTTCGCCAGTTTCAGCCGGAGCGTGGCGGTCGCCCCGATGAGTGGGTAGTCGTACCACCCGTGCGGGTCGTCGGCGTCGGTGCTGCTCAGCCCGGTTTCGATGGCGTCCCAGTCCCAGCCGTCGGCCTCGTAATCGACCAGGGCTGCCAGTGACTCGACCAGTGGGCGGACGTTCGCGGTGAGGACCCAACTGTGGGTGCTGTAGACGCACTCGCCTGAACGCTGTCGCTCATGCGCCTCAGGGTAGAGGGATGCTCAGCGGCTGGGCTGGGTCCTCGTCGGCGACGGGTGAGGTTCGGAAGCGCTGTACGCCAGCCGAGCAGGACCTACGGAGCCAGACCAGGTGCGAAGACGGAACGAAGGTCCTGCTCGCCGGCGCAGGAAGCCTCAGCTGCGGCAGCGTCGGCCGCGACCTCGACGAGACAGGCGACCCACTGCAGATCCCGTGTCCGGGAATGGGCCACCGGATCGTCCTGCCAAAGGCCGGGTCGGAGGCGTGCGCGGAGCGATTCGACGGCGGTGGCCAGGAGTTGCCGTTGAGCAGGCGTCAACGGGCCGCCCGCAGCCACACACGCCTTGACGCACACGTCCACCTGCTTCGCGACCGGGTCGAACGGTGCCAGCAGGGCGGGAAGTTGGTCGATTTGTCGGAACCTCAGGGCGTGCAGTGCCGCTTCCCGGGGAGCGCCGTACCAGTGTCCGTGAAGTTGGTGGGGATTCTGGTCGTCCGGATGCGGGCTTCGATGGCCACGGCGCTTCGCCGCCCTGCGCGTTGCGGCGTAGCGACGGAAATCGGTGCATCGCTGGTCCTTGCTCATGGACAGGATGTCGAGTGCGTGGAGCAGGGCCGCCTCCTCACGGCGGAACGGCCCGGCCAGCTGCTCGAGAAAGCTCAGTGTCGCCTGGAAGCCGATCGGTCGGTACAGCTGCACGCAGGAGCGCAACGCCGACACCCGTTGCTGGTACGGCAGGGCTGGATCACGCACCCGCCGGGCGTAGGCGCTGAAACTCACGCCGACGAGGCTAGGGCCTGTCACACGCAGCGCGTCGATCGGTGGTGTGGGGGTGAGGGCAGCAGCTACCCGAACTCGTGGATGACCTCGATCTGTCCGACGATGTGGCTGTTGAACTCGTCCAGCTCCTCGGCGGGCACCCACAGCTCCAGGGTGGTGTCGCCATCGAGTCAGCCACGACGGACACCACCGCATTCACCGTGGCAGCGGGCGAGCAACCGGCCCGCCGATCAGTGCGGGGTGGCCTCGTGACCGGCCAGGCCATGGGTACGGCGACGCTGCTTCATCTCCGCCTCGTAGATGTGCCGCCGGCCGTCGGCCAGGGTGTCCCGGGCGTACCGTTCGATCTCCTGGAATGCGGCGTAGTAGCCGTCGTCGAACTCTTCCATGATCTGGAAGGTCCAGCGGCCGGGTAGCACGTTGCGGCCGAGCAGTTCGTGCTCGACCCGGTCGGCGACGGTGTCGTGTCCCGCCTCGCGCAGGAGCGTCACCACCCGGTCCAGGGTCAGGTCGGCACCCCCGATGAGTTGGTGCGCCGAGTAGAGATGTCCGCGTACGCGGTGGATGGTTTCCAGGGCTTTGCTCAGCTCACCCAACGCCTCGACCGTGGTGTCGTCGACGCCGGTCGGGCGGGAGTGCACGTCGTCCACCGATCTGTTGTCAGCTGCCATGGCCGCTCAGTACCCAGGCTCGCGGCCACCACGCACAATGCCTCACCTGGGGCGATCCGTTCGGCGCCCAGTTGACGATTCACGGTTCTTGTCGAGGTCCTTATAGTCGAGGCGGGTGCAAGGCGACGTCATGTTGTCTCGCAGTGTCGGGGACGACGGTCGCCGTGGCCGCAGGTGGACGACCGATCGAGGGAGCCCCGATGAGTTTCGTATTCGTAGCTTCCTCGGTCGAGGGGAAGCCCTATGCGGAGGTGGTCGCGCGTCTTATCGCGGGGCATGGTGGTCGACCGTTGCTCTGGTGGAGCCAAACCGCATTTCCGGTCGGTGCCACCCTGGTAGAGTCCCTGTTTGAGATCAGTAGCAGAGTGGACAGCGCGATAATCGTGATGACCCCGGACGACGAGACCCTCCGCAGAGGCGTCAAATCCTACAGTCCGGGTCAGAATGTTTTGCTTGAGTACGGTTTGTTTGCCGGGCGCCTGGGTCGATCACGTGTCGCGGTCGTCACCATCGGTGATCCAAGGATGCCCTCCGATCTGGAAGGTGTCCACCATGTGCGTCTGCCTCCGCTGCCGCCGGATTCGGACGTGGAATCGTACTCGGCAATTGAGGCCGCACCCCGGATCATTCCCTGGTTACAGGCCCTGGACGCCGGCAGCAGTGACGGCATGAGGATCGCCAGCCTGGTCAGCCGACTGGCGCCGGGCGCGAAGCCCGCGCACCGGATCCGGATCAAGAGCCGGATCCTGTGCGAGCAGGTGGACCCGGACGACTTTCCCCGGTTGACCGCCGAGCATCTCGAGCATCTCCTGCTCAAGTACACGTACCGCCCGGACGACCATCAGGAGGTCGGCTACTCGAAGCGGACGAACGTGTCGGCGTACCTCGATCTTTCCGGTCTGCCGGCCGGCTCGCCCGACGAGCGGGATCTTGCTGGGCATCTGGCCCGGTACGTGGCCGAGTTGATCTCGGATGGCGGTCTGCGGCCGACGGTGATCGCCATCTCGAAACTCGCCTCCCAGGGGTTGCTGCGGACTGCGGCCCAGCGGTTGTCGATCCCACTGATCATGGTCAGTCCGTACGGCCCGAACGCCGACGCCCCGATCGAGGGCTTCTTCGAACCGGGGGACAGGGCGATCCTGCTGCACGATGTCGCGCTCAGTGGCCAGCATCTGGTCGACTGCATCGTCACGCTACGATCCCACGGGCTTGCGGCGAACGATCTGGTCACCCTGACCCGACATCGTTCGGCCGACGGCAGTCTGCCGGCACTCATGCGAGAAAATCGGATAAACGTGCACTGTGCCTCTTTGCTCCTGCCCGAAAAGGGCAGGGTCCTGTCGGGAATGCCGAGCGTCGACAATGACTCACCGGCAGTGATTCCCTGTGTTCTCTGTGATGTCATCCAGAACAAGGACGGCGTACCGGTCCGGGCGATGTTCGATCGCGACGAGTTGCCGACCGAGATCCTCCGGGAAACCCAGAACTTCGCGCTGATCGCAGATGTCGCGCCGCTGATGCCGGGCCATGCGTTGCTGGTGTCGAAACGCCACGCCATCTCGATGTCGAAGTGCTCGCCGCAGGAGCTTGCCGAACTCGACGTGTTCCGGCGGGAAGCCGTGGAGATACTCGCCGCCGCCTACTCACGTGACGTCGTCGCCTTCGAACATGGTTTGTGCAACCGGTCGAAGATGGCCAACTGCGGCATCGACCACGCCCACATGCATCTCGTCCCGCTGGGGTTCTCGCTGCTGCCGATGCTCACCCAGGATTTCGCGCCCAGACAACTGCCGTCGCTCGAGTCGCTGCCGGAGGCCGCCGCCCGGCGGGACGAATACCTGCTGCTCATCGAAGACGCCGACGTGGTCCAGCTGGTCTTCACGGAGACTCCGACGCGGCAGTACTTCCGTCGGGTGGTGTCCGCGATCACCGGGCGCGACGTGTGGAACTGGAACGACGAGGTCCTGCTGCGGGAGAACCGGGAGGCGCGCGACTGGATCCTCGGCGTCCACCAGGTCTTCAACGGCTCCTGAACGGCACCGCCCCGGCAAGGGGCGAGCGCACCGCCGTCGCGTAGCGAGGAACACGCAGGCGGGGAGCCGCGTGGCGTACGCGATGGCGGTGCGCTCGGGTCAGCGGGTGCCGACTGCCGGGGCGAGCAGCGTGGCGAGGCGGTCGGCGACCGGTGGGGCGTGCAGGTGCAGTCGGGCCACGTTTATCGTGTCGGTGCCGACCACGGAGAGCAGGGCGTGCGCGCCCACCGCGTACACGGCGAAGTAGCCGCCGTCGTTGCGGACGGTGGACTGACGGAAGGCGCCCTGGCCGAGTCGGTGGCTGACCTGGCGGCCGAGGCCGAAGGCCGTCGCCGCCATCGCGGCCAGGTCGTCCGGGTTCAGCGGGGCCGGCAGGTCGTGGGCGATGCGCAGGCCGTCCACGCCGCCGAGGACGCTGCCCTGTACGCCGGGGATCTGCAGGCGTAGCTCGGTCAGCTCGGTCCCGATGGCCGGGTACGGCAGGGACGGGTTGCCGGCCAGCGACGGCGGGAGCCTGGGTGGGGGAGGCCCGGCGGGGGGCACGGCGGTGCGGCGGGGCAGCATGGTGTCTCGGTCGCTCACAGTTCCAGCTGCTCCTCGATGGTACGCAGCTGGTGCCGGGCGAGCGCCAGGTTGGACCGGGCCTTGCTGAGCATCAGGTAGAGGAACAGACCCTTGCCGGTGGGGCCGGTCAGCGGCCGGATGATGTGGTACTGCCCGCCCAGGGTGATCAGCATGTCCTCGATGTCGTCGTTGAGCTTGAGCATCTCGATGGTGCGCATCTTGGCGCGGACCACGTCGGTGTTGCCGGCCGCCGCGACGGTCAGGTCGATCTCCGGGGTTCCGCCGGCCACGCCGAGCGTCATTCCGCTGGTGTAGTCGACGAGCGCGACGCCGATCGCACCGTCGATGCTCATGGCGTCCTTGAGTGCGGTGTCGAGGTTGGCCACGGTTCCTCCAGGTCCGACTGACGCGGCTACCCACGCCAGCGCAAGGTCTTCCGAAAGATTGATCTCGACGAAGAAATCTCGCACGAGAGTGGCACACGTTTCGTCGTGGCTGCACCCCGAGCAGCGTGAACGGACTGAGCGGGCGACCCGGGTTGGCCGCCGGGCCGAGGGAGATCGACGCTGCGGCGGATGTCTGCTGGCTCACATCGCTGCTACCTACTCCATCCGTGAGCTGGGATGTCTGCCAACGATGATCTGCTATCGGACGTCGACAAGTAATCACCGATCGCCCCGGCAGCCGACCCGACCTGACCGGGCACAGCATGTCGGGTCGCCGGGCCCGACGCGGCCATAGCGTGGATCGCACAAGGGAAGGAGATCCGAGGTGCTGGAGCGGTTGAACCAGGCGATGGACCACCTCGAACAGCATCTCGATCGGCCGGTCGAGATCGCCGAACTGGCGCGGATCGCGGTCACGTCGGAGTACCACTTCCGGCGGCTGTTCTCCGCACTGGCCGGCATGCCGCTGTCCGAGTACGTGCGCCGCCGGCGACTGACCATGGCAGCGGCGGAGGTGGTCTCGGGGGAACGCACCCTGCTCGACATCGCGATCCGCTGGGGGTACGGCTCGGCCGAGGCGTTCGCCCGTGCGTTCAAGGCCGTGCACGGCGTCGGTCCGGGCGAGGCCCGGCGTACGAAGAGCCCACTGCACGCCCAGCCCCGGGTGTCCTTCCGACTCGTCGTCGAAGGGAGTAGCAGCATGCGATACCGCATCGTCCGCAAGGAGGCGTTTCAACTCGCCGGCCGCAAGGCGCGGGTGCCGCTGGTGCCCGAGGGCATGAACCCGGCGATCGTCGCCTTCGTCAAGGGCATCGACCCGGCGACCCGGGAACGGATCGAGGCGTTGTCCGACCAGGAGCCGGCGGGGATCGTCAACGTCAGCGACGGGCTGACCGGCAACCGCGAGGAGGGCACCGAACTGGACTACTGGTACGGCGTCGTCACCGGTGCCGACGTGCCGGGCGACCTCGACGTGTTGCCGGTGCCGGCAGGTGACTGGGCGGTGTTCGAGGTGTCCGGGGAGTTCCCCGCCGCCGTGCAGTACCTGTGGCGGGACGTGTTCACCCAGTGGTTCCCGTCCAACCCGTACCGTTCCCGTCCCGGGCCGGAGATCTCGCGTACCACGGTGTCGGCCGACGGCACCCACGCGGAGGCCGAACTGTGGGTCCCGGTGGAGCCGGTGCCTGCCTGAGCCCGATCAGCCGGGATCAGTACGCCGGGTCCTCGGCACCGATGGCGGCGAGGACCCGGCGCTGAAACGTGCGGGCCCGCGGGCCGGTCGGCGGGGTGCCGCCGGTGCGGGCGGCAATCGACTGCTCGACCAGGTCGACGGTGTCGGCGTCGACGAGCGGCCCGGCCTCGTCGAGCAACCGGCGGCCGGCGGCCACCTTGGGCAGCCACACCCCGTGGCGAAGCCGCACCCACGATCGGCAGGCGCCGAGGACGGCGTCCTCGGCACCGGGTGCCGGCAGGTCACCGGGCGGTACCGGCCGATCGAGCCACCACCGCAACGCGTCGCGCACCAGCCGGCGCAGGTCGCTCGGGGACAGGTCGGCGAAGGCCTCGGCGGCGGGCGGGCCGATCAGGGCCCGTCCGCTCTGGTGCAGGATGCTGCGGTCCAGGCCGTACCAGAACAGGCCGTCGGCGGCCGGACGGTCCGCCGGCGTGTACGACACCCGGAAGTCCATCCCCGCGCCGGTGTTCAGCTCGACCTCGAACCCCGGCTCGCCGGTGCCGGAGCGGGCCACCTCCCGCCGGTATACCACCAGCTCCAGACCCCGTGCCGGGCAGGGCAACGCTTCGTGGCGCAGCCGCGCCACCAGCTCACCCGCGACCGCCCGGTCCAGCCGGTCGGCGCAGACCAGGGCCACGTCCACATCGCTGCGGCCCGGCTGGTAGGCCGCCAACCCCACCGAACCCGCCGCGTACGCGCCGCACAAACGATCGCCGAGCACCTCACCGGCGACCGTGACCAGCCCGGTCAGGTACCGCCGCAGCGGCTCATCCATGTGCAAGCTCGCCGGGCTCGCCCCACACCGTGCCCGGCGGCAGGAAGAAGGCCACCGCCTCCGGGCCGAGGGCGTGCCGGATGACCAGCCGGGAATGCTCGTCCAACTCGGGCAACCGGCCCGGCGGGAACCAGCCCACCGCCAGCGACTCGTCGTCGTTGACCCGCGCCTGCCCGCCCAGCAGCCGGCAGTGGAACCCGAGGTTGAGGTATTCGCACAGGTCCCCGTTCGGGTAGCGGTGCGGGTGCGAGACGGCGCTGCTGAGCCGCAGCGGCTCGACCGCCAGGCCGGTCTCCTCCAGCACCTCACGCACCACGGCGGTGGCCGGCTGCTCACCCGGCTCGACGAAGCCGCTCACCACCGCCCAACGTCCGTCGTCGGCACGCTGACCCAACAGCAGTTCACCCGCCTCGTTGCGGACCACCGCACTCACGCTCGGCAGCCAGAGCAGGTCATGTCCGACGTGCTTACGCATCCGCAGGATGTAGTCCGGTACGCCCACCCGCCGACCTTAGCCCCGCCTCGTACGCCCCTGCCGCCCGGCACTGGGTCTGCACCCGCCCCGCCGATTGTCGCGTCGTCGGCGGATCGGCCGGTTTCGGCCCACCGGCCCCGCCAGCCGGTCTACTGTGGAAACGGCTGGTGACTTGTGCTGTTCCGGTGGCGGGCCGCCCCATACCGGTGCACAGTGATCCCATGAGCGACAGCGGACGTGGACGCTACTACTGGTGTACGCGACACCACCGGGTCGAGACCGAGGCCAACATGTGTGCGGCCCGGCACGTTCTCGGACCGTACGCCTCAGCCGCCGATGCGGAGAACGCCCTGCAGCAAGTGCAGGAGCGCAACGAAGCGTGGGAGGCCGAGGACGCTCGCTGGGTCGGGGAGGACAAGGAGTAGACGACGCGGGACGCCTCCCGCGTCGAGAGCACCGCGTGCGCCGCGAGGGCGGTGACACGTCCCCAAGGAGGGAACCGAGATGGCCGAAGCACAGCAGGCCACCCGCCCGGCCGCGAAGCGTACCCCCGCGCGGAGAACCGCCGCGACGGAACGTACTGCGGGCATGACCCGCACCCCGTCCAGTCGCCGGGCCGACGGCACCGCACCGGCCGTCCGGAAGACGGCTGGCGCGCGTGCCTCGGCGGCCACGAGCACCGCCGCCACGGCACCGGCGAAGAAGGCACCCACGAAGACGACCGCCGCGAAGAAGACCACGGCGAAGACGACCGCGGCGAGCAAGGCAGCGGCGACCAAGGCAGCGGCGACCAAGGCACCCGCTGAGGCGACCGCGGCCAAGGCGCCTGCGAAGAGGGCGACCGCCGCGAAGAAGGCGACCTCGACCCGGCCTACGACCGGTGCGCGGAAGACCGCCGCGAAGAAGGCCCCCACCACCAAGACCACCGCGAAGAAGGCCCCTGCGACGAAGACCGCCGCGAAGAAGGCGCCCGCGACGAAGAGCACCGCGACGAAGGCCGCGACTCGTAAGGCGACCACCGCCACGGCGGCCCGTAAGACGACACCGGCCCGTAAGACGGTGTCCGCGACGAAGGCCCCGGCCCGCAAGACGGTGTCGACGTCGACCGCGAAGAAGGCACCCACCAGCGCGACCGCGAAGAAGACGACCGCGAAGAAGACGGCGGCGAAGAAGGCCCCGGCCAAGAAGACGACCGCGGCCAGGTCGACCGCGGCCAGGTCGACCGCGACCAGGTCTCCGGCGAAGAAGACGGCGGCGGCGAAGAAGGCCACCTCGGCCCGACCGACGGCGACCACGCGGACGACCGCGGCGCGGAAGAGCACGGCGCGGAAAGCGCCCACGAAGAAGGCCACGAGCGGCGCAGGGGCGAAGTGATCCAGCGCCGTCGGGGCGTCGGGCGCGGCAGGACCGGTGTGCAGGCGGCCGGCGAGCCGAATTCGTCCCGGTAGCGGCGAGCAGCCCTTCGCCACCGGCATCGCCGACTGACCCGGCGTACGCCCGAGGGCCCGTCGGTCGGGGGAGGGCGCGACGGGCGCGACCTGTCAGGATTGGCCCATGGTCATCCGACGCGTCCTCGCACCGCGTATCGACTTCGGGGCCCTGCGCCGTGAGTTGGGGTTGCCCGACGACTACCCGCAGGAGGCGCGGCGGGAGGCCGACGAGGCCGCCGCCGCGCCACCCCGGCCCGCCGTCGACCGCACCGACATCCCGCTTGTCACAGTCGACCCGCCCGGCTCGCGCGACCTCGACCAGGCGATGAACCTGAGCCGCCGCGCCGGTGGCGGCTTCCGGGTGCGGTACGCGATTGCCGACGTCGCCGCCCACGTACGCCCGGGTGGTGCCCTGGAGGAGGAGACCTGGCGGCGGGGGCAGACCGTCTACCTGCCCGACGGCAACGTGCCGCTGCACCCGCACAGCCTCGGTGAGGGCGCGGCCAGTCTGCTGCCCGACGTCGACCGGGCGGCCGTGCTGTGGACCATCGACCTGGATGCCGACGGTGCCACCACCGACGTGCGGTTGGAACGCGCCCTGGTGCGCAGCCGAGCCCAGTTGGCCTATCCGACGGTGCAGGTCGACGCCGACGCGGGTCGGTTGCCGGAGCCGATCGCGCTGCTGCCCGAGATCGGGGCGCTGCTCACCGCCCGGGGGCTGCGTCGCGGGGCGATCAACCTGCCGATCCCCGAGCAGGACGTGGAGGCCGACGGCGACGGCTGGCGGCTGGTGCTGCGGGCCCCGGTGCCGATGGAGGAACACAACGCGCAGATCTCCCTGCTGACCGGGATGGCCGCCGCCGACCTGATGCTGGCCGGCGGGATCGGCCTGCTGCGGACGATGCCCGCGCCGAAACCGGAGGCCGTGCAGCGGTTGCGTGCGGCGGCTGCCCCGCTGGGCGTGCACTGGCCGGACGAGGTCGGCGTCGGTGAGCTGCTGCTCGGGTTGGATCCGGGGCAGCCCCGGGATGCCGCCTTCGTGGACCAGGCGGCCGAGTTGATGCGCTCGGCCGCGTACACCGCCTTCGACGGCGAGGTGCCGGAGCAGTCGACGCACGGCGGGGTCGCGGCCGCGTACGCCCATGTCACGGCCCCGTTGCGGCGACTGGCCGACCGGTACGCCACGGAGGTCTGCCTGGCCCTGCACGACGGCCGGGCGGTGCCCGACTGGGCCCGCACGGCGCTGCCCCGGCTGCCTGCGGCGATGGCCGCCACCGACCGGGTCGCGTCGACGGCCAGCCGGGGCGCGATCGACCTGGCCGAGGCGGTCCTGTTGCAGCATCGGGTGGGTGAGACGTTCGACGCCGCCGTGCTGGACGTGACCGCGCCCTCGAACGGCCGGGGGAACCGGCCGCCCGGCGGCACTGTCGCGTTGGACGATCCGCCGGTACGTGCCCGCTGCCTCGGCGAGTTGACGTTGGGTACCCGGGTGCGGGTCCGGTTGGTGACCGCCGACCCGGCCACCCGGGCGGTCGCCTTCGAGCTCGCCTGACGCTGCCCGTCGTGCCGGCGGAGCGCGCAGCGGGCATTGTCACAACGACAGTCGGTGCTGCCGGCCGGGTGCGACTGAAAGGATGACGACCATGGCATACGACCCCAGTGACCTGCCCGACGTCTCCGGGCTCACGGTCGGCATCATCGGCGGCACCGGCGACCAGGGCCGGGGGCTGGCCTACCGCTTCGCCCGCGCCGGGCAGACCGTGCTGATCGGCTCCCGTTCCGCTCAACGGGCCGCGCAGTCGGCCGAGGAGATCGCCGCGCTGCCCGGCGTGCCGGCCGACGGCAGCGTCACCGGGGCGGACAACGACGAGGTGGCCCGGCGCAGCGACGTGGTGATCATCGCGGTGCCCTGGGACGGGCACGCCGCCACCGTCGCCGCGCTCGCCGAGCCACTGGCCGGCAAGATCGTGGTCGACTGTGTCAACCCGCTCGGCTTCGACAAGCAGGGTCCGTACGCGCTGCCGGTGCCCGAGGGCAGCGCGGTCCAGCAGGCCGCCGCGCTGCTGCCCGAGTCTCGGGTCGGCGCGGCGTTCAACCACGTCAGCGCGCCGCTGCTGGCCGACCCGGAGATCGACCGGATCGACCTGGACGTGTTGATCTGCTCCGAGGACCGGGACCTGGTCGGTGTCGTCGCCGCCCTCGCCGCCCGGATTCCCGGCATGCGGGGCGTCTACGCCGGGCGGCTGCGCAACGCCCATCAGATCGAGGCGTTCACCGCGAACCTGATCGCGATCAACCGGCGGTACAAGACCCACGCCGGAGTGCGTGTCACCGATCTCTGACCAGAAACGGATGTGGCCCGGCCGTGGGGCCGGGCCACACCGTGCACCGTCAGAAGTTGATCTCGACGCCGGCTTCCTTGCAGGCCGCCGTGAGGCTCGCGGCGCTCTTCTGGAAGGCAGGCTTGTCACCGGCCGCGACCGGGTCGGACGACTCGGCGACCTCCGCCACCGCGTCCTGGAACTCCTTCACCGCGCTGGCCACCTTGCTGTCCGTGCTTGCGCCCTCGGCGGCCTTGCCGAGTGCCGCGGCCATGTCGGTGTAGGTCTCCGACAGCATCTTGACGGTCGGCTCCTTACCGTCCTGGAGCGCGTCGAACAGCACCTGCTTCGACTCGTCTCCGGCCTCCTTCACCGCCTCACAGACCTGCTTGTCGCCAGCGGCATCCGCGGCGGCCGGCGCCGAGGCCTCCGGGGTGGGTGCCGCACTGGTGGCTGCGGGCGCGGTGGTGGCCGAAGCGGACGTGGCCGGTGCATCGGTGTCGTCCCCGCCGCAGGCGGTGAGGGCGAAGGCCGTGACCCCGGCCAGGGCGAGTACGAAAAGACGATTACGTTTCACGGCCGCGAAGCGTAGTGGCCCGTGTCCAGCGGCCTGTTCCCCGGGGCACCGGCTATCGATCGTGATCGCACCCGCTCCGGTACCGGGTGGCGCGTCAGAAGGTGTGTTCGGCGGCCGGGAACTCGCCACCACGGACCTCGTCGGCGAAGCGGCGGGTCGCCTCGCCCAGCGCGCCGGCCAGGTCGGCGTAGCGCTTCACGAACCGCGGCGCGCGGCCGGTCCGCAGGCCGGCCATGTCCTGCCAGACCAGCACCTGGGCGTCGGTCTCCGGGCCGGCACCGATGCCCACCGTGGGGATGGTCAGCTCTCCGGTGATCCGCTTGGCGACCGCACCGGGCACCATCTCCAGCACCACCGCGAAGGCACCCGCCTCGGCGACCGCCCGCGCGTCGGCGACCACCTCCTCGGCGGCGTCGCCCCGGCCCTGCACCCGGTAGCCGCCGAGGTTGTGCTCGCTCTGCGGGGTGAAGCCGATGTGCGCCATCACCGGGATGCCGGCGCCGACGATGGCGGCGATCTGGTCGGCGCAGCGCCGGCCGCCCTCCAGCTTCACCGCGTGGCAGCCGCCCTCCTTCATGAACCGTACGGCGGTGCGCAGCGCCTGCGTCGGCCCCTCCTCGTACGAGCCGAAGGGCAGGTCGCCGACGACGAGCGTCTGCCGGGTGGCCCGGACCACCGCCCGGACCAGGGGCAGCAGCTCCTCGGCGGTCACCGGCAGAGTCGTCTCGTAGCCGAACACGTTGTTCGCCGCCGAGTCACCGACCAGCAGCACCGGGATGCCGGCGGCGTCGAAGATCGAGGCGGTGTACTGGTCGTACGAGGTGAGCATCGCCCACTTCTCGCCGCGCTCCTTGGCGGCGATCAGGTCGCGGGTGCGCACCCGACGGGTGGCCGGGCCGCCGTAGAGGGCGGTCACCTCGGCCGGAGTGGATTCCACCATGACGCATCTCCTTTCCTCGAGGCCGCGTACGCGGTCCCCGGGCACTGCGGCGATCGTCGCACCGTCGGCTCCGCTCGCGACAGGTCGCAGTGGAGGAATTCACTCCCCGGCGCTCAACCGTCCTCGCGCCACCGGTTGGTGATCGGCAGCCGACGGTCGCGGCCGAACGCCTTCATGGAGATCTTCGTGCCGGGCGCGGACTGGCGTCGCTTGTACTCGGCGGTATCCACCATCCGCAGCACCTTGTCCACGACCGCCGCGTCGTGGCCGGAGGCCACCAGGCCGTCGCGGCCCAGGTCACCATCGACGTAGCCGATCAGCACCGGGTCGAGCACGTCGTAGTCGGGCAGCGTGTCGCTGTCCAGCTGGCCCGGGCTCAACTCGGCGCTCGGCGGCTTGCCGATCGAGTTCTCCGGGATCGGCGGCGTACCGCCCAGCCGAACCGCCTCGGCGTTGCGCCACTTGGCCAGCCGCCACACAAGCGTCTTCCACACGTCCTTGATCGGGTTGAAGCCGCCGACCGAGTCGCCGTAGAGGGTGGAGTAGCCGACCGCCAGTTCGCTCTTGTTGCCGGTGGTGAGCACCAGGTGGCCCTCCTGGTTCGACAGGGCCATCAGGATCACCCCGCGTACCCGGGCCTGGAGGTTCTCCACCGCCACCCCGGACAGCGACAGGTTCGCCAGGAAGGTGTCCACCATCGGCTGGATCGGCTCGATCCGGTAGTCCAACCCGGTGCGCTTGGCCAGGTCGGCCGCGTCCTCCCGGCTGTGTTCCGAGGAGTGCTGGCTGGGCAGCGAGACGCCGACCACCCGGTCGGGGCCGAGCGCGTCCACCGCGATGGCCGCCACCACCGCCGAGTCGATGCCGCCGGAGAGGCCGAGCACCACCGACGGGAAGCGGTTCTTGTTGACGTAGTCGCGCAGCCCGAGCACCAGCGCCTGCCACACCTCCGCCTCGTCGGCGACCGGCTCGATGATCCCGCCGAGAGCCGCCGGGCCGTCCGGGGTGGGCGGGAGGCCCTCGACCGTACGCCGGACCAGCCGCAACCCGTCGCCGACCTGGCCGCCGTCGGCGACCTCGCCCGCCTCGACGGCCGACGGCACCTGCACGTCGTGGACGAGCAGGTGCTCGACGAACTGCGGTGCCCGGGCCAGCAGCGTGCCGTCCGGCGCGACGATCATCGAGTCGCCCTCGAAGACCAGCTCGTCCTGCCCGCCGACCATGTTGACGTAGGCGATGGTGGCCTCGGCCTCGGCGGCCCGGCGGCGCACCACCGGCAGCCGCAGGTCGTCCTTGTTCAGCTCGTACGGCGAGCCGTTGATGCTGACCACCAGTCCGACGTCGGCCTGCCGGGCGGCGGCGAACGGCCCACCGGCCTGCCACAGGTCCTCGCAGATGGTCAGCGCCACGTCCACGCCGCCGAGCCGCACGACGGTGAGCGTGTCGCCGGGCACGAAGTAGCGGTCCTCGTCGAATACGCCGTAGTTGGGCAGGTGATGCTTGAAGTAGGTGATCCGCACCTCACCCCGGTGCAGCAGCGCGGCGGCGTTGCGGGCCCCGCGGCCCGGCTCGGCGTCCCCGCTGACCTGCGGCGGCCCGTCGGCGTCCAGGTAGCCCACCACGATCGGCACCTCACCGAGGCCGTCGGCGGCGAGGTCGGTGGCGAGCCGGTCCAGTGCCGCCTTCGACGCGGCGACGAAGGACCGCCGGAAGACCAGGTCCTCCACCGGGTAGCCGGTCAGCACCATCTCGGGGAAGAGCACCAGCTGGGCGCCGGCGTCGGCGGCGCGGCGGGACCAGGCGCGGACGATGTCGGCGTTGCCGGTGAGGTCGCCGACGCTGGGGTTGACCTGGCACAGGGCGAGACGCAGGGTGGGCATGTCCTCATCTTGCCCCAGCGAGATGAGGTCGACACGTCGGCGTGGGCAGCCGATCCCCGTCGGTGCGGGCCGTCGACCGTACGTCGGGACTGCGCGGGACGCGGCGTCGGCGGTTCGCGTAACGTCTGCGTAATCGGGCCGGTGAAGACTGGTCGGTCAGGTCGGGTAAAGCCCGGTCGAAGGCGGACATAGAGTCGCGGAAGGTTGAGGCAGTGGACCGTCAGCAGGAGTTCGTCCTCCGTACGCTGGAAGAGCGGGACATCCGCTTCGTCCGGCTCTGGTTCACCGACGTGCTGGGCACGCTCAAGAGCGTCTCGGTCGCCCCCGCCGAGTTGGAGGCCGCCTTCGACGAGGGCATCGGGTTCGACGGCTCGGCGATCGAGGGTTTCGCCCGGGTCTTCGAGTCGGACATGGTGGCCATGCCCGACCCGACGACCTTCCAGGTGTTCCCCTTCGAGGGCGGGGTCAGCGGCGAGAGCGCCCGGATGTTCTGCGACATCCTGCTGCCCGACGGCAGCCCGTCCTGGGCCGACCCGCGGCACGTGCTGCGTCGGGCGCTGTCCCGGGCGGCGGAGAAGGGCTTCACCTTCTACACCCACCCCGAGATCGAGTTCTTCCTGCTGGAGAACGGGCCGGCGGACGGCTCGGTGCCGATCCCGGTGGACACCGGCGGCTACTTCGAGCACACCACCCACGCGGTGGCCCGCGACTTCCGCCGTCAGGCGGTGCTGGCGCTGGAGCGCATCGGCATCTCGGTGGAGTACAGCCACCACGAGGTGGCCCCCGGCCAGCAGGAGATCGACCTGCGCTACGCCGACGCGCTGACCACCGCCGACAACATCATGACCTTCCGGCACGTGGTGAAGGAGGTGGCGCTCTCCACCGGGGTGCAGGCCACCTTCATGCCCAAGCCCTTCACCGACCAGCCGGGCAGCGGCATGCACACCCACCTGTCGCTGTTCGAGGGGGAGCGCAACGCGTTCCACGACCCCAGCGACCCGATGAAGCTGTCCAAGGTGGCCCGCGCGTTCATCGCCGGGCTGCTGGCGCACGCGCGGGAGTACACCGCGGTCACCAACCAGTGGGTGAACTCCTACAAGCGGCTGTTCCCGCAGGCGCTGCCGGACCGGGTCACCGAGAGCCCGGCGTACGTCTGCTGGGGGCACCTGAACCGCTCCGCGCTGGTCCGCGTCCCGGCGTACGGCAAGCCGAACTCGGCCCGGGTGGAGATCCGCTCGCCCGACTCGGCCGCCAACCCGTACCTCGCCTTCGCGGTGCTGCTCGGCGCCGGCATGAAGGGCATCGAGGAGGGGTACGAGCTGCCGCCGGGCGCGGAGGACGACGTCTGGGCGCTGAGCAGCGCCGAACGGCGAGCCATGGGGTACGAGCCGCTGCCGGAGAACCTGGCCGAGGCGATCGACGTGATGGCCGGCTCGGAACTGGTCGCCGAGGTGCTCGGCGAGCACGTCTTCGACTTCTTCCTGCGCAACAAGCGCTCCGAGTGGGAGCAGTACCGCCGCGAGGTCACCCCGTACGAGCGTCAGCACTACCTGTCGCTGTAACCAGACCACCGCTGCCGGCCGTTGCGGCCTGCCGCTATCGTCTCGATCACCGTGCCGGCGCCCTGCCGGCCGGAGATGACGGTCGGGGAGGCAGTCGGTGTTGGAGGATCTGCTCAGCGGAGCCTGGCAGAGTGTGGTGTTCGGTGTCGTCGGCGTCGGCCTGATGGCCGCCGGCTTCGGACTGGTCGACCTGCTCACCCCAGGCAAGCTGCGGGACCTGATCTGGGTACGCCGTAACGCCAACGCCGGGTTGCTGCTCGCCGCCAACCAGCTCGGCGTCGCCGGGATCGTGTTCACCGCGATCCTGACCAGCTACCACGACTTCGCCAAGGGGCTGGCGTCCACTGTGCTGTTCGGACTGATCGGCCTCGGCATCATGGCGCTTGCCTTCGTCGTGCTGGACCTGCTCACCCCGGGCAAGCTCGGCGAGGTGGTCTGCTCCGACGAGCCGCACCCGGTGGCGAAGGTCAGCGCCGCCAGCCACTTCGGTGCCGCGCTCATCGTCTGCGCCTGCATCGCCTGAGCTGATCGAGCGTCCACCCCGGTCGGGCACCTGCCCGACCGGGGTGTGTCGTGTCCGGGGGGATGTCGGCGGGATGCCGTACCCGTCCTGCCCGGTGTCACCCGACGGTCACGTACCCGGTGTCACTTGCCGGCGGTGTCGTCCTGACCGGCCTTGTCGCCCTTGGCACCGGGGCCACCGAAGACGCCGGCCTCGACGGCCGCGGTGATCGCGTCGGCCTGCTCCTGGGTGAGCTTGCCCTCCTCGACCGCCTTGGCGAGCCGCTCGGCCATGGCCTCCTTGCGGTCCTCGGGGGAGTGCTGCGGCCCGCGGTCGCCACCGCGCTTGTGCTCGCCGCCACGGTGCTGGTTTCCACCGCGACCCTCGGGGCGCTCGCCTTCCGGCTTGCCCTGCGGCTTGTGCTGCTCGCGGAGCTTCTCCAGGGCCTCGGTCACCTTGTCGGCGGGCACGCCCAACTCCTCGGCCAGCGCCTCGGCGAACGCCTGGTGACGCTCTCCGCGCTCCGGCCGCTGCTCGTCCTTGCGGTCCTCGGCGCTCGTGCTGGCGCTCGGGCTCGGGGTGGCCTTGTCGTCGGCGAGCGCCACGGTGGGAGCGGCGATCCCCACGGCGAGCACACCCGCGGCAGCCAGTCCGCCCAGCAGGTGCTTCTTCGAAATCGTGCGGGACATCGGTCCTCCAACTCGTCGGTGATGCGATGACGTCACCGACAGTGACCGGCCAGTCTGGGTGAGGCCCATGCCGAACCTGTCAGCGAGCTGGCAATCAGCCTCTGCAAAACCGGACATCCCCGACCCCTGTGGCCGGTACGGGGACAGACGGTCAGCAAACGGCGGAAGCCACGGTGAGGGTGCCGGCGTCCGCGTCGAGGGTGGCCAGGGTGCCCACCGGGACGGAGAGCTGACCGGGGCCGTGGCCGATCGGCAGCCCGCCCAGCACCGGCACGCCCAGGTCACCGAGGCGCTCGGTGAGCACGTCGGCCACGCTGACCTCCCAGCCGTCCGCGCAGTCGGTGAACTGGCCCACCGCCACCCCGGCCAGCCCGGCCAACGCCCCGGCGCGACGCAGCTGGGTCAGCATCCGATCGACCTTGTACGGCGGCTCCTGCACGTCCTCCAGCAACAACACCGCCCCGGTCAGGTCCGGCATGTCCGGGGTGCCCAGCGAGGCCACGATCAGGCAGAGGTTGCCGCCCAGCAGGCGACCCATGGCCCGCCCCGGCACCCGTACGGCGAAGGTCTCCTCGGCCTCGACGGCACGTACGGTGACCGGTTCGGCACGGGTCAACGCGGCGTGCAGCGACTCGGCGGAGGCCAGCGGAGTGCGCTCGTCGCGCCAGGCCGCCCCCGGTCCGTGCACCCCGGCCAGCCGGGCACCCCGCCACAGCGCCAGTTGCAGGGCGGTGATGTCGGAGAAGCCGGCCACCACCTTCGGGTCCCGGCGTACCGCCGCCATGTCGATCGCGTCCACCACCCGCTGCGCCCCGTAGCCGCCCCGGGTGCAGATGACCCCGCGTACCTGCGGGTCGGCGAAGGCGGCGTTCAGGTCGGCCGCGCGCAGTGCGTCGACCCCGGCCAGGTACCCCTGCCGGGCGTACACGTTGCGGGCGAGCACCGGCCGCAGACCCCAGCCGGTGAGCAGTTCGATGCCCCGGGCCACCCGCTCCGGGCGGGTCGGCCCGGAGGGGGACACCAGCATCACCGTGTCGCCCTCGCGCAGGGCCGGCGGGCGTACGACGTGGTCAGCGGCGGTGTGGTCGGACACAGCCGGAGAGCCTAGTCCCGCGCGCGGCCCCGATCGGCCCGACCGGATAGCCTCGACGACGTGGGAACTGCGTTGGTGATCGAGAACGACCCGACCGACGACGCGCGGCGGTTGGGGGAATGGCTGACCGAGGCGGGTCTGGAACTGTCAGTGGTTCGCCCGCACGCAGGCGACGAACTTCCCGCCGACCTCGCGGGCTACGCCGCGCTCGTGGTGCTCGGCGGCGACCAGCAGGCCTACCCGACATCCGACGGGACGCCGTCGGCTGCCTGGTTCCCCGACGTGGAGGCGCTGCTGCGTAAGGCGGTCCGGCACCGACTGCCGACCCTGGGCATCTGCCTCGGCGCGCAACTGCTCGCCACCGCCCACGCCGGCACCGTCGAGCGCAGTGCCGCCGGGCCGGAGGTCGGCCCCGCCGTGGTCGGCCGGCGCGACGCCGCCGAGAACGATCCGCTGTTCCGGTACGTGCCGCTGATCCCGGACGTGTTGCAGTGGCACGCCGACGAGATCACCGAGCTGCCCGTCGGTGCCACCCTGCTGGCCGCCTCCACCCGCTACCCGAACCAGGCGTTCCGCCTCGGCGACCGGGCCTGGGGTCTTCAGTTCCACATCGAGTGCGACACCGCGATGATCGCCGACTGGGCCACCGACTCGGCGTTGCTTGCCGAGCTGGGCTACGACCCGGACCTGGTGGTCGCCGCCTGCGACGCGGTGATGGTCGATGTGGAAGAGGCCTGGCAACCGTTCGCCGCCCGGTTCGCCGCGCTGGCCCTCGGCGAACTGGACGACGACGGGCCGCGCCGCACGCTGCCGCTGCTCGGGCACTGATGGGCCGGCCGACAAGCGCCACCGGCCGGCTCGCCCGGTACGGCTTCGACGTCACCGACTCCGACGGCGGTGCCCGTGCCGCCGACCTGCTCGGCCCGACCGGCCTGGACCTGTGGCGACCGCAGACCCAGGAACCGACCGGCGAGGCGGCCCAGGAGTTGCTCACCGCGCTGTCCCGGGCCGCCGACCCGGACCTGGCGCTGCGCCAACTGCACCGCCTCGTCGAGGCGGAACGCCGCGCCCAGACCGGCGGCAACGGCACCGCGGCCGGTGCCAGCACGACGGGCGGCTCGGACTCGACGGGCGGCGACAACGGTGCCGGCGGCATCGGCTCGGGCGGTATCGGGGCGGGTTCGGCGTTGCTCGCGGCCCTGCACGACGATCCGGGGCTGCGCCGCCGGCTGATCGCGGTGCTGGGGGCCTCCTCGGCGTTGGGTGACCATCTCGTCGCCAACCCCGACCAGTGGGCGGTGCTGCGCACCGAGCCGGACGGGCTCGCGCCGACCGCCGACGGGCGACTCGACACGACAGGTGACGGCAACCCGGTGGCGGTGCTGCGCCGGGCGTACCGGCTGGCGTTGTTGCGGATCGCGGCGGCCGACCTGACCGGCGGGCGTGGCCTGGAGCAGACAATGGTCGCCCTCTCCGCGCTGGCCGACGCCACCCTGTCCGCCGCCTACGACATCGCCGTGACCGAGCTGCCCGAGGGCACCGCCGAGCCCCGGCTGGCCGTGGTGGCGATGGGCAAGTGCGGTGGCGGCGAACTCAACTACGTCTCCGACGTGGACGTGATCTTCGTGGCGGCCGAGGACGACGACCTCGCCGCGGCCACCACAGTGGCCACCCGGCTGATCCACATCTGCGGGCTGGTGGCCTGGCCGGTCGACGCCGCGCTGCGTCCTGAGGGCAACCGGGGTCCGCTGGTGCGGACCCTGGCCAGCCACCTGGCGTACTACCGCCGCTGGGCCCGCACCTGGGAGTTCCAGGCCCTGCTCAAGGCCCGCCCGGCCGCCGGCGACCTGGCGCTGGGTCAGGAGTGGATCGACACGCTGGCCCCGCTGCTCTGGCAGGCGGCCGAGCGCCCGGAAGCGGTCGAGGACGTCCGGGCGATGCGTCGCAAGATCATCGACCATATTCCGCCGAAGGAGTTGGAGCGCGAGATCAAACGCGGCCCCGGTGGGCTGCGGGACATCGAGTTCGCGGTGCAACTGCTCCAACTGGTGCACGGGCGTGGCGACGAGTCGCTGCGTACCCCCGGCACCATCCCCGCCCTGCGGGCGCTTGTCACCGGCGGCTACGTCGGCCGGGCCGACGGGGAGGCGCTGCTGCGCGGCTACCGTTTCCTGCGCGGCGTCGAGCACCGCCTGCAACTGCAGGGCCTGCGGCGAACCCACACCGTGCCCACCGATCCGGGCGCGTTGAAGTGGCTGGCCACCGCCCTAGGGTACGCCGCCAGCCCGGGACGCAGCGCCGTCGAGGCCTTCCGTGCCGAGTGGAACACCCACGCCACCGAGGTACGCCGGCTGCACGCCAAGCTGCTCTACCGCCCGCTGCTGGAGTCGGTGGCCCGGGTGCCGGCCGACGGTCTGCGGCTGACCCCCGAGGCGGCCCGCAACCGGCTGGAGATCCTCGGCTTCGCCGACCCCGCCGGGGCGCTGCGTCACCTCCAGGCCCTCACCGGCGGGGTGAGCCGCACCGCCGCGATCCAGCGCACCCTGCTGCCGGTGCTGCTCAGCGAGTTCGCCGACGCCCCCGAACCGGACCGGGGTCTGCTCAACTACCGCCAGGTCTCCGACTCCCTCGGTAGCACCCCCTGGTATCTGCGGCTGCTGCGCGACTCCGGGCCGGTGGCCCGCCGCCTGGCCCGGGTGCTCTCCTCCTCCCGGTACGCGGCCGACCTGCTCGCCCGCGAGCCGGAGGCGTTGCGCATGCTGGCCGAGGAGAGCGAGCTGCGTGCCCGGCCCCGCGACGTGCTCTGCGACGGGTTCGCCGCCGCAGCGGGCCGGCACACCGACCCGGTCGAGGCCACCCGGGCGGTCCGCGCGCTGCGTCGCCGGGAACTGCTCCGCCTCGCCTGCGCCGACGTGCTCAGCCGGGCCGGTTCGCTGGCCCCCTCGCGGGGCGACGGCGAACGGGCCACCCCTGGACTGGCCGACATCACCGCGGTCGGCACCGCCCTCTCCGACGTCACCGACGCCACCCTCGCCGCCGCGCTGCGCACCGCCCGGGCCGCCCAGCCGCCGATGCCGGGCCTGAAGTTCGCGGTGATCGGCATGGGCCGCCTCGGTGGGTACGAATCCAACTACCTCTCCGACGCCGACGTGCTGTTCGTCTACGAGCCCCCCGAAGGTGTCAGCGAGAGCGCTGCCAGCGCCGCCGCCCAGGCCATCGCCGAGGAACTGCGCCGACTGCTCGGCATGCCCGCGCCCGACCCGCCGCTCGGCGTCGACGCCGACCTGCGCCCGGAGGGCCGGCAGGGGCCACTGGTCCGCAGCCTCGCCGCCTACCAGCAGTACTACGCCCGCTGGTCGAGGGTGTGGGAGGCACAGGCGCTGCTACGGGCCCGCTGCGTCTGCGGCGACGCCGACCTGGGCACCCGCTTCGAACAGCTCGTCGACCCGGTCCGGTACCCGGCCGACGGGCTGACCCGGGAACAGATCATCGAGATCCGCCGCATCAAGGCACGGGTGGAGACCGAGCGGCTGCCCCGGGGCGCCGACCCGGCCACCCACACCAAACTGGGCCGGGGCGGCCTGGCCGACGTCGAGTGGGCGGTGCAGCTGCTCCAACTGCGCCACGCCGGGGCGTACCCGGCGCTGCGCGGCACCCGTACCCTCGACGCCCTCACCGCCGCCCGTGACCTGGGCCTGGTCGACCCGGCGGACGCCGAGGCGATGGCGGCCGGGTGGACCCTCGCGGCGCAGGTCCGCAACGCGCTGATGCTGGTCCGGGGTCGGGCCGGAGACCAGTTGCCCCGACACGGCGTGGAACTGGCCGGCGTGGTGCGGCTGCTCGGTGCCGAGGACCCCGGCGAGTTCCTCGACGAGTACCTGCGCACCGGCCGCCGTTCCCGCACCGCCGCCGAACGCGTCCTGGAGATGTAAGGAAGGGCACCTTATTAACGCCTGCGGTAGAGGAAGGGCCCCTTATTAACGCCGGTAACGGTTATGGGCGGGGGAGCCGGATCAGCTGCCGAGGGTGTACGTGCCGGCGCGCGGCACCGTGACCGCCGTCCAGTTCCCGTCGGCGGAGACGGTGGCGTCGCCGGAGGCGGTCAACCAGCGGCTGTGCCGGACCCGCACCGGCACTGTCGCGGCACCCGTGGTGCGGAACGTGACCGAGGCTCCGTCGGTGTGCAGCAACTCGCCGGGCACCCCGACCAGGGGCGTCGGGTCGGTCACCGCGTACAGCCGCCAGTGCCGGTCGGACCAGACCTCGGTCAGGTACGGCAGGCCGCCGTCGACCAGGTCGGCCTCCGCCCGACCGACCCAGGACAGCGGGGCGTCCGGCACCGCGACGTACTGCACCGCGTTGTCGTCCAGCCAGGCCCGGTAGCTGTCGACGGTCAGCGGCACGCCGGTGCCGGTAGCGCCGGGCACGGTGGTGAAGAACAGCGGGTTACGGTCGATGTCGGCCTGCCGCAGCCAACCCCGGGCCAGCGGCACCTCACCCAGCCGGGCCGCCTCCCAGTAGTTGCGGGTCGGCGGCACCTCCAGCCGACCGGTGAGCCCGCGCCGATCCAGTTCGGCGCGCAGCGGGGCGAAGTGGCCCCGAGCGCTTGTCGGATCGCCGATGCTGCGCAGGTCGGCAGGGACCACCGGCGGCTGCCACCAGCACACCACCGCCAGCAGCACAGCCAACGCGACACCCCCGACCCACCGCCGGGCCGGTTCGAGCCAGGCGGGGCGGTGGGCGGCGGCGGCCAGCAACGGCAGCGCGAACATGGTCGCCAGGCGGGTGGCGTTCAGGCCGACCGGGGTGTGCACAAGCGCCGCCGCGACCACCCCACCGGCGGCCAGCAGCGCCCCGATCCGCACCGGCCGGTACCCGACCAGCGCGGCCACCAGCAGGGCGGTCACCGTCGCCCGGATCGTGTCGGTACGGCTGATGTTCATCCAGCCGCCGTCGCTGAACAGCAGCGCGGTCACGCCCAACGGCAACGCGGCGGTCATCGCCAGGGTCAGCCCGTCGGCGTACCGGCGCGACAGCAGCAGGGCGACGCCGGCCAGACCGACGAAGAGGCCGGCCACCGGACTGGTCGCCGAGGCCAGCAGCGCCCCGACCCCGGCCAGCACGAGCGGCCACCGACCACCGACCCGAGCCGGTACCGCGTCGATCCCGTCCCGCCCGACCGCCGGGTCGGGTTCGTTCTGCCCGGCCGCCGGGTCGGGTTCGTTCTGCCTGGACGTCGGGGTGGGCCTCGGGATGCCGGACGGCGTGGGTCGCCAGGTCAGGGCGAGCAGGGCAGCCAGGCCGAAGGCCACCCCGAGGCCGTACGTGATCCGGCCGGAGACCAGGTTGCCGGCGATGGTGATCACCCCGACCAGGCTGCCGAGCAACGGCCGGGGCACCCGGGTACGGACCAGCAGGGCGGCGAACAGAGTGGCCGCCGCGACCAGGGCGAGCACACCGGTGAGGCGTACCCCGAGCAGGGCCATCACCGGCTGGGCGAGCAGGCTGTAGCCGAACTGCTGGACCCCGCCGTACCAGCGAAGGTCGACCGGGGTCGCGCCGTGCGCGGCGAAGAAGTCGGCCCGGGCCACCTGCGCCGCCAGGTCCGAACCCATCGCCGGGAGGATGAGGTACGCCACACCGAGCGCACCGGCAAACGCGGCGACCAGCGCCACCACCCGCGAGCCCCGCATGCCCACCTCCGCCCCGCGCTCACGGTACTGGCAGCATGGCGGGCGTGCCCCATCACCTCGTGCGCTGGACTGGACTAGCCGGATCGATCATGTTGGCGGTGGCTGCCTTCCTCGGCGGAGCCCTGCCCGACGGGGACCTGCGGCCCGACCCGGTGAAGATCTGGTTGGGCCCGAACGGGCCGTGGATCATCGGGTTGTGGTTGTTCGGCACCATCGCCATGTCGGTGGCCTGGTGGGTGCTGCGGGACCGGGTGCCGTCGGCCCGCTGGGCGTTGACCACCGCCGCGCTGTGGATCCTGCCCTTCCTGGTCACCCCGCCGCTGGGCAGCCGCGACGCGTACGCGTACGCCTGCCAGGGGGCGAGCTACGCCAACGGCATCAGCCCGTACGAGTACGGCGTCTCCACCCTGCCCTGCCCCTGGCTGGACACCATGTCGTACATCTGGCGGGACACCCCGGCGCCGTACGGTCCGCTGTTCGTGGTGATCTCCGGCGCGGTGGTCGCCGCGACCGGGTCGCTGTTCGGCAGCATCGCGCTGTTCCGGGTGCTCGCGGTGGCCGGCGTGGTGCTGACGGCGGCCTGCCTTCCGGTGCTGGCTCGCCGCTGCGGCGTGCCGGTCGGTCGGGCGCTCTGGTTGGCCCTGGCCAGCCCGCTGGTGGGGGTGCACCTGATCTCCGGGGTGCACAACGACGCGATGATGGTCGGGCTGATGGTGGCCGGGCTGGCCATCGTGGTCACCTGGCCGGGACGCACCTGGCACCTGCTGGCCGGTGGGGTGGTGCTCGGCCTGGCCGCCGGCATCAAGGTCACCGCGCTGGTGGTGGTCCCGTTCGCGGCGCTGGCGGCGATCCCGAACGGCTTCTCGCTGCGCGGCCTGCTGCGCGACGGTACGCCGGTGGTCGGTGGCGCGGTGGCCACCCTGTTCGGGGTGACCCTCGCCGCGGGCTTGGACCTCGGCTGGATCACCGGGCTCTCGCACGGCAACGAGGTGATCGCCTGGACCTCGCCACCGACCGCCGTCGGGCAGACCATCGGCTACCTGGCGTTGCCGTTCGGCCTGCACATCGACGCGCTGCCGGTGACCCGCGGCATCGCCATGGTGGTGCTGGCGGCGCTGCTGGTCTGGCTGTGGTTCCGGGCCCGCTACCGCGAACCGCTGTGGCACGCCGCGCTGGCCCTGACCGCGGCGGTGGCGCTGGCCCCGCTGTTCCACCCGTGGTACTGGTTCTGGCCGCTGGTCCTGCTCGCCGCCACCGCCCACAAAACGTGGTGGTTCAGCGCGGTGACCGTGTACTCGGCGTTCCACGTGCTCGCCGACGGCACCGGGCTGCCCCGGCACACCAAGACGATAGGTGCGCCGCTGATGACACTGTTCGTGATCGTGGTGGCGGTTCGCTTGGTACGGTCGGCTCGGGCGACTCGCCGACCCGTTCCCGTGGACTGAGGAGAGGTACGCCGGTGACCGAACCCGGCGCCCCCCACCCCGACCCGGCCTCCACCCCCGAGGCCGGCTCGACCACCGGCGACGAGGGCTCGGCCACCGATCGCGGGGCCGGTTCGGTCACCGGCCGTGACCGGGTCGTGCGGTGGGTCGGGCTGGCCGGAGCGGTGCTGCTGGCTACCGCCTCCTTCCTGGGCGGTGCGCTGCCGGAGCGGACCACCAACCCTGCGGTCGACGGCCCGCTGACCGTGATCCTGTGGCTGGCCGGCACCACCGCCATGGTCGGTGCCTGGTGGGCGCTGCGCGGCGGTGCACCGTCGGTGTCGTGGGCGTACCGGACTGCGGGGTTGTGGGCGCTGCCGCTGCTGGTCAGCGCCCCGTTGGGCAGCCGGGACGTCTACTCGTACGCCTGCCAGGGTTGGGTGTACGCCGATGGCGGTGACCCGTACGCCATCGGGGTGGCCGCGGCCGGCTGCCCCTGGCTGGACGCGGTCGCGCCGGTCTGGCGGGACACGGCCGCCCCGTACGGCCCGTTCTTCGTGCTGCTCGGCGCCCTGGCCGTGGTGCTCGGTGGTGGCCTGGTCGGCACGGTGGCGCTGCTGCGGGTGCTGGCGGTGGCCGGGTTGCTGGTGGCGGCGCTCTGCCTGCCCGGGCTGGCCCGGGCGGCCGGCGTGCCGCCCCGGCGGGCGACCTGGCTGGTGCTGGCCTGCCCGCTGGTCGGCGTGCACCTGGTGGCCGGTGCGCACAACGACGCGGTGATGCTCGGCCTGCTCCTGCCCGGCCTCCTGCTCCTGGTCCACCCTCCCGGCCGGCTGCTGCCAAATCGTCCGGGGGCGGTGACGGTTGCCGGGGTGCTGCTCGGGCTGGCGGTGTCGGTGAAGGCCACCGCCGTGGTGGTGCTGCCGTTCGCGGCGCTGGCCGCGGTACGCGGTCGACACACGGTCGCGGCGCTGCTGCGCGACGGTGGCCTCCTCGCCGTCGGGGTGGTCGGCGCGCTGGTGGTGACCTCGCTGCTGTCCGGTCTCGGGCTGGGCTGGATCGGCGGGCTGGGCAGCAGCGGCGACACCGTGCAGTGGACCTCGCCGCCGACGGCGGTCGGCATGGTCGTGGACTACGTCGGCAGGTTGGTCGGCTGGCCGCTCGGCGCGGTGCCGGTGGCCCGTGTCGTCGGCCTGGTGGTGCTGGCCGCGTTCCTCGTCCTGCTCTGGTGCCGAACCTGGTCCGCCCTCCGCACCCCCGCCAACCGATCGTTGACGTCGGACGGCGATTGGGTCATGAGGTTGGCTTCACGGGCCGGCGTGGTGCGGCCCGCCGACCCGGTGACACCGACGGGGGAGCGGCGGTTGATCCTCGGCGCCGCCGGCATGGCGTTGGTGGCGACCGTGGTTCTCGCGCCGGTGTTCCACCCCTGGTACGCGACCTGGCCGCTGGCGCTGCTCGCGGTGACGGCGACGCGTACGGCCTGGTTCGCGCTGCCCTGCGCGGCGGCCTCCTTCCTCGCCCTGCCGGACGGCAGCAACGTGGCCCGGCTGGTGAAGGCCCCCGGCGCGGTGGCGATGACCCTGCTGGTGCTGGCCGTCGTGCTCCGCGCACCCTCCTGGCTACGACGCCCTCCCTGACCGCCGCCCTTCGTCCCGCCGGCCTGCCACCGATCAGTTGCGGGCCTGATCGGAGACAGGCCGAGACCGCCGGTCAGCGGTGTCTGCCGCAGGTGGGGCAGGGGGCGGCGGCGGACGGGGTACCCAGGCGGCGGCGCAGGGCGACGGCGGCCGGCAGCAGGGCCGGTCCGAGCAGGGCGACGGCGAGCGCAACGCCGACCATCGTCGGGTACGTGGGGCGTGGGGCACCACTGGCGAGACCGTCCACCGCCCCGGCCAGCAGGTGCACGTTGAGCAGGCCGACCGGGGTGAGCAGGGCCATCGCGGCCCAGCCGCCCCGCGCGTCCCGCCGCATGCCCAGCCCGATCGCCAGCAGGAGCACGACCAGCAGCAGCACCGTGCCGATGGGCGGCTGGAACTCTCCGCCCCCACCACGGTAGGCGCCCCAGTACGCACCGACCCCCATCGCGTAGGAGAGGAAGCCACCGACGGTCGCCGCCGTCACCGGCAGAACTCGGGCCAGCACCGGCAGGCCGTCATCGACCGCGAGCGCCAGCACGCCGAGCGCGACCATCGGGGCCAACACCAGCAGCGGTGGCCGTGGCACACCGGCGAGCACGCTCACCGCCGGCACCGCTGCGGTCATCAGCAACGCCACGCCGATCGCCACTCGGGCGGGTCGGCCCGGTGCGACGGCGACGACCAGCGCGGCGATCAGCCAACCGCACCACGCGACGATGCCGACCGAGACGAACGGGCCGAACACCGGCACGCCTGCCTCGGCGGGCGGCAGTTGCTGCTCGGCGAACACCCAGAAGCCGGCGAGGAAGGCGGCGGTGGTCAGGGCGAGCAGCCCGGCCAGGCGTACCCCGGGAATCAGGTCGGTTGCGCCGGCGGCGCGCAGCCGCTGACGCAGACCGCCGCGCCCGAGGTCCGCGGCCTCCGCGAGGGAGGGCCAGCGCCGATCCGGTCCGGCCACGTCGAGGTACGTCCCGATGATCTCGTCGCCGCGTTCGCGCCGGTAGTCCGGCGGGTACGCCCGCAGCAGGCGTCGGTAGCGTCGCTCCAACTCGTTCATGCCAACCCCCCGGCCGTACGCGGAGTCAGCGCCTGGGCCTTGCGGGCGCGCAGCCGAGCGGTGGCCGCTTCGACGTTGCGCCGCAGTCGTTCGGTCTCGGCGGCGAGGATGCTCGCCCCGCTGGGGGAGAGGCGGTAGTAGCGGCGCAGCCGCCCGTCGACTGTCTCCTCGCGGTCGAGTTCCACCAGCCCGGCGTCGGTGAGCCGGTCCAGCGCACCGTAGAGGGTGCCGGGGCGCAGCGAGAGCCGTCCGTCGGAGAGAGCGGCGACCTCGCCGATGATCGCGTAACCGTGCATCGGCTCGCGAGCGAGCGCGGTGAGGATGAGGTAGGTCGGTTCGCGTAGCGGCGTATCCATGGCCCGAATATATCGGACGCGAAGGTATTGGGAGTCACCGGATGCCGGCGGCGTGCAGGTGTCGGGTGGCGGCGCGGTCGATGCTGGTCCGCGCCAGGGAACCGGCCACCCCCAACCCGGTCGCCGCGCTCAGCACCACGATGCCGAACACGATCGGCATGAACACCGTCCGGACCACCATGGCCCAGCACCCCTTCAGGCCGATGCGCCCGCCGTCCCTGGCCCGTACCAGCTGCGTACCGGTGAGGACCGCACCGAGCGCGCGGCCGTTGCCGTAGCAGAGGCCGTACAGCATCGGCACCACGAAGCACGACGCGATCGCCAGCACGGCGACGGCGTCGATGGAGAGGCCCTGCCCGCCGTCATGCAGCAGCGCCAGCGCGACGACACAGACCCCCACCCCGAACAGGCACACCACCGCGTCGACGAACCAGGTCAGGAACCGCGCCACCACCCCCGCCCGCACGTACGGGATGCCGTTGTCGAATGTGGCCACCCGTTTGGCGCTGCCCGTTCCCCAGACCTGCTCCGCGTACGCCTTGGCGGCCTCCAGGCGGGTCGGCGGCCGGTCGAATCCGCGGACGCTCATGACACTCTCCTGTCGATCTTCTGTCAGGTTGCCGGCTCAGTCTGCGGCAGCTTCGACAGGATGACCGGACAGGGGTGACTCCGCTCAGCCGGGCGTCTGGTGGCCCCAACGCGTTCGAGCCGGCCCCGGTGTGCGACGGGTACCCGGTCCCGGCCGGGGCATCCCAGAGTCGCCGAGGGGTCGGGGCGAGTTATCGCCTGCCGACTCGGCTACCGGCCATCCGGCGGCTTGGTCTGAAACCAGAGGATCAGGGTCGCACCCAGGAACAGCAGAACGAAGAACACGCATGGGCACAGCAGCAACCACGCCATTCCTTCCACAGCGCTGAGCCTAGGCGGTCCACTTCAGAGGGTGCTCGCCTGGCAGCTCTGCAGGACGCGCTCCACGTCCGCGCCCGCTCGGACGACCACGGCGTCGGTGCGAAGTTCCTCAGGAAGGTGATGCCGCTGCCCTTCGCGCGCGAGCATGCCAGTAGCTGTGTTGAGGCTCCCGACGGTCCACACTGGGCTCAAAGACGGCCAGGAACGCCTCACCTGCCATCGGCGTTGCATCGCCCTGCTCGAACCGCTGAACGAACATGTCGTAGCTCATCCGAGGAAGCTGACGCCTCGACCACTCGACCGGACCCGGCTGCTCGTCGACGGTGCGCTCGGCCAACGCGGAACGGCGGCCATGCCGGCTGTGAGCCGAGCATGACCGCCGTCCGTGAGGTGGTACCCAACCTGTACCCAGGATCAGTGGTGATCCCGTTGGTGCAGGTCAGCGCCTTGATCTGCCTCAGCAGTCGAAGTACATGGCGAACTCGTGCGGGGTCGGGCGCAGACGCACCGGGTCGACCTCGTTGGCCCGCTTCCAGTCGACCCAGGTGGAGATCAGGTCCGGCGTGAAGACCCCGCCGTCGAGCAGGTAGTCGTGGTCGGCCTCCAGCGAGTCCAGCACCGCCGGCAGCGAGCCCGGCACCTGCTTGACGTCGCCCCACTCCTCCGGCGGGAGGTCGTAGAGGTCCTTGTCGATCGGGGCCGGCGGCTCGATCTTGTTCTTGATGCCGTCCAGGCCGGCCATCAGCATCGCCGAGAAGGCGAGGTAGACGTTGGCCGACGGGTCCGGCACGCGGAACTCGACGCGCTTGGCCTTCGGGTTGCTGCCGGTGACCGGGATGCGGGTGCAGGCGGAGCGGTTGCGCTGCGAGTAGACCAGGTTGACCGGCGCCTCGAAGCCCGGCACCAGACGACGGTACGAGTTGACCGTCGGGTTGGTGAAGGCCAGCAGCGACGGGGCGTGGTGCAGCAGACCGCCGATGTACCAGCGGGCGGTCTCCGACAGGCCGGCGTAACCGGTCTCGTCGTAGAACAGCGGCTCACCGTTGAGCCAGAGGCTCTGGTGGGTGTGCATGCCCGAGCCGTTGTCGCCGAAGAGCGGCTTCGGCATGAAGGTCGCGGTCTTGCCGGCGGCCCAGGCCTGGTTCTTGACGATGTACTTGAACAGCTGCATCTGGTCGCCGGCGTGCAGCAGGGTGGAGAACTTGTAGTTGATCTCCGCCTGGCCGGCGGTGCCGACCTCGTGGTGCGAGCGCTCGACGGTGAAGCCGGTGTCGATCAGGCGCCGCACGATCGAGTCGCGCAGGTCGGCGTAGTGGTCCACCGGCGGCACCGGGAAGTAACCACCCTTGTACGCGGTCTTGTAGCCGCGGTTGCCGCCCTCTTCCTCGCGGCCGGTGTTCCAGGCGCCCTCGATCGAGTCGATGTAGTAGAACGACTGGTGCGCCGAGGTCTCGTGGCGGATCGAGTCGAAGATGTAGAACTCCGCCTCGGCACCGAAGTACGCGGTGTCCGCGATGCCGCTGGCGGCGAGGTACGCCTCGGCCTTCTTCGCCACGTTGCGCGGGTCACGGGAGTACGCCTCGCGGGTGAACGGGTCGTGGATGAAGAAGTTCAGCGCGAGGGTCTTCTGCGCGCGGAAGGGGTCGATGAAGGCGGTCGCGACGTCCGGGAGAAGGAGCATGTCCGACTCGTGGATCGCCTGGAAACCGCGGATCGACGATCCGTCGAAGGCGAGACCGTCGGTGAAGAAACCCTCGTCGACAGACTCCACCGGCAGGTTGAAGTGCTGCATGACGCCGGGTAGGTCACAGAAACGAACGTCGACGAACTTTACGTCCTCGTTCTTGAGGTAACGCAGGAGTTCCTCGGGATTGGCGAACACTAGTCCTCCTGGCACGTCCACGGGTAGCTCGGCTCCTGGCGACGCTATGGCCGTGGGGTTGCCCGGCCATGTCTCCAGTGTTTCTGCCGTGTTACGTCCCTCGCGGTGTGTCACGGCTGACATAATGCGGACGCCGAAACCGGAGGGACTGGTCCGGCTGTGCCAGTCTAGTGAAACTTCCTGCTATTGGTCCGATTCCACGCCACGCGCACGGACCTGTTCCGGGCCGCTACGGCAGCGCTGAGTAATCTTGGCCGCTGTGACAACCCAGCCGCACGCTTCGACGCCGCCCGCAGCCGACCCCGACTTCGTACCGGCCGAACTGGGCCGCCGCTTCGGAGCGCTGATCATCGACTGGGTGCTCTGCCTGCTCGCCGCCGGCCTGTTCGCCAGCCCGACACGTGACGGCTGGGCGCCGGTGCTCGTACTGATCGTCGAGTACGCCATCTTCCTCGGCCTGTTCGCCCAGACCCCGGGCATGTACCTGACCCGGATCCGCTGCGTGGCCTGGTCCGACGGCGGCCGCATCGGCCTGCTGCGCGCCCTCCTGCGTGGCGTGCTCCTGGCCCTGGTGGTCCCCGCCCTCCTCATGGACCACAATCGCCGTGGCCTACACGACCGCCTCACCAACTCCGTCATAACCCCCGCCCCCCGCTGACCCCCCGCCCGGGCGTCCCGCGATCTTGCACTTCCTGACCCCGCAAAGCACCTCGATCCCGGCATAACGGCGACCAAAAGTGCATGATCGCCGGGGCGGGGCGGGGCGGGGCGGGGCGGGGCGGGGCGGGGCGGGGCGGGGCGGAGCGGAGCGGAGGGGTTAGCGGCCGCGCATTTGGCGGAAGGCGCCTCGGGGTGGGCGGAGGTTCTTGGGTACGGCGCCCTTGGGCATCTGCGGGCGGGCGGTGAGTGCCTTGAGCCGCTTGTCCAGCGAGTTGACGTCCTTGCCGCTGAGGTTGCGGGGCAGCCGCATCAGCGTCATCCGCAGCTTACGGATGGGCAGTTCGCCCTCTTCCTGACCGATGACGTAGTCGTAGAGCGGGGCGTTGCCGATCACCTTGGCCAGCCGGCGCTTCTCCTGGCCGAGCAGGCTGCGTACCCGCTGCGGGTTGCCCTCGGCCAGCAGGATCACCCCGGGGCGGCCGATGACCAGGTGGACCATGTCCATCTGGGTGGTCGAGCTGACCGCGGGGGAGACCCGCCAGTCGCCGCGCATGCTCTCCATGATCTGCGCGGCGGCACCCGGCTGGCCCTCGGCGGCGTTCATCATCGCCCGGTTGGACCGCAGGTTGAGCACGATCAGCAGGCAGAGCAGGGCGAACAGGATGCCCAGTGGCAGCCACAGCCAGCCCCAGAGCACGATCGCGACGACGGTCAGCGCGAGTGGGATCAGCACCGCGCCGGCGGCCAGTGGCGTGAACCACTTGTCCTGCTTGGCGGTGAACTTGAACACCAACCCGATCTGCTTCAGCCGCTGGCCGAACGAGACCTTCTCCTGGGGCTTTGCCATGGCGTCAAGTCTAGTGGTCGCGCGCCGCGCCGTTGATCGGCGTCCGGCCCTGGTCGGTGGACTCGGTTGATCATCGGCCTGACCGGGGCCGCTGGGTCAGCCGCGGGGCAGGTAGACGTGCCAGCCGTCGACGGTGAACCGGTCGAGGGAGTCGAGTCGCTGGTCGAGGCGAGCCGCGAGCGGCGACCCGTCGGGCGCGACCCAGGCCGCCCCGGCCGCCGCGTGGACGGCCGTGCGGTACGGGCGGTAGCGGTCGTGACCGGGGCGCAACTCGTCGTCGACGACCGCGCAGATCACGTCCTCCGCACTGGCGAAGGTGAGCCGGTTACAGGTCCAGTAGGTGCCGTAGACGTGCCGTACGCCCTGTTCGCGTAGCGCGGCGACCAGCGTCGTGTGCCGCCCTTCGTCGGCGTGCACGGCGGACACCCGACCCACCGCGCCCGCAGTGGCGACGATCGCGGTGCCCAGCGTCGCCGTCAGTACCAGCACCGCCGCTACCCGCGCGGTAGCGGAACGTCGCCCGCCGAGGCGGGTCGCCCTCCACAGGGGCCACAACAGCACCGGTACGGAGATCAGCAGGCAGGACAGGTAGCGGGAGCTTTCCACAGGCGTCCGCCCGGCCGCACTGCTGACCGTGTACGCCGCAATGGTCGCCACCGCCGCCCCGACCAACGCCAACGTCACCGCCGCCCCGACCCGTGCCACCGCATCGGCCCGTGAGCGGCGGAGGGTGTGCCAGGCGGTCAGGGCGGCGGCAGCCAGCAGCACCGGCAGCGCCACCGCCCACCAGAGTTGCCAGCCGGCACACCGGCCCGGGTCACAGAAGCCCATGCCGAGCGCCGGGCCGAGCACCAGCCCGCCGTACAGCCGGTCGAGCCAGCCGGCGGGCTGCTCGGCGCCGCTGGCGGTGAGTACCGCCGTGAGCGGGTTGCGGCCGGCCACCAGGCTGTCCACCAGCAGCGGTGCCGCGCCGACCAGGGCACCGAGGGTGAGCAGCCCGCCCGCTCGGCCACGCAGCTCACGCCAGCGGAACGCGACAAGCACCAGCCCGGTGCCGGCGACGTACGGCAGCACCAGCGGGTCGACCCAGACCATCAGCCCGGCGAGGAGACCCCACGACGTCCAGCGGGGCAGCCGTCGACCGGGACGCCCGACCGCCAGGTCGTACGCCAGCAGCGCCAGTGCCGCCCCGGCAACGTTCATCTCCGGGTAGCCGCCACCGGCGATCAGCTGGTTCTTGACGATCCGGTCCGAGCCGAGGGCGAGCAGGCCCACCACCAGCAGGGCGAACCAGTGGTCCCCGGTCAACCGCAGCGTCAGACGCCAGATCAGCAGCACGAACAGCGCGTACATCGCCAGGGTGGGCAGCCGCAGCACGAACGTCGACGGGCCCGCCACGGCGAACAGCGGCGCGGCCAGCCACGCTTCCAGGGTGCCCATGTACGTCTGGCCGTAGAACCAGACGGGGAACTCCTGACCCCGCGAGATGTGCAGCGCGGCCAGGCCCATGGTGGCCTCGTCGCTGTTGGTGGGCGGCGCGTCGAACAGCATCAGCCCGAGGCGGTAACCCACCCCGGCGACGAACGCGAACACGGTGAGCAGCACCGGCAGCCGGGGGCTGCGCGGCAGCCGGAGCGAGTCGGGCAGCGTCCGCAGGGTCGCCGGGAGCGCGCGCAGCGCGGGTCGTGGCTCTCGGCGTACCTCGGTCACCTGCCGATCATGGCACCCGCCCGCCGCCTGCCGACGGCGCTCGCGCGGCGCGGCGGCCGGAAACCTCAGCCGGCGACGGCGACGCCCTCGCGGGCGGCGAGAGCCTGCTGGTAGAGCCGGCCGGCCCGGTACGACGAGCGCACCAGCGGCCCGCTCATCACCCCGGCGAAGCCGATCTCCTCGGCCTCGGCGCTCAGCTCGACGAACTCCTCCGGCTTGACCCAGCGCTCCACCGGGTGGTGCCGGGGCGTGGGGCGGAGGTACTGGGTGATGGTGATCAGCTCGCAACCGGCGTCGTGCAGGTCGCGCAGGGCCTGGGAGATCTCGGTGCGCTCCTCGCCCATGCCCAGGATCAGGTTGCTCTTGGTCACCAGGCCGGCGGCGCGGGCCTGCCGGATCACGTCCAGGGACCGCTCGTAGCGGAACGCCGGCCGGATCCGCTTGAAGATCCGCGGCACCGTCTCCACGTTGTGCGCGAGCACCTCGGGCCGGGCGCTGAAGACCTCGGCGAGCTGCTCCGGTACGGCGTTGAAGTCGGGGATCAGCAGCTCCACACCGCAGCCGGGCTGCAGGGCGTGGATCTGCCGGACCGTCTCGGCGTACAGCCAGGCGCCGCCGTCGGGCAGGTCGTCACGGGCGACGCCGGTGATGGTGGCGTACCGCAGGCCCATCGACACCACCGACTCGGCCACCCGGCGCGGCTCGTCGGCGTCGAACTCGGCAGGCTTGCCGGTGTCGATCTGGCAGAAGTCGCAGCGGCGGGTGCACTGGTCACCACCGATGAGGAAGGTGGCCTCCCGGTCCTCCCAGCATTCGTAGATGTTGGGGCAGCCGGCCTCCTGGCACACGGTGTGCAGCCCTTCGCGGGAAACCAGCCCGCGCAGTTGGGTGTACTCCGGGCCCATCTTGGCCTTGACCTTGATCCACGGCGGTTTGCGTTCGATCGGCGTCTCGGCGTTGCGGGCCTCGATCCGCAGCAGCCGTCGTCCCTCGGGGGCGGGCGTCGCGGTGCGCGTGGCCTGGCCGGTCGTCGGTGCGGTGTGCTCGATCGTCACAAAAACGAGCCTACGCCGGATGGTGGCTGTCGATGAACAGCGGGCGACCGCCGTCACCCCGCAAATCCTGTGACGCCGGACACCGGGGACGGGAAAAACGGGTAACACGGCGACGGTGGGTGCTGCTAGCGTCGCTCGCACGAAGCGACCCCGGTGAAAGGAAGGGCACCCTTTTAACGCCTCCGGTAGAGGAAGGGCCCCTTCTTAACACCGGTGCTCAGTAGAGCCCGCCCGGCTGGCCCCGGTGAAAAGGCGACGAACGAGGCTTCCGCTGCGGTGGGAGCGAAGGTGTGGTGGCACCGCGAGGTTCCCGCTCGCCCACACCTCCCGGGGATCGCGTTGCGATTGATCGAGGAGGTAGCCGTGCAACGCATCCTGTCCGACCAGCTCACCCGGCACACCGGCGGTACCGTCCGGATCGCCGGCTGGGTACACCGCCGCCGACTGCTCAAGTCGGTGGCCTTCCTGATCGTCCGCGACGCCGCCGGCCTGGCCCAGGTCGTGGTCACCGACCCGGCGGTACGCGCCGAGATCGAGGCGTTGCCCGAGGAGACCGTCGTCGAGGTGGTGGCCACGGTGGCGGCGAACCCGGCCGCGCCCGCCGGGGTCGAGCTGAGCGACCCGACCGTACGCCCGCTCGGGCCGCCCGCCGTGCCGCCGCCGTTCGACCTGTACCGGCCCACCCTCACCGCCAGCCTGCCCACTCAGCTCGACCACGCACCCGTCGCGCTGCGCCACCCGAGCCGCTCGGCCGCGGTGCGGGTGTCGGCGTCGGCGGTGGCCGGGTTCCGGGCCACGCTGGACGCCCGCCGGTTCGTGGAGATCCACACGCCGAAGGTGGTCGCCTCGTCCACCGAGAGCGGGGCGAACGTGTTCGCGCTGGACTGGTTCGGCCGGCCCGCGTACCTGGCCCAGTCACCACAGTTCTACAAGCAGCTCATGGTCGGTGTGGTCGAACGGGTCTACGAGGTCGGGCCGGTGTTCCGGGCCGAGCCGCACGACACCGTACGGCACCTGGCCCAGTACACCTCGCTCGACGCCGAACTGGGTTTCATCACCGACCACCGGGACGTGATGACGGTGCTGCGGGACACCCTGGCCGGGATGCTGGACACCGTCGCGGACCGGGCCGGTGCCGCACTGGCCACCCTCGGCGTGACACCACCGCAGGTGCCGACACAGATTCCGGAAGTCCACTTCACCGAGGCGCTGCGGATCGCCGGCGCTCCCGCCGACGAACCAGACCTGGCGCCCGCGCACGAACGGGCGTTGGGCGAGTGGGCGCGGCGGGAACACGGCTCGGAGTTCGTGTTCGTCACCGGCTACCCGATGGCGAAACGGCCCTTCTACACCCATCCCGACCCGGCCCGGCCTGACTACTCGAACGGCTTCGACCTGCTGTTCCGTGGCCTGGAGCTGGTCACCGGCGGCCAGCGCCTACACCGCCACGCCGACTACCTGGACGCGCTGGCGGCCCGCGGCGAGCCGGTCGAACCGTACGCGGGCTACGTCGACGCCTTCCGCCACGGCATGCCCCCGCACGGCGGCTTCGCCATCGGCCTGGAACGCTTCGTCTCCCGCCTCACCGGCACCCCCAACATCCGCGAGGTGACCCCCTTCCCCCGCGACCTCCACCGCCTGACCCCCTGACCCTGACCCCGCAGGAGTTGATCAAGAGGTTTGCGTCGGCGACAGCACGATTCCTGACGCAAACCTCTTGATCACCGCGGGGACCCGCAGGTGGTCAGGGGGCGGGAGTGATGGTGGGGAGGTGGGTTTCGACGACGGGGAGGACGTCGGTGATGGGGATGGGGCGGTTCAGTTCGGCGGAGAGGGAGGTGACTCCGGCGTCGCGGATGCCGCACGGCACGATCTTGTCGAAGTGGGTCAGGTCGCAGTCGCAGTTGATCGAGAAGCCGTGCAGGGTGACGCCCTGGGCGACCCGGATGCCGATGGCGGCCACCTTGCGGGCCGGGCCCCGGTCGTCCTCCGGCACCCAGACGCCGCTGCGCCCCTCGACCCGGACGGCGGTCAGGCCGAACTCGGCGCACACGTCGATCAGCATCTGCTCGACCCGCCGCACGTACGCGACCACGTCGATCGGATCGGGCAGGCGCAGGATCGGGTAGCCGACCAACTGCCCCGGACCATGCCAGGTGATCTTGCCGCCCCGGTCCACGTCCACCACCGGAGTGCCGTCCATCGGGCGGTCCCACGGCTCGGTGCGCTTGCCGGCGGTGTAGACGCTCGGGTGCTCCAGCAGCAGCACGGTGTCGCCGGACTCACCGGAAACCACCGCGTCGTGCAGGCGGCGCTGTTCGTCCCAGGCGGCGGTGTAGTCGAGGACACCGGCGCGCACGGCCGTCAGGCCGGAGGTCGTCGTGGTCACGCGTTCCAGCCTAGACCCGTACTCGCTGGTCACCTGGGGTGAGCCGGCTCACCCGCGATCAGCTCTCGCGGACCCGCCACAGCCAGACGTCCTCGACCCGCTCCGGCTCGCCGAGCAGCATGGTCAGCGTCCGGCGCAGCGCCTCCTCGTCGACCGGCCACTTGGCACCGTGCACCTCGTCGGGGAGCACCACCGTCTCGATGCGCCAGTGCTCCAGGTCGGCCCGGACCTCCTCGCGGGTGCCCTCGGTGACGATCGGCGGCAGGCCGGTGCGGGCGGCCTGGTCGAGCAGGGCGCTGAAGGGCCGGGGCACCGGCCCGATCCGGCCCCGGCCGTCGGGACCGCCGGGGCCGAGGAAGAACCCGGACGGGATGGCGAACTCGCCCTGCCGGTTGGCCAGGGCGTACGCCTGCCAGCGTTGACCGTCGGGGTAGACGTCCAGGGCCAGCGGGGCGGGGGTCAGCGTGCCGCCGGGGGAGACGTACTCACGCCAGGCGCCCGAGGTGATGAAACGGGGGATGGGCTCCCGTTCGATTGTCAGCAGCGGGGTCGGGAACAGCGGCAGCAACGCCGCCACGAACCCGAGCGTCCAGGCCACCGCCGCCGGCCGGCGCGGTGGTCGCTGCCGCAACAGATCGATGGCGTACGCCAGCAGCACGCCGATCACCGGCGTCACCACCAGCGCGAGTCGGGCGGGCAGCGCGGCGTTCACCACCGGCAGCTGCCCGAGCAGGTCGAACGGCATCGGCAGGTCGGTGCGCCGACCGTCCACCTTCGCCACCGGCCCGAAGGAGAGCACGGTGAAGACCACCGCCACGATGCCCAGTGCCCACAGGGTGGCCCGGCGACGGGGATCGGCGCGTCGCCACAGCAGTACGAAGCAGCAGAGCGTCAGCACCAGCAGCGGCCACCCGAAGAAGGAGTTCTCCTCGGTCGGGTTCGGTGCCAGCGTGGTACGCAGACCGGCCTCGCCGGCCAGCGAGCGGCGCGGGAACGCCGCGTACGCGGCGATGTCCTCCGAGTGGATCACGGCGTCGAAGCCGGTGCCGTGGAAGCGCTGCGGCCCGGCGAAGTGCAGCCACAACGGGTACGCCAGCAGCACCCCGGCGACCACCGCGGTTACCGCGAGGCCGCGCAGGAACGACGGCAGCACCGCCCGCGCCTGCGCCCGGTTGGCCGGGTGCAGCGCCCACACGGCGACGAACAGGCCGAGCGCCAGGGCGGTGAAGAACAGCCCCTCGGCGGCGATCGAGAAGGAGATCGCGACAAGCACGCCCAGGATCACGCCGTCACGCAGCCAGTGCCCTGGACGGCGCAACGCGAACAGCCGCCACACCAGCAGCGGCACCAGCCAGCCGGCGGTCCAGTTCAGGTGGGCGTTGGCGTGCGAGACCATGCCGGGGGAGAAGCCGATGAACAGCCCACCGACGGCGGCGGCGAGCGGACTGCGGACCAGGTGCCGGGAGAGCAGCCAGTACCAGGCGACGGCGGTGGCGGCCAGGTTCAGGGTGAGGATCACCAGGAAGGTGGCCGGCGGCCCGATCAGGTACGTCAGCGGGGCGAAGACCACCGCGTACACCGTGATCGAGGTGTTGACCGCGAGGTTCACCCCGTCCGGGACGTTGATCAGGTACGTGTAGAGCGGGTTCTCCCCGTGGCTGACCGCGTGCCCGCCGAAGGCCAGCAGCCATTCGAACAGCGCCTGGTCGCTGGAGTTGACGGTGATCGCGCGACCGTTGGGGTCGCGCCACAGCCCGCTTGTCACCCAGACGGCGAGCGCCAGCGCGACAAGCGTCACGATCAGGTCGGCGCGTCGATCACGGGTGACACGGGCGGGCGAGGTGGGCGCGGACGCCACGGACGGCGAGGTGGGCACCTAGCGGACGTTACCAACCGCACCCGGACACGCTGGCACTTCCGGGTGCAAGTCAGAGTCCCACACCTGGACATCGACGAATGTGTGCATCCTCGCCATGTCATCACCCGGACGCAGCTGCGTAACCTCGCGGCAATCATCGGTGACCCAGCTCACACCGTCCCCTGGAGGTCCCGTGCGCCGCATCCGTACCCGCTCCGGCCGGTCAGCCGGCGTACTGGCCGGTCTGCTCGTGGCCGCCGCCGCGCTGGTGGCCGTCGCCACCCCCGCCCAGGCGGCGTCCCTGACCCAGGTCGCCAGCTTCGGCTCCAACCCCGGCAACCTCGTCATGTACGCGTACCGGCCGGACAACCTGCCGTCCGGCGCGCCGGCGGTGGTCCTGCTGCACGGCTGCGCCCAGGACGCGGCCGGTTACTTCGCCAACTCCGGCTGGCGCAAGTACGCCGACCAGTGGAGGTTCGCGGTGATCGTGCCCGAGCAGCGGTCGGCCAACAACTCCAGCGCCTGCTTCAACTGGTTCGAGACCGGCGACACCAGCCGGGGCCAGGGCGAGGCGCTGTCCATCAAGCAGATGGTCGACCACGCCCGGTCCGCCTACGGCACGGCCGCCAACCGGGTGTACGTCAGCGGCCTGTCCGGTGGCGGCGCGATGAGCGCGGCCATGCTCGCCACCTACCCGGACGTCTTCGCCGCCGGCTCGGTGATCGCGGGCATCCCGTACCGCTGCGCCACCGGAATGGTGAACGCCTTCTCCTGCATGAGCCCGGGCGTGGACAAGACCCCGGCGCAGTGGGGTGACCTGGTGCGTGCGGCGCACTCCGGCTACACCGGGGCGCGGCCCCGGGTGGCGATCTGGCACGGCACCGCCGACTACACGGTGATGCCGGCCAACGCCGTCGAGTCCCGCGACCAGTGGACGAACGTGCTCGGCGTGTCGCAGACCCCGACCAGCACCTCGGCACTGCCCGGCGGCACCAGCCTGGAGGTGTACGGCAACGACGCGGTACGCCTCTACCGGGTCTCCGGCATGGGCCACGGCACCCCGGTCAACCCCGGTTCGGGCGTGGACCAGTGCGGCACCGCCGCCGCGTACTTCCTGAACACCATCTGTTCGACGTACCGGGACGCGCTCTTCTTCGGCCTGGACGGCGGTGGCACGCCCTCGCCCACCCCGAGCCCGACGGTGTCCCCGAGCCCGACCGTGTCGCCGAGCCCGACGGTCTCGCCGAGCCCGACGGGTGCCCCGACCTGCGTCACCGCCAGCAACTACGCGCACGTGACCGCGGGCCGCGCCTACCACTCCGGCGGCTACGCCTACGCCAACGGCTCGAATCAGCGAATGGGTCTCTACAACACCTTCTACACCACCGCCCTGCGCCAGGTCGGCGCCAACCACTGGACCATCGGCTGCTGAGCGGGGCCGCTATCAGTCCTGCAACGCGGCCGCCAGGGCGGTGGGCAGGTCGGGGTGGCGGAAGGTGAACCCGGCGCGGGTCAGCACGCCGGGTAGCACCCGGGTGCTGGTCAGCGCCTCCTGGGCGAAGCCACCCAGGGCCACCTTCAGGGCCAGTCCCGGGATCGGGATGACGGCGGGGCGGTGCAGCTGACGGGCCAGTTCCCGGGTGAACTCGGCGTTGGTGACCGGCGCCGGGCCGACCACGTTCACCGGCCCGGCCAGGTCGGCGCGGGCGAGCAGGTAGGTGGTGGCGTTCAGCCAGTCGACCATCGAGATCCACGGAATCCACTGCCGTCCGCTGCCCAGCCGCCCGGCGATGCCGAGCTTGAACGGCAGCAGCATCGGCTTGAGCAGCCCCCCGTCGCGGTGCAGCGGCAGGCCGGTGCGCAGCCGCACCACCCGTACCCCGGCGTCCTCGGCCGGTCGGGTCGCCGCCTCCCACACCCGGGCCACGTCGGCGAGGAAGCCCTCACCGGCCGGCGCGTCCTCCTCGACCACCTGGTCGCCGGTGTTGCCGTACCAGCCGATCGCCGAGGCGTTCAGCAGCACCTCCGGCCGGTCGGCGGCCGGCAGCCCGGCGATGGTGATGGCCAGGGTGCTTGTGGTGTCCACCCGGCTGGAGCGGATCAGCTGCTTGTACCTGTCGTTCCACCGGCGGTCACCCACCCCCGCCCCGGCCAGGTTGACCACCGCGTCCGCCTCGGCGACCAGGGCCGGGTCCAGCTGCGCCGCCGACGGCGACCACTGCCGCTCGTCAGGGGTACGCGGTGGCCGCCGGACCAGCCGGGTCACCTGGTGCCCGTCGGCGACGAGCAGGTCGACCAGCTGGGTGCCGAGGAAGCCGGAAGCGCCGGCCATGAGGATCCGCATGCTCATATCTTCGGGTACGCGCGTCCGCCCGGCTGCCTCAGCCCGCCAGAGTTCTCGTCACCGGCCTTCGTCGCCAGCCTTCGTCGGCGGCCGGGGCTCACGGCGTCGCTCGATGGGCCGTTCGTCCGATCTGCTCAACCGTCCGGGTGGCCGGGGTGGATCAACCGGCAACCGCCCGGTCCCTGGTGACGGCGTAAGGCATGAGGCACTATGGCCTTCGCATCTGTGCAGCTCAAGCTTCAGATTGGGTACAAGAGTCATGCCGCTGTCTCGTCGTATGATCATTTCGGCCGTGGCCGTCACGGCCGTGGTCGGTTCGGGGGTGGCGTACGCCGCCTGGCCGGACAGCGAACCACCGCCGTACCGCCCGCCGAGCTCGCACGTGGTCCAGCCGGGTGCTCCGGGTCAGACCGGTAAGACCCTTTCGGAGGACGAGGTGGCGAAGATTTCGCCGCCCAAGTTCACCGCGGCCGACACGATGTTCATCCAGGGCATGATCCCGCACCACCAGCAGGCGCTGACGATGACGGCGCTGGTGGCGGACCGTACGGAGAACCCGGACATCAGGCTGCTCGCCAAGCGCATCGACGTCTCGCAGCGGGACGAGATTGCGCTGATGCAGCAGTGGCTCACGGACCGGAACGTGCCGACCAGCGGGCCGAACGCCGGTCACGCCGGGCACGAGCTGATGCCGGGGATGCTCACCCCCGAGCAGCTCGACCAGCTCAAGCAGGCCCGGGACGCGGAGTTCGACAAGCTCTTCCTCACCTTGATGATCCGCCACCACGAGGGGGCGGTGTCGATGGTGGAGGAGCTGTACGCCTCCGGCGGAGGGCTGGAGCCGGCCGCCGACCAGCTCGCCCGGGAATTCGAGGCCGACCAGAGCATCGAGATCGCCCGGATGCAGAAGATGCTGGCCGCGATGCGCTGACCTGCTCGCCGTGGTCCTGCCGTCCGAGCAGGACCACGGCGTACCGTCAGGTAGTTCTCGGTCCGGACCACGGCGAAGTACCGCAAAGGCGAGGGGCACCTCGGCTCGAATGGTTTCGAGTCGAGGTGCCCCTCTACTTACCGAACAGATCAGAGCGAGGCGCGCAGGTCCAGGATCGCCTGCTTCAGCGCCTGGTGCTCAGCACCACTGATCTGGTTGGAGATGGCACCGAGCTGGGCCACCGCCGCGGAACGCTTGCCCTCGGCAGCGAACTTCTCAGCCCGCTCGAGGAACTTGTCCACCTGGGACGTCATCTGCTTACCCAGGGTGTTGGCACGGACCGCCTGGTCGTAGTGGGCCCGGGCAACCGCGAAGCTCGGGGTCCACTCGATCTTCGGCTGGTGCTGGGCGTTGAACTCGGCGAGCTTGACCTGCGAGGCCGCCGTGATCTCGGCCGCCGACAGGTGCTCGCTGGGCTTCAGCGCGAAGACGTCGAGGCCACGAGCCATCTCGTTGCCGTACAGGTTGCCGTTGTACCAGTACACCGACCAGTAGCCACCGCTGACGATCCGGTCCGGGTTGATCGGGCCGCGGTCGAAGAACGCGATCTCGGTCGGGTTGGCGGAGTCGGTGAAGTCGAACACCGAGAGACCGCCCTGGTACCAGGCCTGGACCATGATGTCGCGGCCGGGGACCGGGATCAGCGAGCCGTTGTGCGCAACGCAGTTCTCCGCGGTGGTCTGCGGAACCGGCAGCTTGTAGTAGCTGCGGAACTCCATCTTGCCGTCGACGATGTCGAAGATGGCGTTCGCGCCCCACTCCGGCTGGTCGATGTCGCGGCAGCGAGCACCGCTACCGCCGCCCCACTCGTCGGTGAAGATGACCTTGGTGCCGTCGTTGTTGAACGTCGCCGAGTGCCAGTACGCGAAGTTCGGGTCGGAGACCTCGTCGATCCGGACCGGGTTCGCCGGGTCCGAGATGTCGACCAGGATGCCGTTGCCCTGGCACGCACCAGCGGCCAGCCCGATCGCCGGGAAGGCGGTGATGTCGTGGCAGGTGTTGGTGTTCGGCGACGGCGACCAGGTGCCACCGGACGGGTGACGCGGCGTGGTCGGGCCGTTCTGCAGGCCGTCGATCCGGCCGGTCGTCGGGTCGGCGAACAGGCGCGCCGCGTTCACCACGGCGGCCTGGTGCGGAGCAGCCAGCGGAACCTTGATGACCTCGATGCGCCAGCGCGAGGGGTTGTCGCCGTCGGCCGGGTTGTTGTTGCAACCCTCCATCGTGTTCGCCGGGCGCACGCCAGCGGTACCCGAGTTGTAGATGTAGACGTGGTTCTTGTCCTTGGGGTCAGTCACCACGGTGTGCGTGTGCGAACCGCGGCAGAGCTGCACCGCGGCGACCTGGACCGGGTTGCGCACGTCGCTGATGTCGAAGACCCGGACGCCCTGGAAACGGGTGCCGACGCTGCTGTTGGTGCCACAGTCGACGCGCCCGCGGGTCTCCTCGACCGACATGAAGACCAGGTTGCCGAAGACCGAGGGGTCACCCTGGCCACCCGGGCAGACCACGCTTGTGACAAGCGTCGGGTCGGCCGGCTTCGAGATGTCGACGATGTTGAAGCCGTTGTAGTTGCCCAGGACGGCGTACTTGTCGCCGAAACCGAGGTCCGAGGCGATGAACGAGCCGGCACCCGGGTTGTTGGGGTCGACGAAGCCAGCCGGCTTGGGACGGTTGGCCAGGTGCTCCAGATTGCTGATCGCCGTTTCAGCGTCGAGCCAGCCGGCACCGAGCCCGACTCGCGGGTCGGGCTCCGCGGCCGACGCGGTGCCCGGCAGCGCGCCGGCCAGGAGCAGCCCGGCGGCGATCACGCCGAGGGCTTGCCGGCCCCGGCGGGGCCGAGAGGGGGTTCGAACTGTCATTGCCTGCCTTTCGGTGGAACGACCGACGCGGGGGGTTCCATCAGGAAGGACGCGTCGTGTGCGTAGGACCGTACCGACGACGGAACTTCTGTCGTCTCCGCCGAACGGGTGAAGAAAAAGCCAGGTGGGAGCGCAGAACGGCGGCTTCCGTCAGGTACCGGAAACAACCTGGTTGATCTTGGACGATCGTCCGCCATTCGTCGAATGATCATCTGCGCGTTGCCCGGATGGTCGCGAGTGGAGGGTGAATCGCTCAGGGCATCGCGTCGGGCGGATCCTCGTGCCAGCGGGCCCGGTAGGCGGCCTCGTGGGCCTCGTGCGCGGTCCGCTCCTCGTAGACCACCGCGCGAAGCGCCCGCCGGCCCTCCGACATCAGCACCACCTCGGCGGTGATCAGACCGACGCAGATCACGGTGAGCAGACCCATGGTGACCAACCCGGGCAGCACCATGGCGACCGGGATGCAGGCCGCGAGCACCCCCAACGTGCCGAGCCGCAGCCAGGACAGGGTGTGCAGGGTACGCAGCTGGAACAGCATGTTCCCGGCCAGATAGAGGATCACCCCGCCGAACAGCAGTGGCACGTCCGGCCCGTGTGCCGGCTCGCTGAACGGGACCCCCGGCTCGGCGATGTCGTGCACGATGCCCTCGGCACCGAGGGCGAACAGGATGATCCCGGCGATCATCGGCAGATAGAGATACGCGTACGCGTCGCGGGCCATCAGCACCCGCGGCCGACCGAGAGTGGCGTGCAGGGCGATCCGGGCGGCCGGCCCGATCACGTCGTAGTGCAGCCACCACAGGGCGGCGGTGAAGACGATCCCCAGCACCGCCGCGGTCACCCCGGGCCACGTCGGCGCCTGGCCGATCAGGTTGCTGCCCAGACCGACGGAGATCACCGACTCACCGAGCGCGATGATCAGAATCAGGTCGTACCGTTCGGTCCAGTGCTCCGCGGAGGTCACCTCCCAGCCCCACGTGCTGGCCAGCAGACCGGTGCCGTACTGGAGCAGGATGACGGTGACCCACAGCCCGTCGCGGATCACCTCCGCCATCCCCATGTCGCTGAGCTTGCCGGGCAGCAACGCCGCCACCAGCAGCAGCACGGTGCTCAGGCTCAGCTCGGGGGCGTACCGCATCAACTGCCGGCGTTCCGTCGGGTTGTCCCGGACGATGTGCAGGAACAACGCCAGGTGCACAGCTCGGATGACCACGTAGCTGACCGCCACCACGACCGGCCCGGCGTGGGTGCCGTGCGAGTCCTGGAACGCCTGCGGTAGGGCGAGGGCGAACGAGAACAGCGCCGCCATTCCGGCCACCATCAAGATCGGCACGAAGCCTTCGCCGATGCGTACCCGGGTCGCCACCACCGTGTGCACCACCCAGCACCACCAGAGCACCGACAGTACGAGCAGGGCGTGGAACAGACTCCGCCCGGTGATCTCCGTGGCGGTGGTGCGGGCGATGTTGAAGAACGAGAAGACGAAGACCAGGTCGAAGAAGATCTCGAACTTGTCGACCCGGGCACCCGGCGCAATCCCGACGGCCGGCCCGAGCCGTCCACGCCAGCCCTTCTCGCTCACCGCCTGAGTTTCCCAAGCTCAACACAGTGAGGGGTGAATTTCGCCCCCAGCCCACCCACCGAGCCCCACCCACCCTCCCACCCCGCCTTCCCGCCCACCCCACCCCACCCCACCCCGCCTTCCCGCCCACCCCGCCACTGCTCCGCCGATCATGGAGTTTCGGTCGGCATATTAGGGGCGCATAAGGACAAAGCGGCGACCAGAACTGCATGATCGACGGGGTGAGTGGTCGGGGTGAGCGGTCGGGGTGAGCGGTCGGGGTGAGCGGTCGGGGTGAGCGGGGTGGGGTGGAGGAGGGCGGGGTGGGGCGGGGTGGGGTGGGGTGGGGTGGAGACGCGAAGGGCGCCCCCGGTGACGGGGGCGCCCTTCGCGGTGTTCGGTGGGTTACAGGCCGAGTTCGGCCTCGAAGTTGCCGGCCTCGAGCCGCTCCTTGACCGCGGTCAGGAAGCGGGCCGCGTCGGCACCGTCGATGATGCGGTGGTCGTACGACATGGCCAGGTAGACCATCGAGCGGACCGCGATGACCTCGCCCAGTTCGGGGTCGTTGACCACGACCGGGCGCTTGACCACGGCACCGGTGCCGAGCATCGCCGACTGCGGCGACGGCACGATCGGGGTGTCGAACAGCGCGCCCCGGCTGCCGGTGTTGGTCAGCGTGAAGGTCGCACCGGCGATCTCGTCCGGGCTGATCTTGTTGGTACGGGTGCGCTCGGCCAGGTCGGCGACGCGCTTGGCGATGCCGCCGAGGTTGAGGTCACCGGCGTTGTGGATGACCGGCACCAGCAGGCCCCGCTCGGTGTCCACCGCGATGCCGAGGTTCTCGGCGTCCGGGTAGGTGATCGTGCCGGCGTCGAGGTCCATCCGAGCCTGCACGATCGGGTACGTCTGGAGCGCCTCGATGGCCGCCAGGGCGAAGAACGGCAGGAACGACAGCTTGACGCCGTGCCGCTGGAGGAACGAGTCCTTGGCGCGGGCCCGCAGCTTGGCGACCTTGGTGACGTCCACCTCGACGACCGTGGTCAGCTGCGCGGTCTCCTGAAGCGACTGGTGCATCCGCTTGGCGATGGCGGCGCGGATGCGCGGCAGCTTCTCGGTGGTGCCACGCTTGGCGCTCGGCTGCGGCTTGGCAGCCGGCTGTGCCTGCGCGGCCGGCTGCGCTGCGGCCGGGGCGGGCGCGGCCTTGGCGGCGCGGGCCTTCTCCGCCGCGTCCAGCACGTCCTGCTTGCGGATCCGGCCACCGACGCCGGTGCCGTTGACCGAGGCCAGGTCGACGCCGTGCTCACTGGCCAGCTTGCGCACCAGCGGGGTCACGTAACCGGCCGCCTCGCCGTTGGCGCTGGGTGCGGCAGCGGGCTGCGCGGTCGGGGCCGGGGGAACGGCCGCCTGCTCGGTCTTGGTCGGCTCCGGCGAGGTCTCCGCCTCCGCGGCCGGCTCGTTGTACGACGAGCCGGGCGTCGGCTCGGAGACCTGCGGTTCCGGCTTGGCCTCGGCCTGCGGCTCCGGCTTCGGCTCGGGCTTGGCCTCGGCCGGGGCGGCACCTGCGGCACCGATGACGGCCAGCGTGGCGCCGACCTCGGCGGTCTCGTCCTCGGCGACCTTGATCTCCAGGACGGTGCCGGCCACCGGCGAGGGGATCTCCGTGTCGACCTTGTCGGTGGAGACCTCCAGCAGCGGCTCGTCCACCTCGACGGTCTCGCCGACCTGCTTGAGCCAGCGGGTGACCGTACCCTCGGTGACGCTCTCGCCCAGCGCGGGCAGCTTCACCGGGGTGCCCTCGCCCGACGGCGCGGCGGCCGGGGCCGGCTGCTCGGCCGGCTCCTGGACGGCCGACTGCTCCGCCTCGGCCTGCGGCTGCGCGGCCGCCTCGGCGGCCTGCTCGGCGGGCGGTGCCTCCTGGTGCTCGGCGGGGGCCTGCCGCTCGGAGGGTCCGCCGGCCGACTCGCCTTCGCCGGAGATGACCGCCAGCTCGCTGCCGACCTCTGCCGTCTCGTCCTCGCCCACCACGATGCGGGTCAGCACGCCGGCCGCCGGGGACGGGATCTCGGTGTCGACCTTGTCCGTGGACACCTCGAGCAGGGGCTCGTCGACCTCGACGGTGTCACCCTCCTGCTTGAGCCAGCGCGTGACGGTGCCCTCGGTGACGCTCTCGCCGAGCCGGGGCATGGTGACCGATACCGGCATGTTCTCCAGACTCCTTCATTTCCCTGGTGGGGGGATCATCGCCCGTCGCCGGACGCCTCGGGTACGTCGTGGGTCAGGCGTGCGCGTGCAACGGCTTGCCGGCGAGGGCCAGGTGTGCCTCGCCCAGGGCCTCGTTCTGCGTCGGGTGAGCATGCACCAGCTGCGCGACCTCGCCCGGGTACGCCTCCCAGTTGTAGATCAGCTGCGCCTCGCCGATCAGCTCGCCGACCCGGGCGCCGACCATGTGGACGCCGACCACCGGGCCGTCCTCGACGCGAACCAGCTTGACGAAACCGGTCGTCTTGAGGATCTGGCTCTTGCCGTTGCCGCCGAGGTTGTAGTTGTACGTCTTGATCTTGTCGGCGCCGTACTGCTCCTTGGCCTTCGCCTCGGTCAGGCCGACCGACGCCAGCTCCGGGTCGCAGTAGGTGACGCGCGGGATGCCCGCCTCGTCGATCACCGCCGGGTTCTGTCCGGCGATCTGCTCGGCGACGAAGATGCCCTGCTGGAAGCCGCGGTGGGCGAGCTGCAGGCCGGGCACGATGTCGCCGACGGCGTAGACGTTCGGCACGTTGGTGCGCAGCCGCTCGTCGGTCAGCACGTAGCCGCGGTCCATCTTGACGCCCTGCTCCTCGTACCCGAGGTTGGCGGTGTTCGGGCCTCGGCCGACGGCGACGAGCAGCAGCTCGGCCTCGACGGTCTCGCCGCCGGCGATTGTCACCTTGACGCCGCTGTCGGTCTTCTCGACCTTCTCGAACGGCTTGCCGACCTTGAAGTTGATCTTCCGCTTGCGGAACGCCCGCTCCAGCGCCTTCGACGACTCCTCGTCCTCGGCGGCGACCAGGCGGGGCAGTGCCTCGATGATGGTGACGTCCACCCCGAAGGACTTCCACACGCTGGCGAACTCGACGCCGATCACACCGCCGCCGAGCACGATCGCGGAACTGGGCACCCGGTCCAGGACCAGGGCGTGGTCGCTGGTGATCACCCGCTCGCCGTCGACCTCCAGGCCCGGCAGGCTCTTGGCGTACGACCCGGAGGCCAGCACGATGTTGCGACCGGTGTAGCGCTTGCCGTCGACCTCGACCGCGTTCGGCGCGACCAGCTTGCCGGCGCCGGCCACGAAGGTGATCGCCTTGTTGCCGGTGACCAGACCCTGCAGGCCCTTGTAGAGCCGGGAGACCACGCCGTCCTTGTACGAGTTGACCGCAGCCATGTCGATGCCGACAAGCTCGGCCTTCACGCCGAACTGCTCGGACTCACGGGTCTGGTCGGCGATCTCGGCGGCGTGCAGCAGCGCCTTCGTGGGGATGCAGCCGTTGTGCAGGCAGGTGCCGCCGAGCTTGCCCTTCTCCACGAGTGCGACGGACAGCCCAAGTTGAGCGGCGCGCAGCGCGGTCGCGTAGCCGCCGCTACCACCTCCGAGGATGACGATGTCGAAGGTTGCGTCGTTCGGCTCGCTCACGTTCAACTCCCAGGTCGCTTCGCTGCATCGGGGGTCACGGCGGGGTAACAGGGATACACCCCACCTCGGCCATCTTGTCACCACCGGGTCGAGAGCGCGTACCGAGGTGCCCAATGACACGTTGTCGCCACGTACCCTTGGCACTGCCTTCGATGACGCGACAGGTGGGGAGACGGCTCAGTGGGACTGTTCCGGCGACGCAAGCGGGCACGCGCGGCCGAACCTGACCGTACGGCCAATCGCGCCGATCTGGAGCACCTTGAGAATTTTGTCCGCACCCGAAAGGGTGTCGAGGCGTACATCGAGCCGCGTACCACGGTCACCGAGACCACGGTGATCCTGATCGCCGACGACGGCGAGTGGACGCGGCGGCGCATCAACGGGCCGGACGGGGCGCGGCGCTTCGCCTACCGGCTGAGCATTCCGATCTACGACGTGGCGCTGATGGGCTATCCGCAGCGCATGCGCGACTACAACGAGCGCCGCAAGCGCCGCCCGGAGCTGTACTGAGCTGTACTGAGCGACGTGTTAAGAAGGGCCCCCTGCTATACGCGAGGCGTTAACAGGGGGCCCTTCCTTACCCGTCAGCCGTTGGCGGCGACGTCCTCGATCAGGTGCAGCAGGGTGCGTACCGGTACGCCGGTGCCGCCCTTGGTCAGGTAGCCGGTCGCCTCACCCGAGTGGTAGGCCGGGCCGGCGACGTCGATGTGCGCCCAGGCGACGTCGTCGGTGACGAACTCGCTCAGGAACACGCCGCCCTGCAACATGTGCCCGGCCCGCTCCATGCCCGCGTTGACCTGCGAGATGTCGGCCACGTCGGAGTTCATGCCCTTGCGTACGTCGTCCGGCAGCGGCATCGGCCAGGCCGGTTCGCCGACCGCGTCGCCGGCGGTGCGGACCCGCTCGCACAGCTCGGGCGTACCCATCACCCCGGAGATCCGCTTGCCCAGCGAGACCACCTGCCCGCCGGTCAGGGTGGAGGTCTCGAAGAGGTAGTCGGTGCCGTCGGCGCAGGCGCGGGCCATCGCGTCACCGAGGATCATCCGGCCCTCGGCGTCGGTGTTGAGCACCTCCACCTTCTTGCCGTTGAACATGGTGATCACGTCACCCGGCCGGTACGAGCTGCCCGACGGCATGTTCTCCGCGATCGGCACGTACGCGGTCACCGCCACCGGCGGCTTCAGGTCGGCCACCGCCAGCATGGTCGCGGCCACCGCCGCCGCCCCGGCCATGTCGGACTTCATCTCCCACATGCCCTGCGACGGCTTGATCGAGATGCCGCCGGTGTCGAAGGTGATGCCCTTGCCGACCAGCGCCACCCGCTTGCCGGTGCCGCCCTCGGCGGGGGTGTACGTCAGTTTGACCAGCCGCGGCGGGGCCTCCGAGCCCTGCCCGACGGCGATGATGCCGCCGTAACCGCCTTCGCGCAGCGCGACCTCGTCGAGCACCTCCACCCCGAGGCCCGCGGCCCGGGCGGCCTCGGCGACGGCCTCGGCGAAGACCGGCGGACGCTGCTCGTTCGGGGCGACGTTGACCCAGTCCCGGGTCAGCCGTACGGCGGAGGTCACCGCCACGGCCCGGCTCACCTCGTTGCGGGCACCGGCGTCGGCGGCGTCCGGCACGGCGATCAGCACCTCGGCCACCGGGTCGCGCCGGGTCGGCTGCGGCCGGGTCTTGTAACCGGCGAACCGGTACCCGCCGAGCAGCGCACCCTCGGCGACGGCCCGCAGCGCGGTGCACGCGTCGGCGTCGTCGGGCAGCGGCAGCGTCAGCGCCACCCGGGCCGAGCCGGCCAGCGACCGTACCGCTGCCCCGGCGCCCCGACGCAGGGTTTCCGGGGCGGGCGCCGCACCGCTGGGCTCCGGCCCGAGGCCGACCGCGGCGATCACCGGGGCGGTGATCGTGCCCAGGGTCGCCAACTTGATCACCTCGCCCGCGCCGCCGGTCGCGCCGAGCAGCGCCAGCGTCTCGGTCAACCTGCCGTCGAAGGCGGCGGCGATGCTCTCCGCGCCGCTGGCGAGCAGCAGGCTGCCGCCGTGGCCGCTGGTGGCATCCTCGCCGGTCGTACTGTGCACACCGATCACGATCGCGTCGACGGCGAGTTCGGCGGGGTCGGTGTCGACCAGGCTCAGAGTGGTGCTGGGCGATGTCACGGAAGCTGCTCCCGGGCAGGCCGGGCCGGTCGCATGGTGGCGTACCGGCGATGGAGTTGGCGACGGGTGGTTACCCGCCGGCGTTGATGCTGCCCCGCCGAATCCCGGGGGGTCCCGCCGATGCTAACCAGACCGCCGGGTCCCGGTAAGTTGCGACCCATGACCGACGTGAGCATCGACGCCGCCGAGACCCGGCTGCGGCGTACCCCGCTGGCCGAGCGGCACACCGCCCTCGGCGCAAAATTCGCCCCCTTCGGTGGCTGGGAGATGCCGCTGGAGTACGCCGGTGGCGGGGTGCTGCGGGAGCACACGGCGGTCCGTACCGACGTCGGTGTGTTCGACGTCTCGCATCTGGGCAAGGTGCGGGTGACCGGGCCGGGGGCGGCGGAGTTCGTCAACGCCTGCCTCAGCAACGACCTGGGCCGCATCGAGCCGGGACGGGCGCAGTACACCCTCTGCTGCGACGAGGCCACCGGCGGCGTGGTGGACGACATCATCGCCTACCTCTACGCCGACGACCACGTCTTCCTCATCCCGAACGCCGCGAACACCGCCGAGGTGGTGCGCCGGCTGCGCGCCGCCGCCCCGCCGCAGGTCACGGTCACCGACGAGCACGAGGCGTACGCGGTCCTGGCCGTGCAGGGGCCGCGCTCGGCGGATCTGCTGGACGCGCTGGGCCTGCCCACCGGACACGAGTACATGAGCTTCTCGCCGGCCACCCTCGACGGCGTCGAGTTGACCGTGTGTCGGACCGGCTACACCGGTGAGCGCGGCTACGAACTTGTGGTACCGGCCGCCGACGCGGTAACGGTCTGGGACGCGCTGTTCGCCGCCGAACCGACGCCGCAGGCGTGCGGGCTGGCCGCCCGGGACACGCTGCGCACCGAGATGGGGTACCCGCTGCACGGGCAGGACCTGTCGTTGGAGATCAGCCCGGTGCAGGCCCGTACGGGCTGGGCGGTGGGCTGGGACAAGCCGGCCTTCTGGGGCCGCGACGCGCTGCTCGCGGAGAAGGCTGCCGGCCCGACGCGTACGCTGCGCGGCCTGACCATCGCCGGTCGGGGCATCCCCCGCCCCGGCATGGCCGTCTTCCACGGCGACACCCAGGTCGGCACCGTCACCAGCGGCACCTTCAGCCCTACCAACAAGCAGGGCATCGCGCTGGCCCTCATCGACACCGCCCCCGCCCTGCCCGACGGCGCCGAACTCCAGATCGACATCCGAGGCCGCCACACCCCCGCCCACCTCACCCGCCCCCCCTTCACCCACCCCTCCGTCAAATAACCCCCGCCCCGCGCCCCGCCGCCCCGCCGCGCCCCTCGCCCGCGCCCTCGCCTGGTTGATCAAGAGGTTTGCGTCTGGAATCACGCCGATCCAGACGCAAACATCTTGATCAACAGGGGGCGGCGGCAGGGCAGAACCGAGGGCAGACCGAGGGCAGGGGGGGGCGGTGGGGGCGGGGGGCCGCGAGGTCAGGGGGTGGGTTTTTCGCCGGCGTCGAGGACGGCCTGGGTCCAGCCGCCTTCGATGACGCCGGTGGAGTCGAGCAGCGCCCAGTCGACGATGTCGGTGGCCTCGATCACCACGGGGGAGCCGATGCGTACGGTCGGGTCGGTGTTGGCGTCGCTGGCGCTGGCGGCGACGATGCGCTCCGGGGTCTCCCAGGAGGTCACGCCCGCCCAGACGTACTCGGGTCCGTCGTCGCCGGGCAGTCCGTACTTGACCACCAGTTGGGTGTCCGGTGGCAGGTGGCCGGCGTTGAAGCGGGCCCGGATGTCGCCCAGGCCGGCCCGGGCGGTGGCGATCGCCCGGCTCATCGCATCCCCCGAGCGGGCGTACCGCACGTCGGGCTGGATGCCGGCGAAGAGGGTGGCGCAGGCGGCGGCGAAGTAGCGTCCGTCCGGGCCGGGGTGCCCGGCCGGCGGGCGCAGGCTGAGGAACGAGTCGGCGTCCGGGTCGGTGGCCGGGTCGAGTTCCAGCCGCAGCAGCACCGGCGCCGTCGCCCCGTGCTGCTCCGGATTGCCGTACGCCACCGCGATGTCGTGCCCGGTCACCGTGGCCAGTACGGGTAGCTGCACGAACGCGGGCACTTCCTCGCCGGTCAGTCCGTCGGTCCAGTCCCGCAGCAGCCGGCGGGCGGCCCCGGTCATCACCGCACCCCAGGCCCGGGTGAGGTGGTCCGGTACCCCCTGGGCCTGCAACTCCAGCAGACCGAAGCGGCGCAACCCCTTGGTGGTGAACCACAGCCCCTCGGCGTCGGAGGAGTAGGGCACCAGCACCCAGTCGATGAGTCGGACCCGGCCCCGGTCGTCCGGCAGCGACCGCAACGCCGCCGCCGGGTCCAGGAACTGCAGGCCGAACACGTCGACCACGTCCCCGTCGACCGCCTCGGCGATGGCCGCGGCCACCGCCCGGGCCGCCCACTCGTGCGCCGGCGGCCAGCCCGGCCGGTACTCGGCCTGCACCACCACCAGGTGACTGGCGGCGGCCAGCCGGTCCAGCTGCGCCTCGCTGGCGCCGAAGGCGGTGAGCAGGTCCGGCGGCAGCTCGGGGAACTCGCCGATCGGGCGTACGTCGACGCTCATCAGGGGACTGTCCAGCATCTGCTTGGCCAGCCCGTGCACCGGCTCGGCCAGTCGACCGGCCAGACCACGTACCGCCGTACGGGCGCTCACCGCCGGCAGCCCGGTCGTCGGCACCAGGTACGTCGCGCTCAGCGATTCCGGGACGGGTACGGGCAGGAAGTCGTCGGTGATGAGCATGAGTTCCCCCGCAAGGCCGTGCCGGTGCTGTCGTGCAAGAACGCTACCCGCCGCCCGTGGTCCCGTTCAGCCGGACAGCACCAGACCCAGGTAGACCAGCGTGGTGACCAGTTCGACGCCGGCACCGAGCACGTCGCCGGTGATCCCGCCGAGTCGGCGTACCAGGTGTCGCAGCAGCACGGCGGCGACGGCGAGTGCGGTGAGTACGGCCAGCGGCCCCTGCCAGGGCCGGTCCGGCACCGCCGGCACCGCCAGCAGCGTCACCACCGCGATGCCGGCGACCAGGGCGACCGGGCCGACGGTGCCGGCCACCAACGCGCCGAGCCCTTCCGGGCGCGCGGCCGGAACACCCCGTCGACAGGCAAGCGTCACGCCGAGGCGGCCAGCCGCGCTGGCCGTGACGACCGCCGCGAGTATGGCCGGACCCGGCCCGTCGACCAGTTCGGCAAGCGCCGCCACCTGCATCAGCAGGACGAGCACCAGCGCGACCACACCGAAGGGTCCGACGTCCGGCTTCTTCATGATCTCCAGCGCCGCCGGTCCCCGCCGGTACGACCCCAGCGCGTCCACCGTGTCCGCCAGCCCGTCGAGGTGCAGGCCCCGGGTGAGCAGGGCGCTGACCGTGACGGCCACGGCGGCGGCGACAAGTGGCGCGGTCAGCGAGCCGAGCAGCAGCAGCACCCCGGCGACCGGTACGGCCAGCAGCGCGCCGACCAGCGGGGCCAGCGCCATCGCCGTACCGGCCGTGGCCCGGTCGACGCGGCCGGGGCGTACCGGTGCCACGGTGAAGGTGGTCAGGGCCAGCCTGGCCCCGTCACCGATGCGGCGATCAGCCGGCACGCGAGCCGGAGTGGTCTGCCGGCGTGGGTTGCGTGCTGGTCGGGCCCGGCCCGTCGGGCTCGGGTTCCCGGAAGTCCGGCTCGCTCTCGGCGTCCGGTTCCGGTGCCTCGTCGGCCTGCGGCGAGCGGCCGTCGTCGAGGCCGCTGTCGAGGCCGGTGTCGTCCGGGCCGCTGTCGTCGAGGCCGCTGTCGTCGAGGCCGGTGTCGTCGGGGCCGGCGCCGGCGGTCCGGTCCGGGCGGGACGGCAGGGCGGCGGCCAGCGTCAACGCCGAGCGCAGCAACGGCAGCACGGTGAGCGCGTTCGCCCCCTCACCGAGGTCCAGCTTCAGCTGCGCCAGCGGGGTCAGACCGAGCACGTCGGCAGCGAGCCGGACGGCGGGTTGACCGCCGTCGTCGGCCAGCAGGCACCAGTGTCGGGCCTGACCGGCGAGATCCCGGCTGACCAGCGCCGCGGCCACGCCGACCGGCCCGTCCAGCAGCACCGGGATCCGACGTGCGGTGGCACCCAGCAGGACACCGGTGGCCACGGCGATGTCGCCGCCGCCGAGCTGGGTCAGCACGTCCTTGGCGTCCCGGGCGATGCCCCGGGTGCGGTGCAGGGCGTCGCGGATCGCCGCGCAGCGGATCATCCAGGAGGCGTCGTCGAACTCGCCGCTCTCGTTGATCACCCGGGCGAGCACGGCGGGCGCTTCGGCCCCGGCGGTCGCCGCGAGCACGGCAGCCGCCGCGGCCTCGGTGCCCGCGCCGCACGCGGCCAGCACCAGCAGTTGTACGCCCGCCTCGGCGGCCTCCTCGGCCAGCCGCCAGCCGTAGCTCAGCGCCGACTCGACCTGCTCTGCGGTGAGCGCCGGCTCGTGTTCGATCGGCGCGGCCGTCGGCGCCTCGATCACCTGCAGACCCGCCGCGCCTTCGGCGGCGAGCCGAGCGAGTACGCCCTGACCGGCTCGGGCCTGGTCGGCGCGGCGGCCCGACTCGCCGGGCAGGGTGCCCGCCGCGGCTCCGCCCCGGTGGTCACCGTGCAGCAGCAGCACCCGTACCGACCGCCAGGGCTGCGGGGTCGACGTGCCCTGGGTGCCGGCGGCGAACGAGACCACCTGCTCCAGGACACCGAACCCACGACCGGGTACGTCCAGGGTGGCCAGTCGCTCCACGGCCTGCGGCCCGGCGTACTCGTCGGGCATGGGTAGTTCCAGCCCGGGCTCGATGGCCGGCCCACCGGCGGCCGGCGGCTCGACGATTGTCGGTGCCGGCGCGGCGTACGCCGACTCGGCCGGTGGCAGGGGAGTCGTCACCGGTGGGGAGACCGGGGTGGGCACAGCGGCCATGACCGGCCCGGCCTGCGTCGGCACGGTCGCACTGGTGGCCGGGACGGCTGTGGTGGCGGCAGTGACCTCGGCGGCGGTGGACAACGCGGGCGCGCTTGCCGGCTTGAGCTGGCACGGCTGCCCGGCGACCACCAGGAGCACCACGTCGCAGACGTCCGCCACGGCCCGGTTTACCGTGCCCAGCGCGTCGGTGAACGCCCGGCCCAGCGGCGTCGTCGGCACCAGGGAGAGCCCGACCTCGGGGCTGACCAGCACCAGCCGTGCCGCACAGCCGCGCACGGCGGTGATCAGTTCGTCGATCGTGACGGTGTCGTCGGCCGGCTGGTGGGCGGGGTCGAGCAGCACCGTCACCCAGCCACCGAGGTCGTCGACGAGCAGCGTCTCGTCCGGCCGGGCGGTGGAGATCACGTCGGCGAGCCGGCGCGGGTCGCTCGCGGTCTCCTCGGTGCTCCAACCGGCCGGTCGGCGGTCACGGTGCGCGGCCAGGCGCGCCGCCCATTCCGCGTCGTCGTCGCCGGCGGCAGTGGCCACGTACCGCACCGTTGCCGCGTCGGCCACCAGGGACTCGGCGAACTCCGACTTGCCGGAGCGGATGCCGCCCAGCACCAGGACCCGGTTCCACCCGTCGAGGGACATGCTCGTACCTTACGACCAGCCGACCGGCACGGACATCGCAGGTGCGCCGCGCGGTCCGACGCCGCTCAGCGCCCGTCGGGGGACTGGTACATGTAGTCGTTCGGGTTGACGTCGGCAGGCTTGGTGTCCTGCTGCCAGGCCCCTTCACCCGGGCGCGCGACGAGGGCGTCGATCAGTTCCTCCCGGTCCATCTCGCCCGCACCCTCGATGCCACCGCGTACCGCGATGTCCCGTAGCTCCGCTGTGTCCATCTTCGGTATCGGCTTGGTCATCGCCCCTCCTGTCCGCTTCCGTTACCAGCGTCTTACCCGGCGGTGAGCAGGTGAACCGTCCTGACCTGGCGTCGCCTGAACGGCGCCGGGCCCGCGTGCCGACAGCCGGTCGATGCCCGTGGCAAGGTCGACGCATCCACGGCCGACTACGCTGGCACGGGACATCAGCGGTGAGGGGAGACGCGCACATGGCGTGGAGCTGGCGGTACGAGGGCGCGAACGGCGAGTCGGTCGAAGGGCCGGCCGAGTCGTTCGGCAGCCAGGCGGACGCCGAGTCCTGGATCGGCCAGATCTGGCGCGAACTCGCGGCGTCCGGCGTCACCTCGGTCACGCTCGTCGAGGACGACCGGGTGGAGTACCGGATGAGCCTGCTGCCCGTGGCCGAGTGATGGGCCCCCGGGACGCCGAGCCGCTGGTGCTCGGGGTGCCCCGGGCGGCCTTCCGGCCCAGCCCCATCTTCCTCGCCCTGGTCGCCCTGCTGATCACCTGCGGCGTGCTGACCTGGCACGGCATCGGCAACGTCCGGCTCGCCGTCTTCGGGTTCGTGGTGACCGGCTGGGTGGTCTCGCTCTGCCTGCACGAGTACGCGCACGCGCTGGTGGCCTACCGGTTCGGCGACCGTGGGGTGGCCCACCGCGGCTACCTGACGCTGAACCCGCTCAAGTACAGCCACCCGCTGCTGTCGATCGCGCTACCGGTGGTGGTGGTGCTGCTCGGCGGCATCGGCCTGCCCGGCGGTGCGGTCTGGGTGGATCGGCACGTGATCGCGGGCCGACTGCGGCACACCCTGGTCAGCCTCGCCGGCCCGGCCACCAACGTGGTGTTCGCCCTGGTGCTGGTGGCGGTGCTGCGCATCGGCGCACCCGGGGGCGGTCCGGTGGAGTTCTGGGCGGCGGTGGCCCTGCTCGGCTTCCTCCAGCTCACCGCGAGCGTGCTCAACCTGCTGCCGGTGCCCGGTCTGGACGGCGGCAACATGATCCAGCCGTGGCTGAACCCGCAGTGGCGGCGGATGTACGACCTGTTCGCCCCGTACGGTTTCATCCTGCTCTTCGCGCTGCTGTGGAACCCGCGCATCGGTGGCTGGTTCTTCTCGGCGGTCTTCGCGGTCGCCGACTTCCTCGGCCTGCCGCCGTGGCTCTACGCCACCGGCCTGGAGCTGGTCCGCTTCTGGAGCTGACCCCGACGTGACCGTGACCGGGCCGGTCGACCTGACAGGTCGACCGGCCCGGAATCGTTCAGGGCCGCTCGGCCGGGGATTCGGTACGGGCCGGGTCCCGTTCGGTCACCGGCTCGACGATCTCGTCGATGGCCTTGAGCAGGCCGGCGTCGAGCTTGACGCCCGCCGCCTTGACGTTGTCGTGCACCTGCTCGGGGCGGGACGCGCCGATGATGGCCGAGGAGACGTTCGGGTTCTGCAACACCCAGGCGATGGCGAGCTGAGCCATGCTCAACCCGGCCTGGTCGGCCAGCGGGCGCAGCTGCTGGACGCGGGTCAGCACGTCGTCGGTGAGGAACTTGGCGATGAAGTTCGCACCCGACTTCTCGTCGGTGGCCCGGGAACCGGCGGGCGGCGGCTGACCGGGGAGGTACTTGCCGCTGAGCACGCCCTGCGCCATCGGCGACCAGACGATCTGCCCGACGCCCAGCTCCTCGCTGGTGGGCACGACCTCGCTCTCGATGACCCGCCAGAGCATCGAGTACTGCGGCTGGTTGGAGACCAGCGGGATGCGCAGCTCGCGGGCCAGTGCGTGGGCCTCGCGGATCTGCGACGCCTTCCACTCGGAGACGCCGATGTAGTGCGCCTTGCCGGAGTGTACGACGTCGGCGAACGCCTCCATCGTCTCCTCGAGCGGGGTGTGGTAGTCGTACCGGTGGGCCTGGTAGAGGTCCACGTAGTCGGTCCGCAGTCGGCGCAGCGAACCGTTGATCGACTCCATGATGTGCTTGCGGGACAGGCCCCGGTCGTTGCGGCCCGGGCCGGTGGGCCAGTACACCTTGGTGAAGATCTCCAGACCTTCCCGCCGTTCGCCTTCCAGCGCCCGGCCGAGCACGTCCTCGGCCCGGGTGCCGGCGTAGACGTCGGCGGTGTCGAAGGTGGTGATGCCGGCGTCCAGGGCGGCTCGGACGCAGGCGAACGCCGCGTCCTCCTCGACCTGCGAGCCATGGGTGATCCAGTTGCCGTACGAGATCTCGCTGACCATCAGGCCGGAACGGCCCAGGTGTCGGAATTCCATCCCCTGAGCCTAGTCCGCACCCCCTCCCACCGCGCTCCCCTCCACCTCGGGGGTTGATCAAGAGGTTTGCGTCGTCGGCTGCCGCACGTCACGACGCAAACCTCTTGATCAACTTTGCCCCGGGGTGGGTCAGAGGAGGGGGGTTGTGTCGGTCAGGAGGGATTCGATCTGGGTGATGACGTCGTTCGGGTGGGGGAAGACGGGGGCGATGAGGGGGGCGCCTCGGCGGTCCAGTGCGCCCCAGCGGCCGATGCCGTTGGTGGCGAGGAAGGCCACCGGGTGGATGAGCAGCGCGGGGTGTGCGGGTGCGACGATCACCTGACCGGTCCGGTCCACCACGCCCTTGCGTCCGGCCAGGTCCACGACGGCCAGACCCTCGTCGGTGAAGCCGTCGACGTACCGGCCGTCGGCCAACCTGGTGTGGAACCCGTGGTAGCGGGTCGGCACCACGATCTGACCGGCCGCGTCGACCGCACCCCAACCCTCCCGGCGTACGGCCGCCACCCCCTTGCGGAACGGCCGCGCGTCGGCGAAGCCGGGCGGTACGACCACCCCACCCGTGGTGTTCACGGCGAGCCAACCGCTGTCGTCGCGTACCACCCAGGCCAGGCCGTCGGAGAACGGCTGGGCGGCGAGGTACGTCGGAGCGACCACGACCTCACCGGTCAGGCCGATCAACGACCAGCGGTCCGACTCCGGGCCACGCACCCAGGCCAGGCCGTCGGAGAACGGCTGCGCCTCCGTGTAGCGCGCCGGCACGACCATGTCCCCGGCGGCGTCCGCGTAACCCCACAGACCCTGACCACCGTCGCGGGCGGGCACCGGACTGCGGTCGCGGTCCAACACCTCGTCCCACCCCCGGGGGTACGGCCCGAAGCCCCGTTCCGCGGCTCGTGCCGCCACCGCGTCCAGCCCGATCCGGACCCGGGCGAGCAGTTCGGCGTCACCCTCGCCGCGCAGGTCGAGGGCCCGTTCGAAGTGGTGACACGCCTCCATCAACCGGCCCTGGTCGTAGCAGGACCGCGCCGCGTGTTCGTGCAGGGCCGCCCGCAACCGGTCCGGCAACTCGGCCGAGTTCGCCTCCGCGAACAGCCGGTCGGCCTCGGTGAAGTCACCACGCCAGCGCAGCACGTGCGCCAGCCGTGCCTGGGCCAGCGCAACCCGGCGCAACTCCCCGGTCGCCTCGGCGTAGGTCAGGGCCATCCGGCCGTCGTCCAGCGCATCGTCGAGATCGCCGAGCACCCGGGAGGCCACCGCCCGCAGGCTCAGCAGTCGGGCTCGGGACCGGTTGTCCAGGGCCGAGGCGAGCTTGTCGGTCAACCGCTCGCGTACCGTCCGGAGCTCCTCCGGGTCGTCCACGACCTCGCGAAGGCTCTCCGGGTCCAACCCCCAGCGGTAGCCGGCCAGCACCTGTTCGGGGTCGGCCGGTGGCTCCGGCTCCTCCTCCACGGTCACCGCATCCTCGGCCGGCGGCGCGGAGACCGGGGTGAGTGCTTCGTCTGCCGGTGGTGCGGAGACCGGGGTGAGTGTTTCGTCGGCTGGTGGTGCGGAGATCGGGGTGAGCGATTGGTCGGCCGGTGGTGCGGAGATCGGGGTGAGTGCTTCGTCGGCCGGCGGCGCGGAGATCGGGGTGAGCGTTTCGTCGGCTGGCGGTGCGGAGACGGGGGTGAGCGGCCGGTCGGCTGGTGGTGCGGAGATCGGGGCGAGTGCTTCGTCGGCTGGTGGTGCGGAGATCGGGGCGAGTGCTTCGTCGGCTGG
>NZ_BOPA01000003.1 GCF_016863515.1 Micromonospora gifhornensis
GGCTGGTGGTGCGGAGATCGGGGCGAGTGCTTCGTCGGCTGGTGGTGCGGAGATCGGGGCGAGTGCTTCGTCGGCTGGTGGTGCGGAGATCGGTGCTGCCGCAACCTGCGATGCGGCCGGCACGGCGATCGGTGTTGCCGTTGCCGGCGGTGTGGAGTCCGGGCCGTCGGCGAGCGGTGGTGTCGAGTCCGGGCCGTCGGTGCGCGGTGACGTGAAGTCAGGGCTGGTGGCGGCAGGTGGTGCGGAGTTCGAGCTGGCCGTCGCCGGCGATGCGGATTCAGGGGTGGACGTGGCCGGTGGTGCGGAGACCGGAGCTGTGGACGGTGGGGTGAGTTCCAGGCTGGCTGACGGTGCGGAGGCCGGCGTCTGCCATGGCGGTGCCGACGTGACCGGCGGTGCCGGCGTGACGGGAGGTGCCGAGACCGGCGCGTGCCACGGCGGTGCCGGCGTTGGATCGGCCGGCGGTGCCGAGACCGGCCGGGTGTCCTCCGCGTCGTCGGGCCAGCTCACCGGCTCGGATCCGCCGGCTGCCGCGAGGCTGCCGGGCGACTCGTCGAACCCGGCGGGAGTCACACGCTCGGTCGGGGCTGGCTCCTCGCGCCCGGAGGTGGGGACCGGGCTGGGCGCGGGCGACCCGAACCATGCCTGCGGTCCGTCGGACGGCGGGCTGACCCGTGGCGACGTCTCCGGTGCCGGTGGGACATACCGGGTGGGTGGCGGGGGCGTCGCGGTGGAGCCGGGACCGGCGACGGGCGGTGCGACCGGAACGCCGGACGTCGGCGGACCCGAGACCTGCGACGGCATCGGCGGCGTGGCGACCGGCCCGTAGGCGGGCGGCGTGGAAACGGGCCGGTGAACAGGCGCCGGGGGCACAGCGGTCGGGGGTGCGGAGACGGGTCGGTGGGTGGGCGGCGGGGTGGTCGGGGGTGCGGAGACAGGCCGGTGGGTGGGCGGTGCAGCGGCCGGGGGCGTGGAGACGGGTCGGTGGGTGGGCGGCACGGGGGTCGGGGATGCGGTGGCGGGGGGTGCTGACACGACAACTGGCGTCGGGACCGGCGGTGGAGTGGCCACCACCGGCTGGTCGTGCAGTGGTGCGGGCCGCACCTGGTGTTCGTGCAGTGGTGCCGGGCGTACCTCGTGCTGGTGCAGCGGAGCGGGTCGAACCGTCTCCCCACCCTGTGCGCGGTCGGCACCCGAGGCGGCGGGTCGCTCGTGGATCGGCCCCGGTCGTTCCTGGCTCGGTGCGGGTCGTTCCGGCCGTGCCTGGTTCGGTCCGGGACGCTCCGGCACCTCCTGGATCGGCCGGGGACGGTCGGGCCAGGGCTGGTCGGCCTGGTGCGGGTGCTGGTCGGGCCGATGCGGGTACTGGTCGGGCCGGTGTTGGTCGGAGCGCGGGGCCCTGGGGCGGTCCGACACCGGGCCTGCGCCCTCGGGCCAGTCGTGTGCCGCCGCCGGGGCCGAGGACCGATCCCGGTCCGGGTCGACAGTGCCGGGCCGATCGCGATGCGGGTCGACGGTGTCGGGCCGGTCGCGGTGGGGGTGGACGGGGTCTGGCGGGCCCTGATGTGGGGCGGGGGAGACCGGGCGGGCACGCCCGGTGGCCGGGGATACGGGTCGATCCCGTTCCGGGGCGGGAGAGACGGGCTGCTCGGGCACCACCGACAGGTGACGGCGGGGCGGGCCCTGGTCGGGGGCGGGCGAGACGGGACGGTCGGCGTCGGGCCGTTGCGCGGCCGGCCGGTCCAGATGACGATCCGACCCGGGCCGGTTGGGGACTGCCGGTCGCCGGTCCTCGCGTCCGGGGCGGTCGCCGGTCTCGGGTACGACGGGACGCTGGTACTCCCGGTGGTCTCGACCGGTGCTCGGGCGCAGCGGTCCCGGCTCGGGCCAGGGGAGGTCGCGGCGCGGCGGTTCGGCGTACCGCTGGGGGTCTCGGACGACCGGCTCGGTGCGGGAGCGCTCCGGTGACCGCTCGGGGCGGCGGCCCCGCTCGTCGTGCGGCCCACGGGCCGGCTCGTCGTCGACGTAGCCGTCGGGGTACGGGGCGGCATCGGGGTCACCGACGGTGAACTGCTCCCGGTAGCCGTCCACCCGTGGCCCGTCGTCATAGCTGGGCTGACCGGGGTGGCTGCTCCACTGGTAGCGGGGACGCCGCGAGTCGTCGTCGGGGGAGCGGCGGTCGGCGTCGTCGACGGGCCGGTGGTTGGCCGGGCGGCGGGTCTCCCCGCCCGGCTCGGGCGCCCAACCGCGCTCCGGTCGCCCGGCCGGCGACCCTGGCGCGCCACGCCGGTACGGATCGCCGTCGGTCGGCTCGGGGCGGCGTGGGCGTTGGCCGTGCCGGTCGGAATCGCGGTCGCGCCACTGCGGTTCGTGGTGCGGATAACGGTCGGGCTCACGCCGGTCGGGCCCACGTGGGTCGGGCTGTCGTCGGTCGGGCTCACCTCGTTCGGGTTGCCGCCGGGCGTACCGGTCGGGGGCGCGTCGCTCGGGCGGCTCGAAGCCGCCACGGTCCCGGCGACCCCGGTGCGGCGGGTACCCGTCGACGTCGGGCTGGGCGTACCGCTCACCGGCGCGCTGATCGCGCTGGGCCGGCGCGCCGGTGACACCGGTCGCCTGTGGACCGGCATCGGACCAGGTGACGCCGTCGCGTCCGCGTACCGGCTCGACGGGTGGTGACCACCGGCCGTCCGGCCGCCCCGGCTGGTTGCCCGGATACGGGGACTGGTCGTACGGGCGTCCGCCGTTGCCGCCGTCGGGACGCCGCGCAGCAGGCCCGTCCTGTCGGCCCGGCCAGCCGTCCGGCTCGTCGTTCCAGGAACGACCCACGTACGTACCGTCGGGCCGGGTGGGTGCCAGCGGTGGCACCTCGGCCCGACCGATCGCGCTCGCCCGACCCCACGCCCGCGGCTGCTGATGGTCCTGACCGTCGTCACCCGGGTAGCGCTGGCCCGGGAACTGGGGCTGCCATTCGGTCGTCGGCTCGACGACCCAGGACGGCTCGGCGGGATCGTGCCACCGGTCGGCGTAGCCGCGACTCATCCGCCGGACCCGTCGTGCCGCCCAGGACGTGGGCGGCGGGTCGGGTGACACTCCGGGACGACCGGGTCGGGCAGCCCGGGCTCGGCCGTGCGGAGCCCGCGGACCGGCGTCCGCTCGCTCACGGCCGCGCCCCGATGGTCGGCTCGCGTCCGCTCGCTCACGGCGAATGTCACCTCGTCGGAAATGGTCGCTGGGCACCCGCCCGGAATCGGCCAAACTCGCTCGTCCGGGCACCGAATGGCTGCGCAAGGAGGGTAGCGGCGTGGGCTCGGTCGACGCCACTGTGGCACTCGCGACGGACCCAAACGTTATCCAGTTGATCCGGACATTTAGGTCTTCGGTCGAATCGGACTTCCGACGACGAACCCGGCGGGTAGCGTGCCGCGTCCGGTCGCCGCCCACCACCGGGCACGTCTCAGGAATGCTCCATGATCAGTACGAAGAAGGTGCCCGATTCGAGGGCCTCGTACCGGTGCGGCGCGTCACCGGCGAAGGTGGCGTAGTCGCCCGGGCCGAGTTCCACCTGTTCGTGTTCCGGGCCACAGCGCATCCGGCCGGTCCCCACCACCAGGTGTTCGACCGTGCGTGGGGTGTGTGGTTCCGCGTTGCGGATCCGCCCCGGCTCCAACTCGATCAGGTAGACGTCCCGTCGGGCGTGCGCGGTGCCGGCGGTCAGCAGGGTGCCGGTGAAGTCGGCGTGTTCGGAGCGTACCCGGGGGCCGTCGCCGGCCCGGATCACCCGTACCGAGTTGGCCGGGGGCTCGACCAGCCGGCTGAACGGTATGTCGAGCGCCACACACAGAGCCCAGAGCGTCTCCATGCTCGGGTTGCCCAGGCCGGCCTCGAGTTGCGACAGGGTCGACTTGGCGATCCCGGCCCGGCGGGCGAGTTCGGTCAACGAGATGCCGACGCGCTGCCGCTCCTGGCGGAGAGCAGCGGCGATGGTGGCGAGCGGGGGCGAAGGATCCGAGGGCATTGTTCGCTCCGTCGTTCACATTGTTCTATTTGACGAACATGAGGGGGCTGTTCATCATGATGAACCATGCGTACGCCAGAACGAACAGCGGGTGCCGGCATGCTCCGCGATGTCGCCGCCATCGGCGCGGCGATAGTGGCCGTCGGCGCCTCGTTCGGGGCGGTGGCGGTCGCCGCGGGGCTGCCCGTCTGGGCCGTCATCGCCATGTCCCTGTTCGTCTACGCAGGCGGCGCGCAGTTCATGGCGGTCGGACTGGCGGCTGCCGGTAACCCGATGGCCGCCGTGCTGGCCGGGCTGCTGCTCAACGCCCGTCACCTGCCGTTCGGGCTGACCCTCGGCGACAGTCTCGGCCGCCGGCTCTGGCAACGGCTGCTCGGCAGCCACCTGATGACCGACGAGGCGACCGCCTTCGCGCTCGCCCGGCCGGCCGGTGAGGTGCGGCACCGCGCGTTCTGGCTGGCCGGCACGCTGCTCTTCGTGGCCTGGAACGCCGGCACGGTGCTCGGCGTACTGGCCGGTGGGGTGGCCGGAGACCCGGCCACGCTCGGGTTGGACGCCGCCTTCCCCGCCGGCCTGATCGCCCTGCTGCTGCCGACCCTGCGTGACCCGGACACCCGACGTGCGGCGCTGGGTGGCGCGGCGCTGGCGGTGCTGACCACGCCGGTGCTGCCGGCCGGTCTGCCGGTACTGCTGGCGCTGGCCGGGCCGGCACTGCTGGCCGTGCACCGGCTCAGACGGCCACCGGCGCCTCCGACCGCACAGGTCGTCGAGCCCGAGAACGAGGCCCACGCGGTGCGGGCCGGCCGGCAGGAGTCGTCGTGCTGATCGCGGTGATCGTGGCGCTGGCCGTCGGGACGTACGCCTTCCGGGTTTCCGGGGTGCTGTTGCGCGACCGGCTCGACCTGCCGACGTGGGCGCGGCAACTGCTGCCGGTCGCCGCGGCGGCCCTGCTGGCGGCGTTGGCAGCGACCGCGGCGTTGACCGAGGGTGCCGCATTCGCCGGCTGGGCCCGGCCGACCGGGGTGCTGGTGGGCGTGGTGCTGGCGTGGCGGCGAGCGCCGTTCGTGCTCGTGGTCGTCGCCGCCGCCGGCACCACGGCGCTGCTGCGCCTGCTCGGCGTGCCCTGAGCTGCCCTGCTCGATGTGCCCTGAGCTGCCCTGCTCGATGTGCCCTGAGCTGCTCAGACGGGGTCGCCGATGGCGACCTTGGGCTCCGGGGTACGCAGCTTCCGGAAGGTGATCGCCCGCATGATCGCGTAGAGGTACAGCGATCCCATCCGCTGGGTGGACTGCGGGAAGCGGGTCCGGACCAGCTTCTTGATCTTCCGTGAGATCAGCACCGAGTCGATCACCACGCCGATGGCCAGGGCACCCCACAACAGGTTGGAGGCCAGCCGGATCGCCGGGGGCATCGCCTGGTTCGAGCCGATCAGCACGATCAGCGCACCACCGAAGAACCAGGTGCCGACGGTACGCCGGGCGTCGACCACGTTGCGGGCGAGCAGCCGCTCGGGACCCCGGTCGCGGGGGCCACCCTCACGCCGGAACTCCGCGGCCGCCTCGGCCCGCCGCTGCCGCCGTAGGGCCTTCGCCTCATCCTTGGTCAGCGGCTTTGTCGTACCCGGTGGGCGACGGCCACTGTTGGGGCGCTTGGGCGTCTCACGTCCCTTGCTCGGGGTGTAACCACGCGGACGGTTGGCCTCGGCCTCCTCCTCGGCCGGGGTCAGCGGCTCGGTGGCGGGGTCGGCGAGGTCGGCGGACTTGCGACGAAACAGCGACGGCACGCGGCAAGGGTAGCCAACGCCACGTGGCCGTTGCACATCGCGGGTGTGACGGCCACGTGGCGGACAACTGGTGGTGTGGCCGGGATTACGGCCGTTCGACGTGCGCGCCGAGGTCGGCGAGCTTGGCCTCGAAGTCCTCGTAGCCCCGGTTGATCAGGTCGACGCCGTACACCCGGGAGGTGCCCTCGGCGGCCAGCGCCGCGATCAGGTGGCTGAAGCCGGCCCGCAGGTCCGGGATGACCAGGTCGGCGGCGTGCAGCTTGCTCGGCCCGGCTATCACCGCGGAGTGCTTGAAGTTGCGCCGACCGAAGCGGCACGGGGTGCCGCCCAGGCAGTCCCGGTAGACCTGGATGTTGGCGCCCATCGAGTTGAGCGCCTCGGTGTAGCCCAGCCGCTGCTCGTAGACCGTCTCGTGCACGATCGACAGGCCTCGGGCCTGGGTCAGCGCCACCACCAGCGGCTGCTGCCAGTCGGTCATGAAGCCCGGGTGCACGTCGGTCTCCAGCGCGGTGGCCTGGAGTTCGCCGCCCGGGTGCCAGAAGCGGATGCCGCCCTCCTGGCCCGGCTGCCCCGGGCGTGGGGGCCGGGTGTCGGTGACCTCGTACTCGCCGCCGATCGAGCGGAACACGTTCAGGAAGGTCATCATGTCGGCCTGCTCGGCGCCGAGCACCTCCACGTGGCCGCGGGTGGCCAGCGCCGCCGCCGCCCAGCTCGCCGCCTCGATCCGGTCCGGGATCGGCCGGTGGGTGTACCCGTGCAGCTTCGGTACGCCCTGGATCTCGATCACCCGGTCGGTGTGCACCTTGATGATCGCGCCCATCTTCTGCAGGACGCAGATCAGGTCGATGATCTCCGGCTCCACGGCGGCGTTGCGCAGCTCGGTGACGCCCTCGGCCATCACCGCGGTGAGCAGCACCTGCTCGGTCGCGCCCACACTCGGGTAGGGCAGCGCGAACTTGGTGCCGTGCAGGCCGTTCGGCGCGGACAGGTGCAACCCCTCGGGGGTCTTGTCGACCGTCGCGCCGAACTCGCGCAGCGCCTGGAGGTGGAAGTCGATCGGCCGGGGCCCGATGTGGCAGCCGCCCAGGTCCGGTATGAAGGCGTGCCCGAGGCGGTGCAGCAGCGGCCCGCAGAACAGGATCGGAATCCGGCTGGAGCCGGCGTGCACGTTGATCTGGTCGGTGCTGGCGCTCTCCACGTTCGCCGGATCGAAGACCAGCTCGCCGTCCTCGACGCCGTCGCTGACCTTGACACCGTGCAGCCCGAGCAGCCCTCGGACAACCTCCACATCACGGATCTTGGGTACGTCGAAGAGCCGGCTCGGGCTGTCGCCGAGCAGGGCGGCGACCATTGCCTTGGACACCAGGTTCTTCGCACCACGCACGCGGATCCGCCCCTGTAGCGGGGTGCCTCCGTGTACGACCAGAACGTCGTCGGTCAACGCAACCTCCAGCGCGTGCGTGCTGCCGTTTCGATGTGGGGACACCACCGGTCGCTACCCGGGAAGCGGACGCGCTCAAACGCACGCGCCGCGAGTGCCATCGCCCGGCAGCATAGCCCTCCGTGATGAGAATGGATTCGGTCACACCGCATTGGAGGGCATTTATCGGTGATCCGGCACTTTCGCGTACAAGTGTTGTTACTGAGAGTGATTACATCTCCGGTCAAGCGCCGGGCAGCGCGAGCATCTGATCCAGGGCCACCCGCGCGTGGTGCGCGGTGTCGGCGTCGACGGTGATCTGGTTGACCACCCGGCCGGCCACCAGCTCCTCCAGGGCCCAGACCAGGTGCGGCAGATCGATGCGGTTCATCGTCGAGCAGTAGCAGACCGCCCGGTCGAGGAACATGATCTGCTTGTCCGGGTGGGCCAGCGCGAGCCGGCGTACCAGATTCAGTTCGGTGCCGATCGCCCACGCGGAACCGGCCGGTGCCGCCTCGATGGTCCGGATGATGTACTCGGTCGAACCCACCAGATCGGCGGCGTTGACCACCTCGTGCCGGCATTCCGGGTGCACCAGCACATTGACCCCGGGCACCCGCTCCCGGATGTCGTTCACACTGTCCAGGGTGAATCGCCCGTGCACCGAACAGTGCCCGCGCCAGAGGATCATGCGGGCGTCGCGCAACTGCTCGGGGGTGAGCCCGCCGCCTGGCTTGTGCGGGTCGTAGAGCACGCAGTCGTCAAGCGAGAAGCCCATCTCCAGCACCGCCGTGTTGCGGCCCAGGTGCTGGTCGGGCAGGAAGAGCACCTTCTCACCCTGCTGGTAGGCCCATTCCAGGGCCCGCTTCGCGTTCGACGAGGTGCAGACCACACCGCCGTTGCGGCCGACGAAACCCTTGATGTCGGCCGAGGAGTTCATGTAGGTCACCGGCACGGTCTGCGCCGCGATGCCCAACTCGGTGAGCACGTCCCAGGCGTTCTCGACCTGCGGCAGCGCCGCCATGTCCGCCATCGAGCAGCCGGCCGCCAGGTCGGGCAGGACGACCCGCTGCGTGTCGGAGGTGAGGATGTCGGCGCTCTCGGCCATGAAGTGCACACCGCAGAAGACGATGTACTCGGCATCCGGCCGGGCGGCGGCCTCGCGGGCCAGCTTGAACGAGTCGCCTGTCACGTCGGCGAACTGGATCACCTCGTCGCGCTGGTAGTGGTGGCCCAGCACGAAGACCTTGTCGCCGAGGGCGGCCTTCGCCGCCCTCGCCCGGGCCACCAGGTCGGGGTCGCTCGGCGCCGGCAGGTCACCCGGACACTCCACGCCACGTTCGGTGGCGGGGTCGCTGCCGCGGCCGAGGAGCAGCAACGCAGTGGCGGTGTTTGAGGGCTCAACCCAGGTCGACGTCACGCCCTCCATGGTCCCACAGCGGGGCACGTGTGCCGCCCCGGCCGCTGTGGGCTGCCACACTGCCAGGCATGCGCGTACTGCTCTGCCCGGACAAGTTCGCCGGCACGTTGTCGGCACCCCAGGTGGCCGCCGCCGTGGCCGACGGCTGGCGGGAGATCGCCCCCGACGACGATCTGCTGGTCAGGCCGTTGGCCGACGGGGGACCCGGTTTCATCGACGTGCTCGCTACGGCGCTGCCCGGCCGCCGGGTCCCGGTGGCCACCGTCGATCCGCTGGGTCGTCCGGTCCCCGGTGAGATCCTGCTCACCGACGACGGGGCGACCGCCTGGCTGGAGAGCGCGCAGGCGTGCGGGCTGCACCTGCTCGACGCGGGCGAGCGCGACCCGAAGACCACCACCTCGTACGGGCTGGGGCTGCTGATCACGGCTGCGGTCGAGGCAGGGGCCCGTACGGTGGTGGTCGGGTTGGGCGGTTCGGCGACAAACGACGGCGGCGCAGGGATGCTCGCCGCGCTGGGCGCCGTCGCGCTGGACGACACCGGGACGGCCCTGCCGTACGGCGGCGCCGCGCTGACCGCCGTGGCCACGCTCGACGGGGCACCCCGGCTGCGCGACGTACGGCTGATCGCCGCCACCGACGTGGACAACCCGCTGCTCGGCCTGCACGGGGCGAGCAGCGTCTTCGGGCCGCAGAAGGGCGCTGACCGGGCCGACGTGCTGCTGCTCGACGCCGCCCTGCAACGCTGGGCCGAGGTGCTCCAGCAGCAGGTCCCCGGCTGCCCCAGCAGCCTGGGCGCGCTGCCCGGCGGGGGCGCGGCCGGCGGCATCGGGGCGGCGTTGCTGGCCCTCGGTGGCCGCTGCGAGTCCGGGATCGGGCTGGTCAGCCGGGCCGTCGGCCTGAATGCCGCGCTCGATGGTGTCGACCTGGTCATCACGGGGGAAGGCAAGTTCGACCACCAGTCGCTGCGCGGCAAGGTGGTCGCGGGCGTCGCCGGCGCGGCGCGCGACCAGGGCGTACCGTGCGTGGTGCTGGCCGGCCAGGTGAGCACCGGCCGGCGGGAGGCCGCCTCGGTCGGGGTGACCGAGGCGTACAGCCTGGTGGAGCACTTCGGCGGGGAGGAACGCGGCGGCCTGACCGCGGCCCTGGAACGCCCCGGGGAGGGGCTACGGGCGCTCGGTGCCCGGTTGGCCCGCCAGTGGAGCCGCTGACGCTGCTGGAGGCCCTCCGTCGACCCACCGTTTGGCCGCTGGCCGCGGTCCCCGGGGGAGCGGCTGGTCACGCCATCGGGTGACGGGGCTGTCGGCGGCCTACAATCGAGAACTGGACCACTGTGGGAATCGCTGACCGGCGACTGATGTTGGCCAGGGGAAGACCACACCGAACGCGCGCAGGGAGAATTCCACGTGACCACGCCAGCGCAGACCGAGTCGACCGAGGCCAAGGCCCCCACGTCCGTCGTCCTCACCGACGTCGCGGCGCAGAAGGTCAAGGCCCTGATCGAGCAGGAAGGCCGCGACGACCTGCGGCTCCGGGTCGCCGTGCAGCCGGGCGGCTGCTCCGGCCTGCGGTACCAGCTTTTCTTCGACGAGCGTTCCCTCGACGGTGACGTCGTCACCGACTACGACGGTGTCGAGGTCGTCGTCGACCGGATGAGCGCGCCGTACCTGGCCGGCGCCACCATCGACTTCGCCGACCGGATCGACGCCCAGGGCTTCACCATCGACAACCCCAACGCGGGCAACTCCTGCGCCTGCGGTGACTCCTTCAGCTGATCCAGCTGATACTCCACGACGAAGGGGACGGCCTCCGGCCGTCCCCTTCGTCGTCCCCGCACCCAGCGCTGCCCCCGGTGATCAAGAGGTTTTGGTCGGATAACCGCCGGCATCCGACCAAAACCTCTTGATCAACGGGACGGGTGGGGTGGGGGTGGAGGGTGTGAGTGGTGGGGGTGGATGGGTGTGGGGTGGTGGGTGAGGGCGGTAGGCTGTTCGGGCTCTGTTATCGACCCTGAGGGCTGCCATGAAGATCGCCGTAACCGGCTCGATCGCTACCGATCACCTGATGAGCTTTCCGGGTCGGTTCGCTGACCAGTTGATCGCCGACCAGTTGCACAAGGTGTCGCTCTCCTTCCTGGTGGACGACCTGGTGCTGCGTCGCGGCGGGGTGGCGGCGAACATCGCGTTCGGCATGGGGCAGCTCGGGCTGCGGCCGGTGCTGCTCGGCGCCGTCGGCGCCGACTTCGCCGACTACCGTTCCTGGCTGGAACGGCACGGCGTGGACTGTGACTCGGTGCACGTCAGCGAGGTGGCCCACACCGCGCGTTTCGTCTGCACCACCGACACCGACATGTGTCAGATCGCCTCGTTCTACGCGGGCGCGATGAGCGAGGCCCGCAACATCGAGTTGCGGCCGGTCGCCGAGCGCCTCGGCGGGCTCGACCTGGTGCTGGTCGGTGCCAACGACCCGGAGGCGATGCTGCGCCACTCCGCGGAGTGCCGGGAGCGCGGTTACCCGTTCGCCGCCGACCCGTCGCAGCAGCTCGCCCGGATGGAGGGCACGGACGTGGTCGGGCTGATCGACGGCGCCGACTACCTGATGACAAACGACTACGAGAAGTCGCTGCTGCAGAGCAAGGCCGGGCTGAGCGACGATCAACTGCTGGACCGGGTCAAGATCCGGGTCACCACGCTGGGCAAGCACGGGGTGGAGATCGTGGGGCGGGACATCGACCCGATCCACGTACCGATCGCCCGGGAGGCACAGGCGGTCGACCCCACCGGGGTCGGCGACGGCTTCCGTGCCGGCTTCTTCACCGCGCTGTCCTGGGGCGTCGGGCTGGAGCGCGCCGCGCAGGTCGGCTCGCTGCTGGCCACGCTGGTGCTGGAAACCGTCGGCACGCAGGAGTACCAGGTACGGCGGGACCTGTTCGTCAAGCGCCTCGCCGAGTCGTACGGCGACGAGGCCGCCGACGAGATCCGCCCGCACCTGCTGCCCTGACCGTCGCCGGCACCCGTCCGGTTGGTTTCGTACTAATAGGGGGCCCCGCCTATGCGCGAGGCGTTAACAAGGTGCCCTTCCTTTCACTGGCGGCGGCGGACGTGGTGGGCGGTGCCGGAGGTGCCGAGGAACTCCTGGTCGCGCATCCGGCACCAGGCCGGAATGTCCACCGCCGCCGCCGGATCGTCGGCCAACACCCGCAGCACCGCGCCGACCGGAAGCGCCGGTAGCCGGCGGGCCAGCGCGATCACCGGCAACGGGCATCGCTGACCGAGACAGTCGAGGACCTCGTCCGGTTCGGCGGTCACAGCCCGACCACCCCTGCCTCGGCTCGCAGGTCGGCGACGATGCCGGGCAGTTCGGCGAGGAACCGTTCCACGTCCGCCTCGGTGCTGCCGGCGTGCAGCGAGACCCGGACGTTGCCGTGCGAGAGCACCCCCATCGCCTCCAGCACGTGCGACGGGCGCAGGGTCGAAGAGGTGCAGGAGGAGCCCGACGAGACCGCGAAGCCACGCCGGTCCAACGCATGCAGCAACGCCTCGCCGTCGACGTACAAGCAGGAGAAGGTCACCAGGTGCGGCAACCGGCGCTCAGGATCACCGACCACCTCCACGTCGGGCACCTCCGCCGCCACCCGGGACCGGATCCGGTCCACCAGGGGCGTCAACCGGGCCGCCTCGGCCGCCGCGTCGGCCGCCGCCGCGCGCAGGCTCGCCGCCGCCGCGACCACCGCCGGCAGGTTCACCGTGCCGGGCGTACGCCCCGACTCACGCTCGTCGGCCGGCCAGGGCGACTCCCAGCGGGTGCCCTTGCGCACCACCAGCAGCCCCACGCCGGGCGGGCCACCCCACTTGCGGGCGCTCGCGGTCAGCACCGACCAGCCCGGCGGCACCGGCATCCGCCCCACCATCTGGGCGGCGTCGACGTACAGCGGCACGCCCGCATCGGCGCAGACCGCCGCCGCTGCCTCCACCGGCTGGACCGTGCCCACCTCGTGACTGGCCGCGATCAGAGCGGCCAGCGCCACCCCGGACCCGGTGACCGCCGTCGACCAGGCGTCCAGGTCCAGCCGGCCGAGCCGGTCGACCGGCACCTCGACGGCCGTACCGCCGCCGGCCGTGTGCTGCTGGGCCGCGTGCAGCACCGCGGAGTGCTCGATCGCCGAATGCACAAGCACGGCACCGGCACGTCGCCGCCCCCGCAGGCCGCCGAGCACGGCAGAGTGGGCCGCGGTCGTACCGCTGCTGGTGAAGGAGAGCTCGTCGGGGCGTACGCCCAGGGTTTGTGCGGCGGCCTCGCGCGCGGCGTCGAGCAACTGGCGCGCCCGCCGGGCGGAGGTGTAGAGCCGGTCGGGGTCGGCCCAACCGTCATCGAGGGCGGCCAGCAGCGCCTGCCGCGCTACCGGGTGCAGCGGCGCGGCGGTGGCGGCGTCCAGGTAGACCGAGGATGGAATCACATCTACCCACGCTATAGCCCTGCACCGCGACAAGATCCCCCGTTGGGGGCGGACACTGACCCCAACCGGGTCGAGCCCGTCATGGTCGAGTAATCTGCGACCGTCGGTGACGCCTTTGCCGCTGGTGTGGCGGCTCCGCTCGGCGGAGCCGGCCAGATGAAGACACCGCGGCGCGCTAGGGAGGCAGGACCAGGTGGTCGCAAGGAGTTCGGAGGTACGGCCGACGGCCGTACGGCACAACGCATCCCCGGGAGCCGGTGCTCGGCGGGGGCGGCGTCGTGCCGGGCGTCTCGCCGGGCTCGGATTCGGTGGGGCGGCGCTGCTGGTCCTGCTCACGGGCTGTGACGTCGGCGCGGCGTTCGGGGGCTTCGGCTGGCCGCAGGGTGGCATCACCCCGGAGGCCCGGCGGATGTACGACCTGTGGATCGCCTCGTGCATCGCGGCGCTCGCGGTCGGTGTCTTCGTCTGGGGCCTGATCTTCTGGTGCGTGGTGCGGTACCGCAAGCGGGGCAACGAGCTGCCCGTGCAGACCCGGTACAACCTGCCGATGGAGTTCCTCTACACCATCGCGCCGGTGCTGATCGTCGCCGTGCTGTTCTACTACACCGCGATCGTGCAGACCGACGTGGTGAAGACCACCCGCAACCCCGACGTGACGGTCGAGGTGGTCGCCTTCAAGTGGAACTGGCAGTTCAACTACCGCGACGGCCAGGGCGTCGACGCCAACACCACCGCCTCGGTGCTGGGCACCAGCGAGGTCATCCCGATCCTGGTGCTGCCGAGCAACCGGTCCATCCGGTTCGAGGAGACCAGCAAGGACGTCATCCACTCGTTCTGGGTGCCGGAGATGCTGTTCAAGCGGGACGTCTTCCCCGGCAGCATCCGCAACGTCTTCGAGGTCTCCTCGCTGGAATCCGAGGGCGCCTACGTGGGCCGCTGCGCCGAGCTGTGCGGCAGCTACCACGCCTTCATGAACTTCGAGCTGCGGGTCGTCTCGCCGGAGAACTTCGACCGCTTCCTGGCGGCCAAGCAGGACGGTGCCTCGACGCAGGAGGCGTTGACCGCGATCGGCGAGGAGCCGTACGCGATCACCACCAAGCCGTTCGAGACGCGGCGTACCCAGGACAACTTCAACCAGGGCAGCGCGCCCGTCGGCGCGGGAAGCTGAGGCAACGGGCATGAAGACCGAGTGGCGCATCTTCCTGACCATTGCCGCGTTCCTGCTCTTCGCGGCCGTCCTGTACGGCGGCTGGACCTGGGCCGACTCCGACGGTCGCGTCGAGTGGATCGGCACGGTGGCCCTGCTGCTGTCGTTCCTGCTCTGCTCGATGTGCGGCGGCTTCTTCTGGTTCGTCTCGCGGCGCATCGACCTGCGTCCGGAGGACCGGCCGGACGGTGAGATCGCCGACGGTGCGGGCGAGATCGGCTTCTTCAGCCCCGGCAGCTACTGGCCGTTCGGGCTGGCGCTGGCCGCCACGATCGCGGGTCTGGTCTTCTGGCAGATGTGGCTGCTCGGCCTCGGTGCCGTCGCGGTCATCTTCGCCGCCTGCGGCCTGCTGTTCGAGTACTACAGCGGCACCCGCCGTACCGCCGAACACTGACCCACCCACCCCGACACCCACGAAGGCCCGCCTCCTGAAGGAGGCGGGCCTTCGCGCATTCCCACCCCGCGCGCCCCGACCCGCGCCCCTCACCCTGCACGTCCCCACCCCTCGCGCGCCCCTCGCGCGCCCCTCGCGCGGCCCTGCGCGTCGATCTTGCAGTTTCGGTCGCGCTTTTGTCAGGGATGTGGCGTTTTGCGGGGACGGAAAGTGCAAGATCGACGCGGAAAGGGGGCGTGGGAGAGGGGGAGAGAGAGGGGGGTGGGGGAGAGGGGAGGGTTAGGCGGCGCGGCGGGGGGTGGGGAGGGGGTGGCGGAGGGGAGTGGGGGTGGGGGTGGGGGCGAGGAAGAGGGCGGTGCCGCAGCGGGTGCAGGCCAGTTCGGGGCAGGTGGGGCCGTGGCCGTCGAGGCAGGGGGGCACCTCGAACAGTTGTGGGCTCTCGCAGGTGTCGCAGTGCAGCTCGCGCTCGGCCATGAAGACTCCTCCTGCTGCTCGGCCCGGAGTGCGGCGGCGCTTGCCGGCCGGCGGGGGTGCCGGGGCGGCCGGCTCAGCGAGGGACCGCTGCGTTCCGGCTCGACGGTGCGGGGCCGAGGGACGATCGTGGGAATTACTCACCTGTAGTTTCCCACGTCGGTCCGACACTTCTGCCGCCCCACGGAGGGGGCGAGTGGGGTGGTCAGGCGGTCTGGGCGCTCTGGGCGACCTTGATCCAGTGGTCCAGGGTGCGGGCGGCGGCGCCGGAGTCGATCGACTCGGCGGCCCGGTCCAGGCCGGCGCGGAGCGCGGTGGTGAGGTCGCCGTCCAGCGGGCCCTGGGTGGCCAGCGCCGCGGCGGCGTTGACCAGGACGGCGTCGCGGACCGGGCCGGGCTCACCGGCGAGCAGACGGTGGGCCACCTGCGCGTTGTACGAGGCGTCACCGCCCCGCAGGTCAGCGAGGGTGGCCCGGGGTGCCCCGAGGTCGGTCGCGTCGACCAGGGTTTCCCTGACGGTGCCGCCCTGGGCGACCCAGAAGCGGGTCGGCGCGGCGGTGCTGAACTCGTCCAGGCCGTCCTCGCCGCGCATCACCAGCACCGAGTCGCCTCGGGCGGCGAACACGGCGGCCATCACCGGGGCCATGGTGGCGTCGAAGCAGCCGACCGCGCCGGCGCGGGGACGCGCCGGGTTGGTCAGCGGTCCGAGGAAGTTGAACGCGGTCGGTACGCCCAACTCCCGGCGGACCGGGCCGGCGTGGCGCATGCCGGGGTGGAACCGGGCGGCGAAGCAGAATCCGATGCCCGCCTCGGCCACACACCGAGCCACCTGCTCGGGGCCGAGGTCCAGCGGTACGCCGAGGAACTCCAGCAGGTCGGCGGTGCCGCAGGAGGAGGAGGCGGCCCGGTTGCCATGCTTGACGACGCGTACCCCGGCACCGGCGACGACCAGGGCGGTCATCGTGGAGATGTTCACAGTGTGGGCGAGGTCTCCGCCGGTGCCGACCACGTCCAGCGCGCTGGCGCGTACCTGCTCGGGGAGGACGACCGGGACGGCGCGGCTGAGCATCGCCTCCACCAGCCCGCCCAACTCCGCCGGTGTCTCGCCCTTGGCGCGCAGCGCCACGGCGAAGCCGGCGATCTGAGCCGGCGCCGCCGCGCCGGACATGATCTCGCCCATCGCCCAGGCGGTGTCGGCGGCGGAGAGTTCCTCCCCGCGCAGCAGCGCGGTGAGCAGGTGCGGCCAGGTCCGTTCGCCCATTGCGGGCCTCCCGAGCAGACGAGTGCGGGTGGGGACCGGCGCCGGCTCGTCCCGGCGCCGTGGCGGTGCCGGTGCGGAACGTCAGGCGGCGGGCGCGTGCGTCCGCAGCAGCTCGGTCACGGTGGCGGCGGCCGTCACCGGGTCGAGCGGGTGAACCAGGGTGGCGTCGACCTCGGCGTACGCGGCGAGCCAGCGGTCAGCGGCCCGGGCGATCACCACACAGGTCGGGGGCGCCTCGTCGAAGTCGTCCTTGATCTGCCGGGCGATGCCGATGCCGCCACCGGGGGAGGCCTCGCCGTCGAGCAGCATCAGGTCGATCTCGTAGTCGTCGACCAGCCGGACACACTCGGCGTAGGTGGACGCCTCGACGAACTCGATGCGCAGATCGGCCGCGGGGCGGGTGCCGACGGCGAGCCGCATCCGGTCCCGTACCTGCGGGTCGTCGCTGTAGAGCACGACGGTGCACAGACGATCGCTCATGCCGACACTCCGCTTCGCTTCCTGCCGCTCGCCACCGAGGATCGCGGCGAGCCGGATGACCCGCCCGCTGATGGCTTCGAGACGGCTTTCACCTCGTAGCTGCGTGGCCGATCGTACCGGTCGGTGTGCCCTGTGCCGCACGCCCCCCGTGACGGTCGGCGAGGTCAGCCGGTGGCCTCGGTGGCGCGCTGGCGGGCCTCCTGGCGGTCCAGTTCGCGGTCGACCCGGCGGGCCTCCCGTTCGGCGTGGCGCATCCACTGCACGACCAGGACGGCGAGCATGGTCACGCTGACGAACTCGCCACCGGCCCACAGGATGCCGCCGGCGAGCACCTGGTCCTCCCGCGGATCGGCCCAGCTCAGGCCCAGCGAGGGGTACCAGTCGCCGCCGAAGAGGGTGCTGCTCTGCATGATGGTCAGCCCGAGCACGGTGTGGAACGGCACCGACAGCAGCATCAGCAGCGCCCGGGCGGGGTGCGGCCAGCGGCCCGGCAGCGGGTCCAGGCCGAGCAGCGGCCAGAAGAACACGCAGCCGGTCATGATGAAGTGCGCGTGCACCAGTTCGTGCGCCCAGCCGTGTTCCAGCGTGTAGCGGTACAGGTCGGTGAAGTAGAGCGCGAACGGGTTGACCACGAAGATGGCGAACGCCACCAGCGGGAAGCTGTAGATCCGGGCGATCCGGCTGTGCACCACCGCGAGCAGCCGCTTGCGCGGGCTGGTCGGCAGCGTCCGCAGGGCCAGGGTCACCGGTGCGCCCAACGCCAGGAAGATCGGCGACACCATGGACAGCACCATGTGCTGGACCATGTGCACCGACAGCAGCGTGGTGTCGTACGCGCCCAGGCCGGTGAGGGTGACCGAGGCGATGCCGCCGAGGCCGGGCCCCAGGAAGAAGACCGTACGCGCGACCGGCCAGCGGTCGCCGCGTACCCGCAGGCGGTTCACTCCGTAGAGGTAGAGGCCGGCGGCGAGCACCAGGACGACGGCGAGCCAGTTGTCCAGCCGGGCCTCGGTGACCACACTGGTCACCGAGAACGGCGGCAGGGCGCCCTCGGCCGCCAGCACCGAGGCGCCGCCGGGGCCGGGCAGGCCCGCCGTGAGCTGCGGCGCGGCCGGTGCGGCCAGGAAGATCGGATCGACGTGCAGCACGCCAATCAGCCTAGGTCAGGCGAACCGGACGGTACCGATCGGGCCATCTGCCCTCGGGTTTGGCCCCCCGCTGATCGCCGGCCGTGGTCAAGGGCAATAATGACCGCGTGACTGCGGCCCCAGCCATTGACAAGAGCCGGATCCACTCTCTGACGCGTCCCAACATGGTCAGCGTCGGGACGATCGTCTGGCTCTCCAGCGAACTCATGTTCTTCGCGGCGCTGTTCGCGATGTACTTCTCCATCCGCGCGGCGGCGCCGGAGCAGTGGGAGAAGCACACCGCGGTACTCAACGTCCCGTACGCGACGACCTTCACGTTGATCCTGGTGCTCTCCTCGATCACCTGCCAGATCGGCGTCTTCGCGGCGGAGCGAGGTGACGTGCACGCGCTGCGGCGCTGGTTCACGATCACCTTCGTGATGGGCCTGATCTTCGTGATGGGTCAGGCGAACGAGTACCGCGAGCTGGTGCACCACGGCATCAAGATCAACGAAGACGGTTACGGCTCGATGTTCTACCTCACCACCGGCTTCCACGGCCTGCACGTGATCGGTGGTCTGATCGCCTTCGTGATCTTCATGATCCGTACCACGATGGGTCGGTTCACCCCAGCCCAGGCCACATCGGCGATCGTCGTGTCGTACTACTGGCACTTCGTCGATGTCGTGTGGATCGGGCTCTACGCCATGATCTACTGGCTCCAGTGATCTTGGCGCCCGCACGCCGTCGCTCCACCCCCTGAGACAGGTCCAACCGGTTAAGGACACAGCTCATGACTTCTGACAACGACCGCCGACGCGGTCTGCTCGCGCGGCTGCGCGGGCGGCCCGTGGTGCGCAGCAGGGGCCGCCGCCGGCTGGGTGCCGCGGTCCGGCTGGTCGCCGCGTTGATGCTGGCCGGCGGCGCGTACACGCTTCTGGCTCCGAGCGCGTCGGCGCAGGACAACCCGCCGTTGAGCGGGGCCGCCGCCGACGGCAAGGCGCTGTTCGACGTGAGTTGTGTGACCTGCCACGGTCGCAACGCGCAGGGGGTCGAGGGGCGCGGGCCGAGCCTCATCGGCGTCGGCGCGGCCTCGGTCGAGTTCCAGGTCAGCACGGGCCGGATGCCGATGGCTCGGCAGGAGGCCCAGGCGCAGCGCAAGCCCGAGGTGTTCAGCCCCGACGAGATCGACCAGTTGGCCGCGTACATCCAGCAGTTGGGTGGCGGCCCGGTCGTGCCGGCCGGTGACAACCTGCACGCCGACGGCAACGTCGCGGTGGGCGGTGAGCTCTACCGGATCAACTGCTCGCAGTGCCACGCGTTCAGCGGCGGCGGCGGTGCCCTCTCCTCCGGCAAGTACGCGCCGAGCCTCTCGCCGGCCACCGACCGGCAGATCTACGCGGCGATGCTGAGCGGACCGCAGAACATGCCGGTGTTCGGCGACAACCAGATCACGCCGGAGCAGAAGGCGGACATCATCGCCTACATCCAGCAGTCCCTGAAGCACGACAGTGACCCGGGCGGCGTGTTCAACCTGGGCCGCTACGGCCCGTCGACCGAGGGTGTGGCGATCTTCCTGATCGGCATCGTCGCGCTGGTCTTCACCAGCCTGTGGATCGCAGGCAAGTCGTGACCGAACTGATCTCCCGAGTCAGTGCTGTGGTGCCGCCACGTGCCGGCGCCGAGCGGAGCGAGGTGGCGGCATGAGCACCCACACGGCCCACCCGGGCCACGAGCAGGTAGACGTGAACGACCCCCGGCTGAGCCAGTTCGACATCGTCCGTGAGGGAGCTCGCCGGGACGACATCGAGATCGTGCACTACGAGCCGCAGGTCATGCCGGGCAGCAAGGCCGAGCGCCGGCTGGTCCGTACGGTGGCCGCGATGTTCCTGCTCACCGGCCTGGCCGCGACGGCCTTCCTGGTGGTCTACATCTGGTGGCCGTGGGAGTACGAGATGGGTCGCGGCGGCGACAAGCTCTACACCCCGCTGCTCGGCCTCACCCTCGGAATCGCCCTGTTGGGCCTCGGCTTCGGCATCCTCACCTGGGGCAAGAAGTTGCTGCCCAAGGAGGTGTCGATCCAGGACCGGCACGAGGGCGCGGTGTCCGCCGACGACCAGCGGATCACCGGGCAGACCATGGCGTACATGGCCGACGAGCTGGGCGTGAAGCGCCGCCCGCTGCTCGGCGTCTCGCTGCTGGTCGGCCTGGCGCCGGTCGGCGCGGTCGCCGCGGCGCCGCTGGTGGGTGGGTTGATCTCCAACCCGCACAAGAACAACCAGATGATGGTCACCGGCTTCAGCCCGCAGGACGGGCAGAAGATCCGCCTGGTACGCGAGGACGGCCGGCCGATCCGGCCGGCGGACATCAGCGCCGGTGGCCAGATCACCGTCTTCCCCGGCATCGAGCACGGCGTCAGCAACCTGCACGCCGACTCGCCCACCCTGCTGATCCACCTGCGCGAGGCCGACGCCGAGGAGTCGCGCCGCAACAACGAGCGGGTGGGCCACGGCGGCTACATGTGGGGCAACTACGCCGCGTACTCGAAGATCTGCACGCACGCCGGCTGCCCCGCCAGCCTGTACGAGCAGCAGACCAACCGGCTGCTCTGCCCGTGCCACCAGTCGCAGTTCCTGATCACCGACAACGCGAAGCCCATCTTCGGTCCGGCCAGCCGGCGACTGCCGCAGTTGCCGATCGAAGTGGACGCTGAGGGCTACTTCGTGGCGAAGTCCGACTACACCGAAGCTGTCGGGCCCGACTTCTGGGAGCGGCCGTGAAGCGGCGCAAGTTTGACATGGCGGCAATGCCCGCCAAGACCGGCCGCGCTGTCGACGAGCGCTTCCAGGTAGCGACCCCGCTGCGCCGGCTGCTGAACAAGGTCTTCCCGGACCACTGGTCGTTCCTGCTGGGCGAGATCGCGCTCTTCTCGTTCATCGTCCTGCTGCTGACCGGTGTCTTCCTGACGTTCTTCTTCGAGCCGGCGATGACCGAGGTCATCTACAACGGCAGCTACGCCCCGCTGCGGGGTACGCCGATGTCGGCCGCGTACGCCTCGACTCTGGACATCTCGTTCGACGTCCGGGGTGGCCTGATCATGCGGCAGATGCACCACTGGTCCGCGCTGCTGTTCATGGCCGCGATCGTGGTGCACATGCTCCGGGTCTTCTTCACCGGCGCGTTCCGCAAGCCGCGGGAGACCAACTGGATCATCGGCTCGCTGCTGTTCTGGGTCGGCTTCCTGGCCGGCTTCACCGGCTACTCGCTGCCGGACGACGGCCTCTCCGGCACCGGTCTGCGGATCGCCTCGGCGATCATGCTCTCCATCCCGGTGATCGGGTCCTGGGTGACCTCGTCGGTCTTCAACGGCGAGTTCCCCGGCACGATCATCATCAGCCGGTTCTTCATCGCCCACGTGCTGCTCATCCCCGGCCTGCTTGTCGCGCTGATCAGCGTTCACCTGGGGCTGGTCTTCAAGCAGAAGCACACCCAGTGGCCGGGCCCGGGCCGGACCAACGGCAACGTCGTGGGCGAGCGGATGTTCCCCCGGTACGCGATCAAGCAGGGCGGCTTCTTCATGGTCGTCTTCGGCGTGATCGCGCTGATGGGCGGTCTGTTCCAGATCAACCCGGTCTGGCTGTTCGGCCCGTACGAGGCGTGGGTCGTCTCCGCGGCCAGCCAGCCCGACTGGTACGTCATGTTCCTGGACGGCTCGACCCGGTTGATGCCGGACTGGGAGATCTTCATCCCGATCGGCGACGGCTACGTGATTCCGCCGCTGTTCTGGCCGACAGTGGTGCTACCCGGCATCCTGGTCATGCTCTCCCTGTTCTATCCGTTCATGGAGGCTCGCTACCTGAAGGACTACCGGAGCCACAACCTGCTCCAGCGTCCCCGCGACGTGCCGTTCCGTACCGCCCTGGGCATGATGGCCATCACGTTCTACGTGATCCTGACGCTCACCGGTGCGAACGACGTCATCGCCGACAAGTTCCACATCAGCCTGAACGCGATGACCTGGGCCGGCCGGATCGGTCTGCTGGTCCTGCCGCCGGTGGCGTACTACCTCACCTACCGGATCTGCCTCGGCCTGCAGCAGCACGACCGGGAGGTGCTGGCCCACGGTGTGGAGACCGGCATCATCCGACGGCTGCCCGACGGCCGGTTCGTCGAGGTGCACCAGCCGCTCAGCTCGGGTGGTGAGCACGGCGAGCTGCCGTACGCCGGTTGGGTGGTGCCGAAGAAGATGAACCGGCTCGGGGCCCTCGGCCCGGCCATCCGGGGCTTCTTCTACCCGATCGAGAAGCCGGCCGAAGCGCCGGTCTCGCCGGGGCACCCGCCGGTCGAGCCCCGCGCCGAGCGGGAGGAGATCGGCAGCGGAGACAGCCGCCGCAGCTGAGTCGACTCGCACAGTGGGACGTGGCGCCCGCCGGATCACTCCGGCGGGCGCCACGCCCTTTTCCCGCCCTTCGCCGCCCCGTCGGAGCTTCCCGCCCGTCACCGGATCGCAGGAATAACCCCGGTCAGCCGGGTATCCGTTCGGTCCAACGTCTCAACGGGGAGGAAGCATGTTGGGAATCAAACGCCTCGGCCTGCTGGCCGCACTGGTGCTGGTGGGTGTCGCACCCGCCGCAGCAGCGCAGGCGGCCGCGCAGCCGTCGGAGCAGGACACCCAGTACCTGCAAGCGATCCACCAGGTCAACCTCTACGAGGTGCAGGCCGGCGAGCTTGCGGAGAAGAAGGCCCAGGACCAGCAGGTCAAGGACCTGGCACAGATGATCGTCACCGATCACCAGGATCTCGACACGCAGGTGAAGGACCTGGCCGGGCAGCTCAACGTCCAGTTGCCGAACGAGCCCACTCCTGATCAGCGGACGGCTCTCGACCAGCTGAACAACGCAAGTGGTGAGGAGTTCGACCGGCTCTGGGTGACCCAGGGGCTGGCCGGCCACCTGCAGGCCATCCAGGCCACCCAGACGGAGATCTCGCAGGGTACCGAGACCCAGGTGGTCCAGCTGGCGCAGACCGCTCTGCCGGTCCTGCAGGCGCACTACGACGCCCTGGTGCAGTTGGCTGAGGAACTCGGCATCCCGGTGCCGGAGACCAGCGCGAGCGGCACGCCCAGCCCGGGCGGTACCGTCCCGGCTCCGGGTGGCACCACGCCGGCCCCGAGCGGCACCACGCCGGCTCCGGGTGGCACCTCCACCGAGGGGGCCCCGGCTCCGGGCGGCACCATCACCGAAAGCCCGGCGCCCCAGCAGAGCTGACCAACAACCAGCACAACCAGCCGGCCCAGCCCACCCAGGCTGGGCCGGCTCTCACCCCCCCCACCCCCTCCCATGCCCTCCCCTCCCTCTCCCCACCCCCACCCTCTCCGCGCGATCTTGCACTTTCGGTCGGAACATTCACCACCAAAAGGTGCAATTAGGCGACCGAAAGTGCAAGATCGACGAGCTGAGGGCGGGGCGGGGTGGGGCAGGGCGCGGTTGGGTGGGGTGGGGTGGGGTGGGGTGGGGTGGGGGTGGGGTGGGGGTGGGGGTTAGTCGGCGCCGGCTAGGCCGATGGCGAAGGCTTCTTCCAGATCGTGGCGGGAGTAGGCGCGGAAGGCGATGTGGGACTCGGTGTTGAGGACGCCCGGCACCTTGGAGATGCTGCCGGCGATCACCCGGGCGATCTCGTCGAACTCGCGGACCCGGACCATGGCGATCAGATCCACGTGTCCCGCCACCGAGTAGACCTCGCTCACCCCGGGCAGGTTGGCCAGGGCCTCGGCCACCTCAGGAATCGCGTCGGTGGCGCAGTCGATCAGCACGATCGCGGTGATCACTGGAGGTTCTCCGTTCGTCGGTCTTCCTCGCCCATGCTAGGGCCCGCCGACCGGATCAGCGCTGCTGGGACGGCAAAGCCCGGCGCACCCGGGGCTCGGAAACCGGTCAGGGCTGCCCGGGCGGGGCAGGGCGATCGGAACTGTCAGGGCGGTTGGGACGGGTCAGGATGCGGGGACGGTGAGGTCGTCGCCGACCCGGATCACGTCGTGGAGATGCTCGTCCGCGTGGACGGTGGCACCGGGCCAGAGCACACAGCGGGTCACCGTGCCGCGTACCGTGGCGCCTGCGCCGATCACCGAGTGGTGGCAGTGACCGGTGACCGTGGCGGTCGGATCGACCAGGCTGTCGTCGCCGGCGGCGTGCAGGTTGGCGGTGAGGTAGTCGGCGGGGGTGCCGGTGTCGTAGAAGGTGCCCGGGTAGGGGACCACGGTCAGTTGACCGGCCGCCTCGGCGGGGCGCCACACCGCTCGGACCAGGTCACCGAAGGTCGGCGGCAGTTCCCGGACCAGGCGCCAGGGCAGCAGCGAGAAGCCGGTGAAGAGGTGCCCGTCGAAGGTGCCCGGTGCCGTCGGGTCGGGTGCCGGCTGGCCGAGCAGGCGTACGGATTCGCCGTCCCAGTCGTGCAGCAGCGCGGCGATGTCGGGCCCGGGCGGCGACGCCGGGTCGGCGAGGTACGCGTCGGCGTTGCCGACAAGTACGCCCCGACCGGCGATCCAGTCTCGCAGGTTGCCGACCCCACCGGCGGTGCCGAGCGGAGTGCCCTGCTCCACCGAGAGGTGGGCTCGGGTGCCGACCTGCTCGACCACCTGGTCGCCGAGGTAGCAGGCGTTGACGGCGACCTGCTGCGGCCCGGCCAGGCCGAGCCCGGCGAGCCGGGCCAGCGCGCGATCCAACAGTGACACGTTGCCCACCGGGCAGAGTGCCTTGGGTAACCGCTGGGTCAGCGGGCGTAGTCGGGTGCCCTCCCCGGCGGCGAGCACCACCGCGCAGAGTTCACCGTCGAGGCTGGCCACGGCCCCCACCCCAGGCCCGCCCGAGGTCGCGGCTGGCGGGGACGTCAGTGCCCGCGGGGAGGTGGAGGACGCCAGGGCCGCCGAGGACGTCGGTGCCGGCGAGAATGTCGGATCGGGTGGTGGGCTGGTCATGGCAGGGTGTCGGGCAGTGGTGGCGGGAACTGCCCGGCCAGTGGACCGATGTCGTAGTAGGCGAGCAGTCGCGCGGTGGGCCAGGTCAGCTTGGGCAGGTCGTCCAGCGGATGCCAGGCGGCCTCGAAGACCTCGGCCCCGTCCACGGTCAGCGTGGTGCTCGACGCCGGCACCTCGGCGGTGAAGACCACGTCCACCCAGCCTTTGGCGTGTACGACGGCGTTGGGGGTCGCCGGGGTCAACTGGGTGGGGGAGAGGCGTACGCCCGACTCCTCGTGCAACTCGCGGGCCGCGCCCACGGCCGGGTTCTCGCCGCGTTGCAGCAGCCCGGCCGGCAGCGACCAGCCTCGACCCGGTGGCTGGCGCAGCAGCAGCAGGCGACCCGCGCCCTCGGCTTCGCTGTCGTGCACCAGGGTGACCGCGCCGACGATGTACTTCGGCACGGCCAGCCGCACCAGCCGGCGCCGTACCGACGGCGGAAGCCGATAGAAGACCTGGTATGCGACGGCGCGTCCGATGCGGCGCGAGCGGGGGGTCATGGCTTCAGGCTAGTGGCCGCGAGACGCGCTCGCGCCCGAGGAACGCGGTGCGTCACTGCCGGTGGTCGCCTTACTGCCGGTGGTCGACGAGGTCGATGAGTTGGCGTACGACGGCGTCCGGTTCGAGCACCCGGTCGAAGACCGCGACCAGCAGGGTTTCCAGGTCGGGGTAGCCGAGTTCCTCCGACAGCCGCAGCAGCGGCAGGTCGCTGGCCAGCCCTCGGTTGTGTTGGCGCAGGGCGAGCCCGATGGTGGCCCGGCCCAGCCGGACCTTGTCGCTGATCGAGATGCCGGGCTCACTGTGCTCGGCGAACCAGCGGTTGATCTGCATCTGCGCGTGCGGCGACTTGACGAAGCCGAGCCACTCGCGGCGCGGGCCGCGCGGGGCGACCTCGGCGTCGAGGGAGCACTCCTCGTCGGTCTCGGTGAAGATCTCGACCACGTCGCCCTCCTCCAACTCGGAGGAGAGCGGGACCAGCCGACCGTTGATCCGGGCGGCGAGACATCGCTCGCCCCGGTCGGTGCCCAACTCGTAGGCCAGGTCGACCGGGGTCGCCCCGGCCGGCAGGACGATCTGCCGACCTTCGGCGACCACCTGGATCTGTGCCTCGGCCAGGTCGCAGCGCAGCGACTGGAGGAACTGCGCCGGGTCGGCGGCGTCCTGCTCCCAGTCCAGCACCCGGCGCAACCAGTCGAGCTGTTCGGTACGGGCCGCCGGCGCGCCACTGGCACGGGGGAAGCGGAAGTCGGCGGCCACCCCGTACTCGGCTGAGCGGTGCATCTCCTCGGTGCGGATCAGCACCTCTACGGTGCGGTCGCGGGGGCCGCAGACGCTTGTGTGCAGGGAGCGGTAGAGGTTGTTCTTCGGGGAGGCGATGAAGTCCTTGAACCGGCCGGGCACCGGTCGCCAGAGCCCGTGGATGGCGCCGAGGGCCGCGTAGCAGTCGGTGGCCGGGCCGTCCACCACGACGGTGATGCGGGGCAGGTCGTACGGCACGGTGTGGCCGCCGGCGACGGTGTCTTTCCAGATCGAGTAGAGGTGCCGGGGTCGGGGCGCGACCTGGGCGTCGACCCGGCTCCGCCGCAGCGCCACCTTGGCCTGGGCCACCACGTCGTTGAGGTAGCTGTCCCAGCCGGGGCGGTCGTGCACGTGGCGGGCGATGCGGGCGTGCTCGTCCGGCTCCAGGTGCAGCAGCACCACGTCGTCGAGTTCCCGTTTGAGGGTCTGGATGCCCAACCGGTCGCAGAGGGGTACCAGCACCTCGAGGGTCTTGCGGGCGATCCGTTCCCGGGAGGCCGCCGAGCGTACGCCCAGGGTGCGCATGTTGTGCAGCCGGTCGGCCAGCTTGATGATCAGCACCCGGACGTCCTTGCCGGCCGCGATGATCATCTTTCGGATGGTCTCCGCCTCGGCGGCCTGACCGTAGAACGCCTTGTCGAACTTGGTGACCCCGTCGACCAGGTGGGCCACCTCGTGGCCGAAGTCCTCGGCGAGGGCCTGCAGCGTGTAGCGGGTGTCCTCCACGGTGTCGTGCAGCAGCGCCGCGACCAGCGTGGTGGTGTCCATGCCCAGCTCGGCGCAGATCTGCGCGACCGCGAGCGGGTGGGTGATGTACGGCTCCCCGCTCTTGCGGAACTGGCCGCGGTGCATGTTCTCGGCGATCGTGTACGACCGGCGCAGCACCGCGGGGTCGGCACCCGAATGGATGCTGCGGTGGGTGCGGACGAGTTGCCCCACCGGCTCGGTGTCGGTGGTCGGCCAGCTCAGCAGCGACCGGAGTCGGCGGGCGAGCGGAAGTTCGCCTGGTTGTGCGGGTAGTGCGCCCCGTAGGGCGCCGCCGCGTCCGGCGTCGACGTCCACGTGGGACACCCCCTCACTTCCGCACCGGCGCGCCTGCGGATCGGCAACCGGGAGCAGAACCTCGAAACGGGCAGGACTGCACTCCCTTAACAGACTAAGTGAGTCGACGTAGTCCGATCGGTCAGTTGCTCATGAGCGTTCGGACCAGAGTTGACGGGACGCTGCGTTCTCGGCCTTGGTCAACAGGTCACGGAAGCGACCCGCGCCGGACACCGGAGAGGCCCAACCGGCCGACATCTCCACCAGTCGGGTCTCCGGCCGTTCCAACCAGGACAGGATCCGTTCCGACTCCTCCGGGGTGGCCGCCGGGACCGGGCCGTGCCCGGCCGACACCGTCTCGGCGGTGGCGCGGATGGTGGCCAGGGTCGGTCGCGGGTGGACCCCGGGCGGGCTGACCCCCGCTCCGGCGAGCCGACCGTGCCGCACCAGCGCCAGCTCCCAGCCGCCGCCTTCGGCCGGCCGGGCGGCGGCCACCTCGGCGATGCCGGTCAGCGCGGCCAGCCGCTGCATGCGTACGGTCGCGCGCAGCACCGCCGCCAGTCGTGATCGGAGCACCGCCGCCTCCTCGTAGCGCTGACCGGCGGCCAGTGCCTCGATCCGGGCCAGCAGGGCGTCTACCACCGGCTTGGCGTCGCCGGTGGTGGCCTCGGCGAACGGCGTCACCGCGACGGCGTCGTACTCCTGGGGGGTGATGCGGTGCTCGCAGGGTGCCGGGCAGCGGCCCAGCTCGGCCAGCGCGCAGGCCGGCGTGACGGTACGCAGCGACAGCCGATGGGTGCACTGACGCAGGGGCACCGCGTCGTGGAAGCCGGCGGCGGCCAGCTCCGCGGCCCGCCGCGAGGAGAACGGCCCGAGGTAGGCGCGGTCGTCGGGGGAGATCTCCCGCACCACCGACAACCGGGGGTACGGCCCGTCGGTCAGCTTCAGCCAGACCACCCGCTCCGGATACTTCGACCGTCGGTTGTACGGCGGGGCGTGCGCCCCGATCAACCGCAGCTCTCGGACCTCCGCCTCCAGCGAGTGGGCGCACTCCAGCGCCTCGACCCGCTCGGCGGCGGCCAGCATCTCCGAGATCCGGGCGCGTTTCTCCGCGGCGGTGAAGTAGCTGCGGACCCGGGTGGCGATGTCGCGCGAGGTGCCGACGTACAGCGGTCGGTCGTCGGCGGCCCGGAAGATGTAGACCCCGGGGGAGCGGGGCAGCCCGTCGGCCAGGTGCCGTTTGCGGCGTTGCGTCGGGGTGACCGCCCGGGCGAACTCGATGGCCTCGCCGATGGTGTCGACCCGGTGCCCGCCGAGCCGCCCGATCAGCCCGTGCAGCACGTCCACGGTCGCCCGGGCGTCGTCCAACGCCCGGTGCGTCGGGGTGGTGGCAGCCCGGAAGTAGGCCGCCAGGGTGCCGAGTTTGCGGTTTGGCACCTCGTCGCGCAGCAGCACACGGCGGGCCAGCGCGGCGGTGTCCAGCACCCGGGGGTTGGGCCAGCGGTAACCGTGCCGGGCGCACGCGGCCTTGAGAAAACCGACATCGTACGGGGCGTTGTGGGCGACCAGCACGGCATCGGAGATGAACTCCAGGAAGCTCGGCAGCACCTGTTCGATGGGGGGCGCGGGCAGCAGCATCGCCTCGGTGATGCCGGTCAGCACGGTGATGAACGGTGGAATCGGCACGCCGGGGTTGACCAGGGTCGCCAGCACCCCCAGCTCCTCGCCACCGCGTACCTTCACCGCGCCGATCTCGGTGATGCCGCCGCCGTCCGGTGCCCCACCGGTGGTCTCCAGGTCGACGACCACGAACGTCGTCGCATACAGCGGCAGCGCCGGGTCGACGCCGTCGACGGCCGGGTCGAGCCCGGCCAGCGCCGGCTGGAGGTATTCCTGTGCTGCCATCGGCGGCACGGTAACCGTCCGGTCCGACACTCCCGCCCCACCGGTCCCATTCGCCGCCACCGGTCTAGGATGAGAGATCGGCTCACTCACCGGGCGGTGGGCCCGGTCGCGGTGGGAGACTTGCCACATGCCCCTCACCGAGCCGTACGACGACAACCTCTCCCAGGAGGAGCAGGTCGTCGCGGTGCCGGCTGCCGGTGACCTCGCCGATGTCGCCGCCGCCGGGGGGTTGGGGGACCCGCCGCACCCGCAGACCGCCGCCGACGGCGGCGCCGACGCCGGGACCGCCGATGCGCAGACCCCCGCCGATCCGGATGCCGAGCAGACGCCCGACGCCGAGCAGACGCCCGAGCCGGAGCCGAGCCTGCCCGAGCCGGTCCGGCAGCGGATCGTCTCACTCACCGCCGCCGTGCTGCCCGGCCTGCCCGGCGACGAGGTGCCCGTGCCGCTGCGTCGGGTCGCCAAGTTCGCCCCGAACCGGCGGGCCCGCCTCGGCGCGCCGGTGATCGCCGCCCAACTCGCCGCCGACCCGCTGTTCCGCCAGCGGGTCACCGCCCGGGTGCTGGCCGACGCCGGTGACCTGGGTGCCGCTGTGGTCGACGGGACGGCCCCCGCCGCCGCCGATCCGGTCGAGGTGGCCGCCCTGGCCTACCTGGCCCGGCCGCGCGGGTGGCGGCAGCTGATCGAGGCCAGCGGCGCGGCGGTACGCGCCGAGGCGGACACCGCCGTGGTGGCCGAACTGGTCCGCCAGGCCGAACAGCGGGCCAACCGGGCCGACCACGACCGCGCGGTGGCCCGGGTCGAGGCCGACAAGTTGCGCGACGAACTGGCCCGGGTCCGCGAGGAACTGGGCCAACTGCGCGAGGAGTCCCGCCAGCTGGCCCGGGCGCTGCGGGAGAGTCAGGCCCGCGAACGTCGGGCGAGTGAGCTGCTGGCCACCGAGCGGGGCCGGGCCGCGCGGGCGGCGGCGGACGCGGACGCCGAGTTGCGCCGGGCTCGGGCTCGACTGGCCGAAGCCGAGGCGGCGGCCGGGGTCGCCCGGGCCAGCGCCAAGGAGGCCCGCTCGGTCGACGACGCCCGCCTGTGGCTACTGCTGGAGACCATCGGGCAGGCCGCCGTCGGGCTGCGCCGGGAGTTGGCCCTGGATCCGGTGGAGAAGCTGCCCGCCGACTTCGTCGCCGACTCCTTCGCCGACTCCTCGACGGCCACCTCCACCGGGGCCGCGGCGCGGGCCCGGGACACCGACGACCCGGCCCGACTGGACCAGCTGCTCGCCCTGCCCCGCGCCCACCTGGTGGTCGACGGCTACAACGTGACAAAGCGGGGCTTCGGGGAGATGTCGCTGGAACAGCAGCGCAAGCGGCTGATCACCGGCCTGGGCGGGATCGCCGCGCAGACCGGTGACGAGGTCACCGTGGTCTTCGACGGCGCCGAACGGATGCACGGGCTGCCGCCCACCCCGCGGGGGGTGCGGGTGCTCTTCTCCCGCAAGGGCGAGACCGCCGACGAACTGATCCGCCGGCTGGTCCGCGCCGAGCCACCGGGGCGTGCGGTGGTGGTGGTCTCCTCCGACCGCGAGGTCGCCGACGGGGTACGCCGACACGGCGCCTACCCGTTGGGCGCGGACTCGCTGCTGCGCCGCCTCTCCCGCTCCTGACCGGATCGGTTGCGATCCACTCGAGTGGGGACAACGTGGGCCGGGCAATAGGATTGGCGCCCATGGCGACAGGAGCGACGGTATGAGCGGCAGAGCGGACGGCCGGTCCGATACCGGTCGCTGCGCCGGGTCGCCGCAGGCGGATCGGGTGGCCCGGTGAGCCCGCGCGGTTGGGCCGTACTCACCCTGGCCGGGCTCGGTCTCGCGCTGCTGGTGGCGGCGCTGGTGCTGATCCCGTGGAACCGTCCGCCCGCGCCCCGCGCCGATCAGCTTGCCGCACTCCGGGAACTCCCCGCCGACCAGGTGGAACGGGCCCGACAGTTCCGCTCCGCGCTGCGCCCCGGCAGTTGGACGGTGCTCGGTGTCGGCCTGCTGGTGGCGCTCGCGCTCGGGCTCACCCCGCTGGGCAGCCGCCTGATCGAACTGGCCGGGCGCCCCTTCGGTGACCACTGGACCGCGCAGGCGATTCTCGGCGGGCTCGCCGTGGTGCTCGTGGCCGACCTGGTCACGTTGCCCTTCGCCGCCTGGCGGCACAGCGTGCTCACCCGGTGGGGACTGGCCACCAACGGCTGGGCCGGCTGGACCGTCGACCTGCTCAAGTCGTACGCCGTCAGTGCCGTCGTCGGCGCGGTGGCCCTGCTCGGCTTCTACACCGTCGTGCGACTCGCCCCGCGTTGGTGGTGGGCGTTCGGCGCGGCGGGGGCGGCGACCCTGGTGGTGCTGTTGTCGTTCGTGCTGCCGGTGCTGGTGGAGCCGGTGTTCAACCGGTTCAGCCCGATGGAGCCGGGGCCGCTGCGTACCCAGCTGATGGACCTGGCCGCCCGCGACGGCGTACCGGTGCGCGACGTGCTGGTCGCCGACGCGTCCCGGCGCACCCGGGCGGTCAACGCCTACGTCTCGGGATTCGGCCCGACCCGCCGGGTGGTGGTCTACGACAACCTGCTGCGGGAGGCGACCGACGCCGAGGTGACCGCGGTGGTGGCCCACGAACTCGGCCACGCCAGGGACCGGGACGTGCCGGTCGGTACGCTCACCGGCGCGCTCGGCGCGGCAGCCGCCGTGGTGGCGCTCTACCTGATCGGCTCCTGGCCGCCACTGCTGCGCCTGGCCGGTGTCGGCTCGGTCGCCGAGCCGCGTGCGTTCGGGCTGCTACTCGCCCTGGTCACGGTGGCCGGGCTGGTCTTCGCGCCGGTGCAGGCGCTGATGTCGCGCCGGGTCGAGGCCCGCGCCGACGCGCACGCGCTCGCGCTGACCGGTGACCCGGCCGCCTTCGAGTCGATGCAGCGGCGACTGTCCTCGGTGAACCTCTCCGACCCGGATCCGCCCCGCTGGGAGTACCTCTACTCGGCCTCCCACCCCTCCACCGTGGAGCGGATCGCCGCCGCCCGCGCGTACGCCAGAAAGGCCGGTTGATGGGTCGCACGTTGCTGGTCACGAACGACTTCCCGCCGCGTCCCGGCGGCATCCAGTCGTTCGTCCACAACCTGGCGGTACGCCAGCCCGCCGGCTCGGTGGTGGTGTACGCGTCGAGTTGGCCGGATGCCGACAAGTTCGACGCCGACCAGCCGTTCGAGGTGATCCGCGAGCGGACCCGGATGCTGCTGCCGACCCCGTTGGTGGCCCGTCGCGCGGCCCGGCTGGCTCGGGCCTACGACTGCGACAAGGTCTGGTTCGGGGCGGCGGCCCCGCTGGGTCTGCTCGCCACGGGGCTGCGCCGCCGGGCGGGCGTACGCCGGGTGGTCGCCCTCACCCACGGGCACGAGGTGGGCTGGGCGGCGCTGCCGCTGGCCCGGACCGCCCTGCGGCGCATCGGTCGGGGCGCGGACGTGGTCACCTACCTGGGGGAGTACACCCGCAGCCGGCTGGCCCGCGCCCTCGACGGGCTGACCGAGCTGCGGCAACTCGCCCCCGGCGTGGACACCGAGCTGTACCACCCGGGCGTGGACGGCACCGAGGTCCGCCGCCGGCTGGGGCTGGCCGACCGGCCGGTGGTGGTCTGCGTCTCGCGGCTGGTGCCGCGCAAGGGCCAGGACATGCTGATCCGGGCGCTGCCGCTGATCCACAGCCGGGTGCCCGACGCGGCGCTGCTGGTGGTCGGTGGCGGACCGTACCGGGCGACGCTGGCCCGGCTGACCCGCGAGGTCGGCGTCGAGGATGCGGTGGTCTTCACCGGCTCGGTTCCGGCGGAGGACCTGCCCGCCCACTACGCCGCCGGTGACGTGTACGCGATGCCCTGCCGGACCCGCAACCGGGGGCTGGACGTGGAGGGGCTCGGCATCGTCTACCTGGAGGCGTCGGCGACCGGCCTGCCGGTGGTGGCCGGTGACTCCGGCGGTGCGCCGGACGCGGTGCGGCAGGGGGAGACCGGGTACGTGGTCAACGGCCGGGATGTCACCGAACTCGCCGACCGGGTGGGCACCCTGCTCGCCGACCGGGACCTGGCGCGTACCTTCGGCGCGGCCGGTCGGGCCTGGGTGGAACGGGAGTGGCGCTGGGAGACCCAGGCCGACCGCCTGACCGCTCTGTTGAACGGCTGACTGTTAACAGGGGTCCCCTGCTCTACCGCAGGCGTTAACAGGGTGCCCTTCCTTACACCTCAGCGCAGCCGGGCGAGGATGTGATCGGCGGGGGCGGGACGGCCGAAGTGCCAGCCCTGACCGGCGTCGCAACCGATCGCGCGCAGCCGCTCGGCCTGACCGACGGTCTCCACGCCCTCGGCGGTCACCGTCAGGTCCAGCGCGTGGGCCAGCGAGACAAGCGAGGCGAGGATCCGCTCGTCGGCCGCCTCCGGGGCGCGCAGGCCCCGGACGAACTCGCCTGCCACCTTCAGCTCGGTCACCGGCAGGTCCCGCAGGTAGGCCAGGTTGCTGTAGCCGGTACCGAAGTCGTCGATGGCGATGCGTACCCCGAGGTCGGCAAGCGCCCGTAGGGTGCGCACCGGCTCCTCGGCGCCGCTCATCATCATGCTCTCGGTGATCTCCAGCTGGAGCCGGTTCGGTGGCAGGCCGGTGTGTCGCAGCAGGCTGCACACCTCCTGCACCAGGTCGGGGCGGCGCAGCTGACGTACGGCCAGGTTGACGCTGACGTACGGCGGTTCACCGGTGGCTGCCGACCAGCCGACCGCCTCGCGGCAGGCCTCGGCGAGCACCCAGGAGCCGAGCGGCACGATCAGGCCGGTCTCCTCGGCCAGCCCGATGAAGCTGTCCGGACGCAGCACCCCCAACTGCGGATGCTGCCAGCGCACCAACGCCTCGACCCCGAGCACCGAACCGTCCTGCAACGAGGTCAACGGCTGGTAGTCGAGGTAGAACTCGCCGCGCTCCAGCCCGCCGGGGATGGCCGCGCTGAGCGCCTGCCGAGCCTGTTCCCGGTTGTCGCGTTCGGCGTCGTACAGCGCCCAGCCCGCGCCGCCGGCGCTCTTGGCCCAGTGCAGGGTGCTGCCGGCGGCCCGCCACAGGTCGTCCGGAGTGGTGCCGGCGACCTGGCGTTCCACCACACCGACGCTCGCGGTGACCGTCACGTCGTGCCCGCCGACCAGCACCGGCTCGGCGAGGGCGGCCAGCGCCGACTCGGCGACCGCCACCACGTCCCCGGTGCCGGTGGAGCGTTCGACGAGGATCATGAAGGCGTCCCCGCCGAGCCGGGCCACCAGGTGAGGTTCCACGGCACGGCTGAGCCGGTGGGCCGCCGCCACCAACGCCCGGTCGCCGATCTGGTGCCCGTACGAGTCGTTGATCCGTTTGAACCGGTCGATGTCGAGGAAGCACAGCCCGACCCGGTGGACGTCGTCGCGGTGTGCGGTGCAGACCGCGGCGAGCCGTTCGGCGAACAGCGTCCGATTGGGTAGGTCGGTGAGCGGGTCGTGGGTGGCCTGGTGCCGGAAGCGTGCCTCGCTGGCCCGCAGCGCCCGCTCCGCGTCGGCCCGGGCGATCAGGGCGGCCCGCCGGATCGCCTCCTGCTCGTCCAACGTCCGGTCGCGCAGGGCGCGGGCGTAGCCGGTGGCGATCGCGGCGAGCAGCCGGGCCATCCGGTCGGCGATGTCGTCGGCGACCAGGTCCAGGTCGCGTACCAGCCGGAGTTGGATCACCTCGACGGTGCGACCGAGCGCCTCGGCGGAGGCGATGTGCGAGGCGACCAGCTCGGTGGCCACCCGGTGCCCGGCGCGCAGGTCGAGCGGTTCCGTGCGCAGTGCCGCGGCCAGCTGGTCGGTGAGCCGCTGCAACAGCGTCTCCAGCTGGGCGTGCGTCATCGGGAGGTAGCTGGTGCCCGCCAACGCCTTGGCCCACGCCCGAGCGAACGCGCCGGGGCGGGCGGGACCGTCCGGAGGCTCACCCACCGAGTCGCCCGACCCCACCCAGGAAGACCGCCCGCTCGGCGTCCTCGGCGCTGTCCGGGGTTTCCGGACGCCACTGCGGCACCCACACCACCCCGGGCTCGACCAGCTCGAAGCCGTCGAAGAACGCGGTCAGCTCGGCCCGACTGCGAACCCACAGCGGGTTGTCGGTGCGCTGGTAGACCTTCTGCGCCTCGGCCCGCTCGGCCTCGCTGCGACCGTCGTCGCTGGCCTGCGACAGCACCAGGTAGCTGCCCGGGGCCAACGCCGCCCGCAGGGTGCGCAGCACCTCGGCCGGCCGGTCGTGCTCACCGACGAAGTGCAGCACCGCCACGATCAGGACGGCGACCGGCTGAGAGAAGTCGATCATCGCCCGGACGTCCGGGTGGGCGAGGATGCGCTCGGGGTGGCGGAGATCCTCCTGGACGACCGTGGCGCTCTCGTTGCCGGCCAGGATCTCCCGGCTGTGTGCCACCGCGACCGGATCGACGTCGACGTAGACCACCCGGGAGTCCGGGGCGTGCCGCTGGGCGATCTCGTGCACGTTGCCGACGGTCGGGATGCCCGAGCCGATGTCCAGGAACTGGCGGATCCCCGCCTCGCAGAGGAACTGCACGGCCCGGCGCAGGAAGGCGCGGTTGGCCTGGGCCATCAGCGGGGCCTCGGGAACCGCGGCCACCATGGCCTGGGCCGCCGCCCGGTCCACCGCGAAGTTGTGCGATCCGCCGAGGTAGTAGTCGTACATCCGAGCGACGCTGGGCCGCTCGACATCGATCGTCTCGGGTGCCCAGTCCGGCCGCTGCAATGTCTCACTCCTCCGCACACGGTGTAGGCGTCAATGCCCCGGCGGGTATTCTGCCCCGCTTTCATCACCGAGACCATAGTGCGTCCGCAGACGGAGGTCGATACGAAAGATCCGTGCCCGCGCGGTGGCGGACACGGATCCCTTCGTCGCCGTGGGTGTTGCTCAGAACTTGGGGGCGTCCGGCGCTTCGAGCAGACCGAGCCGCAGCGCGGTCATCAGCGCCTGGGCCCGGTTGGCCGCGCCGAGCTTCTCGTAGAGCTTGGAGATGTGCGTCTTCGCGGTCGACTCGCTGACGAACAGCTGCTTGGCGATGCCGGCCACGCTCATGCCGTCGGCGAGCAGCCGCAGCACCTGGCCCTCACGCGGCGACAGCTGCGGCCCGGACGGGGCGAGCCGGCGCTTCATCGCCTCGGCCAGGTCGGCGGCGGTGAAGGCGCTGGGGGAGGAGGCGGCGTGCCGGGCGGCGGCGACGACCTCGTCGGCCGGCGCGGTCTTCGGCACGAACGCGCTCGCCCCGGCCTCCAGGGCGCCGAAGAGCTGGTCGTCGCCCGCGTACATGGTGAGCACCACGATGCCCATCGACGCGCTGGACTTGCGCAGTGCGCGGGTGGCCTCCAGGCCGCTGCCGTCGGGCAGCCGCAGGTCCATGATCACCACGTCCGGCTGCAGCGCGCCGGCCTGCCGTACGCCCTCCGCCGCGGTGGCGGCCTCGCCCACGACCTCGAACTGCCGGTCGCGCTCGAAGGCGTGCCGCAGGCCCTTACGGATCAAGTCGTGGTCGTCGACAAGGAGGACCTTGGTACGGGTAGCCGGTGTCGGACTTGTGGTCATCCTCGGGTTACTCCCCTTCTGCTGCGGCGGCGCTACCGCGAAGGTTATCGCGCCGGGGTGACGAGCCGACCACCACCGCCACGGTCGTCCCACTGGGCTGACGTGGTCTGATCTCCAACCGGCCCCGGATACGTTCCGCCCTCTCGGCCATGATCGCAAGCCCATAGTGCCCGTCGGAACGTTTGTCACCTATGCCGTGACCGTCATCCGACACTTCGATCTGGGCGTACGGGGGATCCACCTCGCAGGTGACCCAGAGGTTGGTCGCCCCGGCGTGCTTACGGGCGTTGGTCACCGCCTCCTGGGCGATGCGCAGCAACTCGGCCTCGGTGGCGGCGGGCAGCCGGGCGGTGGACTCGTCGAGCGACAGGTGCACCCGCAGCCCGCCGGAGGCCCCGACGGTACGGGCGTACTCGGCGATCGCGGCGGCCAGACCGCCGTGCCGGTCCACCTCGCTGCGCAGCTCGAACAGGCTCAGCCGCAGCTCGGTGATGACCCGGGTGACCTCCTGGCGCAGGGTCCGCAGGCTCTCGGCGGTCTCCTCGGCGTCCTCGTGCACGGTGGCCAGCGCGTTGTCGATGCCGTAGCCGACCATCACCAGTTCCTGGGCCACCCCGTCGTGGATCTCCCGGGCCAGTCGCTGCCGTTCCTCGTTGGTGGCCAGCGACCGCACCTCGTCGAAGAGCAGGGCGGCCTCCAGCCGCAGCGCCGCCGGCCCGGTCAGCCCGGTCACCTCGGCCGTCACCGGCGACGGGTAGGCGTGCGCGGCGTCGGCCTCCAGCACCACCAGGCCGACCGTGCGGACCCCGGCGACCAGCGGCACGATCAACGCCGACACGTCCCCACCACGGTGGGAGCGGGACTGGGAACGGGCCGCGGTCTGCGGCTGCTGACTGGCCCAGGCGTCGGCGATGGCCGAGTCGGCGTCGAGTGTGGTCTCCCAGTCGACCCGGTCCGCACCGATCTGGGCGAGCACCACCAGTCGCCCGCCGCCGCTGGCGGAGAGCACCGCCCCCCGGTCGGTGCGGGCCACCGTGCGCAACTCCTCCAGCAGATGCTCGGAGATGCCACCCGGGTCCAGGGTCGCGCCGGGCAGTTGGCGGGCGACGGTACGCAGCTGGGTCAGCAGCCGGGTCGCCTCCGCGTACGGCTGGGGTTTGGTGTCCTGCCGCAGTTGCATCACCCGGTGCAGCGTCTGCGCCGCGTAGAGACCGAGCACGGCCAGGATCAGCCACTGGGCGCAGACCGCGAGGTACCCCGTCTGGGTCACCTGCCGCGCTCCGCCGACCTCGGTGAACGCGCCGGTGATCAGCAGGGTGGCCGCGACCGTCGCGATCAGCAGGGCACCCTCGCGGAAGCGGCGTCGCAACGCGGTGACCGTCACCGGCACCGCCAGGTACGGCAGCACCGCGGAGGCGCCCAGCCCGTCGATGTGCCCGCCGATGGTGGCGACCGCCGCGACCTGACTCGCCGCCAGGCCGAGCACCACCACCTCCGCCATCCGGCTGATCGGTCCGATCAGCCAGTGCTCGGGGGCCATCGACGCGGGCAGACCGGCGACCGCGAGCAGCACGATCCACCAGAGCTGGGTCAGGTCACGGGTGGCGAGCAGGGTCAGGACGGCGACCAGTGCGAGCACGACCACCCGGGTCGCCGAGGCGAGCGGATGGGAGCGGGCCAGGGCGGTTGTCGAGGCGGACACGTGACGGATGGTAGTCAGCCGCGGTAGATGTCTGCGATTTCCGCCGCGTACGACTTGTGGACGACTTGACGCTTGACCTTCATCGACGGGGTCAATTCGCCGGTGGCCTCGGTGAAGTCCTGCGGCAGGATGCGGAACACCTTGATCGCCTCGGCCTTGGAGACCGACTGGTTGGCCAGGTCCACCGCGCCCTGGATCTCCGCGCGCAGCCCGTCGTGCTCGCGCAGCGTCTCGACGCTTGTGTCGGCGGGCAGGCCGACCGACTCCAACCAGGCCGGTAGCGCCTCCTCGTCGAGGGTGATCAACGCGGCGATGAACGGCTGTCGGTCGCCCACCACGACGCACTGGCTGATCAGTCGGTGGGCCCGTACCTGGTCCTCCAGCACGGCCGGGGCGACGTTCTTGCCGCTGGCCGTCACGATGATCTCCTTCTTCCGACCGGTGATGGTCAGATAGCCGTCACCGTCCAGCGAACCGAGGTCGCCGGTGCGGAACCAGCCGTCGGAGCTGATCGCCTCGGCGGTGGCCTCGTCGTTGCGCCAGTACCCCTGGAAGACGATGTCACCGGCGATGAGGACCTCGCCGTCGTCGGCGATCCGGATGGTCACCCCGGGCAGCGGCCGACCGACCGTACCGATGCGGGTGAAGCCCGGCAGGTTCGCCGACGCCGCCGGGGAGGTCTCGGTGAGGCCGTACCCCTCGCAGACCGGCACTCCGACGCCCCGGAAGAAGTGGCCCAACCGGGCGCCGAGCGGCGCCCCGCCGGAGATCGCGTCCCGGCAGCGCCCGCCGAGCGCGGCCCGCAGCTTGCCGTAGACCAGCTTGTCGAAGAGCGCGTGCTGGACCCGCAGCGCCAGGCCCGGCCCGGCGGAGGTCTCCAGTGCCTCGCTGTAGGCGATGGCGACCGCCTCGGCCCGGGCGAAGATCTTGCCCTTGCCGGCGGCCTCGGCCTTCTGCTTCGCGCCGTTGTAAACCTTCTCGAAGACCCGCGGTACGGACAGCACGAAGGTGGGTTTGATCTCTTGCAGCTCGGGGACCAGGTTCTTGACGTCCGAGCAGTGCGTCATGGTGGCCCGGGCCTGCACCACGCCGATCTGGATGAGCCGGGCGAAGGCGTGCGCCAGCGGCAGGAAGAGCAGCGTGGAGGCGTTCGGGCCGAACAGGTTCGGCAGCACCGGCACCGCGTTGGCGATGTCGGAGTACATGTTGCGGTGGGTGAGCACGCAGCCCTTGGGGCGGCCGGTGGTGCCGCTGGTGTAGATGATCGTCGCGATGTCCACCGACCGCAGCCCGGCGCGCCGTTGCTCGATCTCGGCGGGCTCCACCGTGCTGCCCGTGGTCTTCAGCTCGTCGATCCCGCCGAGGTCGATCTGCCACAGGTGTGCCAGCTCGGGCAGCCGGTCGCGGACGCCGGCCACCAGGGTGGCGTGCGCGGTGGACTCCACCACGGCGGCCACCGCGCCGGAGTCGGCCAGGATCCAGGCGGCCTGTTCGGCGCTGGAGGTCTCGTAGACCGGCACGGTCACCGCACCGGCGGCCCAGATCGCGTAGTCGACAAGCGTCCACTCGTAGCGGGTCCGGCTCATCAGCGCGACCCGGTCACCGGGCCGGACGCCGGCGGCGACCAGGCCGCGGGCGACCGCGACGACCTCGTCGCGGAACTGGCGGCAGGTGACGTCCACCAGGCCGCCCTGGGAGTCGCGGCGGATGAACTGCACCGCGTCCGGCGCGACCTCGGCGTTCTCCCAGACGGGATCGGTGAGGTTGGCCGAGTCGCCGACGGTGACGATCGGCGGGACGGAGAACTCGCGCACCTGCACTCCCTCGTGCTTGCACTGGCCGGTCGGGGTGCCACCGGCGGGTCTGCTCATCTCGAAACCTACCTGCCCTGCCGCTGACGAGCACATCGCAGGTGGGGCGGCGCGGCACGACCGGCTCCCGGGACGGGTAGCCTCCCCCCATGGCGGACTCCTCCACCCAGTCGATCACCATTGCCGCGTCACCGGACCAGGTGGCGGCGGTCATCTGTGACTTCCCGAGCTATCCCCGGTGGACCGACGCGATGCGCGAGGTCGAGGTCATCGAGGAGTACGAGGACGGTTACGCCAGCCAGGTCCGTTTCGTCCTGGACGCCGGCGTGCTGGCCGACGAGTACGTGCTGGAGTACGCCTACGCCGAGGACCTGTCCCGCATCGAGTGGCACCTGGTGACGCCGTCGAAGATGCAGAAGCTCCAGCGCGGGTCGTACGACCTGGTCGGCAATGCCGACGGGAGCACCACCGTGACCTACACCCTGGAGGTGGAACTCGCGGTCGGGATGCTCGGAATGTTCCGCCGCAAGGCCGAAAAGATGATCATGGACACCGCGTTGAAGCAGCTCAAGCGCCGGGTAGAAGCAACTGGTTCGGCGCAGTGACGCGTCCGGCGACGCGGTCGCCACGGTAGAGGAGCCCACGATGGGTGCAACGGATCCAGGTTCGGCCCGACAGGAGGCGGAGCGGCTGGTCGCCACTCTGCTGGCCAGCGCGCGGTTGGCCGCCGGCAACCCCGGTACAGGGCCGCTGGGCTCACTGAGCGGGATCATGACCAGTGTCCTCGGTCACAGCGACTCGGACGAGGCGTCCGGAGCGGCAGCCGGCCCGGGTTTCGCCACTGGTGCGGCGGAATGCTGCGTCTGTCCGGTCTGCCGGGGAATCGCCGCGTTACGCGATCCGAGTCCGGAATTCGCCGAGAGGTTGGCCACCGGCGCGGGCGATCTGGCCGCCGGACTGGCGAGCTTTCTGCGGGCCTTCGCCCCGCCCGAGACGTCCGACGACCCCTCCAGCGGCCCGGGTGGGGACCCGGACAGCGACCACGTGTGGCGCGAGGCGACCCGTACCGGGCATGATTCTCAGCCGGCACCGGATCGGCACGTCTGGACCGCCGCGACGCGAGCGGAAGAGGGTGCCGTCCCGGCCGTCCCGCCCGTCGATGCCGCCGGGCCGGTCGCGGACGCCGTAGGCCCGACGCCGGAGACCGGCCGCCCGGTGGTGCCCGCCTCACGGACGCCGGACGGCGAGCGCCGGACCGCGTCGGAGGCCGCGGCGCCCACCAGCGCCGAGCAGCAGGGCGCAGCAGGCGACGAAGCCTGATCTCAGGACGACCCGCACCACCGGCCAGGGCAGGTACGCGCGGGGCACAGCAGAGGGGAGTGGCAGCGGTGACGCTGACCATCGGAGTCGACGTGGGTGGCACGAAGGTGGCCGGTGGTGTCGTCGACGACACCGGCACGGTGCTGGTGCAGACCCGACGGGACACCCCCGCCGACGACGTGGGCAAGACCCGCGACGTCATCACCGAACTGGTCACCGAACTGGCCGCCGGGCACGACATCCAGGCGGTCGGCATCGGCGCGGCCGGGTGGATCGACGCCAGCCGCTCCACCGTGCTCTTCGCCCCGAACCTGGCCTGGCGGGACGAGCCGCTGCGGGCGTACGTCAGCGCGGCGGTCGGCCTGCCGGTGATCGTCGAGAACGACGGCAACGTGGCCGCCTGGGCGGAGTTCCGCTACGGCGCGGCCCGCAACGCCGACGACTCGATGGTCATGTTCACCATCGGCACCGGCGTCGGCGGTGGCATCGTGCTCGGCGGTGACCTGGTCCGGGGTGCCAACGGCATCGCCGCCGAACTGGGTCACATGCTCACCGTCCCGGACGGGCACCAGTGCGGCTGCGGTCGGCTCGGCTGCATCGAGCAGTACGCCAGCGGCAGCGCCCTGGTCCGCTTCGCCCGCGCTGCGGCCCGGCAGGAGCCGCAGCGGGCCACCGCGCTGCTGGAACTCGCCGACGGCGAGGCCGAGGCGATCACCGGCCCGATGGTGACCGCCGCGGCCAAGAGCGGCGACCCGGTCTCCGCCGAGGCGTTCGCCCAGGTCGGGCGCTGGCTCGGCACCAGCATGGCGGACATGGCGCAGATGCTCGACCCGCAGGTGCTTGTCGTCGGCGGTGGCGTCATCGACGCCGGCGAGCTGCTGATGGGCCCGACCCGGCGGTCGTACGCCGAGTCACTCGCCCAACGCAGCCGACTGCCGGTGGCCGAGATCCGCCCCGCGGAGCTGGGCAACGCCGCCGGGGTCATCGGCGCGGCAGACCTGGCCCGGCGGATCTGAGGTGACCGACGCCCACTCCGGCGTGCCGCTGCGCGTCGTGTCGTACAACGTGCACGGCCAGCGTGACGACGTCGCCGCGCTGGCCACGGTCGTCCGCCAGCTGGCACCCGACGTCCTGATCGTCCAGGAGGGGCCGCGCCGGTTCGGTTGGCGCGCGAAGTCGGCCACGCTGGCCGCCTCGTTCGGTCTCGTGGTCGCCGCCGGCGGGTTGCCGGCGCTGGGCAACCTGCTCCTGGTCAGCCTGCGGGTACGGGTGACCGGGGTGCGGCACCAACGCTTCCCGCTGACCCCCGGCCGGCACCTGCGCGGTGCCGCGTACGCCGACTGCGTGGTGGGGGGCCCGGCCCGCTTCACGGTGGCCGGCTCGCACCTGGCAACCGACCCGGTCGAGCGGCCCGACCAGGCGAAACTGTTCAAGCGGGAGTTGGACGTCGCGCCGTTGCCGGTGATCGCGGCGGCCGACCTCAACGAGGAACCGGGCGGCCCGGCCTGGCACACCGTCGCGCACGGACTGACCGACGCGGCGGTGGCGGCGGACCGGGCCGACCGGCTCACCTACTCCTGCGCCGACCCTCGGCGGCGCATCGACGGGGTCTTCGTGGACCCTCGGATCACCGTTGTCGACTACGACGTGCTGGACACCCCGCTGAGCCGCCGCGCCAGCGACCATTTTCCGATCGTCGTCGACCTGCTCCTACCCGTCGCGGACTGAGCTGCGGCGCTCGGACGGGCTGGACATACCGCGCGGATGTGGAGAGGATTTCGCGCGACCCGGCAGGCGTGCCGAGACGAAGGAGACCCCCCGGTGCCCACCCCCACCGAGCACGGCCGGCCCGATGCGGAGACGACCACACTGGCTCGCAGCCACGACGGTCGCCCGATCGCCGACCGGGGCGACACCGTCTGCGTCATCGGCGCCGGAGCCAGCGGCCTGACCGCCATCAAGAACCTCGCCGAGCACGGCTTCGGTGTCGACTGCTACGAGCGGGAGACCGGCATCGGCGGTGCCTGGAACTGGCGGCACGACCGCAGCCCGGTGTACGCCAGCACCCACCTGATCTCGTCGCGGCCGTTCACGCAGTTCCCCGACTTCCCGATGCCGGACGACTGGCCGGACTATCCGCACCACAGCCAGCTGCTGTCCTATTTCGAGCGCTACGCCGACCACTTCGACCTGCGCCGACACATCTGGTTCGGCACCGAGGTGGTGCGCATCGAGCCGGTCGACGGCGACCGGTGGGACGTCACCACCCGCAGCACCGGCGGCTACGGCCCCGAACGCACCTCCCGGTACGCCGCCGTGCTGATCGCCAACGGGCACAACTGGTCGCCGAAGCTGCCCCGCTACGACGGGTTGGAACAGTTCCGGGGCGAGGTCATGCACGCCTCGTCCTACAAGGACCCGGCGCAGCTGCGCGGCAAGCGGGTGCTGGTGGTGGGCGCCGGCAACACCGGCTGCGACATCGCCGTGGAGGCCGCCCAGCAGGCCTCACACTGCTGGCACTCCACCCGCCGGGGCTACTGGTACGCCCCCAAGTACGTCTTCGGTCGTCCGGCCGACCAGGTCAACGACACCCTGCTGGCGCTGCGGGTGCCGCTGCGAGCGCGCCAGTGGCTCTACCACCGCACGTTGCGGCTGACCGTCGGCGACCTGACCCGCTTCGGCCTGCCCGCACCGGACCACCGGGTGTACGAGACCCACCCGATCGCCAACAGCCAGCTGGTCTACCACGTCGGCCACGGCGCGATCACCCCGGTGCCGGACGTCGCGCGGCTGCATCCGCACTCGGTGGAGTTGACCGACGGTCGGCAGATCGACCCGGAGCTTGTCGTCTTCGCCACCGGCTACCTGCCGCGCTTCGAGTTCCTGGACGCGAAGATCCTCGGTGACGACGAGGGTGTGGGACGCCCCCGGTTGTGGCTCAACGCGTTCGTGCCGAACCATCCGACCCTCGCCGTCGCCGGCCTGCTCCAGCCGGACTCCGGCCTGTTCCCGCTGGTGCACTGGCAGGCGGTGCTGTTCGCCCGGCTGCTGCACACCCGCCTCACCCGCCCGGACCGGGCCGACGCCTTCGCGGGCCGGGTTTCGGCGGGCGCGGGCGAGCGCTACTCGGGACGGGTCAAGGACTCGACCCGGCACTGGTTCGAGGTCGGCCACGTCGACTACCTGCGCGCCCTGGAGCGTGCGCTGCGTGACCTGGAGGGCAAGTGACGCAGGTGAGCGAGCGGCCGCGGATCGTGCGCGGCTGGGAGTGGGCCCGTCCGGTACGGCCGGTACGGCGTGAGGTGCTCAGCGCCGCCCCCGAACTGGAGGAGGGGCACCCGCCGCTGTTGTTCGTACCCGGCTTCGGGCACGGCGCCTGGGCGTACGCCGAGCACTGGCTCGGGCACACCGCCTCCCGGGGATTTCCGGCGTACGCGGTGAGCCTGCGCGGGCACGGCGGCAGCGGCCCGGCGCCGGAGGCGGACCTGCGGGCGTACACGCACGACGTGGTCCAGGTGGCGGCGGGCCTGCCGCGCCAGGCGGTGCTGGTGGGGCACGGCGCCGGGGCGCTCGTGGTGGCGCACGCCCTGGCCCGCTACCCGGCCCGGGCGGCGGTGCTGGTGGCCCCGGTGTTCGGTGGCTGGGCGAGCCTGGGTGCGGCGCTGCGCCGCAACCCGTTCGGCACCCTGCCGGCGGTGTTCGGCGGCGGCCTGCGGCTGAGCCGCAGCCAGCTGTTCAGCCGGGAACTGCCCGAGGCCGAGGCCCGGCGGTACACCGCCCGGCTGGGTCGGGCCGCCCGGCGTGCCCAGTGGCAACTGCTCACCGGCGCCGACCCGGAACCGGCGGTGGGTCGCCCGCCGGTGCTGGTGCTGGGCAGCCCCGACGACCGGGTGGTGCCGGCGACGGCGCTGACCCGCGCCGCCCGGCGTTACGGCTCGGCCCCGCTGCTCTTTCCGGGCATGGGACACGACCTGATGCTGGACGCCCGGTGGCAGGAACCGATCGACGCCATCCTCGACTGGCTGCTCAAACACCCGGGCCGCGCCGGCCGGCCCTGATCGGGGTACCGGGGCCGTCGGGCCGGCCCTGACCGGGCCGACGGGCCGACCCGCGCAGTGGGGTCGGCCCGGTGCTCGCCCGCGCAGTGGGGTCGGCCCGGTGGCTCGGCTCAACCGCCGAGCCGGGTGAGCAGCAACCCGCTCTGATCCAGGGTGGACAGATAGGAGCGGGCCCAGGCGCGGATGTCGTGCTCCCGCAGGTACGCGCGCATGGCCTGCATCCGCGCCCGCACGTCGGCCGGCTCGGCGCGCAGCGCCGCGAGCAACCCCTGCTTGAGCCCTTCCAGGTCGTGCGGGTTGACCAGGTACGCCTGCGACAGTTCGGCGGCAGCCCCGGCGAACTCGCTGAGTAGCAGCGCACCGGCGTCGTCCACCCGGGCGGCCACGTACTCCTTGGCGACCAGGTTCATCCCGTCGCGCAGCGGGGTCACCGCCATCACGTCCGCGATCCGGTAGAGCGCGGCCAGTTCGGTCCGGTCGAACGGCTGGGTGAGGTAGTGGATCGCCGGTTCGCCCACCCGGCCGAACTCGCCGTTGATCCGTCCGACCTCGCGTTCGACCCGGTCGCGGAGGATCTGGTACTGACCGACCCGTTCCCGGCTGGGCACCGCCACCTGCACCAGCACCGTGTCGCGGACCTTGACGTGTCCACCTTCGAGCAATTCGCTGTACGCCTTGAGCCGCTGCTCGATGCCCTTGGTGTAGTCCATCCGGTCGACACTGAGGATGACCTGTTCCGGGCTGCCGAGGTCGTGCCGCAGCCGGCGCGCCCGGTCGGCCACCTCGGGCCGGTCGGCGAGCGCCGCCATCTCGGCGGTGTCGATGGAGACCGGAAAGGCTCCGATGCGGACGATCCGGTCCTCGACCGCGATCCGTCGGTCGGTGGCCGGCAGCCCGAGCACCTTGGTCACCAGTTGGGCGAAGTTGTGCGCGGCCTGAGCCCGCTGGAAACCGACCAGATCCGCGCCGAGCATCCCGTGCAGCAGTTCGGCCCGGCGCGGCAGCTGCATGAACAGCTCCGGCGGTGGGAACGGCACGTGCAGGAAGAAACCGATGCGCAGGTCGGGTCGCAGGGCACGGAGCAGGCCCGGCACCAGTTGCAGGTGGTAGTCCTGCACCCAGACCACCGCGCCCTGCTCGGCGACCTGGGCGGTGGCCTCGGCGAAGCGCTGGTTGACCCGCTGGTACGCGTCCCACCAGCGCCGGTGGTGCTCGGGTTGTTCCACCGCGTCGTGGTAGATCGGCCAGAGGGTCGCGTTCGCAAAGCCCTCGTAGTGATCGCGCAGGTCTTCGCTGCTCAACGGCACGGTGTGCATGCGTACCCCGTCGACGTCGGGCAGGGTGGGCGCGGGACCGGTCCCGCCGGCCCAACCGACCCAGGTCGCCGGGGTGTGTCTCAACAGGGGGTGCAGGGCGCTCACCAGGCCACCAGGACTGCGTCGCCACTCGCAGGCGCCATCGAGCGCCACGTTGTCGTTGATGGGGAGGCGGTTGGCTACCACCACGAGGGAGCTCTGTCGCATCTCGGGCATTCCGATCAGCAGGGGAGTGACCGCCACGAGAAAGGAACAACCGGGCAGTCGGAGGGTGACGTGACGTACTGTCGGTATTCCTACTGACAGTAAGTTACACCACTGTTACATCCCTCGGCGTAGGCGGTCTGCGTCCCGGTATCCGGGCGGCTTCCGGCTCGGCGGCCTCAGACGACCGCCCCGTCGTCGGGATCGCGTTCCTCGTCGCCCGGACGCAGCCGCCACACCAACGTGACGAAACCGGCGAGGATGCCGGTGAAACCGAGCAGCGTCACCACGCCCCGATCGGCGGGGACCAGGTCGGGGAAGAGGAACAGCACGAACCCGAGCAGAATGGCCAGCACACCGGCCACCGCGAACTTCGACACCCGGGGCAGCGGTGGGGGCGGGGGCGGCACGTAACGCTCGTCGGCGTCCGGGTCGTCGGGCAGGTCCGCGCCGAAGGTGTCCAGGCCCTCCAGCAGGGAAGGGCCGTCGCCGTCGCGTGGGCCACGGCCCACCGAGACACCGGAGATGTCCGCCGCGTACGGCAACCGGCGTACGCCGGTGGCGGTCGGTCCGGCCGGCTCGTCGGGGCCCGGCAGGGTCGCGGTCGTGGTGGTGCCCGCCCGGCCCGGCGGCTCGTCCACGTCCTCCGCGGCCGGCCACGGGTGCGCCCCGGCGCCCGGCGAGGAGTGGAACCCGGCGACGATCTGAGCCCATTCGGCGTCGATGTCCGGTTCCTCGTTGACCCGTCCCGAGGTGCCCTCGTCGGACAGTTGGTTGAGGTAGTCCCGGGCCGTGCTCAGGTGCGAGCGGTCCACGTAGAGCCGGTCGACCGGCCGAGGCGGGACGGTGGTGGTGCGGGTGACCGGATTCAGATCTGCCGACGGTTGCAGGTACGCGGCGATGCCGCCGGCCGCCAGCACGTCGAGCAGGTGCTCGCCGACGCGCGGATCGACGTCGCCGGCCACGGCGTACTCGTTCGCGTCGATCCCGTTGTCCCGCCGTCCCCGGCGGGCTCCACCCGCTGACACCCGGACCATCCTCCTCATCGCGCCGCCGGCGCGCCCCGCGTCCAGCCCCTGGGCGCCACCCACACGCCGTGCTCTGAATCGTGACACGTCCGGACCGGGTTCGGGGAGTGCCTTGTGGCGTGGGGTACCCGGGCGCGTCCCGCGCCGCTGGTCGACACGCGGCTCTTTGTCCTTTTGTGCGGCGGGTGCCAGGCAATCCGGCGGATGCTCAGGCGCAGAGGTTCGCCACCGCGACCCGGACCGGATCGGGGTTGGCCCAGCTCCAGTTGGGGTGCGCGCGGTTGGTGAGCAGAACGAGCACGATCCGGCGGCCGGGGTGCACGAGAAGCGAGGTGCCGGTGAAGCCGGTGTGTCCGAAGGTGCGACTGGTGGCGAGTTTGCCCATGAACCAGGGCTGGTGAAGCACCACCCCCAGGCCATGGTCGGAGGTGCGGTCGGGACGTTCGGCGTCGACGGCGGGCAGGCCGGCGTTGACGTTTGTCAGCATCTTCGCGGTGGTTTCCGCGGAGAGGATCCGGGTGCCGCGGTAGGTGCCGCCGTCCAGCAGGAGCTGCCCGATGACGGTGAGGTCGGCGGCGGTGGAGAAGATGCCGGCGTGTCCGGCGATCCCACCGAGATGGTTGGCGACGTCGTCGTGCACGGTGCCCCGCAGCAGTCCCCGGCTGGAGCGGGCGTCGGTGGCGACGAGTCGCGCGGCCTGGTCGGCGCTGCTGAGCCAGGTCTTGGGGTTGAAGCCGGTGTCGCGCAGGCCGAGCGGGCCGGTGATGCCGGACTTGAGCGCCTTGTCGAGCCGTTGACCGGTGACGTGCTCGACGAGTTGGGCGGCGACCATGAGACCGACGCTGGAGTAGCGGAAGACCGTGCCGGGGGTGGCGCCCTTGATCAGCGGGGTGGCCAGGACGGCGGCCCGCCGGGCGGCGTCGTCGGGCAGACCGGTGACCTTGGCGCCGACGGGCAGCCCGCTGGTGTGCGCCAGCAGCATGCCGACGGTGACCTTGCTCTTGCCGGCACCGGTGAAGCCGGGCAGATACTCCACGACGGGGGCGTCGAGGGCGATCCGGCCGGCGTCGACCTGCTGCAGGGTCAGGATGGCGGTGAACACCTTGGTCAGCGAGGCGGTGTCGAAGATCGAGTCGTGACGCATGGCGACCTGCTTCGACTCGGGCAGCAGCACCGGGCCGGCACCGTAGCGCAGCGCCTTGCCGACCACGGCCCGGGCGACGAGCTTGCCGTCGACCTGCACGGACGTCACCGCGCCGGCGTACGCGGGGTGGTTCGGGTTCTGTGCCGTGGGCTTCAGGTGCCGGGTCAGCTCCATCGCCAGGCCCCGGCTCAGCGGTGACGGCGTGCCGATGCCGGCCTGCCCGCTCAGGCTGCCGTCGGCCGCCGCCTCGGCCGAGCTGCCGGGTGCCGCGCCGAGCGCCTCGCCGGCCGCCGCCGAGGGCGTTCCCGTGGGCGGCGCACTCGACGCCCCGGCGCCGGGACGGTGCGTCGCGGCGGGGCCGGTGGGTGAGCCGGTGGCGGCAACGGCGTCCGGCGTGGACGGCGACACCGGCTGGCGGCAGCCGGCGACGGCAGCGGTGACCGCGGCCAGGCCGAGCCCGAGCACGGTACGGCGGTGCACAGACATGCGCCGCATCATGACAGGCGTTGATCGTCCGACAAAGCCCCTGCCCCTTGCCGGCGGCGCTGTGTCACGGTTTCTGAGTCTGCCCGGTAACCGTTGTGATCGGCGGGCCGGATTCGTAGGCTCGTGTCGCGACCGCGCCGTCGCGAACCACCGCCAAGGGAAGGACGCCGGTGCTGTACTGGCTGTTGAAGTACGTGATTCTCGGCCCACTGCTGAGACTCATCTTCCGGCCGCAGGTGGAGGGCCTGCACCACGTACCGGCCACCGGCCCGGTGATCCTGGCCAGCAACCACCTCTCCTTCTCCGACTCGATCTTCACCCCGTTGATCGTGCCCCGGAAGGTCACCTTCGTGGCCAAGGCGGAGTACTTCACCGGCAAGGGGATCAAGGGTGCGCTGACGAAGATGTTCTTCACCGGCACCGGCACCATCCCGGTGGACCGCTCCGGCGGCCAGGCGGCCCGCGCCGCCCTGGACACCCAGCTCAAGGTGCTGCGGGCCGGCGGCATCGCCGGCATCTACCCGGAGGGCACCCGCTCCCCGGACGGGCGGCTCTACCGGGGCAAGACCGGCGTGGCCCGGCTGGCGTTGGAGAGCGGCGCGCCGGTGGTGCCGGTGGTGATGCTCAACCTCGACAGGATCCAGCCGCCCGGCACGCTGCTGCCCAGAGTGGAACGGGTGCGCATCCGGTTCGGCCCGCCGCTGGACTTCTCCCGGTACGCCGGGCTGGCCGGTGACCGGTTCGTCGAGCGCGCGGTCACCGACGAGATCATGTACGAGCTGATGGAACTCTCCGGCCGTGAGTACGTCGACGTCTACGCCCAGAAGCTGAAGAACCCACCCGCCGCCCCCGCCGCCCCCGTCGCCGCCTGAGCCGCTTTCGGCACGCCGCCTCTCGGTTGTGCCGCCCGACGGTGGCGGGTCAGCCGGCGAGGGTCCGGGTCTCGCCGACGTCCGGTCGGGCCAGGGTGAGCAGGCCCGGTGCGGCGTTGCGGTGGGCGAAGGCCCGTACCTCGGCCAGCGGATCGGCGGCCCGCGCGTGCTCGCCCACCGTCTCCAGTTCCCGCACCGCGAACGTCAACGCCAGGATCCGGTCGGTGACGTCGGGAATGCCCGCGTAGAGCTCGGCGGCGGCCAGGTGCAGCTCTGCGGCGTGCCGGTGGTCGCCGTCGGCGCCGGCCAGCGCCCCGGTGACGGTCCGCAGCGCCGCCTCCGACCAGGGCGTACGGTGACCGACCTGATCCAGCATGCCGCGTACCCGAGCGGCGGACCTGCGGCCGGTGAGGGTGGCCGCCCAACTGGCGGCGGCGATCCACTCGCCGCTGGCCAGCGCCGGCACCGCCGTCCACGCCTGTGCCAACTCGTCGAGCAGGGACACCGCGCACTCGGTGCGCCCCTGCACCGCCCGGCACAGCGCGCCCATCGCCAGCATCGTCCAGTGCAGCCGGTGGAAGCCGCTGCGCCGGGCGGTCTCCAGCGCGGCAGCCACGTCGTCGCCCGCCGGCACCGCTGCCGGACCCGGGGCGGTCGACGAACCGGCGGCCGGCGGCACCGGCTGGCCACGCAGCACCAGCAGACACGACCGCAGCCCACGGACCTGCATGTCCCAGCTGCCGGTCGGGGTGTCCACGAACGCCTCGGCGGCGGCGAGCAGCCGATTGAAGTCCCCCTCGAACCAGGCCCGCATCGCCTCGCCCGAGTAGCTGGTGGTCAGCGTCTGCCCGCTCGCGGTGCGGGCCGGCGCAGCCGAGAGCAGGGCGTCGGAGCGCAGCCAGTCGCCCTCCTCCCGCACCGCGTACGCGAGGTTCTGGGTGGCCCGGGGCAACGCCAGCAGCTGCCGGCCCCGGCTGAACTCGACGATGGCGTACAACTCGTCCAGGCCGGAGCGGTCGCCGGCCTGGTAGCGGGCGGTGGCGGCGGTGATCCGGGCGTTGGTGCGGATCTCGGTCAAGCCGAGCCGCTCGCCGATCTCGGACGCGGTGTCGGCCGCTGCCACCGCCGCGTCGCGCTCGTAGTTGAGCATGTGCAGCCGACCCAGCTCGGCGTAGGCGTCCGCCTTCTGGGCGCTGTCCGGCAGCGGCTCGAACAGCCGTACCGCGTGGTCCAGGCAGGCCAGTGCGGCCTGCCGGTCGGCGCGCAGCCACGCCGCCTGACCGAGCAGCGTCCAGGCCCGCGCCGCGCACGCCTCGTCGCCGTGCGCCAGCAGCCGGTCGGCCAGCGTCTGCACCTGCTCGGAGCCGCCACCGGAGAGGAATGCGTTGCCGTCACGGTAGAACGAGATCTCCGTGCTCAACAGTTCCAGCTGGAGCCGGCCCACCGGGTCGGAGTCGTCGGCCAGCCCGAGGGCCCGACCCGCGTGCCCGGCGGCAGCGTCCAACCCGTGCAGGGCGTACGCCCGGCGGGCCGCCCGGTGCAGCGCGGCCCGTGCCGGGCCGGCGTACCGGGTGGTGTCCATGCCCAGCGACCGGGCGATCTCGTGTGCCGCCCAACGGTGATGAGCCAGCACCTCGGCCAGGTCGGTGTCCCGGCTCTGCGACAGCGTGTCCAGCCAGTCCGCCGTGCGTTCGTGCCGGGCCACCCGCTCGGTACGCGGCAACCGCTGGTAGCAGACGTCGCGCACCAGCACGTGCCGGAACCGGTACTCCGGCTGACCGGCCATGGTGGACGCACCCTGCTCGTGCACGAAGTCGCGTTGCTCCAGCCGGCGCAGCGCCCGCTCGACCGCCTCGACCGACTGCCCGACCGCCGCCGCCACCGCGCCCGGCCAGAACTGCACCCCGACCACGGCCGCCGCCAGCAGCACCGCCCGTTCCTTCGCGTCGAGCAGGTCGACCCGGTTGGCGATGACCGCGTGCACGCTCTCCGGCATCGGCAGGTCGAGATGCTTCTCCAGCGACCAGCCCCGCCCCGACTGGCGCAACGCGCCCTGCTCGATCAGCATCCGGACGTACTCGTGGGCGTAGAGCGGGTTGCCGCCGGCCACCTCGATCAGCGGGGTGAGCAGGTCGGCGGAGAAGGCGGCCTGGCCGAACATGTGCGCGTACAACGCGGCGATGCCGGTGTCGCGCAGCGGCGGCAGGGTGATCGTCACCGAGCCGGTGATCGTCCCCGCCCAGCTCGGGTCCCGGTCGACCAGCTCGGGACGGGCGGTGCAGAGCAGCAGCAGCGGCACGTCCCGGGCCGCCGCGCCGAGCAGTTCCACGAAGCGCAGCATCGCGTCGTCGGCCCAGTGCAGATCCTCGAAGACCAGCACGGTGGGGCGGCGGGCCGCCAGCGCCAACAGGAACCGCCGCCACGCCGACTCCGCCTCCTCGGCCGGCAGCGGGGTGCCCGCCAGGCCGACAAGCGGGCGCAGCGCGTCCGCGACCCGGTCCCGCTCGCCGGGGCCGACCAGCTCGCCGACGGCAGCGGCGAGCCGCTGCGCGGCGGTGCCGGCCGGGTCGGTGTCGAGGATGCCCGCCTCGGCCTTGACGATGTCGGCCAGCGCGGCGAACGTGACGTTCTCGCCGAACGGTGGGCAGCGCCCGATCCGCCAGGTCAATGGCTCGTCCACCAGCCGGTCGGTGTGCCGGTGCAGCTCCCGGACCAGCCGGCTCTTGCCGATGCCGGCCCGTCCGAAGACGGTCACCACCTGGGGTCGGCGGTCGCGCAGACTGCGGTGCAGGGCGTTGACAAGCATGCCCAGCTCATGTTCGCGGTCGATAAGCGGGGTGGCGTCCGGTTCCCGGTCGGCGGGCTGCTGGCGTACCGCGGCCAGGGCCAGCCACACCTCGGTGGGTGCGGAGCGCCCGCGCAGGGTGACCGGCGGCTGCTCCTCGTAGCGGATGGTGTCGCGGGTCAGCGCGTGCGTGGTGCCGTCGACGAGCACCCCGCCCGGCGGTGCCACGGACTGCAACCGGGAGGCGGTGTTGACCACGTCGCCGGCCACGATCGCCTGCCCACCGTCACGGGCGGCGGCCACGTCGACAAGCGCCTCGCCGGTGGCCACCCCCACCCGGAAGCGCAGCCCGTCGGTGCCGGTGGGCGTGAAACGGGTGAGCACCCGTTGCAGCTCCAGGCCGGCCCGTACGCACCGCAGCGCGTCGGTCTCGGTGGCCACCGGCGCGCCGAACAGTGCCATCACCGCGTCGCCGATGTACTTCTCGACCACCCCGCCGTACTGGCTGACCACCCGCCGGGCGGCGGAGAAGAACCCGGTCTGCATGCCCCGGACCAGCTCCGGGTCGGCCCGCTCGACGTACGGGGTGAAGTCGATCAGGTCGACGAAGAGCACGCTGACCCGGCGGCGGTCCTCCTGCGGGATCGCCGGGGCACGGTCGTTGCCGGCCCGGGGCGCGCCGCAGGAGGTGCAGAACGCCACGTCGGGCGCGAGCGGGCGCAGGCAGTGCGGGCAGACGGCACCGAGCTCCGCGCCGCAGCCACCGCAGAAGCGGTCTCCGTCGGCGGCGGTGCGTCCACAGCGATCACACTGAGTGGCGATGACACCCTCCACTGGTGAGCCCCGACGCGGGGCGCACGACCGAGTATCGCTGCCCAGCCGAGTGTCGGGTACCGGGCTGTTGGTTTGTGGACACTCCGCCGGGCAGTGCGCTGTGTGGCGCAACGGCTAGATTCAGGCAACCGATTCGTTGATCGTTATCAGAGGGGGGACAGCCTCATGGTGTACGTCATGTTGAGCAGCGACTGGACCGACGGTAACGGCGTCACCCACCTGGCCGGGGACACGGTGGATGTGGACGCCGCGACCCTCGCTCAGCTTCAGGCCCAGGGCATCGTCGGTGAGGTGCCGGGCAAGGGCAAGGACGGCACGGACTGGGCCGGGCCGGGCGGCACCGACTGGGCCGGGCCCGGGAGCACCAAGCCCTGACCGTGAGCTGCACACGGGCGGCGTCGGGACCTGTTCCCGACGCCGCTTTCGTGTTCCGGCTTCGCGATAAGTGCGCGCGGCTGCCGGTCAGCGGTCGCTCATGCCGGCGCGGCGGCGCAGCGCCGGCACGTCGGTGACCACGATCCGGCGGCCCTCGGTACGCAGCCAGCCCCGGTTGGCGAACGATCCGATCGCCTGGTTGACGCTCTGCCGGGAACCGCCGGCCATCTCCGCGAGTTGGCTCTGGTTCAGCTCGATGGTGATCATCGGTGCCTGGCTCTCGCCGGCGAGCCGCACCAACGTCTTGGCGACCCGGCCGGGCAGGTCGAGGAAGACATGGTCGGCGTTCTGTTCGGTCAGCCGGCGGATGAGCGCGCCGAGGGACCGCATCACCGCGTCGAGGATGCGCGGGTTCGAGTGCACCAACTCCATGAAGGCGCCCCGGGACAGGGCCAGGGCGGTGCAGTCCTCGATCGCCTCGGCCGAGGCGGACCGGGTGGAGGCGTCCAGCAGCGAGACCTCACCGAGCACGTCAGGTGGTCGGATCACCGACAGAACGGCCCGTTCGCCGGTCGGCGCGGTGCGGAACACCGCGACCGCACCCCTGCGCAGCACGATCAGCGACTCGCCCGGGTCGTTCTCCACGAACAGCAACTGACCCTTGCGATATGTCCGGGGCACCGCGGCGGCGATCACACGCTGGCGTACCTCGGGTTCCAGCCCGGCGAACATCTCCACACCGGTGAGAGCGTCGCCCGGCTCTGGCAGGCGCATCTCCACGGCCCCACCCCTCCCCGGTCAAGGACCCAACTCGCTCACCGGGTGAGCCTGGCGGCCCTGACAAGGCGGACTGACACCCGATCGGCGTCCGGTAGCGGTACACATCAGATCATGACGGTCCGGTCGCGTGGTGTACACCCCTCAAGTCGCTTGTGTGACAGCTTCAGCTGCGATGTCACCGTTGCGGGTGGCGTGGAAGCGCTCCCGAGGCCTCGCCCCGCTCGTCAGGGCGGTACGGGCGTCGGCGAGGATGGCGGAGATGGTCTACCGCTATTTCTACGACTGCGAATTCATCGAGGACGGCCGCACGGTCGAACTGGTGTCGATCGGCATGGTCGACGAGCACGGCCGCGAGTTCTACGCGGTCTCCACCGAGTTCGACGCGTCCCGAGCCGTGCCCTGGGTTCGCCGCAACGTCCTGGACAAGCTGCCCTCGCCGGCGGATCGGGCCTGGCGTTCCCGTGAGCGCATCCGCGACGAGTTGTACGACTTCCTCGTCGAGCCGCTGCGCGCCGGCAACGGCGAGGAGTTGGAACTGTGGGCCTGGTACGCCGCGTACGACCACGTGGTGCTCGCCCAGCTCTGGGGTGCCATGCCGGCGCTGCCCCGGGAGATCCCCCGGTTCACCAAGGACCTGCGGCAGCTGTGGGACGACCGGGGTCGCCCGCGGCTGCCGAACGCCGATTCGGCGCGGCACGACGCCCTGGTCGACGCCCGGCACAACCTGGCCCGGTGGCGGGCGATGACCGGATCGTAGGTTTGGCTGGTTCCGTCCCGGGCACCGGTTCGGCCTGACGGGGGTCGACGTGAGGGAGCACCGCCATGAGCGAGCGCCAGCATGACTGACGAGGCGATGGCCGTCGGCGCGGCGCGGGAGCGGATCACCGAGCTGATCCGGGCGGCGGGCAGTTGCACGCTCACCACCATCTCGCTCGACGGTCGGCTGGTGGGCCGGCCGATGCTCCTGCAACGGGCGGCGTTCGACGGCGAGCTGTGGTTCTTCGGGTACGCCCGGTCGGCGACGGTGCGGCAGCTGCGGGTCAACCCGGAGGTCGAGGTGAGCTTCGCCGACCCGGAGAGTCAGGTCCGGGTGTCGCTCTCCGGCACCGCTCGCGACGACCACGACCCGACGCGGGCAGCGCGGCTCTGGCGTCCGGAACTGGCCACCTGGTTCCCGGACGGGCCGACCACACCCGGTCTGACCCTGATCGCCGTGCACGTCACCGCTGCCCGTTGCTGGGACCGCACCGGCCGTCGACAGGATCTGCTCGGTGCTGCCGGGTCTGCGCCACCTGGTGCGTCGGCGTTCGCGCCGGGCAGTGTGCCGGTGACGGCCGGTGAACGTCGTGATCACGCTACTGAGCGGTAGCGGGGCGCGGTGTCCGGTCGGACCAGCGGCGACTACAGTCGCAATGACGGCCCGCCCCGGGCCGGCAACGGCGCCGAAGGTCTGACGTGACGCATATCCTGGGGCTTGATCGGGCTTGACCAGATGCTCCCAGGAGGATGAGCGATCATGCGTATCGGCGTGCTCACCGGCGGCGGCGACTGCCCCGGTCTCAACGCGGTCATCCGGGCGGTGGTCCGTAAGGGCGTCGCCAGCTACGGCCATGAGTTCGTGGGTTTCCGGGACGGTTGGAAGGGCCCGCTGGAGGGCCTGTCCCGCCCGCTGGGCATCGCGGAGGTCCGGGGGATCCTGCCGCGCGGCGGCACCATCCTGGGCTCCTCGCGGACCAACCCCTTCAAGATCGAGAACGGCGTCGAGCGGATCAAGGAGAACCTGGCCGCCCAGGGCGTCGACGCGTTGATCGCCATCGGCGGTGAGGACACCCTCGGTGTCGCCACCAAGCTGCACGAGCTGGGCGTCCACGTCATCGGCGTGCCGAAGACCATCGACAACGACCTCGGCGCCACCGACTACACCTTCGGCTTCGACACCGCGGTCAACATCGCGATGGAGGCCATCGACCGGCTGCACACCACCGCCGAGAGCCACCACCGCACCCTGGTGGTCGAGGTGATGGGTCGGCACGCCGGCTGGATCGCCCTGCACGCCGGCCTGGCCGGCGGCGCCAACGTGATCCTGCTGCCGGAGCGGGCCTTCGACGTCGAGCAGGTGGCCGGCTACGTCGAGAAGCGCTTCCAGCACCAGTACGCGCCGATCGTCGTGGTCGCCGAGGGTGCCCAGCCGCTGGAGGGCCAGATGGTCCTGCAGAACCAGGAACTTGACGCGTTCGGCCACGTCCGGCTCGGTGGCATCGGCCAGTGGCTGGCCGAGCAGCTGGAGGCCAAGACCGGCAAGGAGGCCCGGACCGTCGTGCTCGGGCACATCCAGCGCGGCGGCACCCCGAGCGCGTTCGACCGGGTGCTGGCCACCCGGCTCGGCCTGCAGGCCATCGACGCCGCGCACGAGGGCGACTGGGGCAAGATGGTCGCGATGCAGAGCACGGACATCGTCCGCGTCCCGCTCGCCGACGCCACCCGTGAGCTCAAGACCGTCCCGCTGGAGCGCTACGCCGAGGCCGAGGTCTTCTTCGGGAGCTGATCGTGGTTCCGGTGTCGCGGCGGGCCGCCCGGTCCGCCGCGACACCGCTTTCCCGGAGGAGGTACGTCAGGTGTCAGCCGGAGTGCGCACCGTCGCGGTGATCGGCGCAGGCAAGATCGGCGAGTTGATGCTGTCCGGGCTGCTGCGCTCGGGTTGGCCGGTGGACCGCCTGCTGGCCACCGCCCGCCGCCCGGCCCGCGCCGAGGAGTTGACCGCCCGCTACGGCGTACGGGTGGTGGACAATCTCACCGCGGTCGACGAGGCCGACGTGCTGGCCGTGTCGGTCAAGCCACAGGACGCGGCGGTACTGCTTGACGAGATCGGGCCGAAGGTGCCCGGCGGCAAGCTGGTCATCTCCCTCTGCGCCGGCCTGCCCAGCAGCTTCTTCAGCCGCCGGCTGCCCGAGGGCACCCCGGTCGTACGGGTCATGACCAACACCCCCGCCCTGGTGGACGAGGCGATGACCGCCATCTCCGCCGGCGCGCACGCCACCGGGGAACACCTGGCGCTGGCCGAGGAGATGTTCAAGCCGCTCGGCTCCACCATCCGGGTGCCGGAGAGCCAGCAGGACGCGGTGACCGCCCTGTCCGGCTCCGGCCCGGCCTACTTCTACCTGCTGGTCGAGGCGATGACCGACGCCGGCATCCTGCTCGGCCTGCCCCGCCAGGTGGCGCACGACCTGATCGTGCAGACCGCGATCGGCTCGGCGGTGATGCTGCGCGACTCCGGCGAACATCCCGTGAAGCTGCGCGAGGCGGTCACCTCGCCCGCCGGTACCACCATCTCCGCCGTCCGCGAGCTGGAAAATCACGGCGTACGCGCGGCACTGCTGGCCGCCCTGGAAGCGGCCCGCGACCGCGCTCGCGAGCTGGCCGCCCAGGCCGAATGATCCCTCCCCGGGCAGTCGGACAGCTCGGAGTGACCCCTCCTCGGGCAGCCGGACAGCTCGGCGCGGACGCCGGTCAGCGTCGGGTCGCGGATGATCCACTCCGTTACGCCGATATGGCGGGTTCCCTGTGGCGGGGAAACCGCCAGTTCAGCGAAACGGAGTCGATCACGCCCGGCGCTGGTATCCCCGGCAGGTCCGGGTGACGCATACTGGCGCGGTGTTCACTCTCGCTCAGGCCCGGCACCTGGTGGCCACCCTGCAACCTCGGATCGACGAGCTGATCCGGGTCCGCGCCGACCTGACCGAGTTGCAGGTCGATCTGACCAACCACGGGCTCAGCGCACTCGGCGGACGACCCGAGCTCAAGGGGCTGGAAGCGCGCCTGCACGCGATCTGCGACGAGATCGGGCAGCACGGCATCGAGATCAAGAGCGTCGCGCCGGTGCTGCTCGACTTCCCCGGCGAACGCGAGGGCCGACAGGTGCTCTGGTGCTGGCTGGAAGGGGACGCCGACGTGCGCTGGTACCACCGCGCAGACTGCGGCTTCGCCGGCCGCCGCCCCCTCTGATCTCCACTGAACTCCGCGCCGGGCACGGGTCCGATGTGGAGGCCACTCGTCCGGTGGCGACACTCGCTACGGTGGGCGTGGATCATGCTTACCAACGGGGGAGGGCACTGAATGTTCGCCGTACGGTTGACCGCCGATGCCGAGCTGCGTCCGCTCAATCCGTGGCACGCGGAGGAGTTCCTGGCCAACCTGGACCGGGCCCGGAAGAACATGACGCCCTGGGTGTCGCCGGCCTTCGTGGCCACCGACCTGGACGGGGCACGGCTGGTGCTCCAGCGTTACGCCGACCGGTGGGCCCGCGACGACGGCGGCATCTGGGGCATCTGGTCCGACGGGACGCTTGTCGGCGGGGTGCTGCTGGTGTCACTGAACGCCGGGACGGGAGTCTGCGAGGCGGGCTGCTGGTTGGAGCCGGCCGCCGAGGGACGCGGGCTGGTGACCCGCGCGGTCAGCCGGCTCATCGACTGGGCGGTCGACGAACGCGGCCTGCACCGGGTCGAGTGGCGCGTCCTCGCCGGCAACGTCCGCAGCATCGCGGTGGCCCGTCGGCTCGGCATGCGTCGTGACGGCGTACTGCGTGAAGTGGTTGCGGGCCCGGACGGGCGGTCCGACCTGGAGATCTGGTCGCTGCTGGCCCCGGAGTGGCGCGCCCACCGCGCCGGTGCGCCGCGCGGTGCGGATGGCGGCGAGCGACTAGAAAACTAGGGTATGGCGCGCTCGACGACTCTCGTCCGACCTGCACCGGCCCGACAGGTTCTGCCCGTCGTCGCCGCGAGCACGGCGGGGGCGAGTGTCGTCGCGCTCGCCGCGCTGGGGGCGGCCGGCCACGGCGGCTACGCGAGCGACCCGGTCGGCGCTGTCGCCCTGGCCGCGGCGGCGACGGTCAGCACCGTCGTGGCTGCCCGACTCGGTCGATCGGGCCACCGCGCCGCGGGCCGGCTCGCCGCCGGACTGGCCGTGTCCCTGCTCGCCTACCTCCTGCTCACCGTCCTGACGGTGGCCGCGGTCGCTACCGGCCAGCCGTGGGCTGCGGTGACCGTCGCGGCGTGGAACTCGGCCTGGATCCCGCCGCTCGCGCTGATGCAGCTCACCGCCTCGGCGGCCGTCCGCACCAGCGGTGCCACCCCCTGGACGCACCGCGTCGTGGGCCTCACGTTGGGCGTGGTCACACTTGTCAACGCGGTACTGACCACGGCGAGCGAACCGTTCGCGGGGCTCCCGACGATCGCGGGGGAGTCGTGGCGTACCGCGCTCGCGCCGGTCGGCGCCGCCGTCACCCTCCTGGGGATGGGCGCGCTGCTCCTGCTGCCGGTGACGCTCTGGCGAGCCGCCCTCGGCTCGCACGAGACCGTCCGGGCACGGCTCGGCATCGCCGCCGCGGCGACCACCGCGGCACCGCTGACCGTCGCCTTCTGCCTGCTCCTCGCCGTCGCCCGGGCACCCGGCGGCGTCGAACCCGCGCTGGGCTCGGTGGCCTTCCTGGTGGCACTCTCGGGTGCCACCGCGTTCGCCGCCGGCTGCGCGCTCGCCGCCGCCCGGGGTGCCGCCGAACCTCGTCAGGTCACCGTCGTGGTCCGCGTCGCCGGTCTGACCGCCGCAGCCCTGATCATCGCCGGCGTCGGCACGATCGTGGCCGCTCCCGGCTCGTCGCTCGGCCCGACCACGGTAGCCCTGCTCGTCTCGGCGCTTACCGTCCTCGTCGGCGGCGCGGCCTGGGTCGCGACGGGCCTGCTGGCCCGAACCCTCACATCCCCGCCGCCTTCAGGACCGGTCGGTCCGGAGACGACGCCGCGAGTCGAGGCGACGATCGCACCGACACATGTCGGAGCCCCGCACCTTTTGCCGTCCGACACGCCGCCCACAGCCGAGGTTTCAGCCGGGACGACGGATGCGGTCACTGGTCCGGACGCGGCCGGTGGATCTGGCGTGGTCGGGACGGCGGATGCGGTCGCTGGGCCCACGGCGGCCGGGGCATCGGGCGGGGTCGGGCTGGTGGCCCTCGGTGGGTTGACGGCGCGGGAGCGGGAGGTGCTCGCTGCGCTTGCCGAGGGGGCCAGCAACGCCGGGATCGCGGCGCAACTGGTGGTATCCGAGCGTACGGTCGACGCACACCTGCGGGCGATCTTCATGAAGCTCGACCTGACGCCCGGCGGCACCACCAACCGGCGGGTGCAGGCGGCACGGATCTGGCTGGAGCACAGCCGACAGCGCTCCTGAGCAGGAGATTGCTGAAGATAGGTGTTGAGGCCGATGCCCGTGACGGCGGCCTCGGGGCACGGTGGGCCATCACTCGACCGTGGAGGCTCGCACCGTGTCCGTCCCGTACCTGCGCCGCGTCGCGCTCGTCGCCCTGTTCGTCCTGCTGCTCGTCTCGCTGGTCGGCCGGACCGTGTTCATGCTCTGGGAACCACCGTTCGACGGCACGATCCGGTACGACGACATTCGCGAACTGGGCTCGGCGTACTGGCCGATGAACCTCTACCTGGGTGGCCCGGCGTACGCGGTGTCCTGGGTCGCCGTCGCGGTCTTCATCGTCCGGCTCGGCAGGGGACGCGCCGGGGTGCTGAACCTGGTCGGCGCGTTCCTGGTCGGTCTCGGTGGCGTGGTGTTCGCGCTGACGATCACCGCGGAGGTGCTCCCGTTCGCCTACGCGGCCGACCCGGCCGTGCTGCCGGAGGCGCAGGGACGCGCCCTGTTCGACGTGCTCAACGACCGGCTGGACTGGGTGATCCCGGCCATCATCAGCAGCCAGTTGGCGATCGTCGCGGGCATGCTCCTGGCCCTGGTCGGTGCGCTGATCGCGCGGACCATGCCCCGGCCGTTGACCATCGCCGCCCTGGTCTACGCGGTGCTCTTCGTAGCGCTCCCGCTGGCGCAGTTCGGCCGCGCCGTCGTCATCGTCGACTACCTGCTCCAGGTGGCCCTGGTCGCCGCGATCGGCTGGTACGGGCTGCGAGCCGTCGACCGCGAGGCACGGGACACCACCCCGCAGGCGGCCGACGATCGCTCCACCCCGCACACGGAATCCGCCGTCGCGTGACTCGCGCGCAGTCCGCCTGCCGCGTCACCCGCGCGGAGTCCGTTTGTCCGTGACCCGCGCGGAGTCCGCCTGCCGGGTGACCTGCGCGGAGTTCGCCCGCCCACGTGACGCGCAGGGGATTCGCCGTCGCGTGACGCGGACCGGGCGAGCGGGTCGGCGGAGAACCGACCCACTGGCCCGGCGGAGAACCGACCCGCTGGCCCGGCGGCGAGCGGTCAGCTCCGTTCGGCCTTGGCCAGTGCGGCACGCACCTTGTCGGCGTCGCCGGGGGCCTCCTGCTCCCAGTTCGCCGGGTCGGCGGAGTAGATGGTGCCGTACGCCGGGGTGTCCGGCTGGAACCGCCAGCTGTCGGCGAGCGTGCCGGCGTCCACCGCGTCGTAGCCGATCCGGTCGAGGAAGGCGGTGACGACGGCCTTGGCCTCGGCGTCGTCACCGGCGATCGGCAGCGCACTGCGGTCCGCCGCACCGGCGGGCCGGGCCAGGGCGAGCAGGTGTCGGAAGAAGATGTTGTTGAACACCTTCACCACCCGGGCCTCGGGCAGGTACTGTTGCAGCAGCTCACTGCTGGTGACGCTGCCCTCGTCCAGCTCGGGGATCTGGCCGTCGCGCTGCGGGTAGTAGTTGTTGGTGTCGATGACGACCTTGCCGGCCAGCGGCTGCGCCGGCACCGCCCGGTACGACTTCAGCGGGATGCTGACCACCACCAGGTCACCGGCGCGAGCCGCGGCGTCGGCGGTGCCCGCGCTCGCACCCGGCCCCAACTCGTCGACCAGGTCGGACAGGGTCTCCGGCCCCCGCGAGTTGCTCAGCACCACCTCGTACCCGGCCGCCACCGCCAACCGCGCGACAGTGCCTCCGATGTGTCCACTTCCGATCAACCCCACGACCGACACGTCAACTCCCATCGACTCGGGCTCTCCCGTCGAACCTACTCGCCAGCCGGACACTTCCGGCCGATCCAGGGTGATCTCCGCCCGACGAGCGTGCGGCGGCGACGGCACCCGAACCCCGGGCGCCGTCGCCGGTGAGTCAGCAGCGGGGTGTCAGGGCAGGGTCTTCTCCACGGTGGCGCGCAGCGTGGGGTCGTCGGGGGTGACCGTCGGGGCGAAACGGGCGGCCACGGTCCCGTCCGGAGCGACCAGGAACTTCTCGAAGTTCCAACGGACGTCACCGGTGTGGCCGTCGGCGTCGAGGGTGTCCACCAGGGCGGCGTAGAGCGGATGACGGTCCGGGCCGTTCACCGCGACCTTCTCCGTCAGCGGGAAGGTCACGCCGTAGTTGACCTGGCAGAACTCGCTGATCTCCGCAGCGCTGCCGGGTTCCTGGCCGGCGAACTGGTTGCACGGCACGCCGAGTACCACCAGCCCGCGGTCGGCGTACTCGTCCTGAAGGGCCTGCAGGCCGGCGTACTGCGGGGTGAGACCGCAGCGGGAGGCGACGTTGACCACCAGCAGGGCGCGCCCACGGTACTGCGCGAGATCGGCGGGGCCGCCGGTGAGGGAGTTGATGGGGGTGTCGAAGACGGACATGGCGTGAGGGTATCGCCGAACGTCGGTTCGCGGCGCGGCGGCTACCGCTCGGTAATGGCCATCCACCGGCGAAGACCCTTCGGGCGGCGCGGGTTTCGCCCGAGCCGACAAATCGATACATCGACATCTTGACGAAGTGGAGTCGTGTGAGTAGCGTCTCATCAACATTTTGGAAAGTTTCCTAACTGTTTGGAGACGCCACATGAAGAGATCGCTCCGCCGGGCCCTCTGGGTCGGCGCCGTGGTCGCGGTGACCGTCGCCTCGGTCCCGATGGCCACGGCGTTCGGCGCCGGAAGTGTGACCACCTCGTTCACCCGGGTGCAGGACTGGGGGACCGGTCACGAAACGAGGGTCACCATCACCAACGGCTCCAGCGCCAGCGTCAGCACCTGGCGCATCGAGTTCGAGCTGCCCTCGGGCACCAGCATCAGCAGCTCTTGGGACGCCGACGTCACCCGCAACGGCAACCGGTACGTGGCGGTCAAGAAGAGCTGGGCCGGCGCGCTGGCGCCCGGCGCCTCCTTCAGCTGGGGTTACAACGGCACCGGTGCGTACCGGGCGCCGTTGAACTGCACCGTCAACGGCGCGGCCTGCGGCGGTGGCACCCCGCCCCCGACGAGCCCGCCGCCGCCGACCACCACCACCGCACCGCCGCCGCCGACCTCGCCGCCCCCGACCACGCCGCCGCCCCCGCCGAGTGGACAGAAGGTGGTCGGTTACTTCGCCCAGTGGGGCGTCTACGCCCGCAACTACCACGTCAAGAACATCCACACCAGCGGCTCGGCGTCCAAGCTGACCCACATCCTGTACGCCTTCGGCAACACCACCGGCGGCCGGTGCACCATCGGTGACAGCTACGCCGACTACGAGAAGGCGTACACCGCGGCGGAGAGTGTCGACGGCGTCGCCGACACCTGGGACCAGCCGCTGCGCGGCACCTTCAACCAGCTGCGCAAGCTCAAGCGGATGTACCCGCACATCAAGGTGATCTGGTCGTTCGGCGGCTGGACCTGGTCCGGTGGTTTCACCCAGGCCGCGCAGAACCCGACCGCCTTCGCCGAGAGCTGCTACAACCTGGTCGAGGACCCGCGCTGGGCGGACGTCTTCGACGGCATCGACATCGACTGGGAGTACCCGAACGCCTGCGGGCTGACCTGTGACGCCAGCGGCCCGAACGCGTTCAAGAACGTGGCCAGCGCGCTGCGTACCCGGTTCGGCTCGTCGGCACTGGTCACCGCCGCGATCACCGCCGACGGCAGCAACGGTGGCAAGATCGACGCGACCGACTACGCCGGTGCCGCCACCCACCTCAACTGGATCATGCCGATGACATACGACTACTTCGGCGCCTTCAACGCGCAGGGCCCCACCGCCCCGCACTCGCCGCTCTACTCGTACTCCGGCATCCCGCAGCAGGGCTTCTGGTCGGACGCGGCCATCCAGAAGCTCAAGAGCAAGGGCATCCCAGCCAACAAGCTGCTGCTCGGCGTCGGCTTCTACGGTCGGGGCTGGACCGGGGTCACCCAGTCCGCGCCGGGCGGCACCGCTACCGGCCCCGCGCCAGGCACCTACGAGCAGGGCATCGAGGACTACAAGGTCCTCAAGAACACCTGCCCGGCGACCGGCACCATCGGTGGCACGGCGTACGCCAAGTGCGGCAGCAACTGGTGGAGCTACGACACCCCGTCGACCATCGGCGGCAAGATGACGTACGCGAAGAACCAGGGCCTCGGTGGCGCCTTCTTCTGGGAACTCTCCGGTGACACCAGCAACGGAGAGCTGATCAGCGCCATCCGCAACGGCCTCGGCTGACTGTAAGGAAGGGCCCCCTGTTAACGCCTCCGGTAGAGCACGGGCCCCCTGTTAACACTCCGGCAGCTCGATCTTGCCGTGTGTTAACAGGGGGCCCTTCCTATGCAAAAGGCGATAACAAGGGGCCCTTCCTTACATCAGGGCAGGGTGTGACAGACTCGCCGGTCGGAACGGTGCGATGTGCGCAGATGGGGAGGTAGCGATGCGGGTGTACCGGCGCAGCGCCGCCCTCGTCCTGCTCACGACCGCCTCGCTCGCGCTTGTCGGCTGCGGACTGATCGGCGGCGACGAGAAGCCGGCGGAGCAGCCCGGCCGGGCACCGGCCGACGAGGCCCTGGCGAAGTCCCGCGAACGGGTGCAGGCGTACCTCGACGCGATGACCGCCAAGGACGTCGCGGCCGGGCGCAGCCAACTCTGCACGGTGCTGCACGAGTCGTTCGACGCGGCGGCGACCGGGCCGAACGGCGACTTCGCCGACCACTTCACCGTGGCGCAGACCGAGATCGTCGACATCCGCCCGGGACCGGTCGGGCAGGAAGTCAGCACTGTGGTCACCGTCACGGTGGGTAAGCGCGAGGCCAGTCGATCGCTGCTGTTCACGGTCACCCGCGACGGCCTGGACTGGTGCATTTCGGGCGAGCGGCCCGGTGGGCACAGCCCGTCTCCCACGCCGACGCCCTGACCTGCGGCAGCGCGCCGCGTCGTCCATCTGCCGGAACCCGGCCCCTCACTGGGCGGTCACCCGGTCGGCCGCCGTACGCTTTCGTCATGCGCCATGAGTGGCATCAGTTGAGTCATCCGGCGGTGAGCAGCCCGGTGTTGCAGACCAGCCGTCCGACCGTCGACTCCGCCGAGGACGAGGCCCTCGGTCTGGACCGTTGGCGGGAGCTGCCCCGCGCCCAGACCCCGCCCTGGGAGGACCCGGCCCAGGTCGCCGAGGTCTGCAAGGTCCTCGACCGGGTCCCGTCGGTGGTCGCCCCGTACGAGGTCGACCAGTTGCGACAGCGTCTCGCGCTGGTCTGCGAGGGCAAGGCGTTCCTGCTGCAGGGCGGCGACTGCGCGGAGACCTTCGCCGACAACACCGAGAGTCATCTGCTGGCCAACGCCCGCACGCTGCTGCAGATGGCGATCGTGCTGACCTACGGCGCGTCGCTGCCGGTGGTGAAGGTGGCCCGGGTCGCCGGGCAGTACACCAAGCCCCGGTCGTTGCCGACCGACGCGCGCGGCCTGCCGGCCTACCGCGGCGATATGATCAACTCGCTGGAGGCCACGCCGGAGGCGCGGGTCGCCGACCCGCAGCGCATGATCCGGGCGTACGCGAACTCCGCCGCCGCGATGAACATGCTGCGCGCCTACCTCGCCGGAGGACTGGCCGACCTGCACGCGGTGCACGACTGGAACAAGGGCTTCGTGCGCAACTCCCCGGCCGGTGAACGGTACGAGGCGATCGCCCGCGAGATCGACCGTGCCCTGGCGTTCATCCGGGCCTGCGGGATGACCGACGACGAGGCGCTGCGTACGGTCACCCTCTACTGCTCCCACGAGGCCCTGGCGCTGGAGTACGACCGGGCGCTGACCCGGGTCTCCGACCGCCGGGCGTACGGGCTGTCCGGGCACTTCCTGTGGATCGGCGAGCGCACCCGGCAGATCGACGGCGCCCACATCGACTTCATCTCCCGCATCGCCAACCCGATCGGGGTCAAGCTCGGCCCGACCACCACGCCGGACGAGGCGATCGAGCTGTGCGAGAAGCTGAACCCGGAGAACATCCCCGGTCGGCTCACCCTGATCAGCCGGATGGGCAACCACAAGGTACGCGACGCGCTGCCGCCGATCGTGGCCAAGGTGACCGCCGCCGGGGCGAAGGTGGTGTGGCAGTGCGACCCGATGCACGGCAACACCCACGAGTCGTCGAACGGCTACAAGACCCGCCACTTCGACCGGATCGTCGACGAGGTGCTGGGCTACTTCGAGGTGCACCGCAGCCTGGAGACCCACCCCGGTGGCCTGCACGTCGAGCTGACCGGTGAGGATGTCACCGAGTGCCTCGGTGGCGCCCAGAACATCGCCGATCTCGACCTGCCCGACCGCTACGAGACCGCCTGCGACCCGCGCCTGAACACCCAGCAGTCGCTGGAACTGGCCTTCCTCGTAGCAGAGATGCTCCGTGGCTGACGCGTGATCGGGTGGCATGACTGTGGCGGACGCGAGGAGTGAGCTTGCGAGCCCCACAGTCGGCAGCTGTCTGGCATGACTGTGGCTGACGGGATGGAGCGTGACATGCCGATTGATCTGCGTTCGGACACGGTGACCCGGCCCACCCCCGGGATGCGGGAGGCGATGGCCGCCGCCGAGGTCGGCGACGACGTCTACGGCGAGGACCCGACGGTCAACGCGTTGGAGGCCGAGGTCGCCGCGCTGTTCGGGCACGAGGCGGCACTGTTCTGCCCGACCGGCTCGATGGCCAACCAGATCGCCCTGCAACTGTCGGTGCCGCCCGGCGCGGAGTTGCTCTGCGACGCCGACGCGCACGTGATCACGTACGAGATGGGGGCCGCTGCCGCGTACGGCGGCATCACCTCGCGGACCTGGCCTGCGGTGGGCGCGGACGTTGACCCCGACGTGGTCGCCGGCATGATCCGGCCCGACGGCTACTGGGCGGTGCCCACCCGGGCGATCGCGGTGGAGCAGACCCACAATCGCGGCGGCGGCGGAGTGATCCCCCTCGACACGTTGCGCCAGCTGCGCCGGGTCGCCGACGAGGCGCAGGTGGCGCTGCACTGCGACGGGGCACGGATCTGGCACGCCCACGTCGCCGACGGGGTGCCGCTGGCCAGCTACGGCGCGCTGTTCGACACCCTCTCGGTCTGCCTCTCCAAGGGGCTCGGCGCGCCGGTCGGCTCGCTGATCGTCGGCGCCGCCGACAAGATCGAGCGGGCGCGGGTGATCCGTAAGCGGATGGGTGGCGGGATGCGTCAGGCCGGCGTCCTCGCCGCTGCCGGCCGGTACGCCCTGTCCCACCACATCGACCGGCTCGCCGAGGACCACGCGAAGGCGGCCCGGCTGGCCGAGGCGATCGCCCCGTTCGGGGTGCTGGCCGCCCCGGTACGCACCAACCTGGTCCCGCTGGACCTGACCAAGGCACCCATGGACGCGCACGCGCTGACTGCCGCGGCGCGCGCCGAAGGCGTACTCATCTCGGTGCTCGGACCCCGCATCGCCCGCCTGGTCACCCACATGGACGTCACCGACACCGCCGTCGACCAGGCCGCCACCACCCTCACCCACATCCTCCGCGCCTGACCCCGCTCCTACCCCGCGCCCCTCGCGCTCCCACCCCAGGCCGCGCTCCCGCGATCTTGCACTTTTGGTCGCCGAAATGCCCCTTGTGCGGCTTATGCGGCGACAAGAAGTGCAAGATCGCGGGCGCAGGGCGCAGGGCGCAGGGCGCAGGGCGCAGGGCGCAGGGCGCAGGGCGCGGGGGAGGGGGCGGGGCGCAGGGCGCGTGCGGGAGGGAGTGTGGGGTAGGGGGAGTTAGGGGTGGAGGCGGCGGAGGGTGGCGATGTCGGCGGCGTGACCTTCGTGGCGGTCGGTGGGGGTCTCCACGAGGATGGGGACGCCGGCGGTGGCGGGGTGGCGCATCAGTTCGGCGAAGGCGGGCTCGCCGATGCTGCCCTTGCCGATGTTCTCGTGCCGGTCACGGGTGGAGCCGCACAGGTCCTTCGAGTCGTTGGCGTGCACCAGCTGGAGCCGATCCGCGCCGACGGTCGCCACCAGGGTGTCCAGCGTCTCGGTCATGCCGCCTTCGGCGGCCAGGTCGTGCCCGGCCGCCCAGGCGTGGCAGGTGTCGAAGCAGACGCCCAGCCAGGGGTGCCGGTCCACCGCGTCCAGGTAGGGGCCGAGCTGCTCCACCCGGCAGGCCAGCGACCGGCCGCCACCGGCGCTCGGCTCGACCAGCAGCATCGGCCCGCCGCTGTCGGCGGCCGAGTCCAGCAGCGGCAGCAGTGATTCGCGTACCTGCCGCATGGCCGCCTCGGCGTGCCCGGCGTCCACCGCGCTGCCGGCGTGGAACACCACCGCGCGGGCGCCGATCGCGGCGCCCCGGCGTAGCGCGTGGGCCAGGGTCTGCTGCGATCGTTCCACCGTGGCCGGGGTCGGCGAACCCAGGTTGACCAGCAGTGACGCGTGAATGTAGGCGGCGACTCCCCGTTCGGCGCAGCCGTCGCGGAACAGGGCGTCCTGCACCGGGTCACCGGCCGGCATCGCCCACCCTCGGGAGTTGCCGACGTAGACCTGCGCCACCTCGGAGCCGGCGGCGTCGAGGTACGGCAGCGCCGCCTTCGCCAGCCCACCGGAGGTGGGCGTGTGCGAGCCGATCGGCCGGTGGCCGGGTTGGGTAGCCGTCATCAGAAACACCCGATGGTGATCTGGGTGCCCGGTGCCACCTGCGCGTTCTCGTTCGGGTTCTGGAACCGGGCCACGGCCTCCGGGTTGAACTGCACGGCCACCGGGAAGCCCTGACTCTCCAGCACCTGCTTGGCCTGCTGGCACGGCAGGTCGATGACCCGGGGTACGGTCACCAGCGGTGGACCCTCGCTGACCTCCAGCCGGATCTGGGCACCCTTCTCGACCCCGCTGCCGTCGGCCGGGCTCTGCCCGAGCACCTCGTCGCGAGGCTTGTCGGACTGCTTGTAGGTCGGTTCCACCAGGACCAGGCCGAGCTGGGCGATCTGCGTACGGGCGTCGTTGAGGCTCTTGCCGACCAGGTTCGGCACGGTGATCGGGGCGCGGCCCTTGCTCAGGATGACGGTGATCTCGTCGCCCGGCTCGACCTCCTTGCCGGCCTCCGGCTTGGTGGCCACCACGACGCCCTCGGGCAGGCCGTCGTCGTACCGGGCGGTGCCCTTGACAACCTTCAGCTGGGCGTTGACCAGGTCGGCCTCGGCCAGGTCGAACTCCTTGCCCACCACGTCGGGCATCGGGAACCGGGCCGGCCCCAAGGACAGGGTCAGGGTGATGGTGCCGCCCTTGAGGATCCGGGCGGCCGAGGCGGGCTGCTGCGCCACCACGCCGTCACGCGGGATCTGCTCGTCGTGGCGTGGGTCGGCGTACTGCAGGGTGAAGCCGCCCTGCGCGGCCTGCGCCTCCGCCTGGGCCTTGGTCATGCTGACCAGCTGCGGGGTGGTGGTGTAGCGGCCGACGCCGAACCACCATCCGCCGAGAGCAGCCACCAGGCCCAGCACCACCACGACGGCGGCGACCGCGAGGCGGCTGCTCGAATCGCCGAACAGCCGGGCACGCCACCCGGCAAGCTGGGAGAACCGGTGCACGTCCTCGTCCGGAACCGCCCGACGACGCCCCCGGGTGGGTGTGCCACCCTCCGGCAGCCGGGCCCAGGTCGGCCGTTCGGCGGGGCGGACCGCTGCCACCACCATGGTCGGCTGGGCGACCGCCGGGCCGTCGGACACCGCAGACAGCATGGCGGTCTGGGCGTTCGCGTTACCGAGCCCGTCCCGGGCGACCTGCACCTCGGCCAGCAGGGTCCCGGCGTCGGCCGGACGGCCCGCCGGGTCGCGGCGGGTGGCTCGGGCGACCAGATCGTCGAGGGCCTTCGGCAGGCCGGGCACCAGGGTCGACGGCGCCGGTACGTCCCGATCGACGTGTTGCCAGGCGATGTCGATCGGACGATCACCGTCGTACGGCACCCGGCCGGTGAGCATCTCGAACAGCACGATGCCGCTGGAGTAGACATCGGTACGGGCGTCGGCGCGGCCGGTGGTGACCAGCTCCGGGGCGACGTACGCCACGGTCGCCATCAGTTGGTTGCCGCTGTCGTGATCGGTGCTCGCCTCCACGGCCCGCGCCAACCCGAAGTCGGTGACCTTCACGACGCTGTCGACGAGGTTGGCCGGGCCGCCGCTGGGCGCCTCGGCGACGAGCACGTTCTCCGGCTTGACGTCGCGGTGCACCAGCCCGGCCCGGTGGGCGGTGGCGAGCGCGGCGAGTATCTGCTCGGTGATGGCCAGCGCCTCGTCCGGGTTGAGTCGGCGCCGCTCGGTCAGCACCTCACGCAGGGTGCGCCCGCGGACGTACTCCATGACCAGGTACGGCCGACCGCCATGGGTGCCCTGGTCGTAGACCGCCACCACGTTGGGATGGGTCAGCCGGGCGATGGTCTTGGCCTCGTCGGTGAACCGCTCGACGAAGCCGGCCAGGCCGGCCCGATCAGTCGGCCCCTGCGACGAGTGAATGATTTTGACCGCCACGGTGCGTTCGAGTCGCTCGTCGGTGGCGGTGTACACGGTCGCCATGCCGCCACGGGCGACGCGACCGCGGATGCGGTAACGCCCGTCGATCAGCGAGCCCAGCAACGTGTCGGCGACCTGTGTGTCCATCGGCAGGCAGTCTATGTGTCGGGGGATGAAGGTTGAACAGGATGCTACCGCCGAGCGGACCTTCTCGGGCCCGCCGTGGCGTGACAGACTGTGGTCGATCCTGGTCAGAGTGGGTGCCGGGAGGCTGTTGACCTGGTGCCGGGAGGACGTGGCAGGGTGGTCGAGTGACCGACTCCGTACCCACCGACAACGCCGCGCCGGAGACCACCGGGCCGACGGACTGGCTGACCCTGCCGGACGTCGCCGAGCGGCTCGACCTGACGATCAGCAAGGTGCACCAGAAGATCAGGGATCGGGAACTGATCGCGGTACGCCGCGACGGTGTCCGCCGGATTCCGGCTGACCTGGTGGCCAATGCCACCGTACTCAAGCACCTGCCCGGCGTGCTGAACCTGCTGGCGGACGCCGGCTACGACGACGAGGCGGCGCTGCGCTGGCTCTACGAGCCCGACCCGACGCTGCCCGGTGGCACCCCCGCCACCGCCCTCGGCGGCGACCAGGCCCGCGAAATCAAACGCCGCGCCCAAGCCCTCGGCTTCTAACCCACCCCACCCCACCCTCCCCGCCCCCTCGCCCCACCCTCCCGCCCCGTCGATCTTGCACTTTGTGTCCCCGCGAATGGTGCAAATCGCCCAGAAGTGCGACCGAAACTGCAAGATCGACGCGGTGGGGGTGAGCAGCGCGTCGACCTCGTCGGGTGAGCCCGGTGAGGGCGGGTGGTGAGGGCGGGTGGTGAGGGTGGGGTAGGGAGGGTGGGGTAGGGAGGGTGGGAGGGTGGGTCAGTCGGTGCGGCGGGTGGCGGCTATGGCCAGGTCGACGAGGGACTGGCGGGCCTCGGTGTCCAGGTCGACGGCGGTCAGCGCGGCGAGTGCGGCGTCGGTGAGCGTGACGATGCGCTGCTCGGTACGGGCCAGTGCGCCGGTGCTGATGATCACGTCCCGTAGTCGGGCCACTCCGGCCGCGTCCAGGGCGGGATCGCCGAGCCCGGTGAGCACCACCTCCCGCCCGGCGTCGTCAGCCGCCTCCAGGGCCGCTGCCACCAGGTAGGTCCGCTTGCCCTCGCGTAGGTCGTCGCCGGCCGGCTTGCCGGTCTGGGCGGGATCGCCGAAGACTCCCAGCACGTCGTCGCGCAGTTGGAACGCCTCGCCCAACGGCAGCCCGTACGCCGAGTAGGCGACCCGTATGTCCGCGGGAGCGTCGGCCAGCGCCGCGCCGAGCAGCAGCGGTCGTTCGACTGTGTACTTCGCCGACTTGTAGCGGGCGATCTTGCTGGCCCGTTCCAGCGAGGCGTCCCCGGTGGCCTGGGTCACCACGTCGAGGTACTGCCCGACGGTGACCTCGGTGCGCATCTCGTCGAAGTCCGGCCGGGCCCGGGCGACGGTGCGGGGGTCCAGCCCGGCGGAGTGCAGCAACTCGTCGGACCAGACCAGGCACAGGTCGCCCAGCAGGATCGCCGCCGCGTCGCCGAAGCCGTCCGGGTTGCCACCCCAACCGGCCGTACGATGCCAGGCGGCGAATCGGCGGTGCATCGCCGGCTCTCCGCGCCGGGTGTCCGAACGGTCCATCAGGTCGTCGTGGATCAGGGCGCTGGCCTGGACGAACTCCAGTGCTGCGAGGGCGGTCACCACGGCGTCGGTGTCCACTCCGCCGGCACCCCGGTAGCCCCAGTAGCCGAAGGCGGGCCGCAGGCGCTTGCCCCCGCCGAGCACGAACGACTCGATCGCCTCGGCGACCGGAACCAGGGCGTCATCGAGGTCGGTCATCCACGATCGGCGACCGGCGAGGAAGTCGGACAGGGCCTGGTCCACCCGTTGGCGGAGGCCGGCCCGGTCGACAGGAGAGACAGGAGCAGCGTGGGTCACGTCCCGACGCTAATAGGTCAGGTCGTCGCGTGCTGACCCACCCACGTTCCGGCGCGTCGCGGTTCGCCCGACGATTCGCGTCGGTGGGCGTGCGGAGGTCGGTCGGCAACGGCCGACACGCCGATCACGGTCGCCCTTCGGACAGATCACGTCACCATCGGTGAGCACGGTCCGGCCGGCTGGCAGGCAGGTCGGCGCCGGGCCCGAGGAGTCGAGCGGCGGTCCGGTCGGCACGCCGAGGACGATGGCCAACCAGGCGTGCCAGTAGCGGCCGGGCGTGCGCCGCTGGCGTTCCCAGCGGGATATCTCGTGCCGACTCAGTGTCGGCACCCCGGCGGCGGCGCACAGTTCGGCGGCGAGCCGGGACTGGCTCCAGCCTCGGGCGAGGCGCAACCGGGTCAGCGGCGGCCCGGACAGCGAATCGGGCGGGTGCGGGGGCATCGGTCCTCCGGAGGTCGGCGCGCGCTGGTGGCCGGCCCGGAACCGGACCGCCCACCGGTGGATCGTGACCCCCGCGCGGCCCCCTGCGGTCCTCGACCGCCCGCGCTGAGTCATGGTTATCGCAGGGGTCCGACGTTTCCGTCCGCGAACGAAGCCCGGGACACCGACGTACGGCACAGGTGCGAGCGAGTCGTCGGGTCGAGAACGATGCGGACAGTGATCCCTGGCTGTGGGAAGAAGATGGGGATACGCGGCCGATCCGGCTAGAGTCGACGCGTGGCGCTCGGTCTACCGTCGATCCTCCCCAATCCGCAACCGGCGATCGGGGAGCTGGTCCGTGACCGCCAGCCGACCTTCTCCTTCGAGTTCATGCCGCCGAAGACGGAGCAGGGCGAGCGGCAGCTCTGGCAGGCCATCCGTGAGCTGGAGCCGTTGCAGCCGTCGTTCGTCTCGATCACCTACGGTGCCGGCGGAACCACGCGGGACACCACGGTCGCGGTCACCGAACGGGTGGCCACCGAGACCACCCTGCTGCCGATGGCCCACCTGACCGCGGTCAACCATTCGGTGGCCGAGTTGCGGCACGTGATCGGGCGGTTGGCCGGCGCCGGGGTGCGCAACGTGCTGGCGGTGCGGGGCGACCCGCCCGGTGATCCGACCGGCGAGTGGGTACGGCACCCCGACGGCATCGACTACGCCGAGGATCTCGTTCGCCTGGTCCGCCGCTCGGGTGACTTCAGCGTCGGTGTGGCCGCCTTCCCGTACCGGCATCCGCGCTCGCCGGACATCGCCAGCGACACCGAGTATTTCGTCCGCAAATGCCGGGCCGGCGCCGAGTTCGCCATCACGCAGATGTTCTTCGACGCCGACGAGTACCTCCGCCTGCGTGACCGGGTGGCCGCCGCCGGCTGTGACACCCCGATCCTGGCCGGCGTGATGCCGGTGATCCGCATCGGCACCATCGAACGCTCCGTGCAGCTGTCCGGGGCACCCTTCCCACCGGCGCTGGCCGCCCGCTTCGAGCGGGTCGCCGACGACCCGGAGGCGGTCCGCCGGCTCGGCATCGAGCAGGCCAGCGAGATGTGTCAGCGGCTGCTCGACGAGGGTGTGCCGGGGATCCACTTCATCACCTTCAACCGGTCCACCGCGACCCGGGAGATCTGGCAGAACCTGCGGGTGGGCGCCTCGACGTGAGCGTGCCGGCGCGATACCTCAGCGCCGCCGTGACGGTTGAACCGTGGTGGGCAGACAGCTGAACTGGAACGAGTACGCCACCGCGTGGGCACGGTTGCACGGTGGGTTCGACCCTCGGGCGGCCACTCCGGTGGTACGCGCCTGGCTGCGCCTGTCGTACCATCTCGGGTTTCTGCTGGGCCGGCTGCGGGTCGGCCCGACCGCGGTGACGGCGGTCGGCGTGCTGCTCTGCCTCTGCGTACCCCTGTTCGCGGTCCGGGCGGGTGACGGCCCGTTCCTCGGTGCCCTGTTCGTGTTGCTCGCCTCGGTGGCCGACAGCGTCGACGGGGCGGTGGCGGTGGCCACCGGCCGCACGACGCGGCTCGGCTACGTCTACGACTCGCTTGCCGACCGGATCGGTGAGGTCGCCTGGCTGGTGGCGTTCTGGCTGGTGGGCGCGCCCGGCGCGCTGGTCGCCGCGGCCGGCGCGCTGTCCTGGTTGCACGAGTACGTCCGGGCCCGGGCGGTCGCCGCCGGGATGCGGGAGATCGGCGCGGTGACGGTGGGGGAGCGGCCCACCCGGGTCTGCGTGGCCCTGGTGGGACTGCTGCTGGCCGGTCTGACCGGTCTGATCCAGCCGGATCTGGCGGCCGGCACCATCACCATGGCGACCGCGGTGTGGGTGCTGCTGGCCGCCTTCGGGCTGGGGCAACTGCTCTCGGCCGTACGCCGGGCACTGATCGACGCAGGGTGATCGGCCCGCCGGACGGACGGCGGCTAATCTTGCCGAGTGACAACTGCAACGACGGGGGATCTTTCGGACGTCGCGCTGGTCCGGGCGGCGCAGGCCGGCGACGTCGGCTGCCTGGGGCTGCTGCTGGCGCGGCACACGGCGGCGATGCGCGCGGTGGCGTTGAGTGTCTGTGGTCACCGGCCGGAGGCCGAGGACGCGGTGCAGGAGGCGTCGCTCATCGCGCTGCGCCGCATCGGTGACCTGCGTGACCCGGCGGCCGTGGGGCCCTGGCTGCGGACGATCGTGCGTAACGTCGGCCGGCTCCAGTTCCGGGCACAGCGGGAGGTACCGGTCGATCAGCTGGAACTTGTCGCGTCCCCGGCCGTCGGGTCGGATCCCGAACGGATCGTGGAGCGGACCGCCCACGCCGACTGGCTCTGGACCGCCATGCACGAGCTGTCGCCCAATCTGCGGCTGGTCACGATGCTCCGCTACTTCACCGAGGTCACCGCGTACGACCAGATCGCCGCGCTCTGCGGGGTGCCCATCGGTACGGTGCGCAGCCGGCTGCACCAGGCGCGGGCGAAGTTGACCGACGCGCTGCTGGCGACGGCCGACGCCGTACACGATGACGTGGCCGTGCTCACCCGGCGGCGTCGGGCCGAGGCGGAGGAGATGCTCTGGTCCGGACGGCACGGCAGCTTCGCGCGGACCCTTGCCAAGACCTGGAGCCCGGCGGTGCAGACGTGGTGGTCGGACGGTCGCCGCACCAACGGCATCGACCCGCTGGCCCGGACGATGTACGCCGACGTGCACGACGGGGTGGTCTACCGGCTTGCCAACATCGTGGCGGCACGGGACGTGGTGATCCTGGAAACCGATCTGATCAACCCGCCGGAGGACCCGTTCCACTGCCCACCGAGCGCGGTGTGGGTGCAGTCCCTGGAGGCGGACCGGGTGTCTCGGCTGCGGGTGTTCCACCCCGACCGGGCCAAGGTTCGGTGACCGCGAGGGTGGCCGGATGCCCGGCCACCCTCGTGCTCCGGCGGGGCGTTACAGGCTGAACAACCGGTAGTGGTCGATGGTCTCGAAGCCCATCCGCCGGTAGACGGGTTCGCCTGCGGAACTGGCCTGCAGCGTGCCGACGCGCAGGCCACGCTCCCGCCCGGCCCGCAGCGCGGCGGCGGTGACGGCCGTGCCGATGCCCCGGCCCCGCTGCTCGGCGACGGTGCTGACGACATAGATCCCGGCCACCCCGTTGCTGATCAACGTGGCGGCCGTGCCGACCACCCGACCGTCGAGGCGGGCGACGAAGCGGAGCAGTTCGGCTCGGCCGGCCGGGCGGTCGATCTCCAGTTCGGTGACGGTGGCGACGGCGTCGTCCGGCACCCCCAGCGAGGGCCCGTACACCGCGACGAAGGCGGGGATCTCCGAATCGTCGATCTGGTCGACGACCAGGCCCGGCGGGCCGGGAAGCTCGGCCACCTGGTCAAGGTCGACGGCCATCACGGGCATCGTCGACACCTGCCTGCCGCCCTGCGCGGCCAGGGCGTCGGCGATGCCGGGATCACTGTCCGCGCCGACCCACCAGAGCCAGGGCGTACCGGCGAGCCGCCGGCCGGCCTGCGCCACGGTCTCGTCGATCGGCCGGTTGCGTACCCGCAGGACCCCGTTGAGCAGCGGGTGCGGCACGCCCGTGCGGAAGATGGGCAGGTCGTCGTCGGCCCCGTCCGGGCTGACCCAGCCGCACCAGTAGGCCCGGTTGTTGGCCAGTTGCGCCGGCAGGTCGTGGATCGAGGTGACGACGTCGTTCGTGGGCATCATGTCGACACGTTGTCCTCGGCCCGGCGGTAGTTCGACGCCCCGCCGGACTTCTGCTGTGGCGGCGCTCACCGATGCTTTGCGGCCTTCAACGATGCTGTTGCGGCGCTCACCGCCTGGTGCGCCTACCAGGCGGGGCCGACGGCGTCGGCGACGATCTGGGCGGACAGGGTCACCATCGGCAGGCCGCCGCCCGGATGGCTGGAGCCGCCGACCAGCCACAGGCCGCGAGCCGGCCCCCGGTTGGCCGGGCGCAGCAGACCACCGGCGGTGCCGTAGATGGTGCCGCCCGGGGCGCCGGTGGCGGTGGCCAGGTCGGCCGGGGTCCGGATGTCGCGGAACACCAGCCGGTCGCGGACGTCCACGCCGCGTTCGGCGAGCACGTCGAGGATCCGATCGGCGTACGCCTGCGCCAGCCCCGGCCGACGCCAGTCGACCGCACCCGGTGCGGTGCCCTGCCGGGCGGCGTTGACAAGCACGAACCACGCCTCGTGGCCGTCCGGGCGGACCGCCGGGTCGTCGGCCACCGTGACGAAGATCGTCGGGTCGGCGGCCGGCCGGGCCCGTACCCCCCGACCCGGGTCGCCGAAGACCGCGTCGAACTCGGCGTCGTAGTCGCGGGGGAAGAACACGTTGTGGTGGGCCAGCCCGCTGTCCCCGCGTACGCCGAGCAGCAGCACGAAACCGGCAAGGCTGCGGTCGGTGAGCCCGGCCAGCCGGCGCGCGTCGGGCAGCAGGTCACGGTAGACGGTGAGCGCGTCGACGTTTGCCACCACCACGTCGGCGGGGATCGGGGCGCGCTGGTCGGCGACGCGTACCCCGTGCACCCGACCGCCGGTGGCGTCGATCCGGGTGACAGTGGTGCCGGTGCGTACCACCACCCCCAGGTCCAGGCAGCGCGACAGCAGCGCGTCGGCGAGGGTGCCCAGCCCGCCGCGCAGGTACCAACCGCCGAAGGTCAACTCGGCGTAGGGGACCGCGACCAGGGCGGCCGGGGCGCGCCGCGGATCCGCGCCGGTGTATGTGGCGTACCGGTCCAGCAGCATCCGCAGCCGAGGATCGGACAGGTGGGACCGGCCCAGCCCACGCAGACTCTGCCCGGGGCGGATGGCGGCCAGGTCGCCCAGCCGCCAGGCCAGTCGGGCCAGGTCCCGGGGCGAGTCGACGCGGCGACGCAGGATGTCGTGTTCGCTGGCCCGCCACACCCGGGCCGCGCGCCGCCACAACCGTTGCCAGTCGGCGGCGGCCCGGTCACCGAGGGCCGCGCCGATGCGGGCGGTGAACTCCGCCGGGTCGGCGCAGGAGTCCAGCACTGCAGCACCCTCGTCGAAGACGTGCCGCACGATCGGGTCCAGCGGCACCAGGTCGAGATATTCGTCCAGCTTCGCCCCGGTCGCCTCGAACAGCTCGTGGAAGACCTCGGGGAGGGTGAGCAGGCTGGGCCCGGTGTCGAAGTGGAACGGACCCGCCTCGGTGTCGCGGGTGTGCCGCCCGAGCTTGCCGCCGACCGTGTCGGCCTGCTCCAGGACGGTCACCTGGTGCCCGGTGACGGCCAGCCGGGCGGCGGTGGCCAACCCGCCCACCCCGGCGCCGACGACCACGATCCGCGCCATGCCGCGTCCTCCTAGACCGTGTCGAAGTCCTCGCTCCGGCCCGCCGCAGGCGGATCTAGCCGACCGGACGGCCGCGCCAGGACAGGCGCCGCCGCTTGCGCAGATGGTACGACCGTACGGTCAGCCAGCCGAGGACCGCGACCGACACGGGGTGGCTCAGCGCGTCGGGCCAGGCCCGCCCGCCGGTGGCACGGGCGCTGACCACCCGTCCCACCACCCCCGTCAGGTACGTCAGGGCGGCCACCCCGGCCAGGACCGGCGCCCCGGCCAGCAGGGCGGCCACGGCGACCAGCGGCGGCGCGGTGTAGAGCAGGAGCAGCAGACCGACCACCAGCGCGGCGGCCAGCGGATGCCCGAACGTGGCCCACAGCGACTTGGTGTAGCCGTCGCGCAGCTGCGGCCAGGTGTCGTACATCCGGCAGGTGGCCAGCCGTGAGCCGTCGGCCAGGGCGATCCGGCCGCCGGCACGTTTCACCGCGCGGGCCAGCTCGATGTCCTCCAGCACCCGGTCGGCGACCGCCGCGTGCCCCCCGGCCCGCAGGTAGCCGGCCCGGTCGACGACCAGGAACTGCCCACCGGCCGCGGCCAGCGACGGCCGCCGCGAGCGTTCCATCGCCCGCAGCGGCAGGAAGGTCAGCCACAACCACTGCAACAACGGCTGCACCAACCGGTCGGCCACCGTCCGCACCACGATCCGCGGGTACGGCGACAGCAGCTCAGCCCCGGCGGCGCGCAGTTCGGTGACCGCCGCCGCCACGGCGTACGGGCCGAGCACCACGTCGGCGTCGACGAAGACCAGCGCGTCGGTCGATCCTTCGACGTGGCCGGCCAACTGCCAGCAGGCGTGTGGCTTGCCCAGCCAGCCCGGCGGCGGGGCGACCCCGGTGCGCAGGGTGACCCGGGGGTCGTCGCCGACCACCGCGCGGACCACCTCGGCGGTGCCGTCGGTGGAGCCGTCGTCGAGCACCACGATCCGCAGTCCCGGTACGCCGCGCTGGGCGAGCAGCGCCCGCAGGCACGGGGTGACCCGGTCGGCCTCGTCGCGCAGCGGCAGCAGCACACTCACCCGTTCGTCGGTCTGCACCGGACGGTCCGCCGGGCGGCGCAGCCACCGGCCGGCGTTGACCACGGTGTGCCCGGTCAACGCGACGACGACGAGCAGGACGACGAGCAGCCAGGTCATGCCGCGACGTCGGCCCTGGTGCGCTCCGCGCCGGCGTGGTCGTCGCCGGTCCGGCGGGCCCGCAGCAGCGTCACCGCCAGCGGCACCGCGATCACCGCCATGCCGAACCCGCCCCACAACGCGGAGGCGGGCAGGTCCAGGAAGACCGCGTGGGCCAGCACACTGGAGGCGTACGTCCACAGGTAGAGCGCGTACATCGGCCGGTCGCGGGCGTCGGTGTCGGCCACGGCGGCACCGGCGAGCGGCCGCAGCGCGGTCATCACCAGCACGGCGAACAGCAGCCAGCCCAGGTAGTTGCTGACCGGGATGCCGGCCAGCCCGGGCAGTGCCGGGGTGGCGTCACGCCACACCCAGTGCCCCTCGGCGACCATCTGCGGGTCGAGGAAGAGGTCCCAGGTGGCCAGGCCGAGGGTGGCCAGCCCGATCCGCGCCGGCCACCGCCACCACCGGCGTGCCGTGCCGCCGCCGGTGAGCCGGGTCGCCACCAGCCAGGCCGGCCAGGTCATCCAGGTCCAGGCCAGCGGGATGATCAGCGGCACCCCGGCCAGTTTCGGGCCGAGTTGGCCGGAGTAGTCGTAGCTGCCGAACGGAAATCCGGTGGCCACCCCGAGGGCCTCGATGGCGAAACCACCGCCACTGGCCAACGCGATCAGCGCGAGCGCCGTACGCGGGCCCCGGCTGAGCAGGGCGTGGCCGACCGAGAGCAGGTAGCCGAGCACGACGGTGGCCACGGTCAGCCGGGCCCGGGTCGTCCCGCTGGTCAGCGGGTAGCAGATCTGCGCCAGCACCAGCAGGGCGAGCATCCCCCAGGCGTACGCCCGGATCGCCGACCGGGCCGATGGTCCGCCGTTCATGATCGTGGCGGCTGCGTGGGCGCGGGTAGGGGCAGATCCCGGCCGAGCACCCCGAACGGACGTTCGTCGCCGGGGAAGTGGAAGTCGCGCAGCAGGTCGACGAAGCCGAACCGGCGGTACAACCGCCAGGCGCGGGAGGTCTGCTCGTCGGCCTCCGGGGTGGACAGCAGCGTGGTCGCGCCCTCGGCCATGGTGAGCAGCGCCCGCAGTTGCCCGGCACCCAGGCCGTGCCCCTGCGCCGGTGGGCGTACGTGCAACTCGACCACCTCGAAGCAGTCGGTCAGCCAGCGTCGTCGGGCGTCCGGGTCGAGTGCCCGCCAGACCTGGTCGTGCCACCACTGGCCGGGGCCGCCGAGGTAGCCGTAGCCGAACCCGGCCAGGTGCCCCTCGGCGGTCAGGCTGGCGACGGCCCGGAAGCCGGGACGGCGTACGTGGGTGGCGATGTAGCCACGGCGGGCCTTCAGCAGGTCGGCGCGGTAACCCATGGCCTCGCCGTAGACGGCCACCACGTCGTCCAGCCGCCGGAGGAGATCGTCCGGTGTCCACCGCACCAACCTCATGCCCGTCCACCCTTCGCCGGGTCGCCGTCGACCCACCCCAGTACCGTCCGGTCACCGATCACGTCACGCACCTCGAACCGGGTGAAGAGCTCCTCCGCGTACCACCGCGCGGTCTCCGTCCGGGCGATCGCGGCCCGGTGCTCCGGGTGACGGTACGCGAACCCCACCAGGTCTGTCGGATCACGCCACACACTCACCGTGCCCTGCCAACCCAACGGGGCCTCGCCGACGCCGAAGCGGGCCAGCAGGCCGGGCGCGGCGTGCAGGGCGGCGGCCACCGGCGGGATCGCCCGCCAGAAGGTGAGCGCTCGGGTCGGTCGCAGCCGGGCCCGGGTCAGGGCCAGCACCGGCCCGCTGACCCGGCCACCGGTCGGCTCGCCGAACGGCCGCCGGCCGGACCACTCACCCCGGCTGCTCAGTGGCCGCAGGTCGAGCCGGACGCCGGCCACGGCGATGCGGGACCAGGCCCGACCCACCGATGATTCGGCGAACCGGGTGGCCGCGACGGGGGAGTCCCACACCGTCAACGCCGCCCAGCGGGTCAGGTCGGCGTCACCCGGCCCGAAGCCGGTGCCGGTCCCGGTGCCGAGCAGCTTGCCGAACCGTACGCCGGGCAGGGCGCGCAACCGGCGCGGATCCCGCGCCATCCGGACCAGCGCCCGGCCCACGGCGGCCCGGGGAATCCGCCACACATGCAGGGTGACCAGCTCCGGAACGTGCTCTGGCTCGCTCACGCCGCCGCCTCGCTCACATCGCCGCCTCGCTGCGCTCGCCGCCGGCGCGAGGCACCACGCTGCTGCGCTTGATGGTTCGCTCGCTTCGCTCGTTCACGCCACGTCGGTCGGGGTTCCGCCGGTGATCCGCAGCAGTTCGGCGTACGTGGTGGGAAAGACCGCCTGCGGTACGCCACCGGCGGCCCAGACCTCGTCGTACTTGTCCAGGGCGTTGTCCACCAGGGTGCGCAGCGGCTGCGGATGGCCCACCGGGGCGACCCCGCCGATCACCTGGCCGGTGTGTTCCTTGACGAACTGCGGGGTGGCCCGGCGCAGCCGGGTGATGCCGAGCCGGGCGGCCAGGCCGGTGGTGTCCACCCGGTGCGCGCCGGAGGTCAGCACCAGCAGCGGGGCCCCGTCGGCGTCGAAGACGAGCGAGTTGGCGATGGCCCCCACGTCGACGCCGAGCGCCTCGGCGGCGGCCGCGGCGGTGTGCACGGCGTCGGGCAACAGGCGGACCGTGGCCGGTGCGTCGGAACCGTTGCGCGCCTGTGCGGCGTCGAGCGCGTCCTGCACCGCCCGGACGTTCGGGTGTGACTGCATCCCGCCATTCTCCCCGGTGCCCGGCCGGGCGGTGCAGCCGGAGTCGGGTGGGTGGCCGTCGCTGACTCGCTCGTCTTCGAGGCCGTGGGGGCTGCCGGGCTCGGGGTGAGGCGGGCTCGGGGTGAGGCGGGCTCGGGGTGAGGCGGCGTCAGGGGCCGGGGAAATCGGTGACCGGAGGGTGCCGGCGCGCCACACGTTGCATTTTCGTCGGGGGGAGGGTGTACTGTCAGCAGCAGTTAGAACGAGTGTTCGATTGAGTCGAACGTTCGTTCCAACCCCCTCGGGGCGGGTGTTTCGCGGCATCCGGCTCCGAGAGAGGTGCGGTACCGCGGACCGCACCGGGCCCCGGGCAGTCGCGAGTCCGGACCCATCAGGCAGGAACGTCGCTCGCCGCCCACGACCCCCGGGCGGCGAGCGACGGACCCGCCGGTACGCCGGCCGGGTGTGGTGTGGGGAAGCTCCACACCCGGCCCGGCCACCCACCTGGTGCGTCTTCCTCCGCACCGCCCGCCGCGGGTGTCCCGCGCCGACGGATCTCCTCCGTCGTGCGACCGCCCGCCCCGGTCCGCCTGGAGGAGACATGCCGACCAGCCCGGCCCAGGTGCCGACGGTGCCCGCGCACGTGCTGCCGCACCGCACTCCCGCCCAACTGCTGGCGGTGGCGCGGCAAGGGCTCGCCGAAGCCGCTCGGACGAGTCCCGACGGCCTCCGGTACGCCACCGCCCACCTCGCGGCCCTGCGTGCCGCCGCTGCGGTGCTCGCCGCCCGCGCCCGTCCCGCGCCCACCCGCCGCAGCCGGATCACAAGTGTCTGGGTCCTGCTCGCCGGCGTCGCCCCCGAGTTGAACGAGTGGGCCAACTACTTCGCCGTCGCCGCCGGCAAGCGGGCCGCCGCCGAGGCCGGCATACCTCGGGTGGTCACCGCCCGGGAGGCCGACGACCTGCTCCGTGCCGCCGGGGAATTCGTCACGGTGGTCGAGTCCGCACTCGGCATGGCCCATCAGCCGGCGATCGAGGGACTCGTCGCCTGAGTCTCGGCGTCCGGTCACCACTGGCGGGACCCAGGGTGGCCGGGCGTCGTCCGGCAACGCCGACCCGACCATGCCGTGTCGGCACGTCCTCATCCGAAGCAACGACAGCACCATCCTCGGGCCGGTGCCCGGGGCGATCCGACGGGGGTAGATCCGATGGCGGGCCGCATGGTCGTCGGTTCTGCCGCGCTGGCCGCACTGGTGCGTCCGGCCAGCGCCCCCGATCCGGCGGGCGGCCACCGGATGCTGCCGGTACGGCCCGAGCTCAGTGGGTTGCTGCCCGGCCGAGGGTTGCGGCGCGGCAGCACCATCGCGGTCGGCGTCGGGCAGCACCGGCACAGCGGCACCACATCGCTGTTGCTCGCCCTGCTCGCCGAGGCGTCCCGCGCCGGCTCCTGGTGCGCGGTGGTCGGGATGCCGACCTTCGGGCCCGGCGCGGCGGCCGAGGCGGGAATCGCCCTGGATCGGCTCGCCCTGGTGCCGCAGCCTGGTCCGGAATGGCCGACCGTGGTCGCCGCGCTCATCGACGGGGTCGACGTGGTGGTCACCGCCGTGCCGGCCGCCGTCTCCGCCTCCGTCGCCGGCCGACTGGCCGCCCGGGCCCGGCAACGCGGCAGCGTGCTGGTGCCGTACGGCCGGTGGGACGGCGCGGATGTGACGCTCCAGGTGGTACGCGGGGTGTGGGAGGGGCTCGGGTCGGGGCGGGGGCGGCTGCGTCGCCGCGAGATGACCATCTCGGCGCGCGGCCGGGGTGCCGCCGCCCGCCCCAAGGAGCTCACGGTGTGGCTGCCCGGTGCCGAACTGACCCGGGTCATCCCCCGGTCGGCACCGGCCGGCCGGCCGGAGGCCGCGCTACGCGTGGTGGCATCGGCATGAGCGTCCACCCCCAGGCAAACCGTCAGCTCGGCGCGCGTCAGTTCGGCGCGCGTCAGTTCGGTGCGCGTCAGTTCGGTGCGCGTCAGTTCGGTGTGCGTCAGAACGGTGCGCTCCGGGCCGGTTGGTGTGCAGTCGGCCGGTCGGTGGTCGGTGGGTCGACCGCTTGTGGGTCAGCGGCCCGGGTCGGCTCGCCGGGTGGGCCGGGGACGGGCGGCGCCTGCGGTTCGCCACAGCGCCGTGGCGAGCCAGAGCAGCCCGGCGCCGAGCAGTACGCCGTGGGAGATCCGGACCGCCGCCGGGGTGAAGAACTGGGGCAGGAAGAGCAGGAACCCGAGGGCGAACGGCACCCCGCTGAGTCGGGGCAGCAGGTTGTCGCGCCAGATCGCCACCGCGGCGAGGGTGGCGCCGACAGCGAGTGCCAGCAGGCCGATCCCGAAGGTGGAGATCGCGATCGGGTCGTACCGCACCTGATCGGCCAGGGCGAGCAGGTCGATCTGTGGGTTGGTGGTGGCCTGGCGAGCGATCGCGTGCAGGCCGAACGCCTCGGCGCCGTAGTACGGCAGCACCAGACCGGCGCCGACGGTGCTGGTGACGAAGGCGGCCACGAGGGTGCGGCCCGACCCGGTGCCGGCGACGGTCCGGGCGAGGACCAGCAGGCCGAGCGGCACCAGGATGAAGCCGATCATGGCGAAGGTGTGCGAGGGCACCCAGGTGCTGGCGGACATCGCGGCGAGGGCGCCGGCCGCGGTGGATTCGTCGTGCCAGGGGCGCAGGGCGGGATAGAGGACGAACATGACGGCCGCGGCGGCGAGGGCGGCGGCACCGGCTCGGATCCGGTTCATTGCGGACTCCTTGACGGCCATGCGGGCCGGATGAGGGGCAGCAGGGGTGGCGGGAACCGCCGCAGTGCAACGTCGGCGGCCCGGCAGGACTTGGCTTACTGCTGTAGCCAGAAAGCTAATGCCATTAGCTTTCGGGGTCAAGTCGGCCTGGTGGTGAGCACGACCATCGCGAGGTACGGCCGATGACACGGACCTTGCTGCTCTGGTGCCCGGACTGGCCGGTGCTCGCCGCCGAGATAGCCGACGGGGTACCGGCCACCGGGCCGGTGGCGGTGCTGCACGCCAACCGGGTCCTCGCCTGCTCCGAACAGGCCAGGGCCGAGGGGGTACGCCGAGGGCTGCGCCGGCGGGAGGCACAGGGCCGCTGCCCGGGGCTGACCGTCGTCGACCACGATCCCGGGCGGGACGCACGGGCCTTCGAGCCGGTGGTGGCCGCGGTCGAGGAGGTGGCGGTCGGGGTCGAGGTGGTCCGCGCGGGCGCCTGCGCGTTGCCCGCCCGAGGGCCGAGCCGCTACCTCGGCGGTGAGGAGGCGGCAGCCGAACGGATCGTCGAGCACGTCGCGCAGAGTTGCGCGGTGGAGAGCCAGGTCGGTGTCGCCGACGGGGTCTTCGCCGCCGGGTTGGCCGCCCGACAGGGGCGGATCGTGCCGCCCGGCGAGACACCGGAGTTCCTGGCCGCCCAGCCCGTCGAGGCGCTCGGCCGGCCCACCCTGGCCGACCTGCTGCGCCGGCTCGGAGTGCGTACGCTCGGTGACTTCGCCGCGCTGTCCGCCGGTGACGTGTTGGCCCGGTTCGGCTTCGACGGGGCGCTGGCCCACCGGATGGCCGCCGGCCGGGACGACCGCCCCCTCGCGGTCCGGCGGCCCCCGGTCGACCTGACGGTCACCACCGACCTCGACGAGCCGATCGAGCGGGTCGACGTCGCGGCGTTCGCCGCCCGGACGCTGGCCGAACGGTTGCACGAGCGGCTCGCCGGGCACGGGCTGGCCTGCACCCGGCTCGGCATCGAGGCGGTCACTGCGCACGGCCAGGAGTTGCACCGGGTCTGGCGGCACGACGGTCTGCTGGACGCGGCGGCGATCGCCGACCGGGTCCGTTGGCAACTGGACGGCTGGCTCACCGGCGCTCGCCGGGGCGGCCCGGCCCGGCCCACCGCCGGGATCATCCGGCTGCGGTTGGTGCCGGACGGGCTGCTGGCCCAGGCCGGCCTGCAACCCGGGCTGTGGGGCGAGACCGGCGAGGAGCGCGAGCGGGCGCATCGGGCGCTGAGCCGGGTGCAGGGACTGCTCGGCCCCGAAGCGGTGGTCACCGCCGTGCTCGGTGGCGGGCGCTCTCCGGCCGACCAGGTACGGCTGGTCCCATGGGGCGACGAACGGCTACCCGCCCGTCCCGATGCCACCCCGCTGCCGTCCTGGCCGGGGCGGCTGCCGCCGCCCTCGCCGGCGGTGGTGCTGCCCACTGCGCTCGCCGCGCAGGTGTGGGATGCCGCTGGTGAGCCGGTGACGGTGAGTGCCCGGCTGGCGATGAGTGCCCCGCCGGCCCGGCTGAGCATCGATGCGACGGTGGAAGCCCTGGTCCCGGTCGGCGTGGGCAGGGCAGCCGAGATCGTCGGCTGGGCCGGTCCGTGGCCGGTCGACGAGCGATGGTGGGCCCCGGCCGAGGCCCGTCGCCGAGCCCGCTTCCAGGTCTGCCTGGCCGACGGCAGCGCACTGCTGCTCGCCGTCGAGCGCGGCCGATGGCTGCTGGAGGCGATCTATGACTGACGTGAATCTTGGTACGAAACAGCCCTCCTGGGGGCCGGAACGTACCAAGATCGTGGCGGCGAGGTGGGGACGATGAGTTTCCACAATCCACGGCTGCCGTGGTCGGAGTTGGAGCGGGTGCTTTCCGGTCGGCCGGGGAGCGGGAACGGGCAGGGCGGCGGGGGTAGGAGCGGCGGGGGCAGGAGCGGTGAGGGCCGGAGTGGTGGGGGCAGGAAGGGCAGCGGGAAAGGGGAAGGCGGTGGGGAGCGGCATCTGCATGTGGTGGATCCGCTCGCCGTCGACGCCGACGGGGGTGACTCGCCGGCCTGGAGCCGGCGGCGGGAGCACTACCTGCCACCGGAGCTGACCCGGCCCGACGATGTGCTGCCGTACGCGGAACTGCACGCGCACACCAACTTCAGCTTCCTCGACGGCGCCAGCCACCCGGAGGAACTGGTCGAGGAGGCCACCCGGCTGGGACTCACCGCGCTCGCCGTCACCGACCACGACGGCTTCTACGGCGTGGTGCGCTTCGCCGAGGCGGCCCGCGCGCTGCACCTGCCGACGATCTTCGGGGCGGAGCTGACCCTGGGCCTGCCCGGCCCGCAGAACGGGGTACCCGACCCGCACGGCAAGCACCTGCTGGTGCTGGCCCACGGTCACGAGGGGTACGCCCGGCTGGCCACCGTCATCGCCCGCGCCCACCTGCGGGGCGGGGAGAAGGGTCGCCCGGTCTACGGGGAGTTGGAGGAGATCGCCGCCGACCTGCGCGACCACGTGCTGGTGCTGACCGGCTGCCGCAAGGGGCACGTGCCGGCCGCCCTGCTCACCGAGGGGGTCGAGGCGGCGGCCCGCGAGCTGGACCGGCTCACCGCCCTGTTCGGGGCGGAGACGGTGGCGGTGGAACTGACCGACCACGGGCACCCGGTCGACGAGGACCGCAACGACGCCCTGGCCGAGCTGGCCACCGCCGCCGGGCTGCCCACAGTGGCCACCGGCAACGTGCACTACGCCACGCCGGGGCGACGTCGACTGGCCACCACCCTGGCCGCCGTACGGGCCCGGCGCAGCTTGGACGAGATGGACGGCTGGCTGCCCGCCGCCGGCACCGCCCACCTGCGCTCCGGTGCCGAGATGGCGGCCCGGTTCGCCGCGTACCCGGGTGCGGTGGCCCGGGCCGCCGAGTTCGGCGCGGAACTCGCCTTCGACCTGCAACTCGTTGCACCGCAACTGCCGGCGTACCCGGTGCCGTCGGGGCACACCGAGATGAGCTGGCTGCGGCAGCTCACCGAGGCCGGCGCGCGGGAACGCTACGGCCCGCGCGAGGCCCACCCGCAGGCGTACGCGCAGCTCGACCACGAGCTGAACATGATCGAGGCGCTGGGCTTCCCGGGCTACTTCCTGGTGGTCTACGACATCGTCGAGTTCTGCCGCCGGGCCGACATCTACTGCCAGGGCCGGGGCTCGGCGGCCAACTCGGCGGTCTGCTACGCCCTGCGGATCACCAATGTGGACGCGGTCCGGCACCGGCTGCTGTTCGAACGCTTCCTGGCCCCCGAACGCGACGGCCCGCCCGACATCGACGTGGACATCGAGTCCGACCGCCGGGAGGAGGTCATCCAGCACGTCTACGCCCGGTACGGCCGGGAGCACACCGCCCAGGTGGCGAACGTGATCTCGTACCGGCCCCGGTCGGCGGTGCGGGACGTGGCCAAGGCGTTCGGTTTCTCCCCCGGTCAGCAGGACGCCTGGAGCAAGCAGATCGACCGCTGGGGTGACGTGGCGGCGGTGGACGTGCCGGAGATCCCCGAGCAGGTGGTCGCGTACGCCAACGAGGTGCAGACTTTCCCCCGGCACCTGGGCATCCACTCCGGCGGCATGGTGATCTGCGACCGGCCGGTGATCGAGGTGTGTCCGGTGGAGTGGGGCCGGATGCCCGGCCGCAGCGTGCTCCAGTGGGACAAGGACGACTGCGCCGCCGTCGGCCTGGTCAAGTTCGACCTGCTCGGCCTGGGCATGCTCTCGGCGCTGCACTACGGCTACGACATGATCGGGATGAGCCTGGATCTGGGCGACATGACGCTCGACGACCCCGAGGTCTACGACATGCTCTGCCGGGCCGACTCGGTCGGGGTGTTCCAGGTGGAGAGCCGGGCCCAGATGGCCACCCTGCCCCGACTCAAGCCCCGGACGTTCTACGACCTGGTGGTGGAGGTGGCGCTGATCCGGCCCGGCCCGATCCAGGGCGGCTCGGTGCACCCGTACATCCGGCGCAAGAACGGGCAGGAGCCGGTGACGTACGCCCATCCGCTGATGCGCAACGCCCTGGAGAAGACCCTCGGCGTGCCGCTGTTCCAGGAGCAGTTGATGCAGCTCGCCATCGACCTGGCCGGCTTCGACGCGGCCGAGGCCGATCAGCTGCGTCGGGCGATGGGGGCCAAGCGCTCGGTGGAGCGGATGGCACGCATCGCCGACCGGCTCTACGCCGGCATGGCGCAGCGGGGCATCACCGGCGAGTTGGCCGACGACGTCTACCGCAAGCTCACCGCGTTCGCCAGCTACGGCTTCCCGGAGAGCCACGCGATGAGCTTCGCCTACCTGGTGTACGCCAGCTCCTGGCTCAAGCGTTACCACCCGGGTCCGTTCCTGGCCGCGCTGCTCAGCGCCCAACCGATGGGCTTCTACTCGCCGCAGACCCTTGTCGACGACGCCCGCCGGCACGGGGTGGAGGTCCGTCGACCGGACGTCAACGCCAGCGGTGTGAAACCGGTGCTGGAGTCCACAGCGGACACCCGGTGGGGCAGCCAGCCGGGGGAGCCGCCGCACGCCTGGGGGCTGGGCGGGCCGGCCGTACGGCTGGGACTGTCGGGTGTGCGTACCCTCGGCGAGCCGGTGGCGCAGCGGATCGTGGCGGAGCGGACGGCGCACGGGCCGTACCGGGACATGCCGGATCTGGCCCGGCGGGTCGGTCTGACCGCTGCCCACCTGGAGGCCCTGGCCACCGCGGACGCCTTCGCCTGTTTCGGACTGAGCCGGCGGCAGGCGTTGTGGGCGGCGGGCGCGGCGGCGCAGGACCGACCGGACCGGCTGCCCGGCACGGTGACCGGCGCGGCCGCGCCGACCCTGCCCGGAATGGAGGCGGTGGACCGGCTGGTGGCCGACGTGTGGGCCACCGGGTTGTCCCCGGAGAATCATCCGGCCCGGTTCATCCGCCCGCAGTTGGAGGCGATGGGTGCGGTGCCGATCGACCGGCTGGGTCGGGTGGAACCGGGTCGGCGGATCCGGGTCGGCGGGATCGTCACCCACCGGCAGCGGCCGGCGACCGCGGGCGGGGTCACCTTCCTCAACCTGGAGGACGAGACCGGGATGCTCAACGTGACCTGCTCACCGGGGTTGTGGCAGCGCCAGCGGCGGGTGGCCCGGACCAGCGCGGCGCTTGTGGTGCGGGGAAGGTTGCAACGGCACGAGGGGGTGACAAACCTGATCGCCGACCGGTTGGAGGCCATCGAGCCGCCGGTCCGGCCGGCCTCCCGCGATTTCCGCTGACGACGATGGACAGCGCCGCTGCGGCGTACCCGACCGGTGTGACCGGGGCCGATGCCCGGTGGACTCAACCTCGGCTGCAGGGCCGGCGGGGCAGGCCCTAGGCTCGACCGGGTGGAACAGACCCCAGGCGCGGCCGGGCCGCCGTTGACCCCCCGTACCGCCGTGGTCTGGTCGGTGCTGCGCGCCGAGCTGGACCGTCGGCCCTCCGCCGAACTGACCGTGCTGGACGTGGGTGGCGGCACGGGCGGCTTCGCCGTGCCGCTGGCCCAGGCCGGGCACCAGGTCACCGTGGTCGACGCCAGTCCGGACGCGCTCGCCGCGCTCAGCCGCCGGGCCGCCGAGGCCGGGGTGGCCGACCGGGTACGCGCGGTGCAGGGTGACGGTGACGCGCTCGCCGGGCTGGTCGAGCCGGACAGCGTCGACCTGGTGCTCTGTCATGCCGTACTGGAGGTGGTCGACGAGCCGGCGTCGGTGGTGGCCGCGCTGGCCACCGCACTGCGTCCCGGCGGCGCGGTGAGCGTGCTGGTCGCCGGCCGGTCGGCGGCGGTGCTCGGCCGGGCCATGAACGGGCACCTCGACGTGGCCGCCACGCTGGCCACCGACCCCGCCGGCACCGCCGGGCCCCGGGACACGTTGCGCCGCCGCTTCGACGCCGAGGGCGCCGCCGCGCTGCTGACCGCCGCCGGCCTCACCGTCGAGGAGATCCACGGCGTACGCGTCCTCGCCGACCTGCTGCCCGCGGCCGTGGCGGACGGCCAGCAGGGTGCCCTCGTCGAGTTGGAGCGGGCGCTGGCTGCCCGCCCGCCCTGGCGGGACCTTGCCGTGCAACTGCACCTGTTCGCCCGCCGCCCGGCATGACCGACCCCACCGCGACGCCCGGCGGCACTGCCGTGCCGCATCCGGGAGGCAGCGAACGCGTCCAGGGTTCCCTCCTCGCACCGGTGACGCCGGAGTACGGCGGGAGAAGCCTGGCGGACGTGCTGCCCAGCGCGCTGGCGGTGCTCGGGGTGCCCGGCGGCGCCGACCTGCTCGGGCTCGCCGACGAACTGGCCGGGGTACGCCGCATCGCGGTGCTGCTTGTCGACGGGCTCGGCTGGCACCAGCTCCCGATCGCCGCGCCGTACGCGCCGACCCTGGCCGGGCTGACCGCCACCACGGGACGACCGCTCACCTGCGGATTCCCCTCCACCACCCCGACCAGCCTGGTCACCCTGGGCACCGGTACGGCCTCCGGCGCGCACGGAGTGCTCGGTTTCACCCTGCGAGTGCCGGGCACCGACCGGGTGCTCAACCACATCGAGTGGACCGACGACCCGCCACCGATGCGCTGGCAGCCGGTCACCACCGCGCTGCAACGCGCCCGGGCCGCCGGTGTCGCGGTGACAGTGGTCAGTCGGCCGGAGTTTGGTGGCAGCGGCCTGACCGTGGCCGCCAACCGGGGAGGCGACTACCGGGGCGCCGCCGGGGTCGACGCGCTGGCCGCCACGATGCTGGCCGCCCTGACCGCCGGGACCGGACGCACCCTGGTCTCCGGCTATCACCCGGACGTCGACCGGCACGGCCACCTCAGCGGCGTCGACTCGGTGCCCTGGCGTACCGCCGTCACCGACCTGGACGCGCTGTTGGCCCGGCTGGTGGACGGGTTGCCGTCGGACGCGGCGCTGCTGGTCACCGCCGACCACGGGCAGTTGAACGTACCGGCCGAGCACCGGTTCGACCTGGACACCGACCCCCGGTTGACCGCCGGGTTGCAGGTGGTCGCGGGGGAACCCCGGGTGCGTTACCTGCACGTCGTCCCGGGGGCCACCGAAGACGTACGGGCCGCCTGGTCGCAGGTGCTGGGCCCGGCCGCCCGGGTGCTGACCCGCGACGAGGCGGTGGCCACCGGCTGGTTCGGGCCGGTACCGGAGGAGCACCTGCGCCGCATCGGCGACGTGGTGGTGGTCTGCAACGACACGTACGCCGTGCTGGCCAGCCGGTCGGAGAGCCCGATGCTGTCCCGGCTTGTGGGTTTCCACGGCGCGGACACGGCAGCCGAGATGACCATTCCACTGCTTGTCGTACGGGGCTGACCGGCCTGGATGTCGGTGCCGGGGGCTGACCGGCCTGGATGTCGGTGCCGGGGGCTAACCTGCCCAGGTGGGCCGCAGCCAGTCGTTACCCCGGGGCGGTGATCCCCGCTTCGGGCCGGACGCCGACGACACCGGCTGCCCGATCCTGCACGTCGACATGGACGCCTTCTACGCCTCGGTGGAGGTGCGGCACCGGCCGGAGTTGCGCGGCCGGGCCGTCGTGGTCGGCGGAGTCGGCCCGCGCGGGGTGGTCAGCTCCGCCAGCTACGAGGCCCGACGGTACGGCGTACGCAGCGCGATGCCCACGATGCGGGCCCGCGCCCTCTGCCCGCACGCGATCTTCCTGCCGCCGGATTTCACCCGCTACACGGCCGCCTCCCGAGCGGTCATGCAGATCTTCCGGGACGTCACCCCGCTGGTCGAACCGCTCTCGCTGGACGAGGCGTTCCTCGACGTCGCGGGGGCCCGGCGGCTGTTCGGCTCACCGGCGACGATCGGCCGCCGCATCCGTGAACGGGTCGAGGCCGAACAGGGCTTGACCTGTTCGGTGGGGGTGGGGCCGAGCAAGTTCGTCGCCAAGCTCGGCTCGACCCGCGCCAAACCCGACGGGCTGCTCGTCGTCCCGGCCGCCCAGGTGCTCGACTTCCTCCACCCGTTGCCGGTGTCGGCGTTGTGGGGGGTGGGGGAGCGTTCCGCCGAGGCGCTGCTGCGGCTCGGTCTGCGTACCGTCGGTGACCTCGCCCAGGCGCCGATCGGCATGCTGCGCACCGCGCTGGGCCAGGCCGCCGCAGCGCACCTGCACGAGCTGGCCTGGGGGCGGGATCCGCGCCGGGTCAGCCCCGAGCAGGTGGAAAAGTCGATCGGGGCGGAAGTCACCTTCGACGTCGACGTCGACGACCCGGAACACCTCCGCCGGACGTTCCTCGCGTTGGCCGAGAAGGTCGGTGCCCGACTGCGCGATGCCGAACAGGTCGGGCGGACCGTGTCGATTAAGGTGCGGATGTCGGACTTCCGCACCATCAGTCGATCGCGCACTCTGGAAGTTCCCACCGACGTCGCTCGGGAGATCTTCGACATAGCGTGGTCCTTGTTCGCCGCCCTGCCCTCCGGCGAGCGAATCCGTCTCGTCGGCGTACGAGCGGAAGGACTGCACCGGGCGGACGCCACACCCCGGCAGCTCACCCTTGGTGAACCGGAGCGCGGATGGCGGGAGGCGGAGGTCGCCGCCGACGCGGCGGCTGCCCGATTCGGGCGGTCCGTCATAGGCCCGGCGAGTCTTCTCAGCGGCCGAGATACGCGACGAAAGGAAAATCCGACGCGGCCATAGGTCGTCCCGCTTTCCGACGCGCGAGCCCCCTCGTAGACTTGCGGGTAAGCAGCCGGTTGGCTGCCACGGTCTGTCGGCCCGACCGGACCGACCAACGTGACCGGGGAGGAGTGCCGTGCCGCTCTCGGAGCACGAGCAGCGGCTGTTCGAGCAGATCGAGCGGTCGCTTGCCGAGGACCCCAAATTCGCCTCGGCCGTGCGCGCCAGCGATCCGCGCTTCCACGCGCGGCGTCGCCTGCTCGTCGCTGCCGGCCTGATCATCGCCGGCTTGGCGTTGTTGGTATATGGCGCGGTGATCAAAACTCCGCCGCTGGCAGTGGCGGGATTCGTTGTCATGCTGGCCTCGGCCGCGTTCGCCGTGCAGTCGCACCGTCGAGCGCAGTCGCCGGACCTGCACGTCGTCGGGGGCACGGCGAGTCGTCGCCGATCCCGCGGTCGTGCCGGCCGGAGGCCGGGCTTCATCGACCGGATGGAGGACCGGTGGCGGCAGCGCCCGGAGGGGCACCGCTGACCCGGTGATCCGGCCCGTGCAGCCTTAGGCGGCGGATCGCGTCACCGGGCCCACCCCGGGGCGCACACCTGACTCGATCGACCCCCGGTCGATCGAGCCATCGGCCTGCCCCACCCCCTTGACGGCACCCTTCACCCCGCACGCCCCACCCACCCACCTCGCGCGTCACCCATAGCCCTTGGCCGCGCTCCCCGGCCCCCCAGCACCCGATCCCGCCTGACCCTGCGCCCTCGCGTACCGCTGAGCCCTGCCCCGCGTCCCCGCGTTCGCCCCGCGTCCGCGTTCGCCCCGCGCTCGCCCGGCGTCCCCGCGATCTTGCACTTTCGGTCGGGACTTACTGGAGCAAGGCGGGCATTTTGGCGACCGAAACTGCAAGATCGCGGGCGCAGGATCCCGTGCGGGCACGTCGCGCTCTGCGCCCGGCCCGGTCGTACCCCGCCCCGCCCCGTGTCGCGTCCTGCGTCCCGTCACTTCCCGTCACGTCCCGCCCTGCGTTGCGTCGGGTCCCGTCCCGCGATCTTGCACTTTTGGTCGGGACTTATTGCAGCGAAACGGTCATTCGGGCGACCGAAACTGCAAGATCGCGGGGGCCCAGGGGCCCAGGGGCCAGGGCCCAGGGCGCGGGGCGCGGGGCGTGGGGCGCGGGGGGCGGGCGTGGGTGGGGGTGGGGGTTAGCGGGTGGTGCGGGTGGCTAGTAGGCGGCGGGGGTTGAAGCGTAGGAGTCGGGATCGGAGTTGTCCGCCGGAGGTGACCAGGCGGGCGGAGGTGTCCGCGATGGCGGTACGCCAGCGGCCCAGCACCGAGGGCGGCAACGTGGTCGCCAGCAGCCGGGTTCGGCGGTCGGCCTGTCCGGCGAGGGCGCTGCGCACCGTGCGCAGTGCGGCCGGCAGGGGCTCGCCGGTCAACGGGTCGCGCGCGTAGCGGGCCCGCTCCTCGGCCCGTCCGAGCAGGCGTACGGCCGTACCGGCGTCGGTGTCGGTGCCGACCGACTCCCGGGCCAGCCGGTCGGCGGTCGCCCGGGGGGTCTCCGTCGGGTCCACCCGGACGCGGTAGTCGACAAGCGTGTCGATCAGCTCGTCCCAGGCGGCGTGTGCGTCGGCGCGGGCCCGGTCCGGGTCGGTGCTGACCGTCACCCGTGGTTGACCAGTGGTGGTCGAGTCCGCGGTCGACGGGTCGAGTGTCCGGGCGACCGGGGCGAGTCGACCGCGTCGCCGCCGCAGGGCGAGTCGGCGCAGCGCCGGCACGGCGAGCAGGGCGAGCAGCGCCAGCAGGCCGGCGACGGTCAGCCAGGGCCAGGTCGACGTACGGCTGGCCGGGGTGTTCGGGTCGGCGCCCGCGCCGGTGTCGACACCTTCCTCGAACTGGTTGGGACCGCGATCCGGTGTCTCCGTGGTGTCGGTGTCGTCGGGTGCGTCCGACGTGTCGGTCTGCGGCGTCGTCTCCTCCGGGGCGTCGACGTCCGGCGCCCAGGCGGAGCGGGTCGAGCCGGGCACCCCGTAGGTCGGGGTGGCGTCGAACGGCACCCAGCCGATCTGGTCGAAGTAGACCTCGGTCCAGGCGTGCAGGTTCCGGTTGGTCAGGGTCAGCGTGTCACCGCTGCGCCGGTTGCCGTTGGTGAAGCCGAACGCGACCCGGGCCGGGATGCCGGCGTCGCGCACCATCCAGGCCAGCGCGGCGGCGTACTGCTGGCAGTAGCCGGCCTTGTTCTCGAGGAAGTCGAGGATCTGCTGACCGCTTGTGCCTTCCGCGGTGCTCAGCTGGTAGGTGAAGCCGTTGTCCTCGGAGAAGTAGTCGTAGAGGGCGCGCACCTTGTCGTACTCGGTGCGCTTGTCCTGGGTCAGCTCCGCGACCAGGGCCCGCACCTCGGGCACGTCGGGGGTGACGGTCTGTTGCCGACGCAACGGCAGGTCGGCCGGCAGCGGCTGCGCCGAGCGCAGGGCCTGCGGGGTGTACGTCGAACGCACGTAGTCGAACGAGAACTTCTTGCCCCGGGAGTTGTCCCGGTTGGAGAAGAGCACCTGCAGGTTGGGGTCGTAGAACCAGTTGTTGCCGAGGTCGGAGAAGTTGACCGGCTCGGTGTAGAACGGCAGCAGCGGCATGTTCAGCTCGCGGGACACCTCCACGGTGGCCCGGTGCTGCGTACGCTCGACGCCGGGTCGCTGCCCGCCCGGGTCGGGCAGGTCCCCGGTGGCTCGCTGGCCGTTGGGGCCGCGGACCCGGAAGCCGTCCGCGCGCAGGTCGTCGGCGACGCCGAAGCGCAGGTAGAAGGGCTCCTCCTCGGTGGTGGTGACCTTGACCAGGTCGGTCACCTGCGACTGGTTGAGTTCACCGCTGAGCGCGGCGAACAGGTCCACCCGACCGGGGGAACCGCCCAGCCCCGGGCCGCCGAGGCCGGAACCGGCACCGGAGTTCAGCGAGTTCATCAGGCCGACGGTCATCCCCGGCACGGCCAGCGGCACCAGCACCGCCAGCGCGAGGCCCAGCACGGCCAGCCGCCGGCCCGCGGCGGCCAACGGGGAGGCCTCCCACACGTCGACGTCGCGGCCGTCACCGGTGAACCGGCGGCCGAACCGGCGGACCCGGTCCACGTTGTCGGTGACGAGCAGCCAGAGGAAACCGGCGGCGCCGATGGCGAACGGCAGCGGCGGGACGCTGTCCACGTAGACCGCCACCGGCACCGAGTAGATGGCCAACATCGGCAGTCCGGCCAGGGCCGGGCGGCGCATCCCGACGCAGAGCACGTCCACCAGCACCGCCACCGAGCCGATGCCGAGCACGGTGACGAACAGCAGCGGATCGGTGTCGGGAACCTTCACACCGTAGGAGCGCATGTCCTCGACCGAGCCGGTGAGCAGCTCGGCGAAGTGCCCGAAGGTGCCCGGCGCGGGCAGCACGGCCAGCAACTCGGAACCGCTGGGGAACAGCCAGGTCAGGGCGAGGACGAGGCCACCCAGCATGGCCAGCACCTGGGCCCAGAGCGGGGCCCGGCCGAGCCGGGCCAGCGCCGCCGCGGCGGCCACCGCGGCCACCGCGATGACGGCCTGCACGAACCACGTCCAGCGTTCGAAGATGGCCGACAGGGGCGCGGCGGCGAGCAGCGTCGCTGCGGCGGCCACCAGGCCCAGGTTCCGGTGGGCGATCATGAGGGGGACCTTCCGTTCATCGCACGCCGCCGGCCACCGTCTCGGCCATCGCCGCACGCAGGGCGAACCCTTGTGAGCCGCGGCCGGCCTGCGGCCAGAGCGCCGGCAGTCGCGCACCGTGGTCGACGCCGATGACCCGCCAGCCGGCCTGGAGCAGGACCAGGGCGGCGGCGTCGTGTGCCTGGTCGGCCTCGGCCCGGGCGTGTGCGGGCAGATTGAGCCAGGCGGAGCTGTCCAGCAGGAAACACACGCAGGTGGCGTTGTTGGCCCGCAGACCGGCCAGCAACTCCGCCTCGGCGGTGCTCAGCGTTCCGAACAGGCCGATGACCAGGCCGCCGTCGGCGCGTTGCCGGACGTGCTGCATCAGGGTGGTGATCTCGACCCGCTGGTCCAGCCGGACCTCCGCGAGATGGTCGAGCAGCAGCCCGTCGCCGCCCTCGCCCGCGTCGACGTCCGCGCCGCCCCCGGTGACCAGCCGCAGCTTGTAGCCGGCCTGGCGCAGGTGGACGGCGATGCTTGCCGCCCCCGAGACGGCCCATTCGAAGCTGGCCGTCGGCCCGTCACCGTGGTGGCCGTACGCCCGGGTGTCCAGCACGACGGTGGCCCGGCTCTCCCAGGGCTGCTCCTCGCGCCGCACCATCAGCTCACCCGTACGGGCGGTCGACTTCCAGTGCACCCGGCGCAGGTCGTCGCCGCGGCGGTACTCACGGGTCGCCGCGTCGTCCTCGCCGTGCACCGCGACCGAACGGGCCCGGCTCTCCCCGCTGCCGGTGTACTCCCCGGGCAGCCGCACCGACGGCAGGGGCACCACCTGCGGGATGACCGTGAGCCGGTCGGTGCCGGGGAAGGCCCGGGTCAGTTCACACAACCCGAACGGGTCGGTCAACCGGACCACCAGCGGACCCACCTCGTACCGGCCGCGTACGTCGGCCCGCACGGTGTACGCCACCGAGCTGGCCTGGTGCGCGCCGAGGCGTTCCAGCACCACCCGGGGGCGGCTGCCCAGCGCGTACGGCAGGCGGTCCTCCAGCAGCAGGGTGCCGGTGGGCAGCCGGGACATGTTCTGCAACCGCAGCACCACCCGGGCGCTCGCGCCGACCGGTACCCGGTGCGGCTCAAGCGACCGGTGACAGGCCAGCTTGTACCGGCTCCGGCCGACGTAGAGGGCGGCCAGCAGGGGCAGGACGGCCAGCAGCACGGCCACCCGCAGCAGATCCTTCTCGCCGAGGATGACGGCGGAGATGGCTGCCGCCACCGCGGCGGCCAGGAACGAGCGGCCACGGGTGGTCAGTCCGCGTAGACCGTCACGCACGTCACGGCCTCCGCGGCTCGAAGGGGGGCCGGCCGTTGCCGGTCGGCGGCCGGTTGTCGTACGGCGAGCGCTTACGGTCGTGCGGCAGCGGCAACCGGTGCACCAGGTCGGCGATGATCGCGTCGGTGGTGCGGCGGGCGAGCTGGGCGTCGGCGGTCGGGATGAGCCGGTGTGCCAGCACGGGTACCGCGAGCACCTGAAGATCGTCCGGCAGCACGTAGTCGCGCCCGTCGAGGGCGGCCACCGCCCGCGCGGTGCGCAGCAGTTGCAGCGTGCACCGGGGGGACGCGCCGAGCCGCAGGTCGGGCGACTCGCGGGTGGCGGTGACCAGGTCGATGGCGTACTGCTTGACCGCGTCGGCGACGTGCACCTGCCGGACGTGCCCGATCAGCCGGCGTACCGTCTCGGCGTCGGAGACCGGCCGCAGCGCCGCCAGCGGATCCACCGCGCCGTGCGCGTCGAGCATGGCCAGCTCGGCGGTCGGGTCCGGGTAGCCCATCGCGATCCGGGCGGTGAAGCGGTCCCGCTGCGCCTCCGGCAGGGGGTACGTCCCCTCCATCTCGATCGGGTTCTGGGTGGCGATCACCATGAATGGCGTCTGCAGCTGGTAGGTCACGCCGTCGACGGTGACCTGGCGTTCCTCCATGCACTCCAGCAGGGCGGACTGCGTCTTCGGCGAGGCCCGGTTGATCTCGTCGCCGACGACCAGGTTGGCGAAGACGGCACCCGGCCGGAACTCGAAGTCGTGGGTCTCCTGGTTGTAGACGCTGACGCCGGTGACGTCGCTGGGCAGCAGGTCGGGGGTGAACTGGATGCGCCGTACCGAGCAGTCGATCGAGCGGGCCAGGGCCTTGGCCAACTTCGTCTTGCCGACCCCCGGCACATCCTCGATGAGCAGGTGACCTTCGGCGAGCAGGACGGCCAGGGCGAGCCGCACGGTGGCGGTCTTGCCCTCGATTACCTGTTCGATGTTGGCCACGATGGCGTCGCTCGCGGCGCGGAACTCGTCGAACGGCAACAGGCCGCCAACCTCGTCCCAGGTCTGCTGTGTCACGGGCCTCCTCCTCGTCGCCATCACGGCAGCTCTGTAGTAAGAGCACCTGGCCCCGCCGTTGGGTTCGCGACGTGCAAGCCTCGTCTGCCGCAACAATCTCACTGGCCTCTCAGGCTAACCATGTTTGTCGCCGACGCCGACCTGCGCAGCTGTTTGAGCGCTTACGCAACGTTTGTCACTCACGCAGCGCATGTCGCTGGTTCTTCTCGGGTGATGGGGGCCCGGGTGGGTGGTGCACGACGCGCTCGTACCGGTTGGCGGTACACTGCCGGACATGGCCGGAGTCTTCCTGCTTACCCAGCCGTGCTGATGCGCTGAAGGCGCGACAGCACGGCGGCCCCTCCTGCGTGAGGGGCTTTTTCGTGCCCGCCGCCGGGCCGGGGCGGGCCGCCGAGACAGATCCGAGACCAGCCAGCACTCCGACAGACTCCGCCGAGCGATGCGAGGAGAAGGCCATGAGCGAGCGGCAACGAGCGAGCGAGGCAGCCATCCCGACCAGCGACACCCCACCGTTCCGGTACACCGCGACGCTGGCCGACGACATCGAACGCCGCTGGCAGGACGTCTGGGAACGCGAGGGCACCTTCCACGCGCCGAACCCGTCCGGCCCGCTGGCCGACCCGGCCCACCCGCGCTCCGGCGCGGAGAAGCTGTACGTGCTGGACATGTTCCCGTACCCGTCCGGCGCGGGCCTGCACGTCGGGCACCCGCTGGGCTACATCGGCACCGACTGCTTCGCCCGCTACCAGCGGATGGCCGGGCGCAACGTGCTGCACGCGATGGGCTTCGACGCCTTCGGCCTGCCCGCCGAGCAGTACGCGGTACAGACCGGCACCCACCCCCGGACCACCACCGAGGCCAACATCGAGCGGTACCGGGAGCAGCTGCGCCGGCTGGGCCTGGCCCACGACCAGCGTCGGTCGGTGGCCACCATCGACACGGACTTCTACCGCTGGACCCAGTGGATCTTCCTGCAGATCTTCAACTCCTGGTACGACCGCGACGCCGGTCGGGCCCGCCCGATCAGCGAGCTGACCGCCGAGTTCGCCGGCGGCACCCGGCGCACCCCGGACGGACGTCCGTGGGGTGAGCTGTCCGCCGCCGAGCAGCGGGCGATCATCGACGACCACCGTCTGGCGTACGTGTCGCAGGCGCCGGTGAACTGGTGCCCCGGCCTGGGCACCGTGCTGGCCAACGAGGAGGTCACCGCCGACGGGCGCTCCGAGCGGGGCAACTTCCCGGTCTTCAAGCGCAACCTGAAGCAGTGGATGATGCGGATCACCGCGTACGGTGACCGGCTGCTGGACGACCTGGACAAGCTGGACTGGCCCGAGCCGATCAAGCTGATGCAGCGCAACTGGATCGGCCGCTCCACCGGCGCCCACATCGACTTCCCGACGGCGACCGCCCCGATCCGGGTGTTCACGACCCGGCCGGACACCGTCTTCGGGGCCACCTACATGGTGCTGGCGCCCGAGCACGAGCTGGTCGACGCGCTGGTGCCGGGCGCCTGGCCGGAGGGGACCCGGGACGCGTGGACCGGCGGGCACGCCAGCCCCCGGGCCGCCGTCGAGGCGTACCGCAAGGCGGCGGCGGCCAAGACCGACGTCGAGCGGCAGGCCGACACCAAGGAGAAGACCGGCGTCTTCATCGGGGCGTACGCCACAAACCCGGTCACCGGAGGGCAGATCCCGATCTTCATCGCCGACTACGTGCTGGCCGGCTACGGCACCGGCGCGATCATGGCGGTGCCCGCCCAGGACGAGCGGGACTGGGACTTCGCCGAGGTGTTCGAGCTGCCGATCGTGCGTACCGTGGCGCCGCCGGAGGACTTCGACGGCAAGGCGTACACCGGTGACGGCCCGGCCATCAACAGCGCCGCGCCCGACCGCGGCCTGCACCTGAACGGCCTCGGGGTGGCCGACGCCAAGGCCCGGATCATCGCCTGGCTGGAGGAGACCGGCAACGGTCAGGGCGCGACCACCTACCGGCTGCGGGACTGGCTGTTCAGCCGGCAGCGCTACTGGGGCGAGCCGTTCCCGATCGTGTACGACGCCGACGGCACCGCCATCGCGCTGCCCGAGGAGATGCTGCCGGTCGAGCTGCCCGAGGTGGACGACTTCTCCCCGCGTACCTTCGACCCGGAGGATGCCGACAGCGACCCGGAGACCCCGCTGTCACGCCGCCGCGACTGGGTCGAGGTGGAGCTGGACCTGGGTGACGGCCCCAAGCGGTACACCCGCGAGACGAATGTCATGCCGCAGTGGGCCGGCTCCTGCTGGTACGAGCTGCGCTACCTGGACCCGACAAACGACGGCCGGTTCGTCGACGCCGACAACGAGCGCTACTGGATGGGCCCGCGCAGCGAGGGCGACTGCGGCGGCGTGGACCTGTACGTCGGCGGTGCCGAGCACGCCGTGCTGCACCTGCTGTACGCCCGGTTCTGGCACAAGGTGCTGTACGACCTGGGCCACGTCTCCAGCTTCGAGCCGTTCCGCAAGCTGTTCAACCAGGGCTACATCCAGGCGTACGCGTACACCGACGCCCGTGGCGCGTACGTGCCCGCCGAGGAGGTCGCCGAACGCGACGGCGGCTTCTACCTGGGCGACGTCCAGGTCAACCGCGAGTACGGCAAGATGGGCAAGTCCCTGAAGAACGTGGTCACCCCGGACGAGATGTGCGCCGCCTACGGCGCCGACACCTTCCGGGTGTACGAGATGTCGATGGGGCCGCTGGAGGTGTCCCGCCCGTGGGAGACCCGGGCGGTCATCGGCTCGTACCGGTTCCTGCAGCGGGTGTGGCGGGCCATCGTCGACGAGCAGACCGGCGCGTCCCGGGTGGTCGACACCCCGGCCGACGAGGCGACGAGGCGACTGCTGCACAAGGTGATCGACGGCGTCCGGGGCGACATGGAGGCGATCCGGTTCAACACCGCGATCGCCAAACTGATCGAGCTGACCAACGGGGTGACCCGGTTGCCGGCCACCCCGCGCGAGGTGGCCGAGCCGCTGGTGCTGATGCTGGCCCCGGTCGCCCCGCACATCGCCGAGGAACTGTGGCGGCGACTGGGGCACGACACCTCGCTGACCTACGCGGACTTCCCGGTCGCCGACCCGGCCCTGCTGGTCGCCGAGTCGGTCACCTACCCGGTGCAGATCAACGGCAAGGTCCGCGGCCGCATCGAGGTCCCCGCCGACGCGACCGAGGAAGCGGTGCGGGAGCAGGCGCTGGAGGCGGTGGCCGCCGTGCTGGCCGGCAAGGACCCCCGCAAGGTCATCGTCATCCCCGGCCGCATGGTCTCCGTGGTGCTGTGAAAGGAAGGGGCCCTTCCTAACGCCTCGTGTAGAGGAAGGGCCCCTTCTTAACCACACACCGAGCGAACAGGCGCGCCGGCGTTACGGCTCGCGGCGGTGCAGCGCGAGTACGGTGACCATGGCGGCCACCGCTGCCCAGACGGCGTACGTCGTCCAGGACCAGGCGACGGTGGCCGGGTAGGGGTCGTTGATCCACGGCAGGGGACCGGTCGGCTCCATCAACCGTTGCCAGGCCGGCACCGGCATGGCGTGCCGGATCAGCGCGCTCCAGCGTTCGTCGGCGTCGACGGCGGTGGGCAGCAGGAGCAGCACGGTCGCGGCGGCGACGATCGCGGGCGCGGTGTGCCGGGTCAGCGCCGCCAGGGCATTCGGCGGCGAGCAGATCCCGGTAGCGTGCCGGCTGCCGGATCCGTGTGCGCCCGGTGGCGGACGGGGTCACGGTGGTCATCGGTCCTCCCCGGCGGCGTACTCGACGTCGGCGGCGGTGAGCGCCATGAAAGCCTTCTCCAGCGATGCGGTGCGGGTGGTCAGCCCGTGCAGCGGGATCCGCAGGCCCAGAGCCAGCTCGCCGATCCGCTCTCCGGTCACTCCGGTCACCGTCAGCGTCCCGTCCGGATCGCACCGTGTGGTCGCACCCTCGGTGGCCAGCGCCGTCACCAGCGATGCCGGATCGGGTGTACGCACGACCACCTCCGACCGGCCGGCGTGGGCGGCGAACTCGGCCAGGGACTCCTCGGCGATCAACCGGCCCCGGCCGATCACCACGAGTCGGTCGACACAATGCTCCATCTCGCCCATCAGGTGGCTGGAGACGAAGACGGTACGGCCTTCGGCGGCGAGCCCCGTGGTGTTGATGGACCTGTGGATGCCGGGTACGGACGGCATCCAGGCGACCCGCCAGATCATCGCTGCGGGTGGTCCCACCCGGGTGCTGGTCTCACCACCTTCGACGACGACGAACACGTGCACAGCGCGTTACGCGCCGGGGCGAGCGGCTTTCTGGTCAAGGACATGGCGCTGGAGGACATCCTCGCCGCGATCCGGGTGGTCGCCGCCGGGGACGCGCTGATCGCCCCGGGCGTCACCCGCCGGCTCATCGCCGAGTTCATCCGTCGGCCGGCAGCGGCGCCCCGCTCGCGGTCGTTGGCCGGGATCACCGACCCCCGTAACCACCCCTCCGGCCCTCCGGGCGGCAGTTTCAGGGAAAGTGTCGCTTCAGGGCCTCCGGAGGCAGCATCTTCTCCGAAACTGCACGCTTCCAGGGTGGGTGGTCAGGGGCGGTGGGCGGCGCGGGTTCGGCGTTCGGCGCGCCACCAGCGGGTGAGCAGGATTGCGCTGGCGATGAAGCCCAGGGCGGCGGGGGCGGCGGCGTACCAGTTGATCCCGCCGGGGGAGGTGACGGCGGCACCGAGGGCCGCGTAGCCGAACGCGGTCGGCGCGGAGGCGATGACGCTGCCGGTGAGGAACGGCAGCAGCCGCGCGCCGGTGGTGCCGTAGCCGTAGCTGACCAGGCCGAACCCGGAGATGGGCAGCAGCCGTACGGTCATCACCCCGAACACGCTCTGCCGGGTGAACCAGCGGTCCAGCCGGGCCAGTCGGCCGCGTACCCGTTCGGCGACGAAGTCCCGGCCGAGCAGCCGGCCGACGGCGAAGCCGACCGCTGCCGCCAGCAGTGCGGCACCCAACGCGTACAGGGCGCCGGGCAGCATTCCGAAGATCGCGCCGGCGGCGAGCGTGATGAAGGTACGCGGGACCAGCGCGACCAGCAGCAGCGCACCGCCGAGGACCGCCGCGACCGGGGCGAACCCGCCCAGCCGGTCGGCCAGGTGCGGCAGCGTCGCCGGGTCGGGCAGCGGCGTGAGCAGCAGCATCAACCCGAATCCGGCGAGCAGGAACAACAGCATGCCGAACCGCAGCGCCGACGACGTCGCGACGACGCGCAACACCCGTCGCTGCGCACCGCCGGACGACGCACCCCGCGACGGAGCGGTGCCGCCGGACGGAGCACCGCCGGGATCTGGTGACCGGCGGCCGAGCAGCCGCCGGACGGCCGGGATCATGGCCGGGCGGCAGCTGCCACCGCGGTTCGACGCTCGGCGCGCAGCCGGTCGGCCCAGGTGTCGTCAAGCGGCGGCAACTGCTGGGCGCCGGTGGCCCAGCGCAGCAGCAGGTCGGCCAGGGCCGGGTTGCGGGCCAGCGCGGGCCCGTGGGAGTACGTGCCGAGCAGCTTGCCCCGCCAGGCCCCCTCGGTGGCGCCGTCGTTGCCGACCCCGGCGGTGACCCGGGCCAGCGGGGACACACCGGGGCCGAGCCGGGTACGACCGCCGTGGTTCTCGAAGCCGGTAAGCGGCGGCAGACCCAGCCGGGCGTCGATGTCCCCGGCCAGTTCGCCGACCGCACGGCTGTCGCCCCGGTCCGAGCTGATGTCGAGTAGTTCCAGGCCGCGGTACTGGGTGCCCTTGGCGAAGAACGAGGTGCCGAGCAGTTGGTAGCCGGCGCAGACCCCGAACACCACCGACCCCTGGGCCACGGCCCGGTGCAGGCCACCGTCGGCGAGCAGCCGCTGCGCGCCGAGCGCCTGCGGCCCGTCCTCGCCGCCACCGATGAGGTAGATGTCGGCGGTGGTCGGCAGCGGCTGGTCGGAGCGGACCTCATGCACCTCGACCGGGAACCCGCGTTGGCGCGCCCGCCGGGCCAGGATCAGCGCGTTGCCCCGGTCGCCGTAGGTGGACAGCAGGTCGGGGTAGATCCAGACGATGCGCAGGGTCTCAGTTGACACGGTCCAACTCCGCTCGGATGTCCTGGAACGCGGTGTAGTTCGCGATGACCTCCAGCCGCCCCGGCGGCACCGCCCGCACGGCGTCGTCGAACGTGCGTACGTGCTGGAACGGCACGTCGTTGACGTCGAGGCGGACCGCAAGGTCGTACGCCCGGTCGCCGGTGATCAGCACCTGGCGTCCGCGCAGCGGGGCGAAGTCGACGTCGAACAACCATGAGGTGTCCAACCCGTCGGGATCCCGCGCGTTGATGGACAGCAGTGTCGGCGCCAGCTCCGCCATGTCGAACGCCTCCAGCCAACTGGCCGGGTTCTTGGCCAGCAGCAGGCGGACCGTACGCCCGTCCCGGACGACCTGGGCGTACCGTCCGGCGACCGAGGTGACGTCGGCCAGGCGGGGAACGGCGTCGAACGGACGTACGCCGAACTCGGCGGCGACGGCCAGCGCGGTGGCCGCGTTGCCGATGTTGACCTTGCCGGGAAGCTGGAGCTTGACCTTGTACCAGGCGCCGGTCGGGTCGAGGACGCCCTGCTCGTCGACGGTCCACTGCGGTTGCGGCCGGCGCAGCGGGCAGCCGGTGCACCACCACTGCTCGCCGGAGCGCTGGATGGTGGACCCGCACTCGGGGCAGACCCAGGAGTCGTCGTGCCAGCGCTGCCCGGCGGAGAACCAGGTGACGTGCGGCGGCGTGATCCGCTGGTCGTGGGTGGCCGGCGGGGTGGCCGCCCAGACCACCATCGGGTCGTCGGCGTTGGCGATGATGCGGATGTCGGGATGCCGGACCAGCGCCGCGCGCCAGAGCTGCGCCATCATGGCGACCTCCTTGGCGCGGTCCAGCTGGTCGCGGGAGAGGTTGAGCAGCGCCACCACGTGCGGCTCGGTCGCCTCGATCACCTGCGCGAGGTAGTGCTCGTCGACCTCCAGCACGGCGTACGGGGTGCTGCCCGCCTTCGCCAGCGCCGAGGTGTGGCCGGTGGGCATGTTGGCGCCGAACGAGTTGGTGGCGACCCGACCGAGCACGCCGACGGCCGCGGCGGCCAGTCGGGTGGTGGTTGTCTTGCCGTTGGTGCCGGAGATCAGCGCGATGGCCCGACCGGCGGAGAGATGAGCCAACAGGTCCGGGTCGATCTTCAAGCCGATCCAGCCGCCGATCACCGAACCGTCGCCACGGCCCGCAGCCCGCGACAGCGCCGCGGCGGTCCGTGACACGGAACTGGCCACCTTTGCCCGAAGGGGCATCTTTGCGTCCGTCACGCGAGCGAGGTTACCGGACCATGGCGGGGCTCAGATTGCCGATCCGTTCGGGTGGGCTTTGTCGGCGATGCGGTCGGTGGCGGCTGGCCGGCCGGAGTGGATCTATGTCGGATAGCGGACCAGGCCGCGGGGCCCGCTGCGCCCTCCACTCCGCCCCACCCCGACTGACGTGCGCTTTTGTGGTCCAACGTGGCGCGCCACGCGGTCCAATCTGGTTGCGGGTGGAGGGAAGTGGAGTAGAGTGGGGCGCATTGGTGAGGCCGGGAGGGCCCACCGGCCCGGGGGGTCAGCGGCGCGCGAACGCCGCTACAAGGGCGAGGGGGTTGGGCCGTGTTTCTCGGCACCCACACTCCGCGCCTGGACGACAAGGGCCGGTTGATCCTTCCGGCGAAGTTCCGGGATGAGCTGGCGGGGGGTGTCGTGATCACCAAAGGGCAGGAGCGCTGCCTCTACGTCTTCCCGACGCCTGAGTTCCAGCGCATCGCGGATCAGTTGCGTGAGCAGCCGATGACACACAAGGCGGCCCGGGCCTACAGCCGTGTCTTCTTCGCCAGCGCACACGACGAAGTGCCCGACAAGCAGGGCCGGGTGACGATCCCGGCACACCTGCGCAGCTACGCGGGGCTCGACCGGGACCTGGTGGTCATCGGCGCGAGCACCCGGGTGGAGATCTGGGACAAGGTCGCCTGGGAGACCTACCTCGCCGAGAGCGAAGACGACTTCGCCGACATCGAGGAAGGGGTGCTGCCCGGCGGTCTGTAGGGCGTGACGACGCCCGACGTACTGCGAGATCTCCAGCCGCTTTCGAGTTCCTGGCATCCCTTCCCCGGTGCCAGGCGCACGATCCGACACGGAGGGCTGTGGCCCGACGGGCGGGCGGGGAGCGGATGGGGATCTGGCGGTACGACGGCACGGCGTCGTCCGACGAGCAGGACGCAGAAGAAAACAAGGTCAAGCCAGTGGGGGTCGACATGGGGGAGCTACGCGGCACGCACGTGCCGGTGCTGCTTGAGCGGTGTCTCGAGCTGCTGGCCCCCGCACTGGGTCGCAGCGGGCGCACCGTGCATGTCGACGCGACACTGGGCCTGGCCGGCCATGCCGAGGCGGTCCTGCAGGCGCATCCGGAGACGATCCTGGTGGGCCTGGACCGGGACACCGAGGCGCTCGAGCACGCTCGGGTGCGGTTGGCCCGCTTCGCCGACCGGATCCACCTGGAGCACGCCGTCTACGACGAGCTGCCCGAGGTGCTCGACCGGCTGGGCTATCCGACAGTCGACGGGATCCTGTTCGACCTCGGCGTCTCCTCGCTGCAACTCGACGCGCCCGACCGCGGGTTCGCGTACGCGCAGGACGCGCCGCTGGACATGCGGATGGACCAGACCCGGGGGGTGACCGCCGAAGAGGTGGTCAACACGTACACCCATCCGGAGCTGGCCCGGGTGCTGCGGGTGTACGGCGAGGAGAAGTTCGCCGGCCGGATCGCCTCGGCGATCATCCGGGAACGGGAACGCGCCCGGATCACCTCGTCGGCGCGACTGGCCGAGTTGGTCCGGGAGTCGATTCCGGCGCCAGCCCGACGAACGGGTGGACACCCGGCAAAGAGAACGTTTCAGGCTTTGAGGATCGAGGTAAACAGGGAACTGGCAGTGCTGGAGACGGCACTGCCGGCCGCCCTGGACCGACTTTCCGTCGGCGGTCGCCTGGTGGTCCTGTCCTACCACTCGCTGGAGGACCGGCTCACCAAACATGCGCTCGTCGACCGGGTCCGCAGCACCGGCCCGGTCGACCTCCCGGTCGAACTGCCCGGGTCGGAGCCGACGTTCCGGCTGCTCAGCCGGGGCGCGGAGCTGCCCGGGGAGGCGGAGGTCGCCGCCAACCCGCGCGCCGCCTCGGTGCGGCTGCGGGCGGCGGAACGGATCGACCCGCAGGCCCGGCAGCAGGGGCGTACCGACCGCGAACGGTACCGCCGCCGGGTCAAGGCGATGCACCAACCGGGGACGGGATCGGCCACCGGATCCGAATCGGGTCCACGGCCGGGGGAGACGACGGACGAAGAGGGGGAGGGAACATGAGCGTGGACAAGCGCCGGAACATCGCCGGCGCCGGGCAGCGCGTACCGCGGTCGGGGGGCCGGATCGCGGCGGAGCGGGCCCGGGGGGCCGGGGACACCACCCGGCGTACGGAGCGGATGAGCCCGCTGGAGCAGACTCGCGCCCGGGGGGCGCGCGAGTTCCGCACCGAGGGCAGCGCCGCGCTGCGGCCGGTCGAGCGGGCCGGTGTCAGCGAGCCGCAGCGGGAGGCGGCACCGCGACTGCGGGTCGCTCCGCCGCCGCCGGTGCGGGTGCCTCGGGCGCCGTTCGCGGCGCTGGTGGTGATGCTGGTCGTCGGTGGGGTGCTGGGCATCCTGGCGGTCAACACGAAGATCAACGAGAACGCCTTCCGGTTGCTGGAGTTGCAGGAGCAGCAGGCCAAGCTCGACGTGGAGCAGCAGCAGCTGACCAAGCAGATCGCCGACGCCGAGGCGCCGGGCAACCTGGCCGCCCAGGCCCGCAAGCTGGGGCTGGTCGAGTCGGGGGAGCCGGCCCTGATCCGGCTGCCCGACGGCAAGCTGATCGGGGTGCCGCAGCCGGCCGGGGGGCAGGCGTCGATCACGAGCACTCAGGGCGCGGAGGGGTAGACCGTGCCATCGAGGTCGGATGAACCGCGCCGGGACGCCACAGGCTCCCGGCGCGGTTCGTCGCGTGGTGCATCGGATCGGGGGGTACCGCCGCGCACCACCGGGGAGCGCGGTGGCGAACCGGGCATCGGTGGCATCTCCGACGCCCGGGCGTACACCCCGCGGGGCCGCACCATCCGGGAAGGCGGCGGCACCCCGGCGGCCGGTCGGGCCGAGCAGCGGCGTACCCCGCGCAGCAGTAGGTCGCAGGATCCGTTCCGGCCGGCGCTGCAGGTGCTCGACGGCGGTCGGGCGGCGGCGACCCGGGCCGGTGGCCGGCCCGGCGGTCCGACGCGTCGGGACGGCGGCACCGGCCGGGCCACGGTGGTGCGTACCGTCACGGCCCGCACTCCGCGTGGCGAAGCGGCCGAGTCGCCACGTCGGCGGGTCGGCGGCCGGGATCCTCGCCGCGAGGACGGGGCGGCCCCGCGCCGCCCCGCCCGCAAGCCGCCCCGCCCGCCCCGGCTCGCCGATCCGGTGCGCCGTCTGCGGCTGGGCACCGCGTTGGTGATGGTCATGTTCGTCGCGATCGGCATCCGGCTCGTCGTGCTCCAGGCGGTGGACACGCCCGCGTACGCCGACGGCGGGGTGGCCGACCGGCTGCGCACCGTGCAGCTACCCGCGCCGCGCGGGGCGATCTACGACCGGGGCGGCGCGGCCCTGGCGCACAGCGTCGAGGCCCGCTACGTCTACGCCGACCCCACCCGGGTCAAGGACATCGAGTCCACCGCCCGGACGCTCTCCCCGCTGCTCGGCATCCCGGCCTCGGAACTGACCGAGAAGATGCGACCCCGCAAGCGGTACGGGGTCGACTCGCGGTTCGAGTACCTGGCCCGGGGGGTGGACATCGACCGCGCCCGCGAGATCATGAAGCTCGAACTGCCCGGCATCTACACCCAGCGCGACGAGCGACGCGAGGTGCCCGGCGGTGACCTGGCCGCCAACCTGATCGGCTTCACCAGCATCGACATGGCCGGGTTGGAAGGGCTGGAGGCACGCTACGACGACCTGCTGCACGGCGAGGACGGCGAACGGACCTTCGAGATCGGCCTCGGTGCGCCCATCCCCGGCGGCTACAGTCGCACCACCCCGGCCAAACCGGGCAGTTCGATGGTGCTGACCATCGACCGGGACCTGCAGTTCATGACGCAGCGGATCCTCAGCGAGCAGGCCAAGGCGGCGCAGGCCAGCACCGCCGCGGCGATCGTGCTGGACGTGCGTACCGGGGAGGTGCTGGCGCAGGCCAGCGAGCCGACCTACAACGCGGCGCGGCCGCAGCACAGCGACCCGACCGACCGGGAGGACGCGGCCACCAGCTTCGTGGTCGATCCGGGCTCGGTGCACAAGGCGATCACCTTCGGGGCGGCGCTCCAGGAAGGGGTGATCACCCCCGACACGTCGTTCCCGGTGTCCAACGCCATCCGCAAGGGCGACACCTGGTTCCCGGACACGCACTTCGCCAACGGTCGCCGGATGAGCGTGGCCGGGATGATGGCCTACTCCTCCAACGTCGGCACCATCCAGATCGCCGACAAGCTCGGCCCGGAACGCCTGATCGACTACCAGCGCCGCTTCGGCCTGGGCAAGCCGACCGGTGTCGGCATGCCCGGGGAGGCCAGCGGCCGGCTGCTGCCGTTGTCGGAGTGGAGCGACTCGTCGCACGGGTCGGTGCCGATCGGGCACAGCGTCGACGCCACCCCGTTGCAGATGGCCGCCGCGTACGCCGCCATCGCCAACGACGGCACGTACATCCAGCCGCACCTGGTCAAGGAGACGATCGACCCGCAGGGCAACCGGACCCCGGCCGAGCCGCCGGCGACCCGTCCGGTGCTCAGCCCGGACAACGCCAAGGCGTTGCGGACGATCATGGAGGCGGTCACCACCGTGGAGAACGCCACCGGGCTGGCCGCCGCGGTCCCCGGCTACCGGGTGGCCGGCAAGACCGGCACCGGCTGGCGGCTGGTCGACGGCAAGAAGCAGCCCGGCGACGTGGCCTCGTTCATCGGGATGGCACCGGCGGAGAACCCGCGGTACGTGATCGCGGTATTCGTGCACAGCCCGAGCGGTGGTGGTGGAAAGGTCGCAGCTCCGGCGTTCCGGGACATGATGACCTTCACCCTGCGGCACTTCAAGGTGCCGCCGTCGAGTGAGGCGCCACCGAAGTTCACCGTCTTCCCGTAGGCCGGAGTGCGCCACGGTCGACCCGCCGGCACGTCCGGCCGGCGGGTCGATTCCGCCTTCGGTTCGCCAGTCGGCCACGACCTGCGGTTCGACCCCCTGTGGCGGAGATTCAGGCGCGCCGTGCGGCCATCAGCGGGCGACCGGGTAGGGTCTGACGCCGTGCGCGGCAATCCTCGTCCCCGTACCGTGACCGGAATCCGGCTCGGTGACCTAGCCGCCCGGCTCGCCGTGGCGCCCCCCACCACCGTCGATGCGATGGTGACCGGGGTGACCCACGCCAGCGGTGAGGTCCACCCCGGCGATCTGTACGCGGCCCTGCCCGGTGCCCGACGCCACGGCGCGGAGTTCGTCGCCGACGCGGCGGCGGCCGGCGCGGTCGCCGTGCTCACCGATGCGGCCGGTGCCGAACTGGCCGCCGGGCACGGACTGCCGACCCTGGTGGTGGCCGACCCGCGCGCGGTGCTCGGCACGCTCGCGTCGGCCGTCTACGGCGACCCGACCGAGAAGTTGACAGTGATCGGGGTGACCGGCACCGCCGGCAAGACCTCCACCGCGTACCTCGTCGAGTCGGGGTTGCGGGCGGCCGGTCACACCACCGGCCTGATCGGCACCGTGGAGACCCGCCTCGGCGACCTGGTGCTGGACAGCGTACGGACCACGCCGGAGGCCACCGACCTGCACGCGATGCTCGCCGCCGCGCTCGAACGCGGCGTCAGCGCGGTGGTCATGGAGGTGTCCAGCCACGCCCTGGCGATGGGGCGGGTCGGCGGGGTGCGCTTCGACGTGGGCGGCTGGACCAACTTCGGCTCCGACCACCTCGACTTCCACGCCGACGCCGACGACTACTTCGCGGCCAAGGCCCGACTGTTCGACGGCCGCTGCGCCCACGAGGTGCTCAACCATGACGACCCGGCGCTGAAGGCCCTGTTCAAGCCCGCCACGATCAGCTACTCGGCCGCCGGTGACCCCTCCGCCACCTGGTGGGCGGAGAACGTCGACGGCGAGGGGTACGCCCAGCGGTTCACCCTGCACGGCCCCGACGGGCTGGTCCTCGACGCCGGGGTGGCGCTGCCCGGGCGGCACAACGTGGCGAACGCCCTGCTGGCCGTCGCCGTGCTGGTCGCCGCCGGGGTGGATGTTGCCACCGCGGCGCGGGGGGTGGCCGCCTGCGGCGGCGTACCGGGGCGGCTGGAGTCGGTGGGTGTGGCCGGCGGGGTACGCGGCGTCGTCGACTACGCGCACAAGACCGACGCGGTGGTGGCCGTGCTGGCCGCCCTGCGGGAACTGAGCAGCGGCCGGCTGATCTGCGTGATCGGCGCGGGCGGTGACCGGGACCGGGGCAAGCGGCCGGCGATGGGCGCGGCCGCCGCAAAGGGAGCCGACGTGGTGCTGGTGACCGACGACAACCCGCGCACCGAGGACCCGGCGGCGATCCGCGCCGAGGTGCTCGCCGGGGCGTACGACGCCGGGACGCGGACCCGGATCGTCGAGGTGGCCGGGCGGCGCGCGGCCATCGACGAGGCGGTCCGCCGGGCCGAGCCCGGCGATGTGGTGGCGGTGCTCGGCAAGGGCCACGAACGTGGTCAGGAGATCGCCGGTGAGGTGTTTCCGTTCGACGACGTGACCGAACTGGCCGACGCGCTGCGGGCCCGCTTCGGCAGCCTGGGAGGCCAGCGATGATCGCATTGAGTCTGGCCGAGATCGCGTCGGCCGTCGACGGGCGGCTGGTGGCCGCCGACCCGACCGCACAGGTCACCGGCAGCGTGGAGTTCGACTCGCGCAAGGTCACCTCCGGCGGGCTCTTCGTCGCCTTCGACGGGGAGAAGGTGGACGGGCACGACTACGCCGCCGCAGCGGTGCAGGCCGGCGCGGTGGCGGTGCTGGGCACCCGCGAGGTGCCCGGGGTGCCGATGGTCGTCGTCGCCGACGCGTTGACCGCGATGGCCCGGCTGGCGCGTGCCGTGGTGGACCGGCTGCCGCAGCTGACCGTGATCGGGCTGACCGGTTCGTCCGGCAAGACCACCACCAAGGACCTGATCGCCCAGCTGACCGCGCGGCTGGGGGAGACGGTGGCGCCGCCCGGGTCGTTCAACAACGAGCTGGGTCACCCGTACACGGCGTTGCAGGCGGGGCCCTCGACGCGCTACCTGGTGCTGGAGAAGGGGGCCCGGGGCATCGGGCACGTGCGGTACCTGTGCGAGGTGGCGCCACCGCGCATCTCCGTGGTGCTCAACGTCGGGGTCTCGCACATCGGCGAGTTCGGGTCGCAGGAGAACATCGCGCTGGCCAAGGGCGAGCTGGTCGAGGCGCTGCCGGCCGACGGCCTGGCGGTGCTCAACGCCGACGATCCACTGGTCGACGCGATGGCCGGCCGTACGGCCGCCCGGGTCGTCCGCTACGGCGAGGCGGCGCACGCCGACGTGCGGGCGGTGGACGTGACGCTGGACGAGCGGGGGCGGCCCGCGTACACCCTGGTGACGCCGGAGGGCAGCGCGACGGTGCGGCTCGCGCTGACCGGGCGGCATCAGGTCTGGAACACTCTCGCCGCCGCGGCGGTGGCGCGGGAACTCGGCATGCCGCTGGTCGAGATCGCCGTCGCGCTGGGCGAACTCGGGCTGGTCTCGACCCGCCGGATGGACGTCTTCGAGCGCACCGACGGCGTGACGGTGATCGACGACTCGTACAACGCCAACCCGGCGTCGATGTCGGTGGCGTTGCGGGCGCTGGCCGGGGTCGGAGCGGGACGGCGCACCTTCGCGGTGCTCGGCTACATGGCCGAGTTGGGCGAGTTCGAGGCGCAGGGACATACCGAGGTGGGCCGGCTCGCGGCCGAGTTGGGCGTCGACCGGCTGCTCGTGGTTGGCGAGGCGGCGGTGCCGATCCACCACGGGGCGACATCGGTAGGTGACTGGGGAGGAGAATCGGTGCTGCTCACCGATCAGGCGGCGGCCGTTCAGGTGCTGCGCAGCGAGCTACGGCCGGGGGACGTGGTCCTGGTGAAGGGGTCCCGGTACCGGACCTGGGAGGTGGCCGACGCGTTGCGTGCCGACGCCGTCGTCACCGGCCCGGCTGATCCGGCGGCCGGAGGTGGCGCCGCGTGAGGGCCGTCATCGTGGCCATCGGGGTGGCCTTCCTGGTCTCGCTGTTCTGCACCCCGATCGCGATCAAGGTGTTCACCCGGCTCAAGGCGGGTCAGCCCATCCGGGCCGAGGGCCCGCAGATGCACCAGGGCAAGAAGGGCACGCCGACGATGGGCGGCGTGGTGTTCATCCTCGCCACCGTGATCGCGTACGTCGCCGGTCACCTGGCCCTGACCACCCTGCCGGACGCGCAGATCGCCCAGGTCGAGCCGACCATCACCGCGCTGGTGCTGCTGGGGCTGATGGTCTTCGCCGGTGCGGTCGGCTTCATCGACGACTTCCTCAAGGTGCGCAAGCGGCACAGCGGTGGCCTGAGCGCCCGGGGCAAGCTGCTCGGGCAGATCCTGGTCGGCGCGGTGTTCGGCGTGGTGGCGCTCTGGTTCCCGTCCACGATGACCGACGCCACCGGCGCGGAGACCAACACCGAGACGGTCGGCAGCACCACGCTGAGCTTCATCCGGGACATTCCGGCGCTGGACGTCACCAAGATCGGTGCGGTGATCATCTTCATCTTCGTGGTGATGGCGGCGACCAACGGGGTGAACCTCACCGACGGCCTCGACGGCCTGGCCACCGGTGCGTCGGTGATGGTGCTCGGCGCGTACGCGGTGATCGCGTTCTGGCAGTACCGGCACTGGTGTGCCGACCCGGCGTACACCGCCAACCCGAACAACTACTGCTACACCGTCCGGGATCCGCTGGAGATCGCGTTGATCGCCGGGGCGGCGGCCGGCGCCTGTGTGGGCTTCCTGTGGTGGAACACCTCGCCGGCCCGGATCTTCATGGGCGACACCGGCGCGCTCGGCCTGGGCGGCCTCATCGCCGGCATGGCCATGTCCACCCGGACCATCCTGCTGCTGCCGATCATCGGCGGCCTGTTCGTGATCATCACCATGTCGGTGGTCATCCAGATCATCTCCTTCAAGACCACCGGCAAGCGCGTCTTCCGCATGTCCCCCCTCCAGCACCACTTCGAACTGGCCGGCTGGAGCGAGGTCAACATCGTGGTCCGCTTCTGGATCATCGCCGGCATCGGCGTGGCCATCGCCCTGGGCCTCTTCTACAGCGACTTCCTGGCCAACATGGGCTGACCCCCTTGTCTCGCTGTTGATCAAGAGGTTTGCGTCGTCGGGCAGTGGATTCCTGACGCAAACCTCTTGATCAATGCTGGGGGAGGGGTGGGTGGGGGCGGGGTGCGACACGCCGAGTGGGGGATACCGGGGGTGTCAGGTGGTGGCAGCGGCGATGATGGCGCTGTGGGGGAGGCGCGGGGAGACAGCGGCGGGGCGGACGACGGTCGGCGGCGGCGGACCGGTGGTGTGGCGCCTGGTGCGGGTGCGGCGGCTGGTGCGGCGAAGGCGGGCGCGGCGGCGGAGGCTGGGCGGGTGGCTGAGGCCGAACGGACCGGGGACACGGTACGGGCGGCGGGATCGGCCACCAGCGGTGCCGGGCGTACGGCCGGGGCGGGTGCGCCGGGGCCGGTGACGCCGGGTGGGCCGTGGCGTGGACTGGACGCCTTGGGCGGCCTGGCCGCGTTGCAGGGCCTGCTGGCCCGGCCGCTGGCCTCGTACCATCTGCTGCTGGCCAGCACGGGGCTGCTGCTGCTGATCGGCCTGACCATGGTCTTCTCGGCCACCAGCGTGCGCGACTACGCGGCGGGCGGCAACGCCTCGGCCTCGCTGGTCAAGCAGGCGATCTTCGCGGTGATCGGCATCGTGGCGTTCTGGGTCTGCCAGCGCCTGCCGGCACGCACCTACCGGGCGTTGGGGCGGCCGGTGCTGGCCATCGCGGTGGGGCTGCTGTTGCTGTTGAACCTGCTTGTGGCGTACGGGCGGTTGACCGGCGCTGAGGCGAGGATCGGGCCGCTGGAGGCCGAGCTGCTCGGGCTGTACGTCGGTGGCCTCGGGCTGCAGCCCTCGGAGTTGGCGAAGTTCGCGCTGGTGCTGTGGGGGGCGTACGTGCTGGCCCGCAAGGGCGCGGCGCTGGGCTGGTGGCGGGAGTTGGCCACCCCGCTGTTCCCGGTGGTGGGCCTGATGTTCGTCCTGGTCGGCTACAACGACCTGGGCAGCATGCTCTGTCTGATGGCGCTGGTCATCGGCCTGCTCTGGGCGGCCGGGGTGCGACTGCGGGTCTTCGCCACGCTCAGCGCGATCGGCCTGGCCGGCATCGGCCTGCTGGTGGCGGTGGCCTCCCTCGGCGCTGGTTCCGGGGTCCGGGGTGAGGAGAACTACCGACTGCAACGACTGACCATGTTCGTCAGCCCTCCGCCGCTGGAGCAGTGCCGGGAGCAACTCTGCTACCAGATGGTGCAGGCCCGGTACGCCATCGCCAACGGCGGCTGGTTCGGCACCGGGCTGGGGCAGGGGCGCAGCAAGTGGGACTGGCTGCCGGCGGCCGAGAACGACTTCATCTTCGCGGTGATCGCCGAGGAACTCGGCGTGGTCGGCTGCGCCGTGGTGGTCACCTTGTTCGCCGTGCTGGCCTACACCGGCCTGCGGATCGCCCGACGGGTCGACGATCCGTTCCGGCGGCTGGCGGCAGCGGGCGTCACCGCCTGGCTGATCGGGCAGGCCTTCATCAACATCGGCGGCGTGATCGGCCTGCTGCCATTGACCGGCGTACCGCTGCCGTTCATCTCGGTCGGCGGCAGCGCGCTTGTCGTGACCCTCGCGGCGGTCGGCATGCTGGCGTCCTTCGCCCGTGCGGAACCCGATGCGGCCCGAGCCCTGCATGCCCGCCCGCCCGCCCGATGGGTCCGACTAGTGTGGGCTCCGTTGCCGCCGCTTCCCGGCCGGCGTCGCCGTGCGGCGTCGCCGCCGGCTGCCCGAGGATCCGTACCCCGGGCCCGCAAGCGGCGTGCGGACGACCAGGCCGCACCGCGTGGCGCCCGGGACGGCCGGGGTCGCAGTGGGTCGGTGGCGAGCGAGAGGAGACGTTGATGGGTCCGCTGCGTTCGGTGGTGCTCGCGGGCGGTGGCACCGGGGGACACATCTACCCGTTGCTCGCCTTCGCCGACTGCCTACGCCGACACGACCCCGGCGTCCGGATCACCTGTCTCGGCACACCGAAGGGCCTGGAGAACCAGCTGATCCCGCCCGCCGGCTACGACCTGCGCAACATCCCGGCGTACCAGCTCCCTCGGTCGATCAACATGAACCTGGTCCGTACCCCGGGCCGGATGTGGACCGCGGCCCGCGCCGCGGGCAAGGTCATCGACGAGGTACGCGCCGAGGTGGTCGTCGGCTTCGGCGGGTACGTCTCCGTGCCGGCGTACCTGGCTGCCTGGCGGCGGGAGCTGCCGATCGTGATCCACGAGGTGAACGTGCCGCCGGGGGTGGCCAACCGGCTGGGCATGAAGTTCACCAAGAACGTGGCGGTGGGCTTCCCCCACCAGCCCGCCCAGGCCGAGTCGTTGCGGGAGGCGCGGGTGGTCGGTGTGCCGCTGCGGCGCAACATCGCCGGGCTGGACCGGGTGGCCATGCGTGGCGCGGCCCGCGCCCACTTCGGGCTCCGCCCGGATCTGCCGGTGCTCTTCGTCGCGGGCGGCTCGCAGGGCGCGCGGTCGATCAACCTCGCGGTGGCCGGTGCGGCAAAGGAGTTGGCCCGCAACGGCATCCAGGTGTTGCACGTGATGGGAGCCCGCAACGAGCCGGTGCCGATTCCGACCGACCTGCCGGTGCCGTACGTGACCCTGCCGTACCTGTCCGACATGGACGCCGGGTACGCCGCCGCCGACCTGATGCTCGGCCGGGGCGGTGCGATGACCTGCGCGGAGGTGGCGGCCATCGGCCTGCCCACCATCTACGTGCCGTACCCGCACAGCAACCAGGAGCAGAAGCGCAACGCGCTGCCGGTGGTCGAGGCCGGTGGCGGCCTGCTGGTCGACGACAGCGAGCTCACCCCGGACTGGCTGGAGCGTACGGTGATCCCGCTGATCCGCGACCCGCAGCGGCTGCACGCGATGGGCACCGCCGCCGCGGCCTACGGCCGCCGCGATGGCGACGAGGCCCTGCTCAACTTCGTCTACGAGGCGGTGTCCCAATGAAGACGTTCAGTCCGGCGGGTACGTTGACGGCGGAGGATCTGGGCCACATCCACCTGATCGGGGTGGGTGGGGTCGGCATGAGCGGCCTGGCCCGGTTGTTCCTCACCCGGGGGCTGCCGGTCTCCGGCAGTGAACTGCGCGAGTGGCCGTCGCTGGCCGGGCTGCGGGCGCTCGGCGGGACCATCCACATGACGCACGAGCCGGCCAATCTCGACGGTGTCGACACGGTGGTCTACTCCTCGGCCATCCCGGCCGATCACCTGGAGATGGTCGAGGCGCGTCGGCGTGGCCTGCGGGTCCTGCACCGCTCGGAGGCCCTGGCCGCCGCGATGACCGGCCGGCGTACGGTGGCGGTCGCCGGCACGCACGGCAAGACCAGCACCACGTCCATGGTCACCATGGTGTTCCAGCAGGCGGGTGCCGATCCGTCCTTCGTGATCGGTGGCGAGATCTCCGAGGTGGGCTCGGGTGCGCATCACGGCACCGGTGAGTACTTCGTGGTCGAGGCGGACGAGAGCGACAGGTCCTTCCTCATCTACCGGCCGTTCGTCTCGATCGTGACGAACATCGAGGCGGATCACCTGAACACCTACGGCGACCTGGCCAATCTGGAGGCCACCTTCGCCGAGTTCGCCCGGCTCACCGATCCGGACGGCTTCATCATCACCTGCGCCGACGACGCGGGCGGGCGGCGGCTGGCCGCCACGCTGCGGGCGGAGGGGCGGCGGGTCTACACCTACGGCGAGTCCGCCGACGCCGACCTGCGGCTCAGTGAGATGGCCTCCTCGGCGCGGGGTGTGCGCTACCTGGCCCACATCGACGGCCGCTCGCTCGGTGAGTTCCGGATGCCGGTGCCCGGCCGGCACATGGCCCTCAACAGCGCCTCGGCGGTGCTGGCCGCGTACCTGCTGGAGTTGCCGCTGGAGGCGGCGGAGGCGGCGCTGGCGGCGTTCCCCGGCGTGCGTCGGCGGTTCGAGCGCAAGGGCGTCGCCGACGGTGTCCTCGTCTACGACGAGTACGCCTACCATCCGACCTCGATGACCCTGGCGCTGCAGACGCTGCGCGAGGTGGCCGGCGAGGGTCGGCTGCTCGTCGTCTTCCAGCCCTACCGGCTCTACCGGACCCGCGACCTGCAGTCGGAGATCGCCGAGGCGTTGGCGATCGCCGACGAACTGGTGTTGCTGGAGGTCTTCGGCCCGGGTGAGCAGCGCGGCCCGGGGGAGGGGTCGGCGGCGCTGATCGAGGCGGTGGCGTTGCCGGCGGAGCGGAAGGTCTTCGTCGACTCCTGGGACGCCGCGCCGGCGGAGGTGGCCCGTCGGGCCCGCCCCGGCGACGTCGTGGTGACCATGGGTGCCCCGCCGATCTCGCTGATGGGTGACGAGCTGCTTGCCGCGTTGGCGGCGCGTACCGCCGATCCGCAGCAGGCGGCCGGCACGGTGGCCGGTGGGTCGGCCGGCGGATCGACGAGCATCGGCGGGACCGTTCCCGACACCGCTGCGCGCAACGGTGCGGCGCCTGTGGCGGAATGAGTCCCGGTCCGGCTCGCGGGCGCGGTACCGGCGTCGACGGCGGCGGCGGGTGGCGTCCGGCCCGCCAGTGGCAGTTGGTGCGCGCCGGCCGGGACGCGGTGCCCGCCTCCACCCGACGGTTCATGGCGCGGGCCCGGCGTCGCCGGATGCGGGCGGCGCTGCCGTGGGCGGTGGTCGGCGGTGTGCTCGCCGTGGCCGCCCTGGTGGCGTGGGTGCTGCTGGGCACCGGTTTGTTCGGCGTACGCGAGGTGCGGGTGGAGGGTGCCGAGCTGGTGAGCGCCGTGCAGGTACGCAACGCCGCCGGGGTGCTCGACGGTGCCCCGCTGGCCCGGGTGGATCTGGCCGAGCTGGCCGATCGGATCGGCACCCTGCCGCCGGTGGAGCGGGTGACGGTGCACCGCGACTGGCCGGACGCGCTGGTCGTGCGGCTCACCGAACGTACTCCGGTGGCGGTGGTGCCACGCGGGGAGCAGTTCGTGGTGGTCGACGCCGCCGGGGTGGCGTTCCGCACGGTGTCGGAGCGCCCGGCGGGTCTTCCGATGATCCGGCTGGCCGAGCCGGGCCCGGACGATCCGGCGACGGACGCCGGTCTCGAGGTGCTCGGCGCGCTCACCCCCGAGTTGCGCGAGCAACTGGTCGAGATCACCGTCGAGGGGCTGGCCCGGATCAGCGTACGGCTGCGGGGCGATCTGACGGTTTTCTGGGGAGATGCGACCCGGGGTACGGACAAGGCCCGCGTCGCCACCGCCCTGCTCGATCAGGACGCCACCCGCATCGACGTCAGCGCGCCGGACGTGGTCACCTTCCGGTGAGCCGTTGATCAGGTTGTGACGCTTGGCGCTCCCTCCGGCGACACGCCGGTAAGGTCCTTGGCTCATCGCTCGGCTGCGCCTACGTTGCCCGAAAGAGGATCAGTGGTTGACATAACTGTAACCCTCTAGTAGAGGGTGAGGGTTTACCCCCCTCGACCTCGCTGGTGACAGTCGCGTCGACCATGGGTCTGGCCGCGCCGTAACCGGTCGGGGAGTAGCCAATCTCGAAGGGAAGGACCGGAGATGACACCTCCGCACAACTACCTGGCGGTCATCAAGGTCGTCGGCATCGGGGGCGGCGGCGTCAACGCCGTCAACCGGATGATCGAGGTTGGGCTCAAGGGCGTCGAGTTCATCGCGATCAACACTGACGCGCAGGCGCTGCTGATGAGCGACGCCGACGTCAAGCTCGATGTCGGCCGTGAACTGACCCGGGGGTTGGGCGCGGGCGCCAACCCGGACGTCGGCAAGAACGCCGCCGAGGACCACCGCGACGAGATCGAGGAGGTGCTCAAGGGCGCCGACATGGTCTTCGTGACCTGCGGCGAGGGTGGCGGCACCGGCACCGGCGGCGCGCCCGTGGTGGCAAACATCGCCCGTAAGTTGGGCGCGCTGACCATCGGCGTGGTGACCCGTCCGTTCTCCTTCGAGGGCAAGCGGCGGCAGGTGCAGGCCGAGGCGGGCATCGACGAGCTGCGCAACCAGTGCGACACGTTGATCGTCATCCCGAACGACCGGCTGCTGGCGCTCGGGGACCGCAACATCAGCATGATGGACGCGTTCCGCACCGCCGACCAGGTGCTCCTCTCCGGTGTCCAGGGCATCACCGACCTGATCACCACCCCGGGTCTGATCAACCTGGACTTCGCCGACGTCAAGAGCGTGATGAGCGGCGCGGGCAGCGCGCTGATGGGCATCGGCAGCGCCCGCGGGGAGAACCGGGCCGTCGAGGCGGCCGAGGCGGCCATCTCCAGCCCGCTGCTGGAGCAGAGCATGGACGGTGCCCGTGGGGTGCTGCTCTCCATCGCCGGTGGATCCGACCTGGGCCTGTTCGAGATCAACGACGCGGCGCAGCTGGTCACGGACGCGGCGCACCCGGACGCCAACATCATCTTCGGTGCGGTCATCGACGACGCGCTCGGCGACGAGGTGCGGGTGACCGTGATCGCGGCGGGCTTCGACGGTGGCACGCCCGCCTACAAGGCGGCCGAGCCGGCCCGCAAGACCAACCAGAACCAGCCCGCGCAGCCGAGCACGCCGGTCGTGCCGTCGCCGGCCACCCCCGTGACGCCGCAGTCGCCACGCCGGGTGCTCTTCGACGACGTCGACGTGCCCGACTTCCTGAAGAACGGCTCCTGAGTACCGACCATGACCGACAGCGCCTCTCTGGTGCGTCCCGACCGGCGTGCCGAACTGGCCGCCGGGCTGGCGCGCGTACGGACCCGGATCGCCGACGCCTGTGCCGCGGTCGGCCGGGACCGGACCGAGGTGACCATGATCGCGGTCACCAAGACCTACCCGGCGGCCGACGTGATCGCGTTGGCCGGGCTCGGCGTGACCGACGTCGGGGAGAACCGCGACCAGGAGGCGGCGCCGAAGGCCGAGCAGGTCGCCCTGGCCGGGGTCGCCCCGCGCTGGCACTTCATCGGCCGGTTGCAACGCAACAAGGTCAAGTCGGTGGTCCGGTACGCCGATGTGGTCCAGTCCGTCGACAGCGTCCGGTTGGCGTCCGCTCTGGACGCGGCCACGACCGGCCGTCGGGACCGGCCGCTTGAGGTGTTCGTGCAGGTCAGCATCGACGGCGACCCGAGTCGGGGCGGGTCGGTGGCGGACTGCGCCGACCCGGACATCGGGCTGGGGCCGGTCACCGCCGCGGTGGCCGCCTCGGCGGGACTGCGGCTGGCCGGGCTGATGGCGGTGGCACCGCTGGGTTGGGAGCCGGAGCGGGCCTTCGCGCGCCTGGCCACCATCGCCGAGACGGTGCGCGCCGAGCATCCACAGGCCGTCGGGCTGTCGGCCGGGATGAGCGGTGATCTGGAGGCGGCGATCGGCCACGGCGCGACACATGTCCGCGTCGGCAGCGCGTTGCTCGGAATGCGTCCCACGCTGCGGTAGCCTGGCCGCGAGGGAAGCAAATTACATCAGTGTTGTTTGTGGGAGCGGCCTTACCGGCGACCGGGGGGCGTGACGTGCAACGCGAATTGTGCGTCAGGGGATTGCCGTTCCGGTCCGGTGGGCAGGAGTGGTCCACTCGCGACAGGCGACACGTACGGGGGCGTGTGCCGCACGGCGGACGGGAAGGGCGCGGGGATGGGTGCACTGCGCAAGGCGGGGGTCTGGCTCGGACTTGTCGAAGAGGACGACGAGCGGGCCTATGACGACGGTGGCTACGACAAGGGTGGCTACCGCGAGTCGCGCTACCGGCAGAGCCGGTATGCCGAGGAATTCGCCGACGAGGTGGACGACGAGGTGGACGAGCCGCCCGCGCCTCGTCCGCGCATCGGCGACCGGGGGCGGCTCGGCGAGCGCTCCGGCGGCCGGCTGAGCGAGTCCGAGCGACTGGACTCCGAGCGCCCGGAGCGGGTCGAGCGGTCCAGCGTGCGCTCGATCACCCGGTCGACGGGGGAGCAGTCCGGCGCGCTGACGTACCACACCCGGGACAACCTGGCGTTGGCGCCGCAGGCGCAGCCCCGCGAGCGGGCCGTGGTCCAGGAGGAGGAGCAGCGTTACCAGATCACCACGCTGCACCCCACCACCTACCGGGAGGCCCGCACCATTGGCGAGCACTTCCGGGACGGCGTTCCCGTGATCATCAACCTCACCGAGATGGATGAGGCGGATGCCCGCCGTCTGGTTGACTTCGCCGCCGGGCTGGCGTTCGGGCTGCGCGGTACGATCGAGCGCGTGACCAACCGGGTGTTCCTGCTCTCGCCGGCCAATGTCCAGGTCACCGCGGAGGACAAGGCCAAGATTGCCGAGGGCGGGTTCTTCAGCCTGAGTTGACCCGCCCGACCCGAGGGACGTCGCCTGCCGTGTTGTCGATCTTGCTACAGGTGCTCTACCTGATCACCTATATCTTCCTGATCATTCTCCTTGCCCGGTTCGTCCTGAGCGCGGTCCTGCAGTACGGGCGGCGCTGGCAGCCTGGTCGCGGAGCATCGGCCGGACTGGAATCCGTGTGGAGCGTCACTGATCCCCCGCTCTGGGCGTTGAGGCGTGTGATCCCTCCGCTGCGAATTGGTACCGTGAGCATCGACCTGGCCTCCCTTGTGCTCCTGGTTATCCTGTTCGTGCTGATGAGGTTTGTGTTAGAGCCGGCGATCTTCAGGACCGCCTGATGACCGACGCGCTATCGCGGCCGCAACTGACCCGAGGAGTTTCGATGCCGCTGACCCCGGCCGACGTCCACAACGTCGCCTTCAAGAAGCCGCCGATCGGTAAGCGGGGCTACGACGAGGAGGAGGTCGACGCCTTCCTGGACGAGGTCGAGCGCGAACTCGCCCGTCTGATCGAGGAGAACAACGAACTGCGCGCCCAGGTGGAGCGCGGGGGACGGGGCGGTGCCCCCGCCGGTCCCGGCGGTGACGCCCGCCTGGCGGCCGAGCTCAACGACGTCAAGGCCCAGCTCGACCGGGTGCAGCGCGACAAGGCCGCCGCCGAGCAGGCCGCCCGCGCGATGCAGGCCGAGCTGGAGCAGGTGCGCGCCGCGACCGGTGGCGCCGTGCCGGGCGGTGACGGCGAGCAGCAGGCGCTGCGGGTGCTGATGATGGCCCAGCGGACCGCCGACGACCACGTCTCCGACGCTCGTCGCGAGGCCGACCAGCTGCTCTCCGAGGCCCGTTCCAAGGCCGAGGAGGTCACCCGCGAGGCCCGCGCCAAGGCCGACGCGCTGGAGCGCGACGCCCGGCAGCGGCACCAGGAAGCCATGGGTGGCCTCGACGCCAAGCGTACCGCGCTGCAGAAGCACATCGAGGAGCTCAAGCAGTTCGAGCGCGAGTACCGTACCCGTCTCAAGGCCTACCTGGAGAGCCAGCTGCGCGACCTCGACGGTCGTGGCCAGGGCCTGGAGGTGGAGATGACCCGTGGGGAAGGCACCCGCGCGGCCGGCAACGGGCTGGCCGCCGCAGGTCTCGCCGGCTCCTACGGCGGGGGCCGTTCCGGGGCACTCGAGGCCGGTCGCTGAACCGGGCGGCGGCCGTCACGGCGGTCGCTTGCCCTGCCTCATCGTCTACGACGCGACGGGGGTGAGCCGTGATCGTCATAAGTCTCGCGCTCATCCTCGTCGCGGTGGCGCTGCTGGTGCTCGGCCTGGCCGGCGGATCCAGCCTGTTGCTGGTCGTCTCGATAGGTGCCAGCCTGCTGGCTGCGGTGGCGTTGGTCGCCGGCGCCCGCCAGGCGGCTGCCGCCCGGTCCACGACCCAGCGGGATCCGGCCGGTGGCCCGTCGGTCACCATTCCGGCGCAGCATGTCCCACCGACCACGAACGCCGGCGCATCCGGGTGGCGGCAACCACCCGGCTCGCCGGCGGGCGCGGCGCCGGGGACCAACGCCGGCACGGCAGAGGCGTACGACGACGAGCCCGCCGCGCAGGAGGTCACCCCGGAGCAGGCCGTCCTGGTGTCCCGGCTGTCCGACGAGGTCCGGGTGGTCGACGGTCGGCCCCGCTATCACCTGGACGAGTGTGCGCATCTGGTCGGGCGGGACCACGAGCCGCTGCCGGTTGCCGAGGCGGTCGAGTTGGGCTTCACCCCGTGCGCGAACTGCGCGCCCGACACCACGTTGTTGTCGCAGTCCGGACGGCGCTGACCTGATCCGATGGCCGACGACACGTTCACTGTCGCCGTCCGGGTGAAGCCGGGGGCGTCCCGTGCCCGGGTGGGTGGCCGGTACGACGGCCCGTACGGCCCAGCCCTGGTCATCGCGGTCAACGCCCCTGCCGTCGACGGCCGGGCCACCGAGGCGGCCCGCCGCGCCCTGGCCGAGGCACTGGGCGTCCGCCCCGCCACGGTCTCCCTCCGCACCGGCGCATCCAGCCGCGACAAACTCTTCCAGATCACCCCAGCCCCCCCAACCCTCGCCACCCACCTCACCCACCTCCTCACCCCCCTCTGACCCCACCCCACCGCACCCCACGCCACGTCGATCAAGAGGTTTGCGTCACCTACGGCCGGATCTGAGACGCAAACGTCTTGATCAACTCGCGAGAGCGGCGGGGTGGGGGTGGGAGTCTGTTAGGGTCGTTCCGATTTGGGGTGAATCGGGGCTGAAGGGGCGTTTCGGTGCGGCACGTTGTCGGACGCCTTTACGTTCCGTATCCTTGCGAACCTCCGGAGTGCGCGGCCACAGGGCCGCGCGCCCGTTTTGTACCTGGGGTGACCGATGCTGGTGGCCCCGGTCCAGGCACCGCGGACCTCCGCGGTTCCGTGGCATAGGGAGTGATGATGGCCAAACCAGCCGACACCAGGACCGCTGGGCGCAAGCCCGCGATGAAGTCCACCCGCAGTGCCGCGGAGACCGACAAGATCCGTGCCGCCCTGGCAGCGCGGCATGACGAGTTGCGCGCCGAGTACGATCAGACGCTGAGCGAGATCACCGAGCTGCAGCGCGAGCGCCTCACCGACTCGGCCGGGGACGACCAGGCCGACACCGGCACGAAGACGTTCGAACGGGAGCAGGAGATCTCTCTCGCCAACAGCATCTTGGAACGGATCACGCAGGTCGAGCGGGCTCTGGAGCGCCTCGACGAAGGTGGTTACGGCTGGTGCGAGCGGTGCGGCAACCCCATCCCGGTGGAGCGGCTGGCCGCCTTCCCGTCGGCCACCCTCTGTGTGACCTGCAAACAGCTGGCGGAGCGACGCTGACGGCGGGCTCCCCGGCGCTGGTGCACGGCGGTGCCACGGCACCGCCGTGATACGTCGATGGGGAGCAGATGAGCGCAGTACCGCCCGCTGAATCCGGCACCGCCGAGCCGGGCACCGCCACGAGATCGCGGCGTACACCCGCTACGATCCTGCTCGGCCTCGCGGCGTTCGCGGTGGTGGTCGACGTGCTCACCAAGCACCTGGCGCTTGTCGAACTGAGCGACCGTGAGCCGGTACGGCTGCTGGGCGGGGCCGTCTACCTCTCCCTGACCCGCAACAGCGGGGCCGCGTGGAGCCTCGGCAAGGACTACACCTGGATCTTCCCGTTGATCGCGATCGGCGTGCTGGCCTGGATCGCCTGGATGGGACGGACCCTGCGGTCGGTGCCCTGGGCGATCTCGCTCGGCCTGGTGGTCGGCGGCGTCACCGGCAACCTGATCGACCGGATCTTCCGGGCGCCGGGCTGGTTCGTCGGCCATGTGGTCGACATGATCAGCGTGTTCGACCCGTACGGTCGGGTGTTTCCGATCTTCAACATCGCGGACAGCGCCCTGGTCTGCGGCGTGATCCTGGCGATCGGCCTGGAGTTCACCGGCCGTCAGCGCGACGGCACCCGGCTGGTCGGCGACGACCGCAAGGGCACCGGGCGGGCTGCGGAGACCACGACGGAGAGCGCGGACGACGAGCGGCGGGAGCGGGCATGACGGGCACCTTCGCCGCCGGCGGCGACCACCGCGGCCTGCCGGTCCCCGACGGCCTCGACGGAATGCGGCTGGACCAGGCGGTCGCCCGGCTGTTCGGGCTGTCCCGGACGACCGCCGCCGCCCTCGTCGACGCCGGCGAGGCGCTCGTCGACGGCGCGGTGCGGCCCAACTCGCACAAGGTCCGGGCGGGTGCCTGGCTGGAGGTGACGCTGCCCGCGCCGGCCGCGGCGCCGGTGGTGGTGCCCCAGGCGGTACCGGGACTGCGGGTGGTCTACGCCGACGACGACATCGTGGTGGTCGACAAGCCGGTAGGGGTGGCCGCCCACCCAAGCCCCGGCTGGACCGGCCCGACGGTGATCGGCGGGCTGGCAGCGATCGGTCACACCATCGCCACCAGCGGCGCCGCCGAGCGTCAGGGCGTGGTGCACCGGCTCGACGTCGGCACCACCGGGGTGATGGTGGTGGCCAAGAGCGAGCAGGCGTACAGCGCGCTCAAACGGGCCTTCAAGTACCGCGAGGTGGAGAAGCGCTACCACGCGGTGGTGCAGGGGCACCTCGATCCGCTGCGCGGCACCATCGACGCCCCGATCGACAGGCACCCGCATCACGACTACCGCTGGGCGGTGGTTTCCGACGGTAAGCCGAGCATCACCCACTACGACACCCTTGAGGCGTTCCCGTCGGCGAGTCTGCTCGACGTCCGGCTGGAAACCGGCCGTACGCACCAGATCCGGGTGCACTTCTCCACCCTGCGCCACCCGTGCGTGGGTGACCTGACGTACGGTGCGGACCCGACTCTTTCCGCCCGGCTCAAGCTGGATCGGCAGTGGTTGCACGCCAGAGAGTTGAGTTTCGAGCACCCCCGTACGGGGGACGAGGTCCGCTTCGTCAGCGACTACCCTGACGATCTGGGACGCGCGCTGGAGATTCTCCGCGACTGACGCGCCCCGCCCGTCCCGACCCAACCGACGAGGGGGCCCGCCCGTGCGCGCCGGCGATCTGCTGCGGCAGCTGGATCAGCGACTGCTGCCCCGCCTCGCCACCGTGTTGACCCGGCTCGACCAGAAGACGGCCCGCGCCTCGCTGCTCAGCTGGGTGGCGGTGCTGTCCTGTGCCGCCGTGCTGTTCACCGCGGTGTTCGCCACCGGCGGCGCACCGTTGCCCGACCGTACGGTCGGCGAGGTGACCCGGGTGGGGATCGCCGACGGTGACTCGATTCCCCGCTACGAACGCACCGCCGCGGCGGACCTGGCCGGCCTGGCGCGCGGCGCGTCGCTGGCCGAGGGCACCTACGCCCTGGTCTCGCTCTCGGAGTACGTCACCCCGCAGTCGCTCGCGGCCGTGGTCGGAGACGTCGGGGTGTCCTTCGTGTTCGGGCGGGTGCCGCTGCCGGACCGGCAGACCGAGATCGTGCGCATTCCGGCCCAGCGGCTGCCCGACGACGTCACGGCCGGCATGGCGGACCTGGCCGCCCGCAAGGCGCGTGAGGCCGCCGACTACCGGTCCCGGGCCGCCGCGCTGGTCGGCGGCGACCCGCAGGAGCGCGAGCTGCGCCAGCTGTACGTCAGTGGGGCGCGCCTGGCCGAGCGGGAGGCCGCCGCCTACCGGACGGGCTGCGCCTGTGTCTACGCCGTGGTGGTCCGGGCCGAACCGGCGGTGCTGCGTGGTGTGGCGGCCCGTCCCGGGGTACGGGTGGTCGATCCGGCGCCGGAGGTCCGGCGACTGGAGCGTACGGTGTTCACGCCGCCCCTGCCGGAACAGCGCGACGTGGCCCGTCCACCGATCGACCGGGATCTGCTGCCCAGCCCGTCGCCCAGTGCCGAGGTCCAGGCGCCGTCGCCGGAAGCGCCCGAGAATCGCGTGCCGCAGACGCCGGAAGTGACGGATTCGTCACCAGCGCCGGTTCCTTCCCGACCGGCCCCGACATCCGCCGCACCGTCGGCGGCTCCCACCTCGACAGACTCGCTGCAGGACGGCGACGTGGACGCTCTGGTGGAGGGCGGTGCGGAGCTGACACCGTGACGGTCGCCGACACATCGGTGGGTGTCCCGGTGTGGCTTCCAAACGGTTTCGTTCGTAGCCTGTCAGACGGAGACCGAGGCGCTGGGGAGGCGAGCCGTGGACGGCAGCGAGACCGGTTGGGGGCGGCCCGCTGAGCCGGCACCGCGGTGGCGGGCCCTGCTCGACCGAGCCCGCCTCGGCGGTCGCGGCGCTGAGCAGGCATCGACCGACCGGCAGGCCGAGGAACCGCCACCGCCGACCGAGCCGCTCCCGCGCCGCACGTCGGGCTCCGGCTACTCGGGGCGTGCCACGGCCGCGGGCCCACCGATGGATCGGGCGTACGGTGCCGAACCGGGCTACCGCGCCGAGGCGGGCTACCGGCTCGACGCCGCCCGCCCGGCCCCACAGACGTACCGCGGTCAACCGGGATACCAGCCGGAGCAGCCGGCCTATCCGCAGGTGCCGGAGCCACGTCGACCGGAGCCGGTGGAGTCGCGGTACACCCTGCTGGACAACGGTTACCGGCATGCCGCCCCGCCGATCGACTCCCGCTACGCCCTGCTGGACAACGGCTACCAGCCGCCCGCCCCGGCACCCGCGCCGCCGCTGCTGCCCGGTCCACCCGCGCCTCCTGCGCATCCGGGCCCTTCTGCGCATCCGGGCCCTTCTGCGCATCCGGGACCTCCTGCGCATCCAACGCCTTCTGGGTATCCGGGGCCTCCTGCGCCGCAAGGGCCCGCAGGGTCCCCGGCGGCGGTCGCGTCGGCCACGGTGGCCGGTCGCCCCGGGCGGATCGAATGGCGGGCGCAGAACGTCGAGAACGAGTGGGATCGCGCCGCCGCCGTGCTGCGCAAGGACCTGGGCACGCCGCGGGTGATCGCCTTTGCCAATCCCAAGGGCGGCGTGCACAAGACCACCGCCACCGTGCTGGGCGCGGCAACCATCGGCAGCGTACGCGGACGCGGCGTACTGGCCTGGGACGACAACGAGTTGCGGGGCACCCTCGGGCTGCGCGCCGGCAGCGCCCGCCACGCCCGGACCATCCGGCATCTGGTCTCCGACCTGGTGCAGATCGAGATCCGGGAGGGCAATGACCTGCTGGAGGCCCTCGACGACTACCTGCGGCACGCCTCCGACGGGTCGTACGATGTGCTCGCCGGTGAGGAGAGCCCCCGGTTCGCCCAGCGGTTGGACCAGTTCACCGTCAAGCGGGTACTGGAACTGCTCCGGCGCACCCACGACGTGATCTGCGTGGACACCGGCAACAACGTGGAGAGCCCGAACTGGCGTACGGTGATGCACGCCGCCGACCAGCTGGTGGTCACCACGGTGCCGCGCGAGGACGCCGCGTTCAGCGCGGACTGGATGCTCGATCTGCTGCACTCCGAGGGCATGGGTGAGCTGGCCGACAATGCGGTGACCCTGATCTCCTGCCCCACGCCGGGGCGGCTGCCGCTGCAGAACGACCTGGAGAAGCACTTCGCCACCCGTACCCGTGCGGTGGCCGTGGTGCCCTACGACCCGGCCCTGGAGACCGGCTCCTCGATCGAGTATCACCAGCTCCAGGCCGAGACCCGACAGGCGTGGATGCAGGCCGCAGCGGTGATGCTGGAGCCGTTCGCCCGTTGAGGCGACCACACCGTGTACACCTCGCGTCGGAAGCTGCGAGGATCATCGGGTGAGCCCGGAGATCCCCGCCGTCGAACCGCCCGCAGCTGCCTGGCCGGCCGACCCGCAGACCCGCGTCGACGCACCGCGCCGGACTCTGGCGGTCGGCGGGGCGGCCGTGCTCTGCCTGACCCTGCTCGGTGTGCCGTTGGGGCTGCTGTGGGCGGTGATCTCCCCGGCCACTCCGGTGATCAAGACCGACAACGGCGCGGTGTACGGCCAGCCTCAGCCGGAGCAGCCGGTCGCCGCTGACGGCTGGTTCAGCCTGCTCGGCCTGGCCTTCGGGGTGCTCGCCGGGCTCGCCCTGTGGTTCGTGCTGCGCCGTCGCCGGGGCCCGGTCGGGCTGTTCGTGGTGGTGCTCGGCGCGTTGGCCGCCGCGGTGGTCGCCTGGCAGGTCGGTCGGCGGGTCGGGTTGAGCACGTACGAACGTCTGCTGGAGACCGCGCCGGCGGGCACCGCCTTCACCAAGCCCGCCGACCTGCGGGCCGGTGGGATCGATCTGTTCCTCGGCGTGCTGCCGGTGCCGCACGGCAACCTGCTCCTGCCGGCGTTCGGCGCCGCGGTGACGTACACCCTGCTGGCCGGGTGGTCGCGGTGGCCGTCGCTGCGCCCCGAGCCGGAGCCCGACATGGCCCTGCCGTACCCGGCGGCCGGCTACCCGCCGGGCGTATACGGACCGGCACCCTGGCCGGCCGTGCCGGGCGCGGGAGGTGGCTACCCGCCCGCCGGACCCGGCGTCGGCCCGGGTGGTTTCGGTCCGGGCGGGCCGGGTGGGCTCAGCCCGGAGTCGGCCGGGCCGAATGGGATCAGTCCGGGGGCGGTCGGGCCGAACGGGTTCGGTCCGGAGTCGGCGGGGGCGGACGGGGTCAGTTCGGGGCGGGCGGGGGCGTGGCCAGCTCCGCCAGCGGCACCGGAACCGCCCGCACCTGGCGCAGCAGAGCCGCCTCGCGGTTGAGCAGGGTCAGCTCGGCGCGCAGCCGGGCCGCCGTGTCGTCGATCGCGAGCAGCCGCTGCCGGTCCGCCACGCTCAGCGCCGCGGTCGCGGCCACCAGGTGGGAGAGCACGGTCGGATCCTCCGGCAGCTGTTCGGTCAGCTGACCGGCCTCGGGACGCATCAGGCCGAGGTACTGCCGGAATACGGCGATCACCCGCGCCGCCAAACTGTTTGCCGCCTCGTCCGGACCGGTCGGCTCGGGCAGCCAGCTCACCTCGGCGGTCAGGTACGGCGCGGCCTGGCGGTCGAGCTGTTCGACGCGGAACCGGCGTCGCCCCACGGTGACGATGTCGAAGCCGCCGTCGGCCAACTCGGTGACCTGCCTGAGCTCGGCGGTGCAACCCACCTCGTGCAGCGTCACCTCCCCGTTGCCCGCGACGACCCGGCCGGGGGCGGGTGCCACCTCCCAGCCGCTGCGGATGGCCACCACCCCGAACTCGCGTGGCGCCCCCTCGGGCAGCTGCATGAGGTGCCGGATCAGGGCGCGGTAACGCTCCTCGAAGATGTGCAGCGGCAGCACCAGCCCGGGAAAGAGCACCGTGGCGAGCGGGAACACCGGCAGCCGTGCGGTCACGGAATCGAGGGTAGCCGCACCGGCGCGGTGACGAGTGTTCCGGCTCACCGTCCCGGCCTACGGGCGGCGCGGGCCGCCGCCCTGACGGGCCGCCTAGACTCGCAGGGGTGTTGAACCGCATCGACCTGCGCGGCGGCCTGACCGACCCGCGTGACCTGCTGCCTCGTGCCCAGCTCGACGTCTCGGTGGCCGTCGAGCAGATCCGTCCGCTCGTGACGGCGGTCCGTGAGCATGGTTACTCGGCGGTCCGCGAGGCCAGCGAGCGGTTCGACGGGGTGGCGCCGGAGGTGCTGCGGGTGCCTGTCGAGACCATCGCGGCGGCGGAGAGCACGCTCGACCCGCAGGTGCGGGCCGCGTTGCTGGAGGCGATCGCCCGGGTCCGCAAGGTGCACGCCGATCAGCGTCGCGCCGATCACACCACCACTGTGGTGCCGGGCGGCACCGTCACCGAACGCTGGGTTCCGGTCGAGCGGGTCGGTCTCTACGTCCCCGGCGGTCTGGCGATGTATCCGTCGACCGTGGTGATGAACGTGGTGCCCGCCCAGGAAGCCGGGGTCCGGTCGCTGGTGGTGGCGAGCCCGCCGCAGAAGGACAACGACGGCCTGCCCGATGCGCGGGTGCTGGCCGCCTGTGCCCTGCTCGGTGTCGACGAGGTCTACGCCGTCGGTGGCGCCCAGGCGGTGGCCATGCTGGCGTACGGCTGTGCGGTCGACGCCGCCGGCAGCGCGCACTGCGCACCCGTCGACATGATCACCGGACCGGGCAACATCTGGGTCACCGCCGCCAAGCGGCTGCTGCGTGGCGTGGTGGGCATCGACGCCGAGGCGGGCCCCACCGAGATCGCGATCCTGGCCGACGACAGCGCCGACCCGGTGCACGTCGCCGCCGACCTGATCAGCCAGGCCGAGCACGACCCGCTGGCGGCCAGCGTGCTGGTCACGCCGTCGGTGGCGCTGGCCGACGCGGTGGACCGGGAACTGGCCCGACAGGTGCCGGCCACCAAGCACGCCGAGCGGGTCGACACCGCGCTGCGCGGACCGCAGAGCGGCATCGTGCTTGTCGACGACCTGGCGGCCGGGCTGCGGGTGGTCGACGCGTACGCGGCGGAGCACCTGGAGATCCAGACGGTCGACGCGCGGGAGTGGGCGATGCGGGTACGCAACGCCGGGGCGATCTTCGTGGGCGCGTACTCGCCGGTGTCGCTCGGCGACTACTGCGCCGGCTCCAACCACGTGCTGCCCACCGGCGGTTGTGCCCGGCACTCGTCGGGGCTGTCGGTGCAGTCCTTCCTTCGCGGCATCCACCTGGTGGAGTACACCGAGGCGGCGCTGCGGGAGGTCGCACCGCACGTGGTCACCCTCGCCGGAGTCGAGGACCTGCCGGCGCACGGCCAGGCGGTAAGTGTCCGGTTCGCCGGTGATCCCGTGAGCGCGAGGAGTGAGCCGGGTCTGCGAGCCCCGCAGTCGCGAGCCGGTGATCCCGCATGACCCGGCTGGAGGATCTGCCGATCCGTGACGACCTGCGCGGTCGGTCGCCGTACGGCGCTCCGCAGCTGGACGTGCCGGTGCGGTTGAACACCAACGAGAACTCGTACCCGGTGCCCGACGAGGTGGTCGAGGCGATCGGCAAGGCGGTCGCGGCGGAGCTGCGGGACCTCAACCGCTATCCGGACCGTGACGCGCTGGCGTTGCGCGCCGACCTGGCCGCCTACCTCGGTCACGGGCTCACCACCGAGGGGGTGTGGGCGGCCAACGGCTCCAACGAGATCCAGCAGCAGCTGCTCCAGGCCTTCGGTGGTCCGGGGCGGGTCGCATTGGGCTTCGTTCCGGCGTACTCGATGCATCCGCTGCTGGCGCTGGGCACCGGCACCCGCTGGGTGCCGGCCCACCGGGGCGTCGATTTCGGTCTGACCGTCGACGAGGCGGTGGCCCAGGTCCGCGAACACCGACCCGACGTGGTCTTCCTCTGCTCGCCGAACAACCCCACCGGCACCGCGCTCGACCCGGCGGTGATCTCCGCCGTGCTGGACGTCGCGCCGGGGATGGTGGTGGTCGACGAGGCGTACGCCGAGTTCGCCCGCCCGGGTACGGTCAGCGCCCTGGCGGTGCTGCCCGGGCATCCCCGGCTGGTGGTCACCCGCACGATGAGCAAGGCGTTCGGGTTCGCCGGTGGCCGGCTGGGCTACCTGGCGGCCGATCCGGCGGTGGTGGACGCGGTGCAGCTGGTCCGCCTGCCGTACCACCTCTCCGCGCTCACCCAGGCCGCCGCGCGGGCCGCGCTGGCGCACCGCGACGCCCTGCTCGGCACGGTCGCCGCGATCATGCAGCAGCGCGACCGGATCGTCACCGAGCTGCGTCGCCGTGGCCTGCGGGTGGCCGACAGTGACGCCAACTTCGTGTTGTACGCCGTCGACGGTGACCAGACCCTGGCCTGGCAGGCGATGCTGGATCATGGTGTGCTGGTCCGCGACGTCGGCCTGCCCGGCTGGCTGCGGGTGACCGCGGGTACGCCCGCCGAGACCGACGCCTTCCTGGCAGCCATCGATCAGATCCAGCGCGCGGGCCTGTCAGCCCCGCAGCCGCGACCGAAAGGCACATGATGAGCCGGACCGCCCGGGTGGAGCGGATCACCAAGGAGACCAAGGTCCTGGTCGAGATCGACCTGGACGGCGCCGGAGCGGCGGAGATCAGCACCGGGGTCGGCTTCTACGACCACATGCTGAACCAGATCGCCCGGCACGGCGGCTTCGACCTGACCGTGCAGACGGTGGGTGACCTGGAGATCGACGCGCACCACACGATGGAGGACACCGCGCTGGCGCTCGGTGCCGCGTTCGACCAGGCGCTGGGGGACAAGGCCGGCATCCGCCGGTACGGCTCGGCCACCGTCCCGATGGACGAGGTGCTGGTCCGGGCCGCCGTCGACCTGTCCGGTCGGCCGTACGTGGTGCACGACGAGCCGCAGTTGGCGCCGTACATCGGGCCGGTCTACCCGACCAGCATGACCCGGCACATCTGGGAGTCCTTCGGCCAGGCGGCCCGGATCACCCTGCACGTGGACGTGCTCCGGGCGGCCCGTCCGGGCGGTCACCCGGACGCCCACCACGTGGTGGAGGCACAGTTCAAGGCGGTGTCCCGGGCCCTGCGGGAGGCGACCGCGATCGACCCGCGGGCGGCCGGCGTGATCCCGAGCACCAAGGGCGCGCTGTGACGGCCGCCGGGCGGTACGGGCGGGGGTGGCGCCGGTGAGCGGGGTGCTGCCGACGCTGCTGCTGATCTTCGCCGGGGTGCTGGTGGGTGGGACGTGGTCCCTGCACCGGCAGGGCGCACCGCGTGGCGCGGTGGTGGTCACCGCGCTGCTGGCGGTGCTGGCCACCGTCGCCGGGGTGCTGTGGTTGCTGCCCGGGGAGGGATCGTGACGGATCAGCGCACCTCCCGTCGTCGGATCGTGGTGCTGGACTACGGCTCGGGCAACCTGCGTTCCGCCGAGCGGGCCCTGGCCGCCGCCGGTGCCGACGTGACGGTCACCGACGACCTGGTCGCCGCGGCCGACGCCGACGGTCTGGTGGTGCCCGGCGTCGGTGCCTTCGCCGCCTGCATGGCCGGCATCGAGGCGCTCGGCGCCGGCCCGGTGATCGCCGGGCGGGTCGCCGCCGGCCGTCCGGTGCTGGGCATCTGCGTGGGCATGCAGATCCTCTTCGAGTCCGGCGACGAACACGGTGTGATCACCAAGGGGCTGGGGCTGCTGCCGGGCAACGTGACGCGGTTGCCCGCCGCCCGGCTGCCGCACATGGGCTGGAACACCGTCGCGCCGCCGGTGGGCTCGGTGCTGTTCGCCGGGTTGCCGGCCGACAGCCGGTTCTACTTCGTGCACTCGTACGCCGTCTGCGACCCCACCGCACTGCTCGCGGCCGGGGCCCGGGTCACCACCGCCCACCACGACGCCGATTTCGTCGCCGCGGTGGAGCGGGGGCCCCTGTCGGCCGCCCAGTTCCACCCGGAGAAGTCCGCCGAGACCGGTGCCACGTTGCTGCGCAACTGGCTGGACACCGTACCCACCGATGGCTGACCCGAACGGCCGGCCGGTCGGGTCCGACGGCCGGGTGCCGCGGAGGTCGCGGTGAGCAAGGAGCGAGCCCGCCGCCGTGCGGCCCGGGAGGCGGAGGCGGCGCGCCGACGGGTGGCCCGGGAACGGGCGCTGGCCCGCCGGGCCCGACGCCGGGCACTGATCCGGCGGATGGTGCCGACCGTACGACGGGGCCGGACGGGACGTCTGTTGAGGTACTCGCGCCGTGAACGGGCCACCATCGTGGCGCTGACCCTGGCCGCGATCGCGCTGATCTGGGTGCTCGTGCCCGACCTGGCGCTGCGCGTCGTGTTGATCGTGCTGTTGCTGCTCGTACTGCCGGTGATCGTGGTGGTCGCCCTGGACCGCCGTTCCTGATCTGGAAGGACAAAGACACGTGAGCCTCACTCTGTTGCCCGCCGTGGACGTCGCCGACGGCCAGGCCGTCCGGCTCGTGCAGGGCGCCGCCGGCAGCGAGACCACCTACGGCGACCCGCTGGAGGCCGCCCTGGCGTGGCAGCGGGACGGGGCCGAGTGGATTCACCTGGTCGACCTGGACGCGGCGTTCGGCCGGGGCTCCAACGCCGACCTGCTCGCCGAGGTGGTGCGCCGCCTCGACGTGCAGGTGGAGTTGTCCGGTGGCATCCGCGACGACGCCTCCCTGCGTGCCGCCCTGGCCACCGGGGCGACCCGGGTGAACATCGGCACCGCCGCCCTGGAGGATCCGCAGTGGTGTGACCGGATCTGCGGCGAGTACGGCGACCGCGTCGCGATCGGTCTGGACGTGCGGGGACGAACCCTGGCCGCCCGGGGCTGGACCCGCGACGGCGGCGACCTGTACGAGGTGCTGGAGCGGCTCGACAAGGCCGGTGCCGCCCGCTACGTGGTCACCGACATCACCAAGGACGGCACCATGCGCGGGCCGAACCTGGACCTGCTGCGGGAGGTGTGCGCCCGCACCGACGCGCCGGTGATCGCCTCCGGCGGTGTCTCGACGCTTGACGACCTGCGTGCGCTGGCCACCCTGGAACCGATCGGCGTCGAGGGCGTGATCGCCGGGAAGGCGCTCTACGCCGGCGCCTTCACCGTCGCGGAGGCCCTGCGGGCCCTCGCCGAGCAGTGAGGACAGTGTCATGACGGTGGCGGTACGGGTGATCCCCTGCCTCGACGTGGACGCGGGGCGGGTGGTCAAGGGCGTCAACTTCCTCGATCTGCGTGACGCCGGTGACCCGGTCGAGTTGGCGGCGGCCTACGACCGGGCCGGCGCGGACGAGTTGACCTTCCTCGACGTGACCGCCTCGTCAAGTGACCGGGGCACCATGCTGGACGTGGTACGGCGTACCGCCGAGTCGGTCTTCATCCCGTTGACCGTCGGCGGTGGCGTGCGGGCGGTCGCGGACGTGGACACCCTGCTGCGCGCCGGTGCCGACAAGGTCGGGGTGAACACCGCGGCGATCGCCCGGCCCGAGTTGATCGCCGAGATCGCCGACCGGTTCGGTCGGCAGGTGCTGGTGCTCTCGCTTGACGTGCGCCGGGCCCCGGCCGGCACCACCCCGAGCGGCTTCGAGGTCACCACGCACGGCGGCCGGCGCGGCACCGGGCTGGATGCCGTGCAGTGGGCGCAGCGGGTCGCGGAGTTGGGTGCCGGTGAGATCCTGCTCAACTCCATGGACGCCGACGGCACCAAGGCCGGCTTCGACCTCGAACTGATCGGCGCGGTACGCCGGGTGGTGGACGTGCCCGTGGTGGCCAGCGGCGGCGCCGGCGAGGTGGCGCACTTCCCGCCGGCGATCGGTGCCGGTGCCGACGCGGTGCTGGCCGCCAGCGTCTTCCACTTCGGTGAGCTGACCGTCGGCGAGGTCAAGGACGCGCTGCGGACGGCGGGTCACCCGGTCCGCTGACGCCCTGCGCGGTCGGTCAGCTGCGCCCGGAGTGGCCCTCGGGGGACTGCCGGGGCATCGGGATGGTCCGCACCAGATATTCCTGCACTGCGGCGGCGTGCTCGGCTTCGTCCAGGTGCCATTCGGCGGTGCCCGGCGCGTGCCGGCGGTCGAGCACGTTCTGCACGGTGTCGACAGTGGTGGCCAGCCCGGCGGTGGGTCGGGACCGCCAGAGCCGCTCACCGGCCGGGGTGATCCGGAACCAGCCGTCGGCGACGTCGACGAGGCCGGCGCCGAGCAGCCGCCGGATCGCCTCTTCGATGTCGTGCCGTTCGGGGATGCTCTGGTCGAGATGGTCGGCGGTGGAGAGCACGTCGGCCAGGCGTACGCCCTCGGGGCGGCGGGTGGTCGGAGACCGCCGGTGCCGCCCCGCGCCGCTGGCGATCACCAACGAGACGAAGATCCATGCATCCGTCCGGCGCCAGGCGTTCTCCCCCATGTGGAGATTCTGCCGTCCGATCGGTGCCATGAAAACACCACCCACCCAAGCGTTACGCCACGTGATGTGCGGGCTCGAATGGTCGGCGTTGACCTGGGTGTTGCTCGCGGGTGCTCGGCGATGATGGTTGCGTTGAGTGATTGTCAGGCGGTCGGGGCCGGCTCGATCCGTGGTGTCGTCGTCCCCGGTTGCGGCTCCGGCACGTCGAACCGGGGCAGGAAGAACTGCGCCAGCGGCCCGATGGCCAGCGCGTAGGCGATCGTGCCGACGCCGAGTTTGCCGCCCAGCAGCGCGCCCACGGCCAGCACCACGACCTCCATGACGGTACGGACCAGGCGCAGCGAACGGCCGGGTCGGCGGGCGGTGAAGCCGGTCATCAGCCCGTCACGGGGACCGGGCCCGAGGCGGGCGCCGAGGTAGAGGGCGGTGGCCATGCCGTTGCCCACGATCCCGGCGGTCAGCAGGGCGATCTGGGCGGCGAGCGGCTCCACAGGTGGCAGCAGGGCCAGGGTCAGGTCGACCGCCAGGCCGACCACGACGGCATTGGCGAGGGTGCCGATGCCGGGCCGTTGCCGCAGCGGTATCCAGGCCAGCAGGACCAGCAGGCCGACGGCGATGACCACCGTGCCCATGCTGAGTCCGGTGAGTCGGGACACGCCCTGGTGGAACACGTCCCACGGGTTCAGGCCGAGTTCGGAGCGGACCATCAGCGCCATGCTGGCGCCGTAGAGGAGCAGCCCGCCGAAGAGTTGCACCAGGCGTCGGACCGGACGGTGGCGCAGGTTGCCAATGAGCATCACGCATGCCACCCTAGGGGCCAATTCGCGCCTTTGAAGAGCCAATATTCGGGGAGTGGCTGTGACAAGTCAGGTGCGGGGAGCCCAATTGGCCCGCCTGCTCGGGCAATGGCATGCGCTCCCGGGCCGTCGACGCAGTCCGGACTACGCCGCGCTGGCCGGTGCCGTACGCGGCCTGCTCGCCGACGGTCGGCTACCGCTGGGCGTACGCCTGCCGGCCGAGCGGGACCTGGCCGAGGCGTTGCAGATCAGCCGTACCACTGTCACCGCCGCCTACCGGGAGTTGCGCGACAGCGGACATCTGGCCAGCCGGCGGGGCGCGGGCAGTTGGACGATGCTGCCCGGTACGCACCGGGTGGCGAGCAACGGGCTGTGGATCCCGCTGGACGACCGGGAGATGCTCGACCTCGGTGTGGCGGCGCTGGCTGCACCGCCGGAGCTGCTGCCGGCCGCCCGCGCGGCGGCCGAGGACCTGCCGCGCTACCTCGGCGGAGCGGGATACCACCCGATCGGGATCATCGAGCTGCGGGAGGCGGTGGCACAGGCGTACGTCGACCGTGGGCTGCCCACCTCACCCGACCAGATCATGGTCACCAACGGCACGCAGCACGCGCTGGACCTGGTGCTGCGGCTGGCCCTGGCCCCCGGTGGCAGCGTGCTCGTCGAGTCGCCGAGCTACCCCAACGCGCTGGCCGCGCTCGCCGCCCGACGGGCTCGGATCACCACCCACGGCCTGTCCGCCGAGCTCGACGGCTGGGACGCCGACCTGATGCTCGGTTCGCTGCGCCAGGTGCGCCCGCGCGTCGCGTACCTGATCCCCGACTTCCAGAACCCGACCGGCCATCTGATGCCGGCGGAGCTGCGGGAGCGGCTGGTGGCCACCGCCCACGCGGTCGGCACCGACCTGGTGATCGACGAGTCCTTCGTGGACCTGTCGCTGGACGACGCCGTGCTGCCGCCGCCGACCGCCAGCTTCGACCGGCACTCCCGGGTCGTCAGCATCGGCGGCATGAGCAAACCGTTCTGGGGCGGGCTGCGGATCGGCTGGATCCGCGCCTCCGCCCCGCAGGTGCAGCGGCTGGCCGCCGCCCGGGTGGGCGTCGACATGGCCAGCCCGGTGCTGGACCAACTGGTCGCCGTGCACCTGATGGCCGCCGCGCCGGCCATCGTGGCCGCTCGGCGGGCGCAGCTGACCGAACAACGCGACGCGTTGCTCGGCGCGCTGGCCGCGCGGCTGCCGGAGTGGCGGGTGAGCGTGCCGCGCGGTGGCGTCACGCTCTGGGCGGAGCTGGATGGGCCGATCTCCAGCGCCCTGGCGCGGGCGGCCGAGGAGGTCGGCGTACGGCTGGCGCCCGGTCCCCGCTTCGGCCTGGACGGCACCCTGGAGCGCTTCCTGCGACTGCCCTTCACCCTGCCGTCGGCCGACCTGGTCGAGGCGGTCGGACGGATCGCCGCGGTCCGCTACGACCTGGACCGGGGCGGGGCGCCCCGCTGGCGGGAGCCGAGCGTCATCGCCTGAACCGGCACCTGTCGATTCGACCCCGCCGCCGCGGCGCGGGCGGGCAGACTGCCGAGGTGGACGATGGTGGGCGGGTGCGCTGGTCGCGAGGTGTGCGGCCGAGCGCGCCAGGCTCCCGCGTCACCCGCCTGGAACTCTTCTACGACCTGGTCTTCGTCTTCGCCTTCATCCGGGTCACCACGCTCACCGCGGAGACCCCCACCGCCCGTGGGCTGGTGCAGTGCCTGATCGTGCTGGCGCTGCTCTGGTGGGCGTGGACCGGCTTCGCGGTGGTCGGCAACGTGGTCCGTACCGACCAGGGCGTCCTGCCGTTCCTCACGTTCGCCACGACGGCCGCGGCCTTCGTGTTCACCCTCGCCATGTCGCAGGCGTTCCGGGACCAGCCCGGTGACCTGTCCGGACCGCTTGTCTTCGCCGTCTGCTACTTCGCGGTGCGGGCCAGCCAGGTGGCGATCTTCGGGTGGCTGGCTCGCGGCGATCCGGAGTTGCGCCGCCATTTCCTGCTCGTGGCCGGGCGTGGACTTCTCGTCGGGGTGCTCGTGCTGGCCGCCGCACTGCTGCCGCAGTCGTTGACCACCGACACGGGCGAGATCAGTCTGCGGCTGACGCTGTGGATCGTCGCGCTGGCGGTGGAGTACGGCGCCGGGTTGTTGTTGCGGGGCAGCGGCTGGACGGTGTTGTCGGCCGGGCACTGGGCGGAACGGCACGCGCTGATCGTGCTGGTGGCGCTCGGCGAGACGATCATCGCCCTCGGGTTGGGCGGGGGAATCGACACCGAGTCGCCGTTGACCTGGCGGGTGGTCGTCGCGGCGCTGCTCGCCGTGGCGGTGGTCAGCTCGTGGTGGTGGGCGTACTTCGACACCATGGCGTTGGCCATGGAGCAGGTGCTGCACCGCACCCGGAACCGGTTGAGGCGTGCCCTGCTGGCCCGGGACGCGTACACCTATCTGCATCTGCTGCTGGTCGCCGGCCCGGTCCTGTTCGCCCTGGGGCTCAAGGGACTGATCGGCGGGCGGAGCACCCCGGGCGGCCAGCTGCCCGTCTTCGACCTGGCGGTGCTCTACGGCGGGGCGGCGACCTACCTGGTCGGGTTGGCGGCGCTCGGCTGGCGGGTGTTGCGTCTGGTGCGGTGGCCGACCCTGGCCGGGGTGGCCGGGTTGGCGCTGCTGGCACCGGTCGCCGCGCGGCTGCCGGCGGTGACGGCGCTGGCGCTGCTCACCGGGATCATGCTGGTGGCGACAGTGGTGCAGACGTGGGTGGACACGCCGCTGCGCCGCGAGGTGCGCGAGACGGCGTGGGCCGAGCAGGTCGCCGCCGAGGCCGAGCAGTCCGAGTGGCGTCGACGGCACCTGTGAGCCGGCCCGACTGCGCGCCGAGCCGGCCCCGCGGGTGGGGGCCGGCTCGTCCAGGTGCGCGCGGGCGTGCCGTCAGAGCTCGACGACGGTGCCGGTGTACATCTTGTCGATCTCGGTCGAGAAGTTGCTCTCCACCCCGCGACGCTTGATCTTCAACGACGGAGTGATCTCGCCGTCCTCGATGGTCAGGTCACGCGGCAGGATGGTGACCCGCTTGATGGTCTCCCAGCGGTTGAGCTTGCTGTTGAGCTGCGCGACGTACTCCTCGACCATCGCCTTCGCCTCCGGTGAGGCGACGATCTCGGCGTACGGCCGACCCTCCAGCGGCGTGCCCGCCGCCCAGCCGACGATGGCGTCCGGGTCCAGGGTGACAAGCATGGTGCAGTAGTTGCGGGCCTGGCCGATGACGACGGCCTGCGAGGTGTACGGGCAGGTCGCCTTGAACATGCCCTCGATGTACGAGGGGGCGACGTACTTGCCACCGGAGGTCTTGACCAGGTCCTTCTTCCGGTCGGTGATCCGCAGGTAGCCGTCGGCGTCGAGCTCGCCGATGTCGCCGGTGCGGAAGAAGCCGTCCTCGCTGAAGGCGGCGGCGGTCTCCTCGGGCAGGTTGTGGTAGCCACGCATCACCGGACGGCCCTTGATCAGGATCTCGCCGTCTTCGTCGATGCGGCACTCCAGGTCGCCCATCGCCTTGCCCACCGTGCCGATGCGCAGCCCGTCCGGCGGGTTGACGAAGTTGCCGGCGCTGGACTCGGTGAGCCCGTAGCCCTCGGAGATCGGCAGGTTCGCGGCGGCGAAGAAGGTGGCGATCTCCGGGCTGAGCGGAGCGGCCCCCGACACCAGGACCCGGATCCGGCCACCGAGCCGCGCCTGGAGCTTGCTGAAGACCAGCTTCTCGGCCAGCGCGTACTTGAACTTCAGCCCGCCGGGCAGCGGCTTGCCGGCCTGTTCCAGGGCGACCTTCTCCTTGCCGACCCCGACCGCCCAGGCGAAGATCTTCGCCTTCGCGCCGCCGGCGTCCTGCGCGGTGGTCACCGACTTGTTGTAGACCTTCTCGAAGACCCGGGGCGCGCCGCACATCAGCGTCGGCCGGACCACCGAGAGCAACTCGACAAGCTTGTCGACCCGACCGTCGACGTACGTCGGCAGGCCCACGTGGGTGGCCCCGCAGAGCAGGGTCTTGCCGAACGAGTGCGACAGCGGAAGCCAGAGGTACTGCAGGTCGTCGTCGCGGAGCAGCCCGACCGCCTCCTGCGCGACACCCTCCCAGCACCAGCCGCCGTGCAGCAGTTCGACGCCCTTGGGCCGGCCGGTGGTGCCGGAGGTGTAGATCAGGGTGGCCAGGTGCTCGGGGCCGATCTTGGCGACCAGGCGGTCGATCAGTTCCGGATCGTCGGCGAGCCGCTCGGCACCCTGCTGTTCGAGCTGGGCGAGGGTCAGCTGGGGGACGGCCGCCGACGGGTCCGGCTCACCGTCGATGAGGACCACGTGGGTCAGCGCGGGCAGCTGCGCACCGGCGATCTTCGCCGCCTGTCCCGGGTCCTCGGCGAACAACACCTTGGAACCGGAGTCGGAGATGATGTACGTGGCGTCGTCGGGTTCGGTGGTGGGGTAGACCGTGGTCGTCGCGCCACCGGCGCACATGATGCCGAAATCGGCGATGATCCAGTCGAGGCGCGTGTTCGCCAGGATCGCCACCGGATCCTCCTGGCCGACACCCAGACCGTGCAGACCGGCGGCGACCGCCTTGGCCCGCTCGGCGACCTGGGACCAGGTCAGCCAGACCGGGGCGTTGTCCGGACCGGGGCGGCCGAAAGCGTGACGATCCGGGGTGGCTGCCACGCGCTTGAGGAACATGTCAGGAATGGAGCGGTACGGTACATCGAGAGCCATCGCTGTAGCCGCCTTCAGGGGGGTGGAGGCGTGACCATCGTCACGGCAGTGTTGGTTACCGAAGGGTATTGCCTGTGCGAGGCATCGGCTAGACCTGCGGATCATCCAGCAGGCCCGTTTGCCGTGCCGAACGCCTGTCTCAGGCGTACCGCTCCGCTGCCAGGGACCAGTCGTAGGTCGCCCGAATCCAGTTCCGTCGCGTCGTCAGCGCGGGTCGTACCGCGTCGCCGTGCTGCGCCAACAGGTTGCTCTCGGTGTTCAGGTAGGCGCCGAGTTCGCGGTTGAAGCGCGCCGCGGCGGCCCGCATCGCCGCCCGCTCGTCCCCGGTCTCCCGGCTCAGCACGGTGACCAGGTTGTGCGCGTCCGGGCCGGTCCGGTGCTCCTTGCGGTACGAGAAGACGTCGTTGCACCAGCAGATCAGGTTGGCGGCGAGCAACTCCAGCGCGGCCCACTGCGGGTCGGCCCGGCGTTCGGCCGGCGGGAGGCCGTCCAGGGCCAGGTCGGTCAGGGCGAGGCTGGGGAACACGCCGCCGGTGTGCCGGCGCATCTGCACGTACTCGTGCACCGGAGGTACCCGGTCGTGCTCCCGGTTGGCCGCCTCCCACAACAGTGCGAGCAGGTATTCCCGCATGGCGGCGGTGAACCGCAGCAGCACGGCCGGCCGGCCGTAGGCGCGTACCCGCCGGCACAGGTCGGCCAGGGCCAGCCCCAGCGGGCCCGCTGCCGGTACGGTGCCCGGCCCGCCGTGCAGGTCCAGCACATCCAGCAGGGCCGCCATCGTGGGCGCGAGACGCGTCGGATCATTGCCCAGACCGTCCTCGTCGCAGGCGTCGTCCATCACGAAGAGCCAGGTGATCAGGTCGGAGAGCAGGCGCAGGCGGTCACGGGGTGCCTGTGGGCAGGCCCGGCTGGCGAGCCCGGCGGCGTCGGCCCGGCGTAGCCGCTGTCCGTTACTGATCAGCCCTAACTCTTGTGCCCAGTTCTCGCTCTCCCGAGCCACCACGTCGGTGTCGTCGTGCTGAGTCGTGGTGAAGGGGGGCTCGTGCAGTACCGAGAGCGCTAAGGTTCGCATGGAGTTCCCTGTTCCGCCGCCCCCGGGGCGGAGCGGCGCGGCCAGAGTACGGGAGCGGCGATCAACGCAGGGTGTTGGCTGTATAACGTTTTCGGTTCTGTTCGCTGGCCGCTTCTGCACATTGGGCTAAAAGCCCAGCTTTGCTCCACGTAGCCGATCCGCCGGACCGGGGGCGCCGTCGACCTCCACTTGGGCCACCCGCTGCCGTCCGGACAGGAACAGGATCAGCTCGCCCGGCGCGCCCACCAGCCGCAGCGGTTCGCCGCCCCGGCCGGTGGCCACTTCTCCGTGCCCCGGCGCGACGACTGTCAGCTGGGCCGGGAAACGGCGTAGCGCCATTCGGGCCAGGGTGGAACTGCGCCGCCACAGTGCCTGGTCCAGTTCGGCCGGCAACTGGCGCGGCTGCCACTGCGGCTGGGCCCGGCGTACGTCCTCGTGGTGGATGAAGAACTCCATCATGTTTGCCAACTCGTCGGTCAACGGGTTGCTCATCGGGCTCCACACCGGAGGATGGCGTACCTGGTCGAGCAGGTGCGCCCAGTCGCTCGCCGCGACCTGCCGGCGAATCCGCTCGCCCCGATCGCGCAGCGGGGCGAGCACAAGACCGGCGGCGGCGTCCGGTCGACGCTCCCGTACCACGAGGTGCGCGGCGAGGTCGCGAACCGTCCAACCCTCGTTGATGGTGGGGGCGTCCGGTCCCAACTTCGACATCAAGTCGGTGAGCGCCTGGCGTTCGGATCGGGCGTACCGCGGCATGACTGCGATGGTAGGTGCAACTGACCGATCCTGCCCGGTTCGCCGATGCGCGGGGTTGCTCCGGCCGGGGGTGACGTCGGACATATCCACCCGGGGTCGGCGGGACGAGCGGGCAGCGGTAAGGATGAGAGAGGATACTGGCGGCTTACGGCGGGGGAGACAGTGGCGAGCGGGACAAGTCGGGAGGTGCTCGGTCGCGGGCTGGGCGTCCTGGGACGGGCCATCCGCGAACAGCCGAGGATCTTCGCGGTCGCGGTCAGCGGCAGCGTGCTGTTCGGCGCGATGGTGGTGGCCAGCGCGTTCGTGGTCGGTCGGGTGGTCGGCGACGTGGTGGTCCCGGCGATCGAGAGCGGCTCGGTCGGGGTGAGTGCCCTGGTCATCGCGGCCACCGCGCTGTTCGGGCTCAGCGTGCTGCGGGTGGTCGGCATCTTCGGTCGGCGACTCGGCGCGGGATACATGCAGTACCGCCTGCAGGCCGACTACCGGCGTCGGGTCACCCGCCGCTACCTCGACCTGCCGTTGTCCTGGCACCACCGCAACGCCACCGGCACGCTGCTGTCCAACGCGAACTCCGACGTGGAGGCGGCCTGGCAGCCGATCGCCCCGCTGCCCTTCGCGGTCGGCACGCTGGTGATGCTGGTCGGCGCGGTGTCGTTGCTCTTCTTCACCGACTGGGCGCTGGCGCTGGTCGGGCTGGCGGTGTTCCCGGCACTGTTCGCGCTCAACGTCGCCTACTCCCGGCGGATGGCACCGCGGCAGGCCCGCGCCCAGCGGCTGCGGGCCGAGGTCAGCGGAATCGCCCACGAGAGCTTCGACGGCGCGCTGGTGGTCAAGACGATGGGCCGGGAGAGCCAGGAGACCGCCCGGTTCGCCGACCGGACCGGACAGCTGCGCGACGCGTTGATCTCCGTCGGCCGGCTGCGCGGCATCTTCGATCCGATGCTGGAGACCCTGCCCAGTCTCGGCACCCTGGCGGTGCTTGTGGTCGGTGCGTACCGCCTGCGCCAGGGGGCCATCGACGTGGCGGAACTGGTGAGCGTGGCCTTCCTCTTCACCGTGCTGGCGTTTCCGGTGCGGGCGATCGGCTGGGTGCTGGCCGAGCTGCCGCGCAGCGTCGCCGGCTGGGACCGGGTCAGCCGGGTGCTCGACGCCACCGGCGAGATGCCGTACGGCGAGCAGCGGCTCGCCCCCACCACCGCACCGGCCTCGCTCACCTTCACCGACGTCGGCTTCGCCTACGAGCCCGCCGAGGCGCACCTGCCCGGCGCGCAGGTGCTCGGCGAGGTCTCCTTCAGCGTCGAGGCCGGCAGGACCGTCGCCCTGGTCGGGCCGACCGGCTCCGGCAAGTCGACAATCGCTTCGCTGGCCGTGCGGCTGGTGGATCCGCTGGCCGGCACGGTCCGCATCGACGGGGTGGACGTGCGGCAGTTGACCGCGGATTCGCTCGCCGACAATGCCGCTCTGGTGGCGCAGGTGCCGTTCATCTTCGACGACACGATCCGGGCGAACGTCTCGCTGGACCGGCCGGGCATCGACGACGAGGTGGTCTGGAGCGCGTTGCGGTTGGCCGAGGCCGACGGTTTCGTCGCCGCCCTGCCCGACGGGCTGGACACCATGGTCGGCGAGCGGGGCACCTCGCTGTCCGGGGGCCAGCGGCAGCGACTCACCCTGGCCCGGGCGCTGGCCGGACGTCCCCGGCTGCTGGTGCTCGACGACGCGACAAGCGCGGTCGACCCTCGCGTGGAGGCGGCCATCCTGGCCGGGCTGCGCTCGTCGGCGACCGGTGGCCCCGGCGCGTCGATCCTGGTGGTGGCGTACCGCCGGGCGACCATCGCGCTCGCCGACGAGGTCATCTACCTGGAGCAGGGCCGGGTGCTCGCCCGCGGCACCCACTCGACGTTGCTGGCCACCGTGCCGGGCTACGCCGACCTGGTCACCGCCTACGAGCAGGCCGAGGTCGACCCCGAGAACAGAACGGACGACTACGACGATGTGGCCCCCCTGCCCTCCGGCCTGGAGGTGGACCGGTGAGCGCGAGGAATGCAGCGCAGCGGAGTCCCGCAGTCGGGAACGAAAGGCGGGTCCGGTGACCGCGAGGAATGCAGCGCAGCGGAGTCCCGCAGTCGGGAACGAAGGTGAATCGGTGAGCGTGGAGAACGCGGCGTCCGAACGGGCCGAGTCGACCTGGGCGACGCTGCGCCGTGGCCTGGCCCTGTCCCCGGAGTTGCGGGTGGGCCTGGCCGGCACGCTCGGCCTGGCGTTGGTCTACATGCTCGGCCGGGTGGCCGTACCGGTGGCCGTGCAGCAGGGCATCGACCGGGGCATCGTCGGTGGGCTCGACCTGAACGCCCTGTTCGTCGTGGTGGCGGTGACCGCTGCGGTGCTGGTGGTGACCACCGCCTGCGGCTACCTGATGATGCGACGACTGTTCACCGTCAGCGAGACCGCGTTGGCCGGTGTACGGGTGCGGGCCTTCCGGCACGTGCACGACCTGTCGATGTTGCACCAGCAGTCCGAGCGGCGGGGTTCGCTGGTGTCCCGGGTGACCAGCGACGTCGACCAGATCACCCAGTTCCTCCAGTGGGGTGGCGTGATCCTGCTGGTCAACCTGGGTCAGTTGGCGGTCACCACAGTGGTGATGCTGGCGTACTCCTGGCAGTTGACCCTGGTGGTCTTCGCCGCCTTCGTGCCGGCGGTCCTGGTGATCCGGCTGCTTCAGCGCCGACTGGCCGCCGCGTACGGGGTGGTCCGGCAGCGGACCGGCGCGTTGCTCGGCGCGGTCGGGGAGAGCGTGGTGGGCGCGCCGGTGATCCGGGCGTACGGCATCGCCGGGCGGACCGCCCGGCGGCTGGACCAGGCGATCGACAGTCAACGGCAGGCCCAGCAGAAGGCGATCCGGATCAGCATCCTGGGCAGTTCGGTCGGCGAGTTGGCCGCCGGGGTGGCGCTGGCCGGGGTGGTGGTCGTCGGTGTGCTTCTCGGTGCCGACCAGACGCTGAGCATCGGCGAGGTCACCGCGTTCCTGTTCCTCGTGACGTTGTTCATCCAGCCGGTGCAGATCGCCACGGAGGTGCTCAACGAGGCGCAGAACGCCATCGCCGGCTGGCGTCGGGTGCTTGATGTGCTGGACGTGTCCCCGGACGTGGCCGACCCGGGCGAGCAGGGGCGGGAGTTGCCGTCCGGCCCGTTGGACATCCGGTTCGCCGGGGTGAGTTTCGCCTACCCGAACGGCCCGACGGTGCTGCACGACGTCAGTCTGGAGATCCCGGCGAAGAGCCGGGTGGCGGTGGTGGGCGAGACCGGCAGCGGCAAGACCACCTTCGCCAAGCTGCTCACCCGGCTGATGGACCCGACGCGCGGTGACGTGCTGCTCTCCGGGGTGCCGCTGACCGACGTACGGTTCGACTCGCTGCGGTCCCGGGTGGTGATGGTGCCGCAGGACGGCTTCCTGTTCGACGCCACTGTCGCCGACAACGTCCGCTTCGGCCGCCCCGAGTTGACCGACGAGCAGCTCACCGCCGCCTTCACCGAGTTGGGGCTGAGTGACTGGCTGGACGGCCTGCCGGCCGGGTTGGCCACCGGGGTCGGCGAGCGTGGCGAGGCGTTGAGCGTGGGGGAGCGGCAGTTGGTCGCGTTGGCCCGGGCGTACGTCGCCGATCCGGACCTGCTGGTGCTGGACGAGGCGACAAGCGCCGTTGACCCGGCCACGGAGGTCCGGCTGCAACGGACCCTGGACGCGGTGACCCGGGGTCGGACCACCCTGGCCATCGCGCACCGGCTCTCCACGGCGCAGAGCGCCGACGAGGTGATCGTGGTGGACCGGGGCCGGATCGTGCAGCGGGGTCCGCACGACGAGCTGGTCGCCGATCCGGATTCGGTCTACGGCCTGCTCTACGCCTCCTGGCTGGAACAGACCCGCTGATCACCCCGGCTGGTCGGGCTGGTCACCCGGCTTGTCGGGCTGGTCGCCAGGTCGGTCGGGGAGCGGGGCGGTGAGGTAGCGCTCGATGGTGGGCGCGATCGCGGCGACCAGGACCTCGGGGTCGGCGGTGGCGATCGGTTCCAGCCGGATCACGTGCCGCATCACCGCCAGCCCGACCAGTTGGCTGGCCGTCAGTGACCCGCGTAGCGGCACCTCCGCCGGATCGACGTCGAGGTGGTCGAGGATCGGGCGCAGCACGTGGATGGTGAGGAACTCGCGCAGCAGCCGGGCGGTCCATTCGTTGCTGACCGCGGAGCGCAGCATGGCGATCCCGGCGGTGCCGGCGGGGGAGTCCCACACCGAGAGGAAGGTCCGCACGATCCGCTCGCCGAGGCCCGCGCGGTCGCCGGCGAGCACCGCGGGCAGCACCTCGCGGGGGTCGAACGGCGCCTGCATGGCGGCCAGGAAGAGCTGGTCCTTGCTGCCGAAGTAGTGGTGCACCAGGGCCGGGTCCACTTTGGCGGCGGTGGCGATGGCCCGGATCGTGCTGCCGTCGTACCCACGCTGCCCGAAGGTGGCCCGGGCCGCGTCGAGGATCGCCTCGCGGGTTGCCGGGTTGCCGGGGCGTCGACCGGTCCGCCGTGCCATCGTCCTCCTGTCGCCGGATGCCACGCCGTGTCCGGGCCCGGGCTGACCCGGACGCCCGGACGTGGGTGTCAACTGCTGCGTCGTCGCAGGGTGGCCGCGGCGAGCAGCAGCGCCAGCACCGCCACGGCGGCGACCACGGCCACGTCGCGCCACATCGTCGCGGTCGGCTCGGCGTGCGCCCCCACCTCCTGCAGGGCCTCGACGGCGTACGTCAGGGGCAGCGCGTCGCTTACCGCCTGCAACCAGCCGGCCATCTGTTCCCTCGGCACGAACAGCCCGCAGAGCAGCAGCTGCGGCGCGACCACGACCGGCATGAACTGTACGGCCTGGAATTCGGTGCGGGCGAAGGCGCTGCACAGCAGCCCGAGCGCGACGGCCAGCACCGCGTTCAACGCGGCGATCATGATCACCAGTGCGCTGCTGCCGGCGGTGTGCAGGTCGAAGACCCAGTACGCCACGGCCGAGGCGATGGTGGCCTGTACCGCGCCGGCCAGCCCGAAGGCGATGCCGTAACCGAAGAGCAGGTCGGCCTTGGCCAGCGGGGTGGTGAGCAGGCGTTCCAGCGTGCCACTGGTCCGCTCGCGGAGCATGGCGATGCTTGTCACCAGGAACATGATGATGAACGGGAAGAAGCCGAGCATGACAAGTGCGATCCGGTCGAAGGCGGACGGCGTTCCCGGCACACTGGGCTGGTCGGCGTACATGTAGTAGACGAGCGTGAGCAGCACGGTGGGCACCACCACGAGCAGGGCCACCGTACGCCGGTCGTGGCGCAGTTGACGCAGGATGCGCCCGACGGTGGCGACGAGGATCCGGCTGTTCATCACGCCTCCCCGGCCTGCGTCGTCTCGGCTGCCCTGATCAGCCGCAGGAACGCCTCGTCGAGGTCGTCCACCCCGGCGGCGGACCGGACGGCGTCCGGCGTGTCGTCGGCGATCAGCCGTCCGGCGCGGATCAGCAGCAGCCGGTCGCAGCGGGCCGCCTCGTCCATCACGTGACTCGACACCAGCAGCGTCGTCCCGGTCGCGGCCAGTTCGTGGAAGCGGGCCCAGAGGTCGGCGCGCAGCACCGGATCCTGACCGACTGTCGGTTCGTCGAGCACGATCAACTCCGGAGCACCGATCAGCACGCAGGCCAGTGACGCCCGGCTGCGCTGCCCACCGGAGAGGTTGCCCACCAGTTGTCCTGCCGCCGAGGCCAGACCCACGTCGGTCACGGCCCGGTCCGCCTCGGCCGCGCCCCGGCCGTGCAGGGCGGCGAAGTAGCGGGCGTTCTCCCGGACCGTGAGGTCGGCGTAGACGCTCGGCGCCTGGGTCAGGTAGCCGACCCGGTGCCGCAGACCTGCCGAGCCGGCCGCCTGACCCAGCACGGTCACCGCGCCGGCCGTGATCACCTGCACCCCGACGATTGCCCGCATCAGGGTGGTCTTGCCGCTGCCGCTCGGCCCGAGCAGCCCGGTGACCGAGCCACCGGGGACGACGGCGTCGATGCCGTCCAGAACTCGCCGTCCGCCCCGGTCCACGACCAGGCCCCGGACGGCGATCGCGTCGACCATCGTCCACCTCCGCACGAACTCATCAACTGTTGAAATCAACGCTAGTTGAATTAGTTGGACCCGGAAAGAGTGGGGACTGATAGCACGGGCAACTAATGATGTAACGGACACTGAGTCCGTCATCGGACATTGCACCTAGATCGGACCTGCGGCAGGATGGCGCAGTGGATCACGCTCCGTCATCGGACAGTCGATTCTTCGACGACTGGACCGCACGGCTGCGGGCGAGCGCCGACCGACCCGTGGTGGGCATTCTGCTCCGCGGCAGCCACGCCCGTCGGGCCGCTACCGCCCACAGCGACGTCGACGTCGACGTCCTGGTCGGCGGTGGTGCGCCGTACGCGGCCCGCCGGGCCTACATCGCGGAGCATTCCGGCCGGCTGACCCATGTCTCGGTCGCGGCTCGGGACATCCGCTCGTGGGTGACCCGACTGGGCGAACCGGCCGACTGGGCGTTCGGCCTGCCCGTGACGGCCCCCGCCCGGCTGCTGTGGGCGGATCCGCGCTGGCGGGCCCGCATCGATCTGCCGGTGCTCTGCCAGCCGGCCGACGAGCCACGGCTGGAGGAACTGATCGCCAGCCTCGGCAAGGTGGCCGCGGCCCGGGACGCCGACGACCGGCTCGGGGTCCGGCTCGCCGCCGCCGACCTGGCGCGGCTCTGCCCCTCGGTGCTGCGACTGGCCAACCCCTCCGTCCGGGTGGTGTCCCGCCGGTTGGCGTTCGCCGCCGCGCTCGACCTGCCGGTGGCGCCCGCCGGCTACCGCGAGGCCATGCTGCGCTGTCTCGGGTTGCGGCCCGGCTCGACCCGCCAACTGTGGGCGGCCGCGGCCCGGCTGGTGACCGGCATCCTCCCGTTGATCCGCCCGTACGCCGCCGAGGTGGCGGAGGTCGGCGGCGCGGACCTCGCCGCCGCCCTGCTCGACGGCCGGCTGGATCGTTACGTGGCCCAGCTGGGTCACCCCGCGGTCCCACCCCAGCACACCGGCCAGGAGGCCGCCGCCCTGCCGCCGCCGGGTCGCGAGTCGACCGGGGCGGTGCCGTCCGACGGTCGGGAGGCCGCTGGGGTACCCGCGCCGCGTGCGGAACAATGGCTAACTGTGCCCGTACCTGACGCGCCGGTGACCGGCGCCCACCGCGAAGAGTCGCCCCCGCCCGGCGGCCCGGACCGGCCGTCCCGGCTCGATCCGGCGATCGCCGCCCGGCTGCGCCGGACCCCCGACGGCCTGGTGGCCGCCGTGGTCCGTCAGCACGACAGCGGTGAGGTGCTGATGGTCGCCTGGATGGACGACGAGGCCCTGCACCGCACCCTGACCACCGGCCGGGCCACCTACTGGTCGCGCAGTCGCCGGGAGTACTGGGTCAAGGGCGCCACCTCGGGCCACCACCAGTACGTCCGCTCCGTCGCGCTGGACTGTGACGGCGATGCCGTGCTGGTCAGCGTCGACCAGGTGGGTGCCGCCTGCCACACCGGGCAGCGCACCTGCTTCCACACCGAGCTTCCGGTCACCGGCGAGGTGACCTCGTGACCGACGGCCGGGTGAGCCCGGACGAGACCACCTTCACCGAACTGGCGGCCCGCTGGCGGGTGGTGCCGGTGACCCGCCGGCTGCTCGCCGACGCGGAGACTCCGGTCGGGGTCTACCGCAAGCTCGCCGGTGGCCCCGGCACCTTCCTGCTCGAGTCCGCCGAGCAGGGTGTCGGCTCGGCGGGGCTGGCCTGGGCCCGGTACTCCTTCGTCGGCGTACGCAGCAGTGCCACCCTTGTCGAACGCGACGGCGCGGCGGCCTGGCTCGGCACGCCCCCGGCCGGCCTGCCGACCACCGGCGACCCCGTCGAGGTGCTGCGAGCCACGGTGGCCGCGCTGGCCGGCCCGCCCGGCGACCCGCAGGGTGGGATGCCGCCGTTGACCGGGGGCATGGTGGGCTACCTCGGCTACGACCTGATCCGGCGGTTCGAGCGGCTGCCCGCGCTCACCGAGGACGACCTGGCCGTACCCGAGCTGGGCATGATGCTCGCCACCGACCTGGTGGTGCTCGACCACTTCGACGGCTCGGCGATCCTGGTCGCCAACGCGATCCTGCCGCCGCAGGACGAGCCGGGCCGCGAAGCGCTCGTCGCCGCCGCGTACCACCACGCGGTGGGCCGGCTGGACGCGATGACCACCGCGCTGTCGCGGCCCATCCCGCCGATGGTCTCCACGGTGCACCGCCCACCCGTCGGCGAGGTGCGCAGCCGTACCCCCGACGGCGGCTACCCCAAGGCGGTCGAGGCGGCCAAGGAGGCGATCCGGGCCGGCGAGTGCTTCCAGATCGTGCTGGCCCAACGCTTCGAGCGGGACACCGCCGCCGACCCGCTGGACGTCTACCGGGTGCTGCGCACCACAAACCCCAGCCCCTACATGTACCTGCTGCGCTTCGACGACTTCGACATCGTCGGGTCGTCGCCCGAGGCGCACCTGAAGGTGACGATCGAGGACAGCGGCGAGCGGCGTGCCCTGCTGCACCCGATCGCCGGTACCCGCCCGCGCGGCGCGACCCCGGAGGCCGACGCCCGTCTCGCCGCCGAACTGCTCGCCGACCCGAAGGAACGGGCCGAGCACGTCATGCTCGTCGACCTGGGCCGCAACGACCTGGGTCGAGTCTGCCGGCCCGGCACCGTCGAGGTGCCGGAGTTCGCCACCATCGAGCGGTACAGCCACGTCATGCACATCGTCTCGACCGTGGTCGGCACCCTGCGCGAGGACCGCACGGCCTTCGACGCGCTGGCCGCGACGTTCCCGGCGGGCACCCTCTCCGGTGCCCCCAAGGTGCGCGCCATGGAGATCATCGAGGAACTCGAACCGGTACGCCGTGGCCTCTACGGCGGCACGGTCGGCTACTTCGGCTTCGGCGGCGACCTCGACATGGCCATCGCGATCCGGACCGCCCTGATGCGCGCCGGACGCGCCTACGTCCAAGCCGGTGCCGGGGTGGTGGCCGACTCCGACCCGGCCGCCGAGGACCAGGAGACCCGCAACAAGGCCGCCGCGGTGCTGGCAGCCATCGCCGCCGCCGAAACCCTGAGAGCGGCCCGATGACCGCCCGGCGTGAGTTGGCGTACGCCGTGCTGCTCTGCCTGGCGGGTGCGGGGCTGGCGCTCTGGGCGGTGACCCGCACCTGGGTGCTGGACTCCACCACGTCGTCTGCCCTCGACGAAGGGGGTACCGGCGCGCAACTGCTGCCCTGGCTGCCGGCGCTCGCCCTGGTGGGACTGGCCGGCGGGGGTGCGGTGCTGGCCACCGGAGGTTGGCTGCGCCGGGTGCTCGGTGCGCTGCTGGCGCTGTTCGGCCTCGCCCTGGCCGGCGGCGGTGGCTACGGGCTGCTGGCGGACCTCGGCGACCAGGTCAGTTCGCAGTGGCCCGCGCTCACCCTGCTCGGTGGCCTGATGGCGGCGGCCGGCGGGGCGTTGACCGCGCTGCACGGAAACCGTTGGCCGGCGATGAGCGCCCGGTATGAACGCCGATCGCGGCGTGACGCCGACACGTCCGGCCCCATCCAGGGCGCCGGCACCGTGGAAGCCTGGGAAGCACTCGACCGGGGCGAAGACCCCACAGTGCGCTGAGCTCTGCGTCGGACCGGAGGCTGGTGAGTTCGGCGACCTGCTGAGCGGCGGGGTGCGGCCGGGCTTGTCAGCTGACGGGTTGGCGGTCGCGGGTGCGGGCGGCGGCCAGCTCGGCGACCAGTTGGTTCAGGGCGGCGCGCTGGTCGGCGCGGGCGCGGTCGGCGCAGATGGCTTCCCAGGCGTTGCCCTGTGCGGTCCGGATCCGGGTCGGACCGACCACGGCGCGCTCGACCGTGTGGACGACACCGACGGCGAGCGACGCGACGGTACGGGAGATGGTGGTGAGTCCGATGGTCTGCTGCCGCGCGGAGGAACTCATGAGAACCCCGAAGAGATCGTCGTGGTGGAGGGGCAAGCGCGTCATTGAGTTTGCCCGAGAACGATGCTGCGCGGCTCACGTTTCGTAGTGATGACTGCAACGTCAACTCTGCGGTAGTGGTCCTGACCAGGCAAAGGGTCGTTCGTCCTTGAGCTAGCTCACAGCATCGACGACTGTCGTGGTGGGTCGTGGGTTCGCGCCGACCAAGCTCGCGCATGGGTGTCTGTCGATGGGGCGGTGACGTAGAGTCACGGTACGTTTGCGCAAGTCGGCCATTATGCCCGAGCCATTTCGTGAGGAGCGCCATACCCCCGGCGGGCGGTGCCTGGCAGTGCCCCCTAGCATCGGCCCATGACACCCGGAGAGGGGAGTCCGTTGGTGACTGCTGAGCATGCGCACGCGGAGGGGGACGAAGCCGGTTCGTCGGCCGCCCCGACAAGCGTGCTCGACGAGATCCTGGCCGGCGTCCGCGAGGACGTGGCCCGGCGGCAGGAGCAGGTTCCGCTGGAGCGGATCCGCGAACTCGCCGCCGCCGCCCCACCGCCGTTGGACGCGTACGCGGCCCTGCGTCGGCCGGGCGTCGCCGTCATCGCCGAGGTGAAGCGCTCATCGCCGTCCAAGGGCCAGTTGGCGGAGATCGCCGACCCGGCCGAGCTGGCCGGCGAGTACGCCGCCGGTGGGGCCCGGGCGATCAGTGTGCTCACCGAGGGGCGCTGGTTCGGTGGCTCGCTGGACGACCTCGCCTCGGTGCGCGCCGCGGTGAACGTCCCGGTGCTCCGTAAGGACTTCGTGGTCTCCAGCTACCAGGTGCACGAGGCCCGTGCGCACGGCGCTGACCTGGTGCTGCTGATCGTCGCCGCGCTGGAGCAGAACGTGCTTGTCGGCCTGCTGGAGCGGATCGAGTCGCTGGGCATGACCGCGCTGGTCGAGGTGCACGACGAGGAGGAGGCCGACCGGGCTCTGGAGGCCGGTGCGCAGGTGATCGGCGTCAACGCCCGCGACCTGCGTACCTTGGAGGTCGACCGGTCGGTGTTCGAGCGGATCGCACCGGGGCTGCCGAGCAGCGTCGTCAAGATCGCCGAGTCCGGCGTACGCGGTCCGCACGACCTGATCCGGTACGCCTCCGCGGGTGCCGACGCGGTCCTCGTCGGCGAGGGCCTGGTCACCAAGAAGAGTCCCCGCGAGGCGGTGGCCGAACTGGTCAACGCCGGAAACCACCCGGCCACGCCCCGCCCGGTGCGCTGACGTCGTACCGGTTGTCCTTCGAGGGAGAGGTTCCCCGATGAGCGCAGGTCACGGCAGGAGCACCGCGGAGTCGGCCGGTCCGGCGGCGCAGTTCCCGGACCCCGCCGGTCACTTCGGTCGTTTCGGCGGGCGGTTCGTGCCGGAGGCGCTGGTCGCGGCCCTGGAGGAACTGGACGTCGCACACCGTACGGCGATGGCCGACGAGGCGTTCCGCGCCGAGTTCGCCGCGCTGCTGCGGGACTACGCGGGCACCCCGTCGCTGCTGTACGAGGCCCGCCGCTTCTCCGCCCGCGCCGGTGCCCGGGTCCTGCTCAAGCGCGAGGACCTCAACCACACCGGCGCGCACAAGGTCCGCAACGTGCTCGGCCAGGCGTTGCTCACCCGGCGGATGGGCAAGAAGCGGGTGATCGCCGAGACCGGCGCCGGTCAGCACGGCGTCGCCACCGCCACCGCGGCCGCCCTGTTCGACCTCGACTGCGTGGTGTACATGGGTCAGGTCGACACCGAGCGGCAGGCGCTGAACGTGGCCCGGATGCGGATGCTCGGTGCCACCGTCGTCCCGGTGACCACCGGCAGTCGTACGCTCAAGGACGCGATGAACGAGGCGATGCGCGACTGGGTCGCGAACGTCGACGACACGCACTACCTGATCGGCACCGCCGCCGGCCCGCACCCGTTCCCGGCGCTGGTCCGCGACTTCGTCCGGGGCATCGGCGACGAGGCCCGGCAGCAGTGCCTCGACCTGACCGGCGCGCTGCCGGACGCGGTGACCGCGTGTGTCGGCGGCGGCTCCAACGCGCTGGGCATCTTCCACGCCTTCGTCGACGACCCGCAGGTGCGGCTGTACGGCTTCGAGGCCGGCGGCGAGGGGGTGGCCAGCGGCCGGCACGCGGCCAGCATCACCGGTGGCTCTGCGGGCGTCCTGCACGGCACCCGCACCTACGTGCTCCAGGACGCCGACGGGCAGACCGTCGAGTCGCACTCGATCTCCGCCGGCCTGGACTATCCGGGTGTCGGCCCGGAGCACGCCTGGTTGCACGACACCGGGCGAGCCAGCTACCTGCCGATCACCGACGACGAGGCGATGGCGGCGTTCGAGCTGCTCTGCCGTACCGAGGGCATCATTCCGGCGATCGAGAGTTCGCACGCGCTCGCCGGCACCCTGGCCATCGCCGGGAAGCTCGCCGCCGAGCTGGGCCGGCAGCCCACCATCGTGGTCAACCTTTCCGGCCGGGGCGACAAGGACGTGCACACCGCCGGCGGGTACTTCGGCATCCTGGACGGGGAGTCGGCATGAGCGAGCAGAGCCGGATCGGGGTGGTCTTCGACAAGGCGCGGGCGGAGGGCCGGGCGGTGCTGATCGGCTGCATGCCGGCCGGGTTCCCCACCGTCGAGGGCAGCATCACGGCGATGAAGGCGATGGTGGCGGCCGGGGTCGACGTGATCGAGCTGGAGATCCCGTACTCCGACCCGGTGATGGACGGCCCGGTCATCCAGCGGGCCAGCGACATCGCCCTGGCCGGGGGCGTACGCACCCGGGACGCGTTGCGGATCATCGAGGAGGTCACGGCCACCGGCGCGCCGGTGGTCACGATGACCTACTGGAACCCGATCGAGCAGTACGGCGTGGACGCGTTCGCCCGGGATCTCGCCTCGGCCGGTGGCACCGGACTGATCACGCCCGACCTGATTCCCGAGGAGGCTGGCGAGTGGCTGGCCGCCTCGGACGCCCACGGGCTGGACCGTACGTTCCTGGTCGCGCCCTCGTCGACGGACGAGCGATTGGCGATGACTGTCGAACACTGCCGCGGTTTCGTCTACGCCACCGCGCTGATGGGGGTTACCGGGGCCCGTACGCAGACCTCCGAGGCGGCGCCCGTGCTGGTGTCCCGGGTCCGCAAGGTGACCGACCTGCCCGTCGGCGTCGGCCTCGGGGTCGGCACCGGCGCCCAGGCGGCCACCGTCGCCGGCTACGCCGACGGCGTGATCGTCGGCAGCGCCCTGATCCGCTGCCTCCTCGACACCCCCGACGAACCCACCGCCCTCACGGCCCTCACCACCCTCACCACCGCCCTGTCCACCGGCGTCCGCCACCCCACCACCCCCTAGCCCCGCCCCCCTTTTCCCGCCGATCATGCACTTTTGGTCGCCCTTATGCCTGGAATGTCAGGGTTTGTAGGGGCGGGAAGTGCAAGATCGCGGGGAGTGGGGGTGGGTGTAGGGGTGGTCGCGGTGGTGGGCCGGGGTGACGGTGGAGGGGTTGGCAGCGGTAGGGTGCGCGCGTGAGTCTCGCCTCGCCGACGTACCTTGCCGCCATCCCCAGCCCGAGCACCGCCGTGTGGCACCTCGGGCCGATACCCCTGCGGGCGTACGCGCTGTGCATCATCGCCGGCATCGTGGTGGCCTGCTGGGTCACCGACCGGCGACTGCGCCAGCGTGGGGTCGCTCCCGGCGCGGTGCTGGACATCGCCCTGTGGGCGGTGCCGGCCGGCATCATCGGCGCCCGGATCTACCATGTGATCACCTCACCCGCGGCGTACTTCGGCACCGGCGGTGACCCGATCAAGGTCTTCTACATCCACGAGGGTGGGCTCGGGATCTGGGGGGCGGTCGCCGGTGGCGCGGTCGGCGCCTGGCTCGCCGCCCGGCAGTTGGGCATCCCCTTCGCGGTGGTCGCCGACGCGCTGGCACCCGGCCTGCCCCTGGCGCAGGCGGTCGGCCGGCTCGGCAACTGGTTCAACAACGAGCTCTACGGCAGTCGGACCGACCTGCCGTGGGGCCTGGAGATCCACCGGATGGACGGCGGGCAGGCGCTGCGCGACGAGGCGGGCCGGCCGATCCTTGAGGAAGGGCTCTACCACCCGACCTTCGCCTACGAGGCGCTGTGGAACGTCGGCGTCGCGGCGCTTGTCTTCTTCCTCGACCGCAAGCTGCGGCTCGGCCGAGGCCGGGCGTTCGCGCTGTACGTCATGGGCTACACCGCCGGCCGCTTCTGGATCGAGATGATGCGTACCGACGAGGCGAACACCATCCTCGGCGTACGCCTCAACGTCTGGACCGCCGCGCTGGTCTTCCTCGGCGCGCTGGCGTACTTCCTGCTGGTCCGCGGCCCGCGCCAGTACCTGATCCCGATCGGTGCTTCCGCCGCCACCTCGACGGCGGCCTCCGACGTCTCCCAGGTGGACCTCTCCGCCCGGCAGGCGGGCGAGCAGCCGGCCGCGCCGGACGGCTACCGGGTGGTCAGCGAGGAGCAGTTCCGCCACTGGCAGGAGACCGGCGAGGCGCCACCCGAGCACACCGGCACCGACGATCCCGCAACGGGCACCACCGGTGCTTCCGTAACGGGCACCACCACCGGCGTCGCCGGAACGGGCACCACCGCGACCGGCGCTTCCGGGACGGGCACCACCGCGAGCGGCGACGCCGTGACGGGTGAGTCGGTGACCGCCGCAGGCCGGTCCGACGATGCGGCAACGGCCGAGGAACGGCCAGGCGACGCGGCCACCGACGGCGGTGCGGCCGCCTCGGCTCGGCCCGCCGAGCGCGACAGCTGAACGAGGGGGCGGTATGCGGACCGCGGTGGTGGTCGGCGGCGGGTTGGGTGGCCTCGCGGTCTCGGGTGCGCTGGCCCGATCCGGCTGGCAGGTCACCCTCCTGGAGCAGGCCGACCGGATCCGCCCGGAACCGACAGCCGTCGTGCTCTGGCCGAACGGGGTCCGCGCCCTCCGTGCCCTGGATCTCGGTGCCGGCCTGGACGCGGTCGCCACGGCGCTGCCCGATGGTGGGGTACGCCGTCCCGACGGTCACTGGCTGGTCCAGCCGCGCCCGGTCCCGGTCGAGCGGCTTCCCGTCGTGGTGCACCGCGAGGACCTGCACGACGCCTTGATCGCAGGGCTGGGTGACCGGGTCGAGCTGCGTACCGGGGTGACCGTACGAACGGTGCGAGCGACACCGGGGGCCCGCCCCGCCGTCGGCGACGGCCGGCACCTGTACGAGGCCGACCTGGTGGTGGCGGCGGACGGCGTCGACAGCGTGATCCGTCGTCAGCTCGCCCCCGGGGCCAACGTGGTCAGCTCCGGATGCGCCGCCTGGCGGGCGGTGATCCCCTGGTACCGGGCACCCAACCTGTCCGAGTCGGTCAGCGGCGAGATCCTCGGCGCGGGCTACCGCTTCGTGGCCGCCTCACTCGGCGAGCGGGGCTCCTCCGGCGCTTCCAGCCGAGGCGGCATCTACTGGATGGCCACCGCCGCAGGCGCTGCCCGGCCCGAGCCGCCGCAGACCCAGTTGGCGCTGCTGCGTCGCTGGTACGCCGGCTGGCCCGGGCCTGTCGAGGAGTTGCTGGCCGCCACCGAGCCCGACGACCTGGTGCAGCAGGAGATCCGTGAGCTGCGCCCGTTGCCGAAGGCGTACGGCTTCCCGCTCGGACCGGGCGGGGTGGTGCTGCTCGGTGACGCCGCCCACGCCATGCCGCCGCACCTCGGCCAGGGGGCGTGCCTCGCCTTCGAGGACGCCGCCACGCTCGCCGTGTTGCTACGTGAGTCGACGCTGCCCGACGCGGTGCTCGCGTACGACCGGGCGCGTCGCCCCCGCGCGGCCGCCGTGGTCCGTCAGACCCGTCGGATGTCCGCCGTGCTCCAGACCCGAGGCCGACTGGCCCTGCGCGCCCGCGACGTCGCCCTCAACACCATCACCCCGCGCATCCTCGGCACCGCCGCCACCGTAGCCGCCCAGTGGCGCCTCCCACCCCCCTAACCCGCCCCACCCTCCCACCCGCCCCGCCCGCCCCGCACCCTCGCCCCTCCCTCGGCGTCGATCATGCAGTTCTCGTCGGTGCAAAGGTGACAAAACGGGATGAAGGGGCGACCGCAAGTCCATGATCGCGGCGTACCGCGGGCTCGCGGCGGACTGCGTCCGCCCGCCCGCACCCTGACCGCTCGTGCTGCGTCGATCATGCAGTTCTGGTCGCGACGAAGGGTGACAAAACCGGACCAGGCGGCGACCGAAAGTCCATGATCGCGGGAGCGTGGTGGGGCTGGCGGCGGAACGCGCCCGCTCACCCGGACCCTCGCCTCGCTCGCGGCGTCGATCATGCAGTTCTGGTCGGCGCAAAGGTGACATAACCGGACCAGGTGGCGACCGAAAGTCCATGATCGCGGAGTGCGGGAGGGGTGGTGCGGGAGGGGTGGTGCGGGAGGGGTGGCGCGGCGGGGTGGGGGTGCGATGGGGTGGGGTGGGTGGGTCAGGGTGGGGGGATGGTGGGGGGTTCGGCTATGCAGGCGGTGCCGATGCGGCGGAATCCGGCGCGGAGGTAGACGCGGGCTATCTCGTCGCTGCCGGCGGAGAGGAAAACTACCTCGACGCCCTCGGTGAGCAGGGCGTCTGCCAGGGCGGCGGTCACGGCGGCGGCCAGTCCGCGGCGGCGGGCGCTGGGCAGGGTGGCCACTCCGGCGATCTCGGCGACGTCGTCGACCCGCATGGCCATACCGCTGGCGAGAACCCCGTCCGCCGGCGTCTCGGCGAGGGCGGCGAGTCGGCTGCCGTCGGCGATGCGGGTCAGTTCCTCGTCCAGGGCGGCGACTTCCAGGCCCTGCAGGGCGGCGTCGCGCTGGGCCGGTCCCGCCTCGCCGCGGCTCGTGCCGGGGGCAGCGAAGCCGATCGCCGCGACGGCCCGGCGGGCGGCCACGTCGGCGGCGGCGGGTGGTGCCGAGGCGGTCAGGAGTCGCACCGGTACGTCGGTGAAGGTGGCCGGGTCGGCCAGGGCGGCCGGGTCGAGCACCAGCAGTGGGGCCTCCAGCACGGCGAGGCCGGCCGAGCGGGCCACCGTGAGCAGGTCGGGGTTGATCTCGTGCACCCATTCCAGGGTTTCGGGCAGGCCCAGTTCCCGTTGTCGGGCGCGAACCGCGGTCAGATCGGCCAGCGACGGTGACCGGTCCGCGCCGCGACGAGGGCGGGCGTAGAACGGCCATCCACTGCCTTCGCGGACGAACAGGACGCAACTACCGTGATCCTCCGCGCGGGCGGCGTCTCGCGGCACAGCGTCATAAAATTGTTCCAATCGGCCCAGCAGGTCAGCGTGGTCTGCATCCACCCGGCGAGACTACCTGTCCCAGAGTCTGGACGGTGTGATCAATCTGCACTGGCCCTGCGTACCCAGCCCTAACGTAGACTCAGAAGTCCGTGTAGAGGGCCGACGTCGTCCCGACCATGATCCACCCTGAGTGACGACAGGAGGCCCGGTGGCCTTTGCGTACCCACACCGCCCCCAGCCGGCACCGCAACACCCCCAGGTGACGTCCCCCGCCGGCCTCTACGACGCCGCCCACGAGCACGACGCCTGCGGTGTTGCCTTCGTGGCCGACCTGCACGGTCGACGCTCCCATACGGTGGTCGCCAACGGTCTCGGCGCCCTGTGCCGGCTGGACCACCGGGGTGCCCGCGGTGCGGAACCGAACACCGGTGACGGCGCCGGCATCATGATCCAGGTGCCGGACGCGTTCCTGCGCGCGGTGGTGGACTTCCCGCTGCCTGCGGCCGGCGAGTACGCCACCGGCCTGGTCTTCCTGCCCGACGACGATGCCGGCGAGGCCCGCGCCCGCCAGGTCGTCGAGAAGTACGCCCTGGTCGAGGGGGCGGAGCTGCTCGGCTGGCGGGACGTGCCGGTCGATCCGTCCGACCTCGGCGCCACGGCGCTGGCGGCGATGCCCCGGGTGCGGCAGCTGTTCCTCGCCGCCCGCCGGCTCACCGACACCCCGGCCGGCCCGGCCGGTTCCCCGCTGCGCGGTCTTGAGCTGGAACGGGTCGCCTTCTGCGTACGCAAGCAGGCCGAGCGGGAGTCCGCCGAGCGTGGCGTGCCGGCGTACTTCCCGTCGCTGTCCGGGCGGACCATGGTCTACAAGGGCATGCTCACCCCGGACCAGCTGCCCGCCTTCTACCCGGACCTGACCGACGAGCGGGTGGACAGCGCCATCGCCCTGGTGCACTCGCGCTTCTCCACGAACACGTTCCCGTCCTGGCCGCTGGCTCACCCGTACCGGTTCATCGCCCACAATGGTGAGATCAACACGATCCGGGGCAACCGGAACTGGATGCAGGCCCGCGAGGCGCTGCTGCGCACCCCGGAACTGTCCGGCAACATCCGTCGGGTCTTCCCGATCTGCACCCCCGCCGCCTCCGACTCGGCCAACTTCGACGAGGTCCTGGAGCTGCTGCACCTGGCCGGGCGGAGCCTGCCGCACGCGGTGCTGATGATGATCCCGGAGGCGTGGGAGAACGACCCGGACATGGCCGCCGACAAGCGCGCCTTCTACCGGTTCCACGCCAGCCTGATGGAGCCCTGGGACGGGCCGGCCTCGGTCGCCTTCACCGACGGCGAGATCGTCGGCGCGGTGCTCGACCGCAACGGTCTGCGGCCGGGCCGCTGGTGGCAGACCGCCGACGGCCTCGTCGTGCTGGGCAGCGAGGCGGGCGTACTCGACCTCGACCCGGCCACCGTGGTCGCCAAGGGTCGCCTCCAGCCCGGCAAGATGTTCCTTGTCGACACCACCGCCGGTCGGATCGTGCACGACGACGAGATCAAGACCGAGTTGGCCGCCGCCCAGCCGTACGCCGACTGGCTGCACGCCGGGCTGATCGAGATGGACGACCTGCCGGCCCGCGAGCACCAGGTCTACACCCATGATTCGGTACGCCGCCGTCAGCTGACCTTCGGTTACACCGAGGAGGAGCTGAAGATCCTGCTCGCTCCGATGGCCCGTACCGGCGCGGAGCCGATCGGCTCGATGGGCACCGACACCCCGATCGCCCCGCTGTCCACCCGGCCCCGGTTGCTCTACGACTACTTCCACCAGCTCTTCGCCCAGGTCACCAACCCGCCGCTGGACGCCATCCGGGAAGAGTTGGTGACCAGCCTGGCCATGACCATCGGCCCGGAAGGCAACCTGCTCGACCCGGGTCCGGCGAGCTGCCGGCAGATCGTGCTGCCCTACCCGGTGATCGACAACGACGAGCTGGCCAAGATCCTCAGCATCGACGAGGACGGCGACCTGCCCGGCTTCAAAGCGGTACGGGTCTCCGGGCTCTACCGCATCCGCGACGGCGGGGCCGGGATCAAGGCCCGGCTGACCGAGATCTGCCGGCACGTCTCCGAGGCGATCGAGGACGGCGTACGCATCCTGGTGCTCTCCGACCGGGACTCCAACGCGGACCTGGCCCCGATCCCGTCGCTGCTGCTCACCGCGGCGGTGCACCAGCACCTGGTCCGGGAGCAGACCCGCACCCAGGTCGCGCTGATCGTGGAGTCCGGCGACTGCCGCGAGGTGCACCACGCGGCGGTGCTGATCGGCTACGGCGCGGCGGCGGTCAACCCGTACCTGGCCTTCGAGTCGGTGGAGGACATGATCTCCACGGGCGCGTTGGCCGGGGTCGAGCCGCGGGCCGCGATCCGCAACTACGTCAAGGCGCTCGGCAAGGGCGTCCTGAAGATCATGTCGAAGATGGGCATCTCGACGGTGTCGTCGTACTGCGGTGCGCAGGTCTTCGAGGCGGTCGGGCTGGACACCCGCCTGATCGAGCGCTACTTCCGGGGCACCCCGAGCACGATCAGCGGCGTCGGTCTGGACGGCATCCACGCCGAGGTGGCGGCCCGGCACGCGCTGGCCTGGCCGGCGCCCGGCCTCACCGCCAGCGAGCGACTGCCGGTGGGCGGGGAGTACCAGTGGCGTCGCGAGGGCGAGCTGCACCTGTTCAACCCGGAGACGGTGTTCCTGCTCCAGCACGCCACCCGCAGCCGCCAGTACGACGTGTTCCGCAGCTACACCGCGAAGGTCGACGAGTTGGCCGCGAAGGCCGGGTCGCTGCGTGGGCTGTTCCGGCTGCGTACCGGCGAACTGCCGCCGGTGCCGATCGAGGAGGTCGAGCCGGCCAGCGAGATCGTCAAGCGGTTCGCCACCGGCGCCATGTCGTACGGGTCGATCTCGGCGGAGTCGCACGAGACCCTGGCGATCGCGATGAACCGCCTCGGCGGCAAGTCCAACACCGGTGAGGGCGGCGAGGACGTCGACCGGCTGCACGACCCGCTGCGCCGCTCGTCGGTCAAGCAGATCGCCAGTGGCCGGTTCGGGGTGACGAGCGAATACCTGGTAAACGCCGACGACCTTCAGATCAAGATGGCGCAGGGCGCGAAGCCCGGCGAGGGTGGGCAGTTGCCCGGCAACAAGGTGTGGCCGTGGATCGCCCGGACCCGGCACGCCACCCCCGGCGTCGGCCTGATCTCGCCGCCGCCGCACCACGACATCTACTCCATCGAGGACCTCGCCCAGCTGGTGCACGACCTCAAGTGCGTCAACCCGGCCGCCCGGGTGCACGTCAAGCTGGTCAGCGAGGTCGGCGTCGGCACGGTCGCCGCCGGGGTGGCCAAGCTCAAGGCCGACGTCATCCTGATCTCCGGCCACGACGGCGGTACCGGCGCGTCCCCGCTGAACTCGCTCAAGCACGCCGGCACCCCGTGGGAGCTGGGCCTGGCCGAGGCGCAGCAGACGCTGCTGCTCAACAAGCTGCGCGACCGGGTCACCGTGCAGGTCGACGGCCAGCTCAAGACCGGTCGGGACGTGATCGTCGCGGCGCTGCTGGGTGCCGAGGAGTTCGGCTTCGCCACCGCCCCGCTGATCGTCTCCGGCTGCATCATGATGCGGGTCTGTCACCTGGACACCTGTCCGGTCGGCATCGCCACCCAGAATCCGGTGCTGCGGGAGCGTTTCACCGGCAAGCCGGAGTTCGTGGAGAACTTCTTCCTGTTCCTCGCCGAGGAGATCCGCGGCTACCTGGCCGAGCTGGGTCTGCGCAGCATCGACGAGGCGATCGGCCGCACCGAGCTGCTCGACGTGGCGCCGGCGATCGAGCACTGGAAGGCCGGCGGGCTCGACCTGCACCGGGTGCTGCACCTGCCGCAGCTGCCCGAGGGGGCGGTCCGTCGGGGCGTACGCGCTCAGGATCATGGCCTGGAGCTGGCGCTGGACAACCAGCTCATCGCGCTGGCGGAGCCGGCCCTGCACGGCGACGGCGAGCCCGTCCCGGTGCGGGCCGAGGTGACGATCCGCAACGAGCACCGCAGCGTCGGCGCGATGCTCGGTGGCGAGGTCACCCGCCGCTACGGCGGTGCCGGGCTGCCCACCGACACCATCGAGTTCACCCTGCGTGGCACGGCCGGGCAGTCCTTCGGGGCGTTCCTGCCCCGCGGGGTCACCCTGCGGTTGTACGGCGACGCCAACGACTACGTCGGCAAGGGACTCTCCGGTGGGCGGCTGATCGTCCGGCCGGCACCGACGTCGCCGTTCGTCGCCCCCGACGCCGCACCGGGTGGCCGTGCCGAGGACCAGATCATCGCCGGCAACACCATCCTGTACGGCGCCACCGGCGGCGAGGTCTTCCTGCGCGGTCGGGTGGGGGAGCGGTTCGCGGTCCGCAACTCCGGTGCGGCAGCCGTCGTCGAGGGCGTCGGCGACCACGGCTGCGAGTACATGACCGGCGGCACGGTGGTGGTGCTCGGCGCGACCGGGCGCAACTTCGCCGCCGGCATGTCCGGCGGTACCGCCTTCGTCTGGAACCTCGACCGGCGGCGGGTCAACACCGAACTGGTCGACCTGTCCACGCCCAGCGAGGCGGAGCGGGCCCGACTGCACGAACTGGTGCAGCGGCACTTCGCCGAGACCGACTCGGCGGTCGCCGAACAGCTGCTCAAGCGCTGGCCGGAGGCGGTGGAAGAGTTCACCGCAGTGGTACCCCGGGACTACCGCCGGGTCATGGAGATCATGCAGGCCGCCGAAGCTGCCGGCCAGGACGTCGACGACGCGGTGATGAGCGCCCTGGCGCCGCCAGCCGCGCCGCAACCGCAGCCGGCACCCGGTGAGGTGTCGCTGGCCCCCGTGAACCGGGTGGCCGCCCAGGAGGTGGCTCGTGCCTGACCCGAACGGTTTCCTGCGCTACCCCCGCCGGGTGCCGGCGCGCCGGCCGGTGCCGGTGCGCATCAGCGACTGGCGGGAGGTCTATCCGCCGGCCGGTGAGGAGCTGATCCGCGAGCAGGCGGCCCGGTGCATGGACTGCGGCATCCCCTTCTGCCACAGCGACACCGCCGGTTGCCCGCTGGCGAACCGGATCCCGGACTGGAACGACCTGGTCCGCACCGGCAACTGGGACGCGGCGGTGGAGTCGTTGCACGCCACAAACAACTTCCCCGAGTTCACCGGTCGGCTCTGCCCGGCGCCCTGCGAGGCGGCGTGCGTGCTCGGCATCGCCGGGGGTGACCCGGTGACCATCAAGCAGGTCGAGGTGGAGATCGCCGACGCCGCGGTGGCCCGGGGGCTGACCCCGCGTCCGGTGCCGCCGCCGACCGGGCGGTCCGTCGCCGTGGTCGGTTCCGGCCCGGCCGGGCTCGCCGCCGCGCAGCAACTGGCCCGCGCCGGGCACGCCGTCACCGTGTACGAGCGCGACGACGCGATCGGTGGCCTGCTGCGGTACGGCATCCCCGACTTCAAGCTGGAGAAGCGGCACATCGACACCCGGCTGGCCCAGCTCACCGCCGAAGGGGTGCAGTTCCGTACCGGGGTGAACGTCGGCGTCGACATCACCGCCGAGCAGTTGCGTGAGCAGCACGACGCGGTGTTGCTGGCCTGCGGGGCGTTGCAGGGCCGCGAGACCGACACCCCGGGCCGGCAGCTGCGGGGCGTACACCAGGCGATGGCGCATCTGGTGGCGGCGAACCGGGTGGTGGCCGCGGCCGGTGAGGGGCGGCCCGCCCTGGCCGTCCTGGCCGACGGTACGCCGATCGACGCGGCCGACAAGCACGTCGTCATCATCGGCGGCGGCGACACCGCGGCGGACTGCCTCGGAGTGGCCCACCGCCAAGGCGCGGCCGGCGTACACCAGCTCGACCTGTACCCGCAGCCACCTCGGGCCCGCGACGAGGCGCGCGATCCGTGGCCGACCTGGCCGTGGATCCTGCGCGAGTACGCCGCCCACGAGGAGGGCGGCGAGCGGGTCTTCGCGGTGGCGGTGCAGGAGTTCGTCGACGACGGCACCGGCGCGGTCCGGGCGGTACGCATCGCCGAGGTGACAGTCGAGAAGCGCGACGGTCGGCGGATCCTCACCGTCGTGCCGGGCACCGAGCGGGAATTGCCCGCCGACCTGGTGCTGCTGGCGATCGGCTTCGAGGGCACCGAGGAACAGCCGCTGCTGGCGCAGTTCGGGCTCGCCCGCAACGCCCGGGGCGCGATCGACTCGCGGGCCGACTGGCAGACCGGGTCCGACGGCGTCTTCGTCGCCGGTGACATGCACCGGGGGGCCTCGCTGATCGTGTGGGCGATCGCCGAGGGCCGGGCCGCCGCTGCGGCGATCCACACCTACCTCGGCGGGGTGGGCGCGCTTCCTGCGCCCGTGCACGCCGCCTCCCGCCCACTCGCGGTGTAAGGAAGGGCCCCCTTTTAACGTCTCGTGTAGAGCAGGGGTCCCCTGTTAACAGCACACGGCACCCGCCTGACCGGTACCGATCAGGCGGGTGCCGCACTATTCCCTTCATCGGCATGTTTCGATAGCATTACCGCCCAGTAACAACCCTTGGCCACGCGCGCGGTTCTCGGGCTCCACCACCACCCCCCTGTGGAGGTCCGCCATGCCCCACCGTCCGCTGGCCCGCGCCCTGGCCGCGCTGGTCGCCCTCGCCACCGCCACCCTCGGCGCGCTGGCCGTCCCCGCCGCCGCCCAGGCAGCCGCCGCACCCATCCACTACGTCGCCCTCGGTGACTCGTACTCCTCCGGCGTCGGCGCCGGCCCGTACGACCTGTCCACCTGCCTGCGCAGCCAGAAGTCGTACGCCCCGCTGTGGGCCGCCGCCAACAACGTGGCCAGCTTCCGCTTCCCCGCCTGCGGCGGCGCGGTCACCGCCGACGTGCTCAACAACCAGCTCAGCTCGCTGAGCAGCACCACCACCATGGTCACCATCACCATCGGCGGCAACGACGCCGGGTTCGCCGACGTGATGACCAGTTGCCGCTTCGGCAGCACCTCCAACTGCACAAACGCGGTCAACGAGGCGAAGGCCTTCGCCACCGGCACGCTCCCGGCCCGGCTGGACCGCACCTACGCCGCCATCCGCGACCGGGCCCCCAACGCCCGGCTGATCGTGCTCGGCTACCCGCGTCTGTTCGAGACCGGCTCCTGTGGCCTGCTGGCGATGAGCAGCCAGAAGCGCATTCTGCTCAACGAGGCCGCCGACGTGCTCGCCCAGGTGACCGCCGACCGGGCCGCCGCGGCCGGCGCCACCTTCGCCGACACCCGGCCCACCTTCGCCGGTCACGGCGTCTGCGCCGCCCAGCCGTGGATCCGCGACGTCACCGGCGTCATCGAGGCGTACCACCCGAACGCCGACGGCTACCGCCACGGCTACCTGCCGGCGCTCAACGCCGTCACCGGCTGACCGCCCACCCACGACGGCCGGCGGTACGCACCCGCGTACCGCCGGCCGACGTCGATCCACGGTGGAGCCGACACGTCCGGGTGCGGACACGTGCCCGCCTCGCCGCGGTCCGTTAGGGTTTCACCGACCAGACGGCCGTCGGCGGAGGGGCAGACGTTGGGCAGGCTCGCGTCGGCGTACGGGCAGGCGAACGCCGCACACCGGGCCGCCCGGGCCCACCTCGATGTCGCTCGGAACGCGCTGAACCAGAGCACACCGACCGCCCCGACGGTCGACCCCGACCTGCTGGCCCTGCTGGCCCGGGTCGGGGGCACCCTGGCCACCCCGACGCCGGGCACCCCACTGGCCGGACAACCGGTGCCGGTACGCCTCGGCGAGGCGGTCACCGATGGTGGCGGCTTCCCCGTCCTGGTGCCCCTCGGCGCCGGACATCATCTCGCCGTCGACACCGACGCCCGCGACCCGGCCGTGGCCGCACTGCTGCGCGCGGTCGTGCTGCGCCTGCTCGCCACCGCCGCACCCGGCGGCGTCCGGGTCGCCGGGTGCGACAGCGCCGCCCTCGGCGCCACCTTCGGTCCACTGCGACCCCTGCTCGACGCCGGCGTCATCGACCCACCGGCCACCACCGAGCCGGAGGTCGCCGCACTGCTCGACGCCGCCGAACAGCACGCGCGTACCGCCCGGCAGGCCGACCGGCCGGACCAGGAACTGCTGGTGCTGGTCGCCGCGTCGGTGCCGTCGCCACGCGACGCCGCCCGGCTCGCCGCGCTCACCCACGCCGGGCCGGCCGCTGCCGTCTGCGTCCTGCTCGCCGGCTGGCGGGCGGCCGGTCCGGGCGAGCCGGCGCCGCCGCTGGGCGCCACCACCGTGCTCCGGATGATCAACGGGTACGCCCGCGTCGGCGACCCGCCGCACGCCCCGTTCAGCGCCGACGGCAGCGGCCTGGCCGTCCCGGTACGGCTCGACGGTGACCCGCCACCGGCCTCGGTCGCGGCGCTGGCCGCCCACCTCGGCGAGGCCGCCCGCCGGGGCGCGACGATCGGCTTCGCCGACCTGCTGCCGCCGCGACGATGGGCTGACTCGGCCCGCGCCGGACTGCGTACCGTGGTCGGTCGGGCCGGCCGCGAACCGTTCACCATCGCCTTCGACGACGCCACCCCGCACTGGCTGGTCGGCGGGCGTACCGGCGCCGGCAAGACGGTGTTCCTCCTCGACGTGCTGTACGGGCTGGCCGCCCGCTACGCCCCGAGCGAGTTGCAGCTCTACCTGCTCGACTTCAAGGAGGGGGTGAGCTTCACCGAGTTCGTCCCCACCGGCCGCGACCCGTCCTGGCTGCCGCACGCCCGCGCCGTCGGCATCGAGAGCGACCGCGAGTACGGCGTGGCCGTGCTGCGGGAACTGCGCCGCGAACTGCAGCGGCGGGCCACCGCGCTGAAACGTCACGGCGTCACCAAACTGGCCGACCTGCCCGCCGACACCACCGTGCCACGGATCATCGCCATGATCGACGAGTTCCAGGTGCTGCTCGCCGGCAACGACCCGATCTCCCGCGAGTCGGTGGACCTGCTGGAGGAGTTGGCCCGCAAGGGCCGCTCGTACGGCGTACACCTGGTGCTGGCCAGCCAGAGCACGACGGGCATCGAGGCGCTCTACGGCCGTGCCGAGGCGGTCTTCGGGCAGTTCGCGTTGCGGGTGGCGCTGCCCGGCGGCGGGGGAGTGCTCGACCCGCTCAACGACGCCGCGGCCACCCTGCCGGTCGGCTCGGCCGTGATCAACACCGCCGCCGGGGTGGCCGGCGCGAACACGGTGATCCGCTTCCCCGACGCCTACGCCGCCGCCGACGAGTTGACCCGCCTGCGGCACGAGCTGTGGCAGGCCCGCCCGTCGGACGCCCGGCCACCGTCGGTGTTCCGGGGCTACGAGACCGCCCGCGTCGAGGACGACGCCACCTTCACCGGCCTGCGCCCCGGCGGCCGGCGACCCCTGGCCCTGGTCGGCCGTACCGTCGACGTGGACGGCACCAGCGCCCTGTTCATCATGGACACCGCCCCCGGCCGCCACCTGGCCGTGGTGGGCACCTCCGCCGCCGGTGCCGAGGTGCTGCGCGCCGCCACCCTGAGCCTGGCCCGGCAGCACACCCCCGGCGAGGTGACCTTCCTGCTCGCCCCACTGGTCGCCGCCGCCGACCCGGCGGCCGACGACACCGCCGCCACGCTGACCGCCGCCGGCCACCCGGTGGTACGCCTCGACGCCACCGCCCTGCGCCGGCACCTCGCCGCCGGCTCGACCGACTCTGTGGACCCGCCGGGGCGTAGCTATCTGGTGGTGTTCGGGATGGACGCCGCGGCCGGGCTGCTCGCCGAGACCGATCCGGCGACCTTCCGTTCCGGCCACGACGACCTGCGGACCCTGCTGCGCCAGGGCCCCGGCCACGGGGTGCACCTGCTCGGCTGGTGGCGTGGGCTGCGCCGGCTCGCCGACGACCTCGGCGGTACCCAGAACCGCGACGACGTCGCCTGCCTGGTCGCGCTGAACGTGCCCGGCGCCGACCTCGGCCTGCACCTCGGGGTGCACGACCTGGCGTACACGCCCCGAGCCGACCGAGCCCTGCTTGTCGACCGGCACGACCAACGGATCCGGCTGATCGTGCCGTTCGCCCGCGACGGGCACACCGCCGAAGGGCAGGAGTGAACGTGTCCACCTTCGACGAGTACGCCGCGCTGGTCCGTCACCTGTCGACGCAGCAGCGCGCCAGCGAGCAGGGTGTCGCCGCCGACGAGCAGCGGCGACGGGATCTCGGCGCGACCGTGGAATACCTGGATCGTCGACTGCTCGCCCAGGGGCAGCGCCTCGACCAACTCGGCCGCACCATCGGCGTCATCTCCCCGCCCCCCGGCCCACCGTTCACGGCGCCCGCCTCCGGCCCACCAGCCACCGCGCCAGCCTCTGGCCCGCCGGTCACCGCGCCCGCCTCCGGTCCGCCAGCCACCGCGCCCGCCTCTGGCCCGCCGGTCACCGCGCCCGCCTCCGGTCCGTCGGGCACCGCGCCCGCCTCCGGTCCGCCAGCCACCGCGCCAGCCTCCGGCCTGCCGGTCGCCACGCCCATCTCCGGTCCGCCGAGGCCACCCGGCGTGCCCACCTCCGGGCCGCCTGGGCCGCCCGGTCGCGCGGGGGCGGGTGGCTCGCTACCGGGGACGGGGTGGGACGGCGGCGCAGCCGCCGCGCCGGGGCGGTCGGGTGTCGGGGCGTACCCCCAGGTGGGTGTGGGGGAGGCGGAGCGGGCGTTGCCGGTGGCGGTGAGCGCGACGGCGGCCGGGGTGCCCGGGCAGCGGGCCGCGGAGATCGATGCGGCGACGGAGCTGGAGCTGGCCCGGCGGTGGGCCGACGAGGCCGACCGGTACGCGCAGCAGACGGAGGTGCTCGCCCAGCGGCCGGCGCTGCTGCCGAGCTGGTCGCCGATGGCTCGGGCGATCGCCGTCTACCTCGCGTTCGCCGCCGTGTCGGTGCTGATCATGCTGGTCATGGTGCTCGCCTCCGGAGTCGGCGTGGTCGGCGGATGGACGTTGTTCTCCTGGATGTGTGCCGGCCTGCCCGCCGCCTCGCTGATCGGTGGCTGGCTGGTGCTCGGCCGCTGGGGTCGGCCTGCCGTCGGCGCGATGACCGCACCCCGCTACCCGGTGATCGGCTTCCTGCTCTGCTTCCTCGCCGTCCCGCTCGCCTACTGCGGCTACCTCGTCCTGATCCGGACCCTGCGCTGAGTCCGTCGAGATCTTGGAACGCCAGCGCCCCTCTGGGGGCACTTTCGTACCAAGGTCTCGGCGGAGGTTCAGGGTGTCGCGGCGGGTGCGGGAGTCTCGTAGGCTCCTCTGTGGTTGCTCGTGTGGTGGTTGAGGGTCAGGTGGGGGGAGGGCTTGTGAGTGCAGCGGAGATGATCGCCAGGCTGGCGGCAGCGGCACAGAAGCTGGACGAGGCGAAGGCGAAGACGGCCGCCGCCGCGCAGGACGCGGCCGAGGCACGGCAACTCGTCGCGGGCGCGTTGCAGGGCGTCGCCGCCGGGCCGCTGATCAACATGATCGATTCGTACCGGCAGGCGCTCGCGCAGGCCGTCCAGGGCGGTGAGCCCGCCAAGCAGCACGTCCAGGAGACCATCGCGAAGGTACGCGCGCTGGGCAACTGACCGTCGGCGGTGGGACAAGGGTGGAGGTGGCGCAGTGGGTGACGGCGGCGTGCTTGACGGGTTCCACATCGGATTTTTGCCGGGTGGGCTGGGCGATCTGGTCTCCGACTTCGCCAGCGAGTGGGGAGACGTGCAGATCACCAGTCGGGTCTGGGAGCGGCAAACTGCCGACGGGCACCGGGTGGACCTGCGGTTGCATGTGCTGCGCGGGCCGCGGTTGAGTGACCTCGACGGGCTGCGCGACTTCCTCGTCGACTATCACGAGCGGGAACTCGACGATTCACAGCTGATGGACTTCCCGCACCCCGACGGGCCCGGTCGGGCGACCGACACCCAGGTGTTCTGGCTGACCGAGCCGGGCGTCGCGGTGACCGTGCTCGTCGACCCGGAGCAGTTCGGTCAGGACGACCTGTTCACCGTTGCGCGGGGCATCGTCCGGGAACGCGAGCAGGCGGGCTGAGGCGGGGCCGCGGTTCTGCTGCGGCCCCGCCGGGTGCGAGTCGGGGATCAGGAACCGGTCGGGCTCAGCGGAGCGCCGTCCGGAACGACGGGGATGACCCCGGTCGGTCCGACGTAGAGCAGCCGGTTCGGCGAGCCCTCCGGGTTGGGGATCTTGTTCATGGTGGCGTTGGCCAAGATCAGGTTGCCTACCTGCTGTGGGGTCAGGCCGGGGTTGTTGCCGAGGATCAGGGCGGCGGCGCCGGCGACGTGCGGGGCGGCCATCGAGGTGCCGCTGGCAATGTAGGAGCTGTTGTCGCTGGTGTACCAGGCGGAACGGATTTCCTGGCCGGGGGCGAAGATGTCGGTGCAGCGGCCCCAGTTGGAGAACAATGCCCGGGTGTCGCCGATGGTGCTGGCGTTCACCGTGAGCGCTTCGAGGACCCGGGCCGGGGTGTATTCGCAGGCGTCGGAGTTGTTGTTACCCGAGGAGATCGTGTAGAGCACACCTTTCAGGATGGAAGCCCGGACCGCGTTCTCCAGGGTGAGGTGGCTGCCTTTGGCGCCGAGACTCATGTTCGCCACCGCGGACGTCCTGGTCACGTGTTGAGTGGTCACCCATTCGACGCCGGCGATGACTGCCGCCGCGCTACCCGTGTTCCCGCAGCCGAGGACCTTGACCGCGACCAGTGACACGCTCTTGGCAACCCCGAATGCCCTGCCACCGAGGGTGCCCGCGACATGCGTACCGTGGCCGTTGCAGTCGGTGTTGATCCCGTCCCCGGTGGTGTTGACACCCCAGACCGCCCGACCACCGAAATCGGCATGCGTCGTCCGGATCCCGGTGTCGAGCACATACGCCCGCACCCTGTTCGTCGCGTCCGGGTACATGTACGTGTTGTCGAGCGGCAGATGTCGCTGATCGATCCGGTCCAGCCCCCACGACGGCGGGTTCGTCTGGGTACCCGTGAGCCGGACCTCGACGTCCTGTTCGACGTACGCCACTCCCGGTTGGGCAGCGAGTCGACGTGCGTCCGCCCCGCTCATCGTGCCGGCGAACCCTTGCACGGTATGCGAGTAGGTGTGCGTGACCTTGACGTTGTATGTGGTGGTCAACTCGCGGGTCAGCGCCTGGGTTTTCATGGCCGTGTCGTCCTTGAGCACCACGAGGTAACTGTCCGGAATGGCATGTGGACTGCCGGCGCCGAGAATGTTGCCCTCGGCCGCAGCCGCCGGTGACGGGGCCACCGAGACCAGTAGGGCAGCCGTCGTGGCAACCGCTGCTGAGCTGGCGAAACGCTGTCGCCAGGTTCTGCCGGCATCGTTCATGGTGATTCCTCCCATGCTGACGCTGAGTGTGGGACCCCGTCGAACATGCAGAGCGCCATCTGCCGCGCAAGAATAGCGAAATAGATCCGTAACCGTCAATTAGTCGAATCGCGATATCCTGCGTGGCTCAGGTGTCTGGAGGAATAGCCCATTAGCTCGCAAACCTGTTTTAGTCGCGATAATGCATGGTTGGCCGCATCTTCAAAGCGGGTTGAGGAATTGCGGTTGTGCGACTTGCGTAATGCACAAGCGCTACGCCGACGGCTCGTACCGGTCCTCGGCGGCCTGCGCCAGGTGACACCGGACGATCGCCCGGCAGGAGGTGGCCAGCAGCAGCCCGATGCCAGCCGCCATGATCGGCAGCCCGACACCGAAGGACTGCTCGGCCACCGCATCCAGACTGCTCCGTTCGCCCAACATGCCGAAGCTCGCCGCCACCACCGCCAGCGCGTTGACCAGGGTGCCCACGGCGGCCACCATGCCGGTCATCGCCGCCACCACGCTGCGCTGTGCCCACAGTGCCGCGCCGGCAGCCAGCAGCAGCCACGCGAAGGTGATCAGGGTCCAGCCGCCTCCGCCGCTGAGCGACGCATACTCCCAGCCGGAGAACGACCACAGGGCCCGATTCTTCTTGAACCAGGGCATCAGGTATCCGATGAGGGTGACCAGAGTGGCCACGAGCATGCCCGTGTCGACGGCGACCAGTCGGAGCGATGAGGTCTGCGGTGTCGTGGACATGGTCCTCCTCGTCATCGAGTTACGGAGCAGCATCGTACGCGCGGTCCATGATTGCGGCTCGGTCACGCGTGGTCCCGACGTCTGATGGAAACACTGTGGACACTGCCCCGAACACGGTGCGTGGTGATGGATGGATGCCGGTGACTACACTGCGCGGCCGTGGAACCTGCCTCACTCACCTCCGCCCTGGCCAAAGCGATCATGTCGCAGTTGGTCAGACAGTTGGCGGGCCCGGCACTGACGAGCGTGAAGACGCGCGTGCTTGGCGACCCGGAGCGCAAGGCGCTGGAGCAGGCGTTGGACCGCGCGTTCGGCCAGATCCGGCAGGCGTACGGGCACCAGCTCGCAGACTTCGACGTCAATCCCGACTTCTGGCAGCATGAGGGCGCCACGGAGCTGGCGAAGGTCCTCCTGCCCGGTGCGCGACCCTCGCCGGCGGCACTGGCCCGGCGGGCTGTCGGGTCGCTGGGGACCTTCCAGTCCGACGACGAACAACTCGACCGGATCAACCTGCTCCGCCCGGTGTTCAAGGCGTTCCTCGACGCCCTGAGCACCGAGGTACGCCGCGAACCTGCGCTGCAAGCCCTGCTGCACCGTTCCGACGAGGCCCACAGCGCCCAGGCGACCGGCAGGCTGGCCGAGCAGTCGGGTGCTGCCGGGGCCGGCGAAGACGATCTGCTGCACTACCTGACCTGGCTGATCGACCAGCACCGGTACCTGCCGACCGTGGGGGTGGTCCGCAACACCACCGTCCGGCTGCCGCTGACCGAGGTGTTCGTCGGGTTACAGGCCCAGGTCGACCGGCGCCCCGGTGACCGGGCGCGGGAATGGTTCACGCGGGAACGCGACAAGCTGACCGCGCTGATGGAGACCGGTCAGCTCGACCAGACCGGCTTCGAGGCCGCCCTGGACCGGTTGCAGCTGACCTACGGCCGGAAGTTCCCCGCCGACGGTGAGCGGGACGAGACACCGGTGCTGCCGGTGCTGGACACGGTGGGCAGGAACGCCCAGTTGCTGGTGCTCGGCGACCCGGGCTCGGGTAAGACGACCCTGTTGCGTTACCTGGCCCTGACCCACGCCAAGGCCCGGATCGCCGATCCCACGGATCCGGCCACCCGGCTCCCGATCTATCTGCGGATCGGCGAGTACGCCCAGCACGGCTACCCCCGGGTGGGCATCGGCGAGTTCCTCATCGAGCACCTGCGCCGCCATGAATGCCGTACGCCGGGCTTGGCCGATCTCCTCCAGAGGCACCTCGACACCGGTCGGTGCCTGGTGCTGTTGGACGGTCTCGACGAGATCGCCTCCGCAGAGCTGCGGCGGGGGGTGGTCGCGGCGGTGGTCAACTTCGTCACCGCGCATGCCCGGCAGGGCAACCGTTTCGTGGTGACCAGCCGGATCTCCGGCTACCAGGCCGCGCCGCTACCCGACTCGTTCCACGCGGTGCGGTTGACGGAGATGGACGACGCGACGATTGAGGCTTTCCTGGAGGTCTACTGCCGGGAGGTGGAACAGGCCGAAACGCCGGAGCGGAGCCCCTCGGCGACCCGCGAGGCCGCCGCCCGGGAAGCCGCGGCGATCGGTGCGGCCCTGAAAACCACCCCGGGCGTACGCCGACTGGCCGCCAACCCTCTGCTGCTCACCGCCCTGGTCCTGGTGCACCGCTCCAGTGGGCGCCTGCCACACCGGCGGGTCGAGGCGTACATCGAGGTATGTCACGCTCTGGGGCGGACCTGGCGCAGCGCGCAAGGTGTTGCGGAGGCTGACCTGCCGGACGAGCGGATCCTCAACCGGTGGCTGGCGCGGCTCGGGGCCTGGCTGCACGAGCACCGCCCCGAGGGCGCGGCCAGCAAGCTGGAACTGCTTGAGGTGCTCGGCCCGCTCTGGGCGGCGCACCACGGCAGCCCCTGGGATCCGCAGGTGTTGCGCGACGCCGACCCGTTGGACACCGATCCGGGTCGGGGGGTGCTCGACTTCGTCAGGAAGGTCGACGCGCACACCGGGCTGCTGGTCGAGCGGGCCCCCGGCCGGTACGGCTTCGCCCACCTGACCTTCGAGGAGTACTACACCGGCCGAGCGCTGGCTCTGCTCGGTTCGATCGAGAACCGGGCGAGCGAGATCCGCCGCCGGCTGCACGATCCCCGCTACGACGAACCGATCCTGCTCGCCCTGGGCCTGATCGGTACCGACTACGCCGAGCAGATCGACGAGGTGGTCGCGCAGGCGATCTATCCCGGAGCGGAACCCAGCGAGTACGAGGACCTGCTCGGACGTGACTTCCTGTTCATGCTCCGGGTCCTGGCCGACGACGTGCCGCTGACGCGGACCGCGACCATCGACGAGATCCTGCACCAGGCAATAGAGGAGTACCTACACCGTGATTTCAGTCGATGCCGCTTCACCGCCTACCGGAAAGCCCTGATTCAGCGACTGCGCGGCCTCGGAGGCACCAGGGCCGGTGAACGTCTCCGGGTGGCCCTCGATGCCTGGGTGGAGATCCTCACCAGGCACCCGGAAATATCGGATGGCCCCGGATCCGAACGTTGGTGCGAACTGGTTGAGATAGTCGCCGCGCACGGCCCTCTCCTTCCGGTCACCCGCGACCGGCTCGTATGGCTAGCGGCAGATCTCTCTGACGCTTACCGGGCGGTTCGGGCGATGGAGGTGTTGGCCCAACAGGGTGCGCTTACCGAGAACGTGATCGCGGCAGCCCTGATGCTGAGAAGCGACTGGGATCCGATAGTCCAGGATGGCGCGCTGGGGGCCCTGCACCTTGGTCATGCCTTCACCCCGAAGGTGGTCGAGGCGGTGACGGAGTTGGCGACGAGTGCCGACGACTCGTGGATCCGGGTGCGAGCGGTGGAGGTGTTGGTGCGTCGTGGTCTTCTCACCGAGGAGGTGACCTCGGCTGTCGTGGGAATGGCGGCGGAGCAGCCGGACGATGGGGCTCGGGCGGTGGCGGAGCTGGCATGGGCAGGTGTGTGGACCGGCGAGGTGATCACGTCGCTGGTGGGGTTGGCGACCGGCGCTGGAAGCCTGGGTTCCAGGGTGACAGCGGCGTACGCGCTGGCGACGGGTGGTCAGCCGACCCCGGAGGTGACCGCTGCGTTGGCGGGGTTGGCGACCGGTGTTGCCGCCTCTGAGGTTCGGGTGGTTGCCGTGGAAGGGCTGGCGCGGCAGGGCCGATTGACCGGTGAGGTGGTGGTGTCGGCACTGGAGGTGGCTACAAGCCCCGGTGACCCCGAAACGCGGGCGCGGGCGATAAAGGTGTTGGCGGAGGATGGCCGATTGACCGACGCGGTGGTGGTGGCGGCGGTGGAGTTGGCGACCGGGCCGGGTGATCCGGCTGCCAAGGCCCGGGCAAATACGCTGTTGGCCGCTTACCAGACCTTGACCGTCGAGGTGATCGCTGCGCTGGTGCGGTTGGCTACTGCAGAGGGCGAGGATCTCTCCGAGCGAGTGCAGGCGATGGAGGTGCTGGGCGAGTTTCGGGCGTTGGGCGGCGAGGTGGTCGCGGCCGCAGTGGGAGTCGCGACCGGCGAACATCCACCGGACCTGCGGGCGCGGGCCATGGGTGCCCTCGCCGCTGCCGGGCTGCTGACTGGGGCGGTCGCCGCCACCGCCCAGGAAATCATCGCCGAGCCGGAGGAATGGTGGATTCGACGCGACCTGGTGCGGTACCTGCGACATGCCCCGCCGACCAAGGGCCTCATCGGGACCTTGATGGCCCGGTTCCGTGACCGTAGCGAACAGGTCTGGACCGAGGTGGGAAACACCCTCGTCGAGATCTCCCGCCGACACCCGGAGGTCGCCGCCGATATCCGGTCGAGACTGGCCGTTGCCTGCACTTACCCGCTGATGCCGCGCGACTTCGTGTACCAGGCACTGCACCGTCAGGTCGAGGCCATCGGCTAACGGCGCCGATCGGTCGATTCCTCTGGTCGGTTGTTGCCCTGTGTGGTGAGGACCAACCCGACCGGGACCCAGTCGGTGAAGCGTTGGTGCAGGTTCCTCGGGTAGGCCTCCGGGTGCAGGTCGGCGAGTTGTTCGGCGGCCTGTTCGCGCAGGGTCACCAGGTGGACGAGCAGCCCCGGCATGTTGCCCCGGTACTCGGCGAGCAGGCGCAGTTTCGCCGGTGAGCAGGGCCAGGAGCTGCAGCATGCTTGGCAGCGCCAGGTCGGTCGGGAGGGGACGTGATCGCGGAGGTGCGGTCGTCTCACCGGTTGCTCCCTGTCGTGCCGTGCCGCTGGCTCCGAGCCCAGCTTCTGCTCGGCGGGAAGGAGGGCCGTCGAGTCGCTGGGCGGCTTCCAGTCCGGCGACAACACCCCCGGATCGTCGAAACGACAGGGGCAGGAAGTCGTACCGGGCCGGGCGACCAAGGAGTCCCCGGCTGAGGACGGTCAAAAGACCTCCGATATCCGTAGGGGTCAAGTCTTCATGCGTTTGGAGGGCCGCGCTCGTAGGCGAGGTGGTTCAGTACGCTTCGGCCCTGTGATGCACATGATCTTGCGTAGTGCGCACGCCGCGGACATTCCGGCGGTGCTGGACTTCTGGCGAGCGGCAGCCGAGGACGGGCACCGTCCGGCGGACAGTGCGCAGGCGGTCGCGGCGCTCATCGCCCGCGATCCTGAGGCGCTCATCCTTGCTGTGGATGAGGGGGTACTGGTGGGCACGGTCATCGCCGGGTGGGACGGATGGCGGTGTCACCTGTACCGGTTGGCGGTAGCCCCTGCTTACCGTGGGCAGGGGATCGCCCGCTCGCTGGTGGAAGCTGCGGAGGATCGGCTCCGTCGGCTCGGCGGCATCCGTGTCGACGCGATGGTTCTCGACGACAACAGCACGGCTCATCCAGCGTGGCGGGCTTTGGGCTACCAGCCGCAGGCTCAGTGGTCACGGTGGGTCAAGCCGCTGCCGGTGCAGTGACGAGGCAGTAGGAGCCGGGAAACGCCTTTTCGGGGTCGTAGGACTGCCCTGTGGCCAGGCAGTGGTGCAGGCAGCCGAGAAGCCGGTTGAACAGGTTGCGCAGCGCCGCGGGGTGCCGGTCGCCGTGGTCGCGTCGACGTTGATAGTGGTGCCTGGCAGGTTCGGCATGGGTGGCTGCGACGAACGCCCACAAGTAGCCGGCCGCGGCGAGGCGGTTGTTCTTCACCTTGCGGTGGGTGATGGAGATGCTGCGCCCGGACGCGCGGGTCACCGGTGCCGCGCCGGCGTAGGCCTTCAACGCGCGGGCGTCGGCGAACCGGGCGCGGTCATCGCCTATCTCAGCCAGGATGCGGGCGCCGGTCACGTCGGCCAGGCCGGGAAAGCTGGTCATGATCGCATGGTCCGGGTGCTGGCGGAACGCCTCACTGGCGGCCTCGGCGAGCTGGTCGACATTGGCGCACTCGACGTTCAGCGTCGCCAGCAGGGCCAGCGCCTGGATGCCCATCGCCTCCTCCACGACGGCCGGCTGACGCAGCTGCGGACGCCGCAGCGCCTGCTGCAGCTCAGCGGCCAGGTCCTCGATGCCGCGTTGGCGGCCGCCGCGGCGCAGCGCAGCCGCGATGCGGGTCGTGGACAACGGAAACGCGCGGCGCCCTACTAATGACGAGGCTCTGTGGCCTACCCTCCGATGAGCCGTTCGCGATCCCAGCGACCCGCACGGCCCCGGTCTTCGCAGTCAGAGCTCGTCGGCTCCCGGGTACACGAGGTGTTCGCCGTGCGGGCGGGCTGCAACCACGATCAACATCTTCCCCAAGATCACGAGGTGGTCCGGCACCGCCGAGATCCGCCGGTCTTGCACGAGACCTGACACGGTCCAGAGGTGTGCAGGCATGTCCTCGGCGAGCCGGACCACCACCCGAACGGCTCGCCGAGCCCACGCTGCCGATCTTTTTGGAGACCTTCAGAGGCCAGGTAACGGGCAGGCATCCGTGAACCACGGCGGGCCGTTCGAGATTCATTAGGTAACGGGGCGATCCTCGCCGCCGCAACACTCGGAGGCATGGCCGCTCCACTGCTCAGCGGCGGATCGGGCGCGGTCGTGCAGGCCCAGAAGCCTGGTTCCGCCCAACCTTTGGCCAGATCCAGAACGGCTCAGGCTGGCGCTGCACCGGCCTGCGCGACACCGACCTGAAAGAGACCTGCGTCACGGGAAGCGGAGTTGTCATACATAGGGAGGCGTGCCTGGGGCCGGACAGCATCACCTACGTCCTCGTCTACGACCGGCACTACAACGAGATCATGGTCTTCGGGGACAAAGGGCGCGGCCGGCAAGTGGTCCGCCGCCCGCAGCCCAACTCGAAAATCGATCCGCACGTAGACACGCGGCAGCATCCCCGACACGGTCACTGAAAGCCGTCAGCCTGAAGGGGTAACTCACTCGGTGGCACGGCGCACCCTCGTCACTCGCTGGGGCTTACGGATGATGTCCTCGTCGCCCGGCTCGCGGGAAACCAGGTGGAAGCCCTCGGCGGTGTCCGGGTCGTAGTGGATCACCGCATTCCGCTCCTCCAGGTCACGGAGCAGTGCGTTGACCCGGTAGGTGTCGTCGCGGCTGAGCACCTTGCCGGCGCGACGCCGGGCCTCCTCGCGGAGCAGGAGCAGGAGGTAGTTGTACCGGTGCTCCGGCTTCACGCCCCATGGGATCAGCTCCTCGTCCCGGACCAGCCGGCTGGGGAGGCCGTTCACCTTGCGGAAGTAGCTCCAGCCGGACCCGCTGATGCGGATGCCGTACTTGCGCTCGTGCTCCGCAGTCATCCAGGCGTAGGTGCGGCCCTCCTTGATCCAACGGATCGCCTCATCTGCATTCTTAATCTTCGGCGACGGTGCCACTAACGCCCCTCCATCACGGGTCGCGGATGCTGCAACTTGGCCGCAAGTCTCGCGGCCCAACTCCAAATTGTCGCAACCCATGCAATAAGCAAGTGAAGCACATCTGCCTCGTCGTCTAAACGCAACCCGTCCGTGCCTGCTGCCCTCTCTATGTCCGATTTCCGCAGTGCAATCGAGAGGGCCGAACGGTCCAGTTAACCATTGAGCCATTCCGCGCAAGCGGGTGGTAGCAGTCGGTAGCTGTCTGGAATGCCGGGAAGGCGTGAGACGCGCCAGATCAGGTCCGGTACGAAGAGAAGACGCAGAACCTCGATACGAAGTGGTCCTTCCGCAGATCAACTATCCAGCAGCAGTTTAACAAGGCCCACAACAGCCTGCGAGCCATCGGCGAACGCGGAAACTCCCTGCTCAAGACCGCACCCACGGCATTATCGACGTCCTGACCAGAGCCGACGTGATGACCTTCGCGGACAAGGGCCATCAAGGTGCCCCGAGCAGCGTGCGCACCCCGTTCAAGCGGCACCGCTTCCGGCCGAAGCTGTCACGCCGGCAGAAGGCCGTGAACCGGGCCCACGCGAAGATCCGCACCCGAGGCGAACGCGCGATCGCCACACTCAAGACCTGGAAATTCTGGTCAAGCTGCGCTGCTGCCCGCGCCGAGCAACCGCGATCGTGCAGGCCATGCTTGTCCTGCACCACGAGCCCGCAGTTGTGGTGTTGGACGAGATGGTGCTGCGGCGGGCCTGCGGTGGCCCGGAGGTGATGGCCGAGCAGGTCGCGCACCTGATCAGTTGCGCCGAGCATCCGCATATTCAGTTGCAGGTCGTCCCGCTGTCGGCTGGCATCTACTCGGGACTGGCCGGGGCTTTCATTGAGCCCTTTTCATGCTGGGTAGCGGTTGGCTTCGACGTGGTGCAGGACGAGGATGGCCTGCACGATCGGGGTCGCTCGGCGTGGGTAGCAGCGCAGCTTGGTCACGATCTTGCAGGTCTTGAGGGTGGCGATCGCGCGTTCGCCCCGGGCGCGGATTTTTGCGTGGGCGCGGTTCACGGCCTTCTGCCGGCGTGACAGCTTCGGGCGGAAGCGGCGCCGCTTGAACGGGGTCTGCACGCTGCCGCGGGCTCCTTGGTAGCCCTTATCGGCGAAGGTCATCACCTCTGCGCTGGTCAACGCGTCGATGATACCGTGGGTTCGGGCTGCGGTCAGGTCATGGACCGAATCGGGCAGCGCTGGTGAAGCCCAGACGAGGCGGCCAGTGGCATCCGCAATGACCTGCACGTTAACGCCGTGGTGCTTGTGTTTCCCGGAGTAGTACGGCTTCTGGTCGGCGACCCGGTCGATCGGTATCAGGGTGCCGTCCAGGATCGCGTACGCCAGTCGGCGGATCCGTTGCATGGCGGCGGCCAGGTCATCGGCGGCCGTCGCGAGCAGGGTGATCGCTTCTTGTACGTAGCGCCAGGCGGTGGCGACGCCGATCTGGAAGCCGGCCGCGAGGCGGGTGTAGGTGTCGCCGTTGCGCAGGTGGGCGAGGGCGAGCAGCGCCTGCCGGCCGGGTTCGAGGCGTCGCCATCGGGATCGGCGCTGCTTGCGGTGGCCGCGGATGCGTTCGGCGAGGTGGTTCAAGGTGCGGCTGGACAACGGAATCGTGGCGGGGTAGGACAGCATGGCGAGGCTCCCGGTCGGGGCTTCGAGTCTTGGTCGACAGCTGTCCTACCTGGAGCCTCGCACCCATCGATCACCGGGCCTGCCACACCCGTCCTGACCTGCAAGATCAGCTTGGAAAAGGCTCATTCTGGCCGATCTGCCTGACGGAGCCCGTGCGGCCTGCGTGGACCATCAGCTTGAATCGCAGACCACTGGGCAGCCGGATCCGATAGCGCGCGTCGGCCTGGAATGGGACGCGGTCCGGGGCGAAGCGCTCCCGTTGGGTCAGACGCTCGACATGCTCAAGGAGGCGGCGAAGACATGGACAACCTGATCGGCGCGCGGTGGCGTACCTCGTCGCGCTCCTCCACCAACGGCGGAGTCTGCGTCGAGGTGGCCGACAACCTGCCCGGTGTGGTCGGCGTACGCGATTCGAAGGATCCGACCGGCCCGGCGCTGAGCTTCACCCCGACCGCCTGGCGGGCCTTCCTCACCCAGTTCCCCACGCGGCCCTGACCCGCGCGTCCCTGACCGCGCCTCGGTTGGCCGCGCGTCGCTGATCGCGCGGCCCTGACCCGCGCGCCCTCGGCCCATCGGCGGCGCTGATACCGACCGAAACAGGTGTCGCCCCGGCCTTGACGGCCGGGGCGACAGTGTTGCTACTCGGTTCAGTTACGCGGGACGTTGATCCGCTCGGGGATGAGCTCGTACCGCTCGGGGTCGATGGTGTCCAGGGTCCCGTCGGTGATCGCGTTGAAGATCCCGAAGAGGCCGTCCTCGACCTGCTTGGTCAGCATTCCGTGCTGCTTCTGGCCCCAGGACTGGGTCTGCCCACGGGTCTCGAACAGGATGGTGGCGCTACCCCGCAGGGCGAACGACCCAAGCGCGGTGCCCGGCAGGTTGGTGTTCTGCGGGTAGAGGGTCACCTTGCTCTGCGGCGAGTTGCCGGACTGCAGGGCGTCGTACACGGCGACGTTCACTCGGCGCGAGGCGTCGTAGTTGAACTTGGGCCAGTTGCCGTGCTGGGCGGGGTTGTCGATGAAGCGCCCGGAGATGGAGAGGGTGGTGTAGTCGTCCATTCCCTCACCGGTGTAGCAGGCGGCCTGGTTGTGCAGGTCGGCGAAGATGTCGACGGTGCCGAACTCCTGCTCCAGTGCGCGGTACACGTCCCGCGCGGTCTGCGCCTCGGGGGTGATGTACCAGCCGGTGGAGGCGCTGTTGCCCGGGAAGTGGGCGGCCTGCGGAACGTAGTCGAGGTTGGGGTTGAAGTCGCGGTTCACGTCGAACCCGCCGACCCGGGTGTTGTAGTTCCACGCCGTCCGGGCGTCGGCGAGCTGCGGGAAGTCGGCGACGACGTCGCTCCAGGTGCGCTGGTTCTGCCGAATGTCCGCCTCGCTGCCATCGGGGTTGAGCTTCGGGATGGCGACGATGGTGACGGCCTTGCGGATCTCCTCGGACCGCTTCGAGTTGTTGCCCAGGGTGCGCAGGGCGTCGAGGACGGCGGCGGTGCCGTGCATCTCGTTGCCGTGGATCTGGCTCTGCACCAGCACCACGGTGTCGCCCTCGCCGACCCGGGCCGTCCAGATCTCGCGGCCCTGGTTCGAGTAGCCGGCGACGTCGACCTGGACCTTGCCCTTGCTGGTGTGCTCGATCTGCTGGAGGCTGCGGCGCAGTTCCTCGTGGCTGATGAAGCCCTGGACCGACTTGCCGCCGGTCTCGTTTCCGCAGTGCGATTCGAGCGGTTGGGCGGCGGCCGGAGCGGTAATCGAAACCGCCATTCCGGGAAGGCCGATGAGCAGCGCGGCGGCGACTGCGACGTGACGCTTTACCCGACTTGGTGACGCTGACGGAACAGCTTTACGCATGGATAGTCCTCCACAGTGATCGGGTCGATCTAGCTCGCCACTTAAGCACAGGTAAGGGCAGCTAGCAATGGGTAAACGTGGATCGGTGACCGGTCCCGGAGGGCCAATCTCAAGCTTTCCTCAATTGTCGCCGAGAACTGCTGACAGCCATCGCTGATCTGTCTACGGTGCCACCTTCGATATCCGTCCGGACCTCGATTTCAATGGTGTTCAACACAGTCAGGTTCGACGATTGTAGAAGATGTCAGGCGCGGATCCACGCAATTGTTCGACATTCGTATCGGTGGACCGGCCGGCATCCATTCCTTGGCTTGTCTGCGGCAGGCCGGGCTCGGAGGGGCGGCAACCTCGGCGCTGCCGGTCACGCCGGCGGGCGGGTCAAGGGCCTGGCGCCGTCGGGCGGTCGCTGGTCGGGCGGGGTTGCGGAGCGGGGGGTGACGCGGTACGCCATGCTTGCGCAGATCGCCGATGGTTCCGGGTGCCCCGCCCGGCGGCGTCCTGAGAGTCGAGGATGGAATGGAATTCTTGACCAGTCCCGAGCTGTGGATCGCGTTCGCGACCCTGCTCCTGCTGGAGATCGTGCTGGGCATCGACAACGTCGTGTTCATCTCGATCCTGTCCGGTCGGCTACCCGAACATCAACAGGCCCGAGCCCGTACGATCGGCATCTCCCTGGCCCTGATCACCCGGCTGCTGCTGCTCGCCTCGCTGTCCTGGATCATCGGGTTGACCGCGCCGCTGTTCACCGTGTTCGGGCAGGAGATCTCCGGGCGGGATCTGATATTGCTGCTCGGTGGCTTGTTCCTGGTGGGCAAGGCGACGTACGAGATCCATGAGCACCTGGAGGGCTCCGACCACGGCCGGTCGAAGAAGAAGGTCGTGTCCTTCGGCGCGGTGATCGCGCAGATCCTGGTGCTGGACGTGGTCTTCTCGCTGGACTCGGTGATCACTGCGGTCGGCATGGTCGACGAGTTGGCGATCATGGTCGCCGCCGTGGTGATCGCGATGATCATCATGCTGGTTTCCGCCGCGGCGGTCAGCAACTTCGTCAACCAGCACCCGACGGTGAAGATGCTGGCCCTGTCGTTCCTGCTGATCATCGGTGCGAGCCTGATCGCGGAGAGCTTCGACCAGCACATCCCGAAGGGCTACGTGTACGGGCCGATCGCCTTCTCCATCTTCGTGGAGTTCCTCAACCTGCGGGTACGGGCGCGGCAGCGCCGCGAGCAGGAGGCGAAGCCGGTGCAGTTGCACCCGACGTACGTCAAGAACAGCCCGGCGCGGCCCGACCCCGAGCCGGAGGTGACCACCACCGCCAGCTGAGCCTGCCCCGCGACCCTGCGCCGCCCGTACCCCGATGGGTACGGGCGGCGTCTGTCGTGTGTGGACCTTCAGCCTCCCGGATGCCTGGTGAGGGCTGGGCTACCCGGGCGTAACTTTTCATTGACGTTTCTGGATTGTGACGGGATCATCATTGCACGGTCGATCGGACACACCCCCCACCCTTGCCCCGGCAACCCCGGGGTTCTCCCCATGGGAGGTGCAGCGATGCTGCTCCGAAAGGCTGTCCCCGTCCTCGCGCTGACCCTCGCCGCCGTCCTGTCGGCGCCCCCCGCCTCGGCCGCCGCAACCTCGGACGCTGCGGTCGCTGCCGAAGCGCCGGCCACCACCGCTGCCGTCACCTCCGGCCCATCGGCGGCCGCCAAAACGCCGGCCAGGACCGTCGCCGCTGAAGCGCCAGCCACCACCACTGACGGACCGGCCGTCACCACGGCCGCCGATGCGTCGGTCGCCGGCGCGGCCGGTGACGGGCTCGGTGCCCTCGCCAATGCCAACCCGGTGATCGTGGTTGGTGGGCTCAGCGGCATCGCCGCGGTCTACCAGCCGCTGGCTGCCCGGCTGCGCGCCGACGGCTACCGGGTCTGGGTCTACGAGCTGCCCAATCTCGGGCTCGGCGACATCGCCGCCTCCGCCGGCAGCCTGCGCACCTTCGTCGGAAAGGTCCGAACCAGCACCGGCGCGGCCAAGATCGACCTGGTCGCCCACTCCGAGGGTGGCCTGGTCAGCCGGTACTACATCAAGAACCTGGGCGGCGGCGACATCGTCGGTCGTTACGTCAGCCTCGGCACCCCCCAGTACGGCACCTACGTCGCCAACATGCTGGCGTTCCTCGGCCTGGGCAGTTGCGCCGGAATCGTCGCCTGCCAGCAGATGACCATCGGTTCGTCGTTCCTCGCCGCGCTCAACGCGGGTGACGACACTCCCGGCCCGGTCCGCTGGACCACCGTACGCACCTGGCAGGACGAACTCGTCCGCCCGGTCGACAACGCCACGCTGGCCGACGGCGCGACGAACGTCCTGATCCAGGCCAAGTGCCCACTACGCGTGGTAGGTCACCTGGCCCTGGTCGTGGACGGCACCACGTACTCGATCATCCGCCAAGCCCTCCGCGACCACCCCATCAACCCCTCCTGCCTAGCCCTCTAACCCTCCCTCCCCCACCCCACCCTCCCCACCCCACCCCACCCCACCCACCCCACCCTCCCCACCCCACGCGCCGCATCGCGCCGCTCGCACCCCCCGTCGCCGCGCCGATCTTGCACTTTCCGACGGGACATAACGGGGCATAGGGGCGCATTAAGGCGACCAAGAGTGCAAGATCGCGGAGGGGTGGGGGTGGGGGTGGGGGCTGGGGGTGGGGTGGGGGTGGGGGTGGGGAGGGGGTCAGGTGGCGGTGGAGAGGGTTTTGTATTCGGTGTCGGTCAGGGTTACCTGGGCGGCGGCGACGTTCTCCTCCAGGTGGGCCACCGAGGAGGTGCCGGGGATGGGGAGCATGACGGGGGAGCGGCGCAGCAGCCAGGCCAGGGCGAGCTGGGCGGGGGTGGCGCCGTGCTCGGTGGAGATCGCGTCCAGCGGGCCGCCGGGGCGGGCCAGTTCGCCGGTGGCGATCGGGTACCACGGGATGAAGGCGATGTCGTTGCCCTCGCAGTAGGTCACGACGTCCTCGGCCTTGCGGTTGACCAGGTTGTAGAGGTTCTGCACGGAGGCGATCGGCGCGATCTGGCGGGCCGCCTCGATCTGCTCGACGGTCACCTCGGACAGGCCGATGTGCCGGATCTTGCCCTCCTCCTTGAGCAGCAGCAGCTCACCGATCTGGTCGGCCAGCGGCACCTTCGCATCGATGCGGTGCAGCTGGTAGAGCCCGATGCTCTCCAGGCCCAGGTGGCGCAGGCTCAGCTCGCACTGCTGACGCAGATACTCCGGCCGACCGAGGGGACGCCAGTCACCCGGGCCGCTGCGCGACAGGCCGGCCTTCGTCGCAATGACCAGATCATCGGCGTACGGGTGCAGCGCCTCCCTGATCAGCAGCTCCGAGACGAACGGCCCGTACGAGTCGGCGGTGTCGATGAACGTCACGCCCAGCTCGTACGCCCGGCGCAGCACCCGTACCGCCTCGGCCGGGTCCTTCGGGTCGCCCCAGACGCCCGGGCCGGTGATCTGCATTGCCCCGTACCCGAGCCGGTCGACGGTCAGGTCACCGCCGATCCGGTAGGTGCCGGAGGCCTTGGCGGGTCGAGTGTCAGCATTGCTCACCATGTCATTCCCATCGCGTCGATCGTCCTCGTCGGCCAATCTAGCCGTCATCACGGCTCCCCGCTCCGATCGCGACACCATCGCGGTACGCCCCGGATCTGCTGAGCGCCCGGTGCGACCTGCCGGTTCATGCAAGGCTGGACGGTACCGCCGCGTGTGCCGCCGTCGGGCGCAGACGGGCCGCGAAAGGGCGGGCCGCGAAAGGGAGCGTCATGACCGCAGAGCCGAACCTCGACTTCGCGCTTGACACGTACGAGTGCATCGTGCTTTATCCCGGCACGGCCGGACGGGCGCTGCCCCCCGAGACCATCCAGCGGTTGCAGGCCGAGCACGCCGAACACATGCAGGCGCTCCAGCGGCGGGGCATCATCCTGGTGGTCGGAGCGGTCGACGGCAACGAAGCCCGGGAGCCGGACCCGCCGCTGGGCTTCGGTCTGGCCCGCACCGGCTCGGTCGACGACGTGCGCAGCGTGATGGAGGCCGACCCGGCGGTGCAGGCCGGGCTCTACCGGGTGGACGTGATGACCTTCCTCTGTCCGGCCGGTTCGCTCGAGTTTCCGCTGGTCAAGACGGAAAGCTGAACGGCAGAGCGGGTTGACGTTCGGCAATCGTGCGGTCACGAGCGGTTGTCGGAACGGAGCGGCTCGGCGCACCCTGGCATGGGAGGCGTACCATTCCGGCGCGCGGTCGCTGATGCCCGCCATCGACGTTCCGGCGTGGCTACGCCCGCCGGCAGCGCGCGTACGTCGCGCGCCGTTGGACAATTGTTCCGCTTTGCGCAAGGGGTCGGCCCGTGGTCCGACCCGGAGGAGAGACTAGCCTGATGGGCGTGACACGCCGCGCGAAGATCGTTTGTACTCTTGGTCCTGCCACCTCGTCGCCCGAGCGCATCCGTGGGCTCGTCGAGGCCGGCATGAACGTGGCGAGGCTGAACTTCAGCCACGGCAGCCACGCCGATCACGAGGCGGTCTACCACCTGGTCCGCGAGGCATCGGAGGCGACCGGCAAGCCGGTGGCGATCCTGGCCGACCTGCAGGGGCCGAAGATCCGGTTGGGCCGCTTCGCCGACGGCCCGCACGAGTGGCGCACCGGTGACTCCGTGGTGATCACCGGAGACGACGTGTTGGGTAGCAAGGAGCGGGTCTCCTGCACCTACCGCAAGCTGCCGCAGGAGGTCAAGCCCGGTGACCGGCTGCTGATCGACGACGGTCGGGTGGCCGTCGAGGTCACCGACGTCACCGGCAACGACATCCGGGTGCTTGTCACCGAGGGTGGGCCGGTCAGCAACAACAAGGGCGTTTCGCTGCCCAACGTGGCGGTCAGCGTGCCGGCCATGTCCGACAAGGACGCCGAGGACCTGCGCTTCGCCCTCGGGCTCGGGGTCGACCTGGTCGCGCTCTCCTTCGTCCGCTCCGCCGACGACATCAAGCTGTGTCACGGCATCATGAACGAGGTCGGCGTACACCGGCCGGTGCTGGCCAAGGTCGAGAAGCCGGAGGCGGTCGACCACCTGGAGGCCATCGTGCTGGCCTTCGACGGCGTGATGGTCGCCCGCGGTGACCTCGGCGTGGAGCTGCCGCTGGACGAGGTGCCGCTGGTGCAGAAGCGCGCCGTGCAGCTGTGCCGGGAGAACGCCAAGCCGGTCATCGTGGCCACCCAGATGCTCGACTCGATGATCGAGAATTCGCGGCCCACCCGCGCCGAGGCCTCCGACGTTGCCAACGCGGTGCTCGACGGTGCCGACGCGGTGATGCTCTCCGGTGAGACCAGCGTGGGCAAGTACCCGGTGCTCACCGTCAGCACCATGGCCAAGATCGTCAGCACCACCGAGTCGGGCTCGATCGCCGTCCCCCGCCTCCAGCACGACCCGCGTACGCACGGTGGCGCCCTCACCGTCGCCGCGTCCTCGATCGCCCGGGCCATCGGCGCCAAGGCGCTTGTCGCCTTCTCGCAGACCGGCGACACCGTGCGCCGGCTCAGCCGGCTGCACTGCGACCTGCCGCTGCTGGCCTTCACCCCGGTCCCGGAGGTGCGCAGCCAGCTCGCCCTCTGCTGGGGCGTGGAGACCTTCCTGATGCCGTTCGTGCAGCACACCGACGACATGTTCCGGCAGGTCGACCAGGCGCTGCTCGGGCTCAACCGGGCCACGCCGGGCGACTACGTGGTGATCGTGGCGGGCAGCCCGCCCGGCACCCCCGGCTCCACCAACACCCTGCGGGTGCACCAGCTCGGTTCGCTCGTCGACGCCGCCTCGGCGCGGGCCCTGCAGTGACCGACGACCAGGTGCTCGTCGGTCAGGCCGCCGTCGACCAGCTGCTGGAGGTTCTCGACCTGGTGCCGACCGGCACCAGGTCGTTCCGGGGGATGAGCCCCCCGGTCGGACCCCAGCGGGTGTACGGCGGACAGGTCGCCGGCCAGGCCCTGGTCGCTGCCGGCCGCACCGTCGACCCGGAGCGGGTGGTCCACTCGCTGCACGGCTACTTCGTGCGCCCCGGTGACCCGGTCGAGCCGATCGAGTACGAGGTGGAGAGCATCCGGGACGGCCGGTCCTTCTCGGTGCGCCGCTCGGTGGCGCTGCAACACGGCGAGCCGATCTTCTTCATGTCGGCGTCGTTCCAGCGCCCCGAGGAAGGGCTGGACCACCACGCCCCCGTCCCGCCGGACGTGCCCGCGCCCGACCAGGTGCCCACCATGTCCGACCGGCTGGCCCGCTACCCGGAACGCCTGGGCGTCTGGGGGCAGATTCCCCGGCCCATCGACGTACGCTACGTCGGCGAGCCCGGCTGGGTACGCCCCGGCGACCGTCCCGCGGACCCGCACCAGCGGGTGTGGATGCGCATCGACGGCAAGCTCCCCGACGATCCGCTGCTGCACGCCTGTGCCCTCACCTACGCCTCCGACCTCACCCTGCTCGACTCGGTGCTCTCGGTGCACGGCGAGGTGTGGGGCCCCGGCGGTGTGGTGGGCGCGAGCCTCGACCACGCGGTGTGGTTCCACCGGCCGTTCCGCGCCGACGAGTGGTTCCTCTACGACTGCTGGAGCCCGTCGGCCTCCGGCGCGCGGGGCCTGGCCACCGGCAGGTTGTTCACCGTCGACGGACGGCACATCGCCAGCGTCGTCCAAGAGGGACTGCTGCGCCGCGTCGGCGCCTGACCCGGCGGCCGTACCATCCGGATCAGCCGATCGGTGCAGGGGTGATCGTCCAGGTGGAGCCGCGGGCCGACTAACCTGTCGGGCATGCGACTCTCCGCCCGGGTGGACTACGCCCTTCGAGCGGTCACCGAGCTGGCCTCGGTGGCCGGGGCCGGGCGTGGCCGTCCGGTGACCGCCGACCAGATCGCCCGCGCCCAGGACATCCCGCCGAAGTTCCTGGAGAGCATCCTGCTGCAACTGCGCCGCGGCGGCATCATGCAAGCCCAGCGGGGACCCGAAGGCGGCTACTGGCTGGCCCGGCCCGCCGAGGAGATCTCCCTGGCCGACGTGATCCGGGTGATCGACGGCCCACTGGCCCACATCCGCGGGCAGCGGCCCGAGCAACTCGGCTACCAGGGCGCCGCCCGAGCGTTGCAGGACGTCTGGATCGCGTTGCGCGCCAACGAACGTCAGATCCTCGAACTGGTCACCGTCGCCGACGTGGCGCAGGGCACGCTGCCCGAGCAGGTCACCAAGCTGGTCTCCGACCCCCGCGCCTGGACCTGACCCCCGCGCCTGGACCTGGCCCCCGCGCCTGGACCTGGCCCCCGCGCCTGGACCTGTCACGCCCGCTGCTGGACTTGACAGCCACTCCTGGACCTGGCGCGCGCCCTGCTCGGCCGCGCCGGCAGAGGTATGCCTCGGCCCCTTTGCTCTGCTTCAACCGACGCACCGATTTCCGCACGGGATCGGTGCGTGGAGTGAAGCAGAGCAAAGGGGCCGAGGTGGGGAACGGTGCCCAGGTGGGCAAGGGATGGTTCGGGGCGGGCCGGCGGTGGCTCGGGTGGGGGAGCGGTTGTCCGGGTGGGGGCCTGGGGTGGGGGAGCGACGAGGGTGTCGTCTCATTGACTGATCGGGGGGTTGACCGCAGGCCCTCCAATGCCGCATTGTCGACCAAGTTGATAGGAGTTGCCGAAAAGTTGGGGGACGGCCGTGCGCAAGCTGCTGGTCATCGCGCTCGTCGGGCTCGCCGCCCAACTGGTCGACGGGGCACTCGGCATGGCGTACGGGTTGACCTCCTCCACGCTGCTGCTCCTGGTCGGGGTCGCGCCGGCTGCCGCGTCCGCCTCGGTGCACCTGGCCGAGATCGGCACGACCCTCGCCGCCGGCACCGCTCACTGGCGGTTCGGCAACGTCGACTGGCGAGTGGTGACCCGCATCGCCATCCCCGGCGCGGTCGGTGCGTTCGCGGGTGCCACCTTCCTCAGTTCGCTCTCCACCGAGGCAGCCGCCCCGTGGATGGCCGCGATCCTGTTCACGCTCGGGGCGTACCTGCTGGTGCGCTTCTCCCGGCCGTTGCGTCGCAACCCGGCGGCCGGGCAGCTGCGCGGGCGGTTCCTCGGGCCTCTCGGGCTGGTCGCCGGATTCGTCGACGCCACCGGCGGCGGCGGATGGGGGCCGGTCGCCACGCCGGCCTTGCTGGTCAGCGGGCGGATGGAGCCCCGCAAGGTGATCGGCTCGGTGGACACCTCCGAGTTCCTTGTCGCAGTCTCGGCCAGCCTCGGCTTCCTCATCGGTCTGGGCACCGAGGGTTTCCTGCTGCCGATCGTGCTCGCCCTGCTCATCGGTGGTCTGATCGCCGCACCGATCGCCGCCTGGCTGGTGCGCATCGTGCCCGCCCAGATGCTCGGCGCGGCCGTCGGCGGTGTGATCGTGTTGACCAACGCCCGCATCCTGATGCGCACCGCCGAGCTGGAGGGCTCCCTGCCGGTACTGGTCTACGTGCTGCTGGCAGCCGGTTGGGTCACCGCCCTGGTGCTGGCGGTGCGGCTGGTGCTGCGGGCCCGTCGTCAGCGGGCGACCGCCGAAGCAGCCAGCCTCCAGGCGGCCAACACCGAGGCGGTCAACACCGACAAAGCCAACGCCGAGGCGGTCAACGCCGACAAAGCCAACACCGACAAGGCCAGCACCGACGACGCCGACTCGGGTGCGGCGGCAGCGCCGGAGGTCACCGCCCTCTCCGGCGCCGACCGCTGACCGGACCGGGTCAGTCGGCCAGGGCTGCCGCCTGCGAGATCAGCTCCCACGCCTCGTCGACGTGGGCCTCGGTGGTCTGCGGCGCGCCGACCGCCAGACGCAACGTGTGCCGGCCGGCCACCCGGGTGTGCGTCAGATAGACCCGGCCGGTGCCGTTGACCGCCGCCAGCAGGCGTTCGTTCGGCCCGTCCGGGCCGCGCAACCGGAAACACACAAGGCTGTACGGATGCGGGGCCATCAGTTCGAACCGGTCGTCGGCGCGTACCCGGTCGGCGAACCGGGCGGCCAGTGCCACCCCGCGCCGGATGTGCTCGCGCAGGCCGTCGACGCCGTACCAGCGCAGCACGAACCACAGTTTCAGGGCACGGAACCGCCGACCCAGCGGCACCTGCCAGTCCCGGTAGTCGATCACCGCACCGGATTCGGTGGCGGCGTTACGCAGGTACTCCGGCAGGACGGTCAGCGCCTGCACCAGCTCACCGGCGTCGGCCACCCAGAACGCGTCGCAGTCGAAACCGGTGAGCAGCCACTTGTGCGGGTCGAAGCAGTAGGAGTCGGCGTACTCCAGACCGGCGTGGCCGAACCGCAACTCCGGGCAGATCGCCGCCGCCCCGGCGTACGCGGCGTCGACGTGCAGGAACACCCGGTGCTCGGCGCAGATCGGGCCGATCTGCGGCAGCGGGTCGATCGCCGTGGTGGAGGTGGTGCCCACGGTCGCCACCACCAGGGCCGGCACCACCCCGGCGGCCCGGTCCGCCTCGATCGCCGCCCGCAGCGCCGCCGGTGACATGGCCCGGGTCACCGGATCCACCTCGATCAGCCGTACCCCGTCGGCGCCCAGCCCGGCGATCCGGGCCGCCTTCTCGACCGACGAGTGCGCCTCGGTCGACGCGTACACCCGGTAGCGGCGGTCGACGCCCGCCTCGCGCCAGCGCCCGCCGCCGGCCCGGTGCAGGGCGACCAGGGTGGCCACCAGCGTGGCCGACGAGGCCGAGTCCTGGATGACCCCGCCGCCGGGACCGGTGGAGCGGAACCGGGCCGGCAGATCCAACGCCTGGGCCAGCCAGTCGAGCATCACCGTCTCCAGCTCGGTGCAGGCCGGTCCGGTGGCCCAGAGCATGCCCTGCACGCCGAGACCGGCACTGACCATGTCACCCAGCACGCTGGGACCGCTGGTGTTGGCCGGGAAGTACCCGAAGAAGCCCGGATGCTGCCAGTGGGTCAATCCGGGTGCGACCAGCTTGTCCAGGTCGGCGAGGACGGACTCGACTGGTTCGCCCTCAGCCGGCGGATCGGTCGGCAACCCGGCCGCCACCGCGTCGGGCCGGCCCTGCGAGGTCACCGGGCGCTCGGCAACTGTGGCCCAGTAGTCGGCGATCCAGTCGACGACCGCGTACCCGGCCTGACGGAACTCCTCCGGTGTCATGTGCGCTGCCACCGGAGGAGTTGACCAAAAGGGCTGGCCCGGAAGCAAGCTGTGGCCAACCGATTGTGTGCCGAAAACGCGTGCCCTAGCATCGCAGCTGCGCGGGAAACCAATTACCGACGTCGATGCGTCGGGATCTCTGCCGCCAGCGCGGCACCCGTCGGCGACGGGCACGCCGGCGAAGCCACCACTGCCGCGCGCCCGACCTCCACCGGAGGACCTCCATGCCCCGCACCGTCCGTCGGGTCATCGTGCTCGCCACCGCCACGGCAACCACCCTCGCCGCCGGCGTACTTACCAACCTGACCGCCTCGGCCGCCGCCACCGGCTGCCGCGTCGACTACCGCATCACCAACCAGTGGGGCGGCGGCTTCGGCACCGACGTCACCGTCACCAACCTCGGTGACCCGCTCAACGGCTGGACGCTGACCTGGGCCTGGCCCGCCGCCGGCCAGCAGGTCACCCACGCCTGGAACGCCACGGTCAGCCAGTCCGGCGCGCAGGTCAGCGCCCGCAACGTCGACTACAACGCCACCATCGGCAGCAACGCCAGCACCGGCTTCGGGTTCAACGGCTCGTGGACCGGCACCAACCCGGTGCCCACCAGCTTTGCCCTCAACGGCACGACCTGCACCGGCGACACCACTCCGACCACCCCGCCGCCGACGACCCCGCCGCCCACCACACCGCCGCCCACCACACCACCTCCGACGACTCCGCCTCCGACGACTCCGCCTCCGACCACCCCGCCACCGACGACCCCGCCGCCGACGACTCCACCACCCGGGTCGATGCAGGCGGAGAACCTGGACCGAGGGTTGGTCAGCGTCCGGTCCGGGTCGGCCAACCTGGTCTCCTGGCGGCTGCTGGGCACCGAGACCACCGGGGTGGCGTTCAACCTCTACCGGGGCGGCACCCGGGTGAACGCCAGCCCGATCACCGGGGCCACCAACTACCTGGACAGCGGGGCCGCCGCCGGTGCCACGTACACCGTGCGGGCCGTGGTGAACGGCGTCGAACAGGCCGACTCCGCCCCGGCGTTGCAGTTCCCGGGCGGCTACCTCGACGTACCGTTGCAGGTCCCGCCGGGCGGCACCACACCCAGCGGTGAGGCGTACAGCTACTCGGCCAACGACGCCAGCGTCGGCGACCTCGACGGCGACGGCAGGTACGAGTTCGTGCTCAAGTGGGAGCCGTCCAACGCCAAGGACAACTCGCAGTCCGGCTACACCGGCAACGTCTACGTCGACGCGTACACCCTCACCGGCGCCCGGCTGTGGCGCATCGACCTGGGGCGCAACATCCGCGCCGGCGCCCACTACACCCAGTTCCAGGTGTACGACTACGACGGTGACGGCCGCGCCGAAGTGGCAATGAAGACCGCCGACGGCACCCGTTCCGGCACCGGGCAGGTGATCGGCAACGCGAGCGCCGACCACCGCAACTCCAGCGGCTACGTGCTCGCCGGCCCGGAGTACCTGACCATGTTCGACGGTCGTACCGGTGCCGCCCTCTCCACCGTCAACTACGACCCGCCCCGCGGCACCGTTTCCTCCTGGGGCGACTCGTACGGCAACCGGGTCGACCGGTTCCTCGCCGCCACCGCCTACCTCGACGGCCAACGCCCCTCACTGATCATGGCTCGGGGCTACTACACCCGCGCGGTCATCGCCGCCTGGGACTTCCGCAACGGCAGCCTCACCAGGCGGTGGACCTTCGACTCCAACGCCAGCGGCAACGGCGCCGCCGCCGGGCAGGGCAACCACAACCTGTCCATCGCCGACGTCGACGCAGACGGCCGACAGGAGATCGTCTACGGTGCCGCCACCATCGACGACAACGGTCGACTACTGCACTCCACCGCCACCGGCCACGGCGACGCCATGCACGTCGGCGACCTCGACCCGACCCGACCCGGCCTGGAAGTCTTCAAGGTCAACGAGGACGGCAGCAAGCCCAGCTCCTACCTCGCCGACGCCCGCACCGGCCAGCTCATCTGGTCCACCCCGCCCGGCGGGGACAACGGCCGGGGCGTCTCCGGCGACATCTGGGTCGGCAGCCCCGGCGCGGAATCCTGGTCCTCGGCGGTCAGCGGCCTGAACAACACCCGAGGCCAGAACGTCGGCCGCAAACCGTCCTCGACCAACTTCCTGATCTGGTGGGACGGCGACCCGGTACGGGAACTGCTCGACGCCACCCGCATCGACAAGTACGGCCCCAACGGCGACACCCGCCTGCTCACCGGCGCCGACGTGGCCGCCAACAACGGCACCAAGGCCACCCCGGCACTGTCCGCCGACATCCTCGGTGACTGGCGGGAAGAGGTGGTCTGGCGTACCAGCGACAGCCGGGCCCTGCGGATCTACAGCACACCCACCCCGACCAGCACCCGCATCCACACACTGATGCACGACATGCAGTACCGGGTCGCCGTGGCTTGGCAGAACACCGCCTACAACCAGCCGCCGCACCCGAGCTTCTTCCTCGGCGACGGGATGGCCGTCCCGCCCGCCCCGCGCATCTACCTGCGCTGACGCCGGGAAGCTGAAGCCTGGAGAAACGGACAGGCACCGGGCCGCAATCGCGGAATCCGCTCAACTGCGGCCCGGTGCCCCACACCGCGGCACCCCCGACCCGTCCCGACCGGAGAGTGCCGTACCACCACCGGTTATAAAGTTAAGCGCACTCCGCGTCGCGGGGGTGACGCTCCCATGAAGATCGTGTTTCACGGCACAGAACCGCTGTGACCTGGGCCACCATCGCCGGCGCGCCAGACCTGCCCGGCCCGCGCCCCACGCCTGTGCCTTCACTCAGCGTCGCAGGCCCCCGGCGACCCGCTCGGCGATCAACTCGAACGACCGCACCCGGTCGTCGATGTCGTACACCATCGTGGTGAGCATCAACTCGTCCGCCCCGGTCCGCGCCAGCAGGTCGCCCAACTGCCGGGCCACCGTCTCCGGCGAGCCGGTCGCCTGCCCCTCGCGCCGCTGCGCCACGAACTCCCGCTCCAGATCGGTGTACGGGTACGCCGCCGCCTCCTCGGGCGAGGCCAGCGGCTCCGGCCGCCCGGCACGCAACCGCAGGAACGACAACCCGGCCGGCCCCGCCAACCACTCGGCCCGCTCGTCGGTCTCCGCACAGACGGCGTTCACCGCCACCATCGCGTACGGCTGCTCCAGCCACCGCGACGGGCGGAAACTCTGCCGGTACAACGCCAACGCCGGCACCGTGTGCTGCCCGCTGAAGTGATGCGCGAACGAGAACGGCAACCCCAACGCGCCGGCCAACTGGGCGCTGAACCCGCTGGAACCCAGCAGCCACACCGCCGGCCGCTGACCCCGCCCCGGCGAGGCCATGATCCGCCCCGAGCGCTCCTCGTCGAAGAAGTCCATCAACGCGGCCAACTCCTGGGGGAACTTCTCCGCCGACAGCCCCTCCATCGTCCGGCGCAACGCCAGCGCGGTCACCTGGTCCGTGCCCGGCGCCCGCCCGATGCCCAGGTCGATGCGGCCCGGATGCAGCGCCTCCAGAGTGCCGAACTGCTCGGCCACCACAAGCGGCGCGTGGTTGGGCAGCATCACCCCACCCGAACCCAACCGGATCCGGCTGGTGTGCGCGGCCAGATGCGCGATCAGCACCGCCGGCGCCGACGACGCGATCGCCGGCATGTTGTGGTGCTCGGCCACCCAGAACCGGTGATAACCCAGCTCGTCGGTGCGTCGCGCCAACTCGGTGGTGTGCCGCAACGCCTCACCGGCAGACGCGCCGACTGCGACGGGGGCAAGGTCAAGAACAGAAAGCGGTACGTCGATCACAGCGGCTGCCAACCCGCGAGATGCCGGTTTTGTTCCCGCCGCGACCCCCGGCGTGATCAGCCCAACCCGCGCGCCTGCTCGAAGATCAGGCTGGTCTGGGTGTGCTGCACCGCCGGATCCACCGCCAGATGATCAAGCACGAAGTCCCGCAGCGCCTCGGCCGAGGCGGCCCGCACATGCAGCACGTAATCCTCCGCCCCCGCCACATGGAACACCGACACCACCCCCGGCAGCCGCACCGAACGGGCCCGGAAGGCGTCCACCGCCGCCCGCGCGTGCTCGGTCAGCCGTACCGACACCAGCGCCTGCAACGGCAGACCCAGCGCCGCCGGATCGACGTCCGCGTAGAACCCGCGGATCGCCCCGCTCTCCCGCAACGCACGGGTACGCGCCAGACAGGTCGACGGGGCCACCCGCACCCGTTCGGCCAGGGCGTTGTTCGCCAGCCGCCCGTTGGCGGACAACTCCGCCAGGATCGCGCGGTCGGTGTCGTCGAGGGCCGCGAACGGCCGTAGAACATTCGATACGAGGGGCATGAAGTGATCTTCCAGCGAACAAGTGCGCACCGGAAGGGGGGTGTTACGAATTAGTTTCAGATCTGTTGCCAAAGATGAACCGGTCATTCGATCCTGTCGGCATGACGACCGTGGACACCCGAGCCGTGCACGCCGGCCGTGAAGACCTCACCGGCCTCGGCGTCCACGTGCCGCCCATCGACCTGTCGACCACCAACCCCCTGCCCTCGGTCGACGGCGGCGGCGACGCGTACGAGGCACTCGCCACCGGCAACCCGCTACCCGCCGGCGCCAGCGCCGTCTACCAACGGCTGTGGAACCCCACAGTGGCCCGCTTCGAAACCGCCCTCGCCGAACTCGAAGGCACCGCCGAAGCCGTCGCCTACGCCAGCGGCATGGCCGCCCTCACCGCCGCCGTACTCGCCGCCACCCGCGACGGCAAACGCCACCTGGTCGCCGTACGCCCCCTCTACGGCGGCACCGACCACATCCTCGCCACCGGCCTGCTCGGCACCGAGGTCACCTGGGCCCGACCCGACCAGGTCGCCGCCGCCATCCGCCCGGACACCGCACTGGTCATCGCCGAAACCCCGGCCAACCCCACCCTCGACCTGCTCGACATCGCCGCCCTGGCCGAGGCCGCCGGAGACGTGCCGCTGCTGATCGACAACACCGTCGCCACCCCGATCCTGCAACAACCCGCCCGGCACGGCGCCCGGCTCGTGCTGCACAGCGCCACCAAGAGCATCGGCGGCCACGGCGACGTCCTCGCCGGAGTGGTCGCCTGCGACACCGAATGGGCCGCCCGACTGCGCCAGGTCCGCGCCGTCACCGGCGCCATCCTGCACCCCCTCGGCGGCTACCTGCTGCACCGTGGCCTGCAGACCCTGCCGCTGCGGGTCCGCACCCAGCAGGCCGGTGCCGAGAAACTCGCCGCCTGGCTCAGCGAACACCCCGCCGTCACCCGGGTGCACCACCCCGGCCTCGACGACCCCGCCGGGCTCGTCGGCCGGCAGATGTCCGGCCCCGGCAGCCTGCTCGCCTTCGAGGTACGCGGCGGCGCCCCCGCCGCCGCAGCCGTCGCCGGCGCCTGCCAGCTCATCACCCACGCGGTCTCACTCGGCGGAGTCGACACCCTCATCCAGCACCCGGCGTCGCTGACCCACCGACCCGTCGAGGGCGACGCCAAACCCGCCGCCGCCCTGCTGCGCCTTTCCGTCGGCCTGGAGGACCCCGAGGACCTGCGCGAAGACCTGGCCCGGGCACTCGCCGCACACTGACACCCTGCCGCTCCGCCACGGCCGGTCCGAAGCTTCACGACTTCGGACCGACGTGGCGGTCCAGCGCGGCGACCGCCTCACGACGCGCGACCGAGAGACTGTTGCGGCGGTTCATCGCCCACGCGATGCCGAGCAGGTCCAGCGCCCACTGGCACAGGCCCATGATGTCGGAGGACTCGTTGACGAACATGTAGCGGGGATAGGCGTACTTCCGGCCCCTGACGGTGACCCGGTTCGACACCCGACAACCGTCGGAGTGGAAGAGCCCACGTACGAAGTGGCCTGCGTGGCTGGTCAGGATGTCGCGCTGCCAGGCGGTAAGGACGATGGGTCGCTGGTGCTTCTTGCCCGGCCCGTGTTGCGGGATGAGGCACGGCCAGTGCTTGCCGGTGCTCTGCACCGCCACACAGCCCTGCTTCTGAATCCGTTGGACCCGGTTCGCGAGTACGGCTCTCATCGCGGCATCGCATGCCTCGATCAGGTTCGGCCAGGTGTCGGTGCAATAGATGCGCAGCACCGGCACCCGGTCACTCGTGACGAGATGCCCGTCGCCGAGGTAGAGGCCGAGCAGGTAGGCGTACGCGGTGGGATCGGCGGGGCCCGTCAACTCCGGCCGGCAGCGGAAACAGCGGACGGCGCTGTTGACCTGGGTCGGCTCGGGCCTGTCGACGCACCAGTGCCACACCGTGGTGTAGGGCAGGGCCAGGCTGCGGGCTACCGAGCGGATGTTGTGGCCTCGGGCGCGGAGTGCACGAACCCGTGCCCGGATTTCCGGTGGATGCACATCGACATCCTCGAACGCCTGTATGACAAAGTGCCGGGAGCGGGATTCGAACCCGCAAGCCCTTTCGGGCAGAAGTGTTTGAGACTTCCGTGTATGCCGTTCCACCATCCCGGCGAGTGAGGCTTACTGTACCCGACTACTCTCGTGCGAGAGCATGGGTGGGTAGCCGTGCAGGAAACGATGGTGGGAGTGGCTCGTGGCCGAGACGCAGACGGATGCCGCGCGCAGGCGGGTACTGATCGCCGAGGACGAGGCGCTGATCCGGCTGGACCTGGCCGAGATGCTGGCCGAGGAGGGCTACGAGGTGGTCGGGGAGGCCGGCGACGGCGAGACCGCCGTCCGGCTGGCCGAGGAGCTCAAGCCCGATCTGGTGATCCTCGACATCAAGATGCCGATCATGGACGGGCTGGCCGCCGCTGAGCGGATTGCCGGGTCCCGGATCGCTCCGGTGATCATTCTGACCGCCTTCAGCCAGCGTGACCTGGTCGAGCGGGCGCGGGCGGCTGGTGCGATGGCGTACCTGGTCAAGCCGTTCCAGAAGAGCGATCTGGTGCCGGCGGTGGAGATCGCGCTGTCCCGGTACTCCGAGATCGCCGCGTTGGAGGCCGAGGTCGCCGGGCTGACCGACCGGTTGGAGGTCCGTAAGACCGTCGAGCGGGCCAAGGGCGCGCTGATGACCACCTACAACATGACCGAGCCGCAGGCCTTCAAGTGGATCCAGCGTACGGCGATGGATCACCGGATGACCATGAAGGAGGTCTCCGAGCGGATTCTCGCCGAGACCGCCGGCGGTGAGGTGACGCAGCCGGCTCCCTGAGTCGGCTTTGCGACGGCCGCGGTGTCAGGCCGGGGTCGATAGCATCGATCCGTGGTGATCCGGCGGTGGGTCGCGGTCGTCGTCGCGGTGGCGGTGACGTCGGCCGGCTGTTCCCGGCCGGCCGTCGAGTCCGCGGCGCCGACGCCGGTGCGCCCGGCCTGGCAGTCGATGGTGCTGCCGGCGACGTCCGGGGCCGCCGCCCGGCTCCTGGTACGGGACGCGACCGTCTGCGGCGGGCGCTGGTACGCCGTCGGTGCGGTCGCCGATTCGGCGGGGCGGAACGCCCCGGCTGCCTGGTCCACGGTGGATGGTCTGGTCTGGTCGCCGATCCGGCTGGTCCCGTCGAGTGTGTACGGTGCCCGGCACGTGCTCTACGCGGTGGCCTGCCGGGATGCCCGGTTGGTGGCGTTGGGCGCGGCGAGTGGGGGCGCGCACGGCAATCCGCGTACCGCCACCTGGATGCTGCACCCCGACGGTGCGTTACGTGAGGTGGCAGCCGGGTTCGAGCTGTTCGGCGGGCCGCGGGCGGTGAGTGTCTCCCGGGTGGCGGCCGGACCGCGGGAGTGGCTGCTGGTGGGTGCTCGGGTGGCCGGGGCGGCGGTGTGGAGTTCCCCGGATGGCGAGCGCTTCGCGGTGCACGAGGCGTTGCCGGAGCTGGCCAGCGATGATCGGGGCCGGACGGTGGCGTACGACGCGGTGGCGGTGCCCTCGGGCTGGGTGTTGGTGGGTGCGGTGTTGACGCCGGGTGCCGTGCCGGTGGCGTGGACGTCGTCGGATGCGCGGGTGTGGCGGCGGGCGTTGCTGCCGGGAGTGGACGGTCCGGGTCAGGCGCAGCGGGTGGTGGCCGCCGACGGCGCGGTGTTGGCGGTCGGTCCGGTGCGTACGGGCTTCGGGGTGTGGCGGTTGGTGGAGCCGGGTTGGCGGTGGGTCGGCGGGTTCGGTGGTGGTCGGGGTGCGGTGTCGGTGCGTGCTCTGGTGGCTTCGGCAAACCTGGTCGTGGCGGTGATCATCGACGGTGATGGTTACCGTCTGTGGTGCTCGGACAGTCGTGGTGAGTCGTGGCGTCCGGTGGCCCTGCCGGTGGTGGTGCCGTCGGGGGATACGGGGCTGGTGGTGGCGCTCGAAGAAGGTCGGCTTATGGTGTTTGCAGACGCGGGAGATGGGTCTCGTGCCTGGTGGGCGCACCTACAGGTGGGCGGCTGAAGGAAGATCACTCAGTAGTGGCCGGCGCCGATAAAACGAAGGTGAATCGGCCTCGTAGCCGATCAATCAACGGTTCCCTCTTACAGCGATCGCACCCTATCCACCACGGCGTGTAACGGTTCGGTCAACGGCCCCTTCCGGGGCTTACGTCGTGCCTGCACCGTGGGATAACGTCCGGCCCCAGACCGGCGACGACGGTCTGGTTCGTCCGCCCCCGCAATGGCCAATTGGTAGCGGGTGGTTCGGGCCATGGGACTGAGGAGGGTTCGGGCCTTGAGGCAGAAGCTCGCACGTTTGGTCGGTGGGGTGGCGATCGCCGCGCTCGCCCTTGGCGGTACGGCCGCCTGCAAGTCTGACAGTGGAACCGACGAGGCCAGCGGCGGTGACGGCTGCGGCAGCAAGATCGCCTTCTTCGGCGCGCTGACCGGCCCGAACGCGGCCCTGGGCATCAACATGAACGGCGGCGTCAAGCTCGCCGTCGACAAGTACAACAAGGAGAACGCGGACTGCCAGGTGACCCTGGTGCCGCTGGACTCCCAGGGTAACCCGGAGCAGGCGCCGGGTCTGGCCCAGCAGGCGATCGACGACACCAAGATCCTCGGCATCGTCGGTCCGGCGTTCTCGGGTGAGTCGGAGGCGGCCAACCCGCTGTTCTCCGAGGCCGAGCTGGTGCACATCACCCCGTCGGCGACCCGGCCGAGCCTGGCCGACCAGGGCTGGAAGACCTTCTTCCGGGCGGTCGGTAGCGACTTCAGCCAGGGCCCGGCCGCCGGTCGGTACATCAAGGACGTGCTGAAGGCCGAGAAGGTCTTCGTCATCGACGACCAGTCGGCGTACGGCGCCGGTCTGGCCGACGAGGTCAAGAAGGTCCTCGGCGCGGCCGTTGTCAGCAGCGACAAGGTCCAGGGCGACGGCAAGCAGAACGACTTCTCGGCGACCGTCACCAAGGTCAAGTCCTCGGGCGCGACCGCGATCTTCTACGGTGGCTACTACCAGGAGGCTGGCCTGATCCGCAAGCAGCTCACCGCTGCTGGCGTCACCGCCACCCTGGTCGCCGGTGACGGCGTCAACGACGCCGCCTACATCGAGGGCGCCGGTGCGGCGGCGGCTGAGGGCACCATCCTCACCTGCCCCTGCCAGCCGGCCACCGAGGCGCGCGGCAGCTTCGTCGACGACTTCAAGGCCCTCAACGGCTCGGAGCCGGGCACCTACAGCGACACCGCCTTCGACGCGGCGAACATCCTGCTCGCCGGTATCAAGGCTGGCAACACCACCCGCACCAAGATGCTGGAGTTCGTGAAGGGCTACAGCGGCGAGGGTGTCGCGGCGAGCTACAAGTTCACCGAGACCGGTGAGCTCGACCCGGCTCAGGTCAAGGTCTGGGCGTACAAGGTCGAGGGCGGCAAGGTTGTTCCGGACCAGGAGGTCCCGAGGTCCTGACCGGTCCCGTAACGGTTCCGCTGTGATCGTGGGGTGCGGCCGGGGAGCACCTTTCCCGGCCGCACCTTCACTGTCTCCCCTTCCTGTACGGAGTGCCCTTCCTTGAACTTCAACGCCCTATTCTCCGATTTCGGGGGATATACGATAACCGGGCTGACGGTGGGCGCCATCTATGCCCTCGTCGCGCTGGGTTACACGCTGGTCTACGGCGTGCTGAGACTCATCAACTTCGCCCACTCCGAGGTCTTCATCGCCGGCGCTTTCGCCGCGATCTGGGGTTGGGCCGCACTCGGTCTGGATCGTGACTCGGTAGCCAGCGGCTTCGGCTCGATCATGCTTTATCTTCTGGTCGGTGCGCTGATAGCCGCGGTGGCGTCCGCGGGCACCGCGACAGTGGTCGAACGGGTGGCGTACCGGCCGTTGCGTAAGCGCAACGCCCCACCGCTGGCCTTCCTGATCACCGCGATCGGCGCCTCGATCGCGATCGCCGAGGCGTTCGGTATCTACACCCGGCGGCTCCCGGTCGGTGCGCCCACGATCGTCAAGCCGGACCTCGTGCTGTTCGAGGTCGCCGGTACCGAAGTGACCATGGTGCAGGTGCTGGTCATCGTCTCAGCGTTGGCGATGATGGTGGCGCTGGACCTGTTCATCAACCGCAGTCGTATCGGTCGGGGCATCCGCGCGGTCGCGCAGGACCAGAACACCGCGGCGCTGATGGGCATCAACAAGGACCGGATCATCCTGGTGGTCTTCATCATCGGTGGTGTGATGGCCGGTGTCGCCGGGATGCTCTACGACATCCGGATCGGCACTCTGACCTACAGCGTGGGCTTCCTGCTCGGGTTGAAGGCGTTCACCGCGGCGGTTCTGGGCGGCATCGGCAACCTGCGCGGTGCGCTGGTCGGCGGACTGCTGCTCGGCCTGGTCGAGAACTACGCGTCGGCCCTGTTCGGCGCGAACTGGAAGGACCTGGTCGCCTTCGTCGTCCTGGTCGTGCTGCTGATGTTCCGGCCGACCGGTCTGCTGGGCGAGTCGTTGGGGAGGGCCCGCGCATGACAAGCGTGAGGGAATGGATCTACTCAGGTCGCCACGCGGTGGGTGAGCGCTGGCACAACGCACCCCGGTGGATGCGCTGGGCCGTCATCGCGGCAGTGATCGTGTTCTTCTACGCACTGCCGAACCGGGAGTTCTACCAGTGGCTCGGGCCGATCCCGACCACCGGGTCGAACTTCGGGCAGGTGCTGTTCACCATCTCCATCTACGTGCTGCTGGCCGTCGGTCTGAACATCGTGGTCGGTTTCGCCGGCCTGCTCGACCTCGGCTACTTCGGCTTCTTCGCCGTCGGCGCGTACACGGTGGCGGTGTTGACGTCGCCGAGCAGTGATCTCAAGACGCTCTGGCCGTGGCTGTTGGCCCTGCCGGTGGCGCTCGTGCTCACCATGATCTCCGGCGTGATGCTGGGTACCCCGACGCTGCGGCTGCGGGGCGACTACCTGGCCATCGTGACCCTCGGCTTCGCCGAGATGATCCGGGTGGCGGCGACCAGCTCCGAGTTCCTCAAGGGACAGCGGGGCTTCAACCAGATCCCGCACCCGCCGGGCAGCTACTCCGACGGCAAGCCGATCTTCGGCGTGCTGGACCCGCGGCCGTACTACTGGCTGGTGCTCACGCTGATCATCCTGGTGGTCATCGGGGTGCGGAACCTCAACCGCAGCCGGGTCGGCCGGGCCTGGATCTCGATCCGTGAGGACGAGGACGCGGCGCAGCTGATGGGCGTGCCGACGTTCAAGTTCAAGCTCTGGGCGTTCGCCTCGGGTGCGTTCATCGGTGGTCTGGCGGGGGCGCTCTTCGCCGGCAAGCAGAACTTCGTCAGCTCGCAGAACCTGGAACTGCTCAACTCGATCATCATCCTGGCCGCGGTCATCCTCGGCGGCTCGGGCAACATCGTCGGCGCGATCGTCGGTGGCGGCCTGGTGGCGTACATGATCGAGCGGTTCCGTGGCATCGAGTTCTTCGGCGTCGAGCTGTACGAGTACCGATTCATGTTCTTCGGCCTGGTGCTGGTGGTCATGATGATCTTCCGGCCGCAGGGCTTGATTCCGAACCGACGAAGGGCGGCGGAGTTCAAGGACCGTCGCAAGGAGGTGATCGTCGGTGGGTGAGACCGTGCAGAAGCCGACCGTTCCTGAGCAGGCCGGCGCCCCGGCGGTGGAGTCCACCGCCAAACGGGAGCCGCTGCTGGAGGTTGACCACGTCACGCTGCGCTTCGGTGGCGTGGTGGCCCTCAACGACGTGAACTTCACCCTCTACAAGGGTGAGATTCTCGGTCTGATCGGCCCCAACGGTGCCGGCAAGACCACCTGCTTCAACGCGATGACCGGTATCTATCAGCCCTCCGAGGGTGAGATCCGGTTCCGTGGTGAGCGGATCACCGGCAAGAAGAAGCACCACATCACCAAGATGGGCATGGCGCGGACGTTCCAGAACATCCGCCTGTTCCCGGAGATGACCGCGCTGGAGAACATCCAGGTCGGCGCGGACGCGCACCACAAGACCAGCGTGCTGTCCGCGCTGTTCCGGCTGCCCCGGCACCGCCGGGAGGAGCGCGACGGGCTGGAGAAGGCCGAGCGGCTGCTGGAGTTCGTCGGCATCCCGCACCGGATGCACGACGCCGCCCGCAACCTGTCGTACGGCGAGCAGCGCCGGCTGGAGATCGCCCGGGCGCTGGCCACCGACCCGGTACTGCTCTGCCTGGACGAGCCGGCTGCCGGCTTCAACCCGGCCGAGAAGGAGGAGCTGCTCCAGCTCATCCGCAAGATCCGGGACCAGGGCATCACCGTGCTGCTCATCGAGCACGACATGCGTCTGGTCATGGGTGTGACCGACCGGATCGTGGTGCTGGAGTTCGGAAAGAAGATCGCAGATGGGCTCCCCGCCGAGGTGCGTGAGGATCACCGGGTGATCGCGGCTTACCTGGGGGTGCCGGATGACGACGCTGCTTGAGATCGAGGACGTCAGTCTGCTCTACGGGCGGATCAAGGCGCTGCACGGCATCAGCCTGACCGTCAACGAGGGTGAGATCGTGGCCCTGATCGGCGCCAACGGCGCCGGCAAGTCCACCACGATGCGGGCCATCTCCGGCATCCGGCCGATCGCCTCCGGGCGGATCGTGTTCAACGGTGAGGACATCAGCAAGCTCCGGGCCGACCTGCGGGTACGGCGTGGGCTGTGCCAGGCGCCCGAGGGTCGGGGCATCTTCCCCGGCATGACGGTGATGGAGAACCTGGACATGGGTGCCTACACCCGGCGGGACCGCGCCGAGGTGGCCAAGGACCTGGCGAAGGTGCTGGAGCTGTTCCCCCGGCTGGCCGAGCGGCGCAAGCAGGTCGGTGGCACGCTCTCCGGCGGTGAGCAGCAGATGCTGGCGGTGGGTCGGGCGTTGATGAGCCGGCCCAAGCTGCTGCTGCTCGACGAGCCGTCGATGGGTCTGGCGCCGATGCTGATCCAGCAGATCTTCAGCATCATCACGGAGATCAACCAGCAGGGCACCACGATCCTGCTGGTGGAGCAGAACGCACAGCAGGCTCTGGCCCGGGCGCACCGCGCGTACGTGCTGGAGACCGGCCGGATCGTCAAGGAAGGCAGTGGCGCCGACCTGCTGCACGACCCGGCCGTCAAAGAGGCCTACCTCGGCGTGGCCTGAACGGGCGTCACCCCTCTTCGCAAGGAGTACGACATGTTCAACCTCAAGGGTCGTCGCCGGGCCGTCATCGGTGTCGCCGGTGCGGCGCTGCTCACCCTCTCGATGGCGGCCTGCGGCGAGCAGGAGAGCGCTGACGAGCCCGGTGCCGGTCCGTCGGTGAGCGCGGCGCCGGACAACGATCTCGCCGCCAAGGTGCCCGACGCGATCAAGGCCGACGGCGTGATCAAGGTCGGCACCGACGCGACGTACGCCCCGGCGGAGTTCCTGGACACCGACGGCAGCACCGTGATCGGCTTCGACGTGGAGCTGTTCAACGCGGTGGCGCAGAAGCTCGGCCTGAAGGCGGAGTACGAGTCGGCGCCGTTCGACGCGATCCTGCCGGCTGTGCAGTCCGGCAAGTACGAGATCGGTGTCTCCTCGTTCACCATCAACGCCGAGCGGTTGCAGTCGGTGAACATGGTGAGCTACTTCTCCGCCGGCACCCAGTGGGCCACCAAGACCGGTAACCCGGCCCAGGTGGACCCGGACAACGCCTGCGGCAAGAAGATCGCCGTGCAGGTCGGCACCGTGCAGCTCGACGACATCACCGCCCGGTCGAAGGCGTGCACCGACGCCGGCAAGCCGGAGATCACCATCGATCAGTACCAGGCGCAGAGCGACGCGACGGCCGCCGTGGTCAGCGGCAAGAACGACGCCATGCTGGCCGACTCCCCGGTCGGCGCGTACGCGGTGAAGCAGAGCAACGGCCAGCTGGAGGTGCTCGGCGACATCTACGAGTCGGCGCCGTACGGCTACGCGGTCCCCAAGGACCAGACCGCGTTCGCCGAGGTGCTGAAGGAGGCCGTGCAGGCGGTCATCGCCGACGGCAGCTACAAGGCGGCGCTGGAGAAGTGGGGCGTCGAGGGTGGGGCCATCACCACGTCGGAACTGAACCCCGCCAGCTGACATGTCACTCGACACCGATTCACCCGAACGGGCACGGCCGGAACCCATCCAGGCCGTGCCCGTGCGGCATCCCGGGCGGTGGGTAGCCGTCGCCGTGATCGGGGTGCTGGTGGCCATGTTCGTGCACCTGCTGGTGACGAACGAGGCGTTCAACTGGTCGTTCATGGTCGACAACATGTTCCGGCCGCCGATCATGGCTGGTGTCCGCGGCAGCATCGCGCTGCTGGTGACGTCCATGCTGATCGGCATCGTGCTGGGCATCCTCCTCGCGATCATGCGACTGTCGGGAAACCCGATCCTGCGCGGCGTCGCGTGGGCGTACACCTGGTTCTTCCGCGCGGTGCCCCGGCTGGTGCTGGCGATCCTCTTCGGCAACCTGGGCATGCTGTGGTCCCGGATCGAGTTCGGATTGCCCTTCGATCGGCAGATCGGCGCGCTGTTCGGGGTGCAGGACTTCGAGGCGCGGCTGTTCGGCTTCTCGGCGACGGACCTGCTCACCGGCTTCGTCGCCGGCATGCTGGCGCTCGGCCTGTCCGAGGCCGCGTACATGGCGGAGATCGTCCGGGCCGGCATCCAGTCGGTCGACGAGGGACAGACCGAAGCGGCCCAGGCGCTGGGCATGACCCAGGGGCAGATCCTGCGCCGGATCGTGCTGCCGCAGGCCATGCGGGTGATCGTCCCGCCGACCGGCAACGAGACCATCGCGATGCTCAAGGACACCTCGCTGGTGGCCTTCGTGCCGGTCTCCACCGAACTGTTCTTCCAGATCAGAGCCGTCGGTAGCCGGACCTTCCAGGTCTTCCCGATGCTTGTCGCGGCGACCATCTGGTATCTGCTGTTGAGCAGTGTGCTGCTCGTCGGGCAGTACTACCTGGAGCGGCACTTCGCCAGAGGCAGCGGTCGTGCCGGTCAGGCCAGGGCCCGGCTGCGCGGCATGGCGGTCGGTGGCGGCGGCGCCGCCGGAGGGGCAGGGGGCGTATGACGCAGGCGAGCGTGCCGGCCCAGGCCGGTGTCCCGGCTCAGGCCGGGGCCGGGCCGATGGTACGAGCCGAACAGGTGCACAAGTCGTTCGGCTCGATCGAGGTGCTCAAGGGCATCGACCTCGAGGTACGCGCCGGGGAGGTGTGCTGCCTGCTCGGGCCCTCCGGCTCGGGCAAGTCGACCTTCCTGCGCTGCATCAACCACCTGGAGAAGATCAACGCCGGGCGGATCTGGGTGGACGGCGACCTGATCGGCTACCGGGAGCGCGGCGGCAAGCTGCACGAGATGCGGGAGAAGGAGGTCGCCGCCCAGCGCCAGGCCATCGGCATGGTGTTCCAGCGGTTCAACCTCTTCCCGCACAAGACCGCCCTGGAGAACGTCACCGAGGCACCCCTGCTGGTGCGCAGGGAGAAGCGGGCCGAGGTCCGCGACCGGGCGGTGGCGCTGCTGGAACGGGTCGGTCTGGGTGACAAGATGAGCAACTACCCGAGCCAGCTCTCCGGTGGTCAGCAGCAGCGGGTGGCCATCGCCCGAGCCCTGGCCATGCAGCCCAAGCTGATGCTCTTCGACGAGCCGACCAGCGCGCTGGACCCGGAGCTGGTCGGTGAGGTCCTCGACGTGATGAAGGACCTGGCCCGCGACGGCATGACGATGATCGTGGTCACCCACGAGATCGGCTTCGCCCGCGAGGTCGGCGACTCCCTGGTCTTCATCGACGGCGGCGTGGTGGTCGAGCACGGCAACCCCCGCGAGGTGATCGCCAACCCGCAACACGACCGCACCAAGGCATTCCTGGCCAAGGTGCTCTGACCTGCCCTGCGTCGATCGTGGGGTTGGCGGCAGTTCATTGCCGCCGACCCCAGGATCAGCGGATGAGGGTGCCGCGAGGCGGCGGCGGGAGTTGTCGGCGGGACGGGCTAGAGTCGCCACCGTGACAGCTACGACGCCGCGCCTGCTCCTCGTCGACGGACACTCCCTGGCATACCGGGCATTCTTCGCCCTGCCTGTGGAGAACTTCTCCACCACGACGGGGCAGCCGACAAACGCGGTCTACGGCTTCACCTCGATGCTGATCAACGTGTTGCGCGACGAGCGGCCGACCCACATCGTCGTCGCCTTCGACGTGTCCCGCCGCTCCTTCCGCACCGAGAAGTACGCGGAGTACAAGGCCGGCCGCAGCGAGACCCCGGCGGACTTCAAGGGCCAGGTCAGCCTGGTCAAGGAGGTCCTCGCGGCGTTGCGGGTGCCGGTGGTCGAGAAGGAGGGCTACGAGGCCGACGACATCATCGCCACCCTGGCCTGCCAGGCCCGCGACCAGGGGATGCCGGTGCTGATCTCCACCGGTGACCGGGACGCCTTCCAGCTCGTCGACGAGCAGATCACCGTGCTCTATCCGCGTAAGGGCGTCTCCGACCTGGCCCGGATGGATCCGGCCGCGGTCGAGGCGAAGTACGGCGTCGGCCCCGACCGCTACCGGGATCTGGCCGCGCTGGTCGGCGAGACCAGCGACAACCTGCCCGGAGTGCCCGGCGTCGGCCCGAAGACCGCCGCCAAGTGGATCAACACGTACGGCGGGGTGGACGGCATCATCGCCCGCGCCGACGAGATCAAGGGCAAGGCCGGCGACAGTCTGCGGGAACGACTCGCCGACGTGATCCGCAACTACGAGATCAACCGCCTGATCGCCGACCTGGACCTGCCGATCCGCCCCGAGGACGCCCGCTGGCAGGGGTGGGACCGGGAAGCGGTGCACCAGGTCTTCGACACCCTCCAGTTCCGCATCCTGCGCGACCGCCTCTACCAGTACCTCGACGCGGTCGAGCCGGAGGCCGAGGCGGGCTTCGACCTGAGCGGCGAGGTGCTCGCCGCGCCCGGTGCGCTGACCGGCTGGCTGGAGACGCACGCGTCGCCGGGCACCCCGGTCGGGGTGGCGGTCAAGCTGGACACCGGCCCCAACCGGCGGCACACCGCCACCGTCACCGGCCTGGCCCTGGCCACCGCCGACGGCGCGGCGGCCTGGTTCGACCCGAGCACGCTCGACGAGCGCGACGAGGCGGCGCTGGCCGGCTGGCTGGCCGACGAGACCCGCCCCAAGGTGCTGCACGACAGCAAGCCTGCCGTGCTCGCCTTCGCCGCACACGGCTGGACGCTGGCCGGCATCACCCGGGACACCCAGATCGCGGCCTACCTGGCCCGCCCCGACCAGCGCTCCTACGATCTGACCGACCTGGCCCTGCGTTACCTGCACCGCGAGCTGCGGGTCGACGCTCCCGACAACGGCCAACTCACCCTCGACGGGCTCGGCGGCGACGGCGAGGCCGAGCAGAACCTCATGCTGCACGCCCGGGCCACCCTCGACCTGGCCGAGGCGATCGACGCCGAACTGTCCCGCGACGGGGAGCAGTCCGCCCGGCTGATGGCCGGAGTGGAGCTGCCGCTGATGCGGGTCCTGGCGAACATGGAGCGCACCGGCATCGCCGCCGACACCGACTACCTCTCCGAGCTGGAGGCGCACTTCGCCGCCGAGGTGAAGGCCGCCGCGCAGGGGGCGTACGCGGTGATCGGCCGGGAGTTCAACCTCGGCTCCCCGAAGCAGCTCCAGGAGATCCTCTTCGGAGAGCTCGCCCTGCCGAAGACGAAGAAGATCAAGACCGGGTACACCACCGACGCCGACGCCCTGCAGTGGCTCTACGCGCAGACCGAGCACCCGCTGCTGCACCACCTGCTGCGCCACCGGGACGTCGCCAAGCTCAAGTCGACAGTGGACGGGCTGCTCAAGTCGGTCTCCGACGACGGGCGCATCCACACCACGTTCAACCAGACGGTCGCCGCCACCGGCCGGCTCTCCTCCACCGAACCGAACCTGCAGAACATCCCCATCCGCACCGAGGAGGGGCGGCGCATCCGCCGGGCGTTCGTGGTGGGGGAGGGCTACGAATGTCTGCTCACCGCCGACTACAGCCAGATCGAGATGCGGATCATGGCGCACCTGTCCGGCGACGAGGCGCTCATCGAGGCGTTCAACTCCGGTGCCGACTTCCACGCCGCCACCGCCTCCTCCGTCTTCGCCGTGCCGGTGACCGAGGTCAGTCCGGACCAGCGGCGCAAGATCAAAGCAATGAACTACGGCCTGGCGTACGGGCTGAGCGCCTTCGGCCTGTCCCAGCAGCTCGGCATCACCGCCGAAGAGGCGCGCGGGCTGATGGAGAACTACTTCGCCGGCTTCGGTGGGGTCCGTGACTACCTGCACGAGGTGGTGGCGCGAGCCCGCCAGGACGGCTACACCTCCACCATCCTCGGCCGCCGCCGCTACCTGCCCGACCTGGTCAGCGACAACCGGCAGCGCCGCGAGATGGCCGAGCGGATGGCCCTCAACGCCCCCATCCAGGGTTCCGCCGCCGACATCATCAAGGTCGCCATGCTGCACGTCGACACCGCGCTACGCGACGCCGGGCTGCGCTCCCGGATGCTGCTTCAGGTGCACGACGAACTCGTCTTCGAGGTCGCCCCGGGGGAGCGGACCACGCTGGAGGAGTTGGTGCGGCGCGAGATGGGTGGGGCGTACCCGCTGTCGGTGCCGCTGGAGGTGTCGGTCGGCGAGGGCCGCGACTGGAACAGCGCCGACCACTGACCCGCCGGGGCCCGTGGCCCTTGCGGCCTCTCCCCTGGCCCTCGGCTCGGTTGCTGGCTTTAGCGGGGTGGGGGTTCGGGGGAGCCCGGCCCGCTCCGGGCGGTCAGGCTTGATCCCTGCGCGGGCCGGGCTCCC
>NZ_BOPA01000004.1 GCF_016863515.1 Micromonospora gifhornensis
CCGGGCTCCCCCGAACCCCCTGACGTGAGCCGGGTAGCACCACGACGGCACCTCACAAGCGATGACCACCCTGCCGTACGTGCCACAAACGTTGACGCCCCTTTCGGTCGCTGAACCGCGCCCGCTGCCCGACCGCGTCCGGTTGCCCGACCGCGTCCGGTGGCCGGGCTGGCCCGTCCCCGGAGCGGTGATCAAGAGGTTTTGGTCGGGAACGCGTTGGAATCTGACGCAAACCTCTTGATCGACGGACTTGGTGGGGCGTTGAGCTGGTTGGGCGCGAGGGTTGGAGGGCTTGCGTGGGGTTGCGCGGGTTGTGGTGGTGAACCCGTGCTCGGTGGCAGCGCGGCGGTGCGTGGGCGGATCGGGCGCGGTTCGGGCGGCGACGGTGACGGTGGTGGACCAGCATGTGCTCCGAGTTCCGTCGATCTTGCACTTGTTGTCGGTGCACAGGGTGTGTTTGGGGCAGATCGGCGACCGGAAGTGCATGATCGCTGGTGCTGGTGCTGGTGCTGGTGCTGGTGCTGGTGCTGGTGCTGGTGCTGGTGGGGGCCGGGGCGGGCGTGGGAGCGGGGCGGGCGGGGGAGGGGGCGGGGGGTTACAGGGTTAGGAGGGTGGGCATGGCGTTGAGGGCGCCGTGGATCACCAAGGGGGGCCACATTCGGCGGTACCGGGACCACAGGTAGCCGAGGAAGAGGCCGGTCACGGCGTGGCTGACGATCACCGTGGCCAGGTCGATGTCGGGTCGGACGCCGCCCTGGATGGCCACGTGCCAGACCGCCCAGAGCAGCGACACGAGCACGATGGCGGGCCAGCGGCCCAGCAACGATTCCCAGCGGGTCTGCAGCCATCGCCGGTAGAAGAACTCCTCCAGCAGCGCGTTCACCGCGAACACCACAAGGATCGTGGCGACCAGTTCGACAAGTGGGAGGCCGCGAGCCCAGTCGCCGGCCGGTGCCGCAAGCGGAGTCGCGTAACTGAGCACCAGCTACACCGCCACGGGCACCGCCGGCCCGAAGCGGTGGGCGGCGTCCGCCGGGGCCGGCCCAGGATGCCACTGCGGCCGGCGACGGACCACCACGAACACCGCAGCCGGTACGCCGAGCAGCAGCGCGAGCTTGAGCAGGGTGTACGCCGGCTCGCCGTCGAGTAGGGGCATGATCGCGGCGAATGCGATGGCGGCGCACAGCAGCGGCACCGCCTCGCGGTACGGTGCCGGCGGGTCCGGCCAGCGCGGATCGGGTGCTCGCGGGACCAGCCGGATCACCGCGATGGCGACCAGGGCCGGAAGCCACCTGGCCCACATGGGCACGGTGCCCTCGTGGTCGGCGCTGTACCGGATGTTGCTGTTCCCGGTGATCACCAGCCAGAGCGCCGCAGCAGCGATGAGCCCCAGACCGGACAGCAGGACGACGTGTCCGGCGCGGGGATGACGGCCGGCTGTCGACAGTTCTGGCGTCACCGTCGGCACGCTATCAACGCGCGCCGATCTCGGTCCGCAGGACGTCGGCACGGAAGGAGGCTTTCGTACCCCGATTTTTATGGGTGACGGCGTGACTTCGGCGGGGCGCCGTGCCGTTCGAGGGCCTTTCGGGACGGGCCGCCGGGCGGCGGCAGCGCCGCCTTGACCGGGTCGTGACCCCAGTTCATCAGGGAGTACCGCCACCGGGTCTGGCGTACGTCGCCGCTGGGCCGTTGTGCCATGTGCCGCCGGACGTAGCCGACCACCTTGCGCATGTGCTTGTAGTCCGCCTCGGTGAGGTCGTCGCGCTTGCGGCGGAGCAGGTCGACGATCTTCCGGCCGGACTCGTGGCCCACCGTCTCACCGCCCTCGGTGCCCTTCTTCTGCCAGCCGACGTGTTTGGATTCGGCGGTCTCCAGCCAGCGGGACAACTCGGTCGGCTTCATGTTCACCGCATCGGTGAACTCCCGGTACGTCTGCTGCGGATCGTCACTTCGGCTCACGACGTAGCACCTCCGGGCGGTGGGTCACGTCCCGGCCCGAGTCGTCGTTGGTGATCCGGTACTGCGGGTCCTCCGGTGAGGCGTTCACCGGGTGTCCGCGTACGTGGGTGCGGTCGACGATTTTCTCCTTGACCACGCCGTACGCCCGGCCGCTGTGGCTGGCCCAGGAGACGTGGTCGCCCTCGTGGAACTCCTTCTCGGCCATGACCTGCGGTTACCCTGCGTCAACGAGCGGAAACGGGCGCTGGCCGCCGCCGATGGCCGCGAGCCACAGCGGGCTCGGATCGATGTCGGTGGCCCGCCGACGCCCTTGCGCGGATGCCCCGCCCGGGCTCCGTACCGTTACCGGGATGAACGACGATCCCGAACCCACCGTCACCCGCCGTGCTGTCACCGAGGCCGAGGGCCGGGCGGCGAGCCGCCGCTGGTGGGACCAGGACGCGGACAACTACCAGGAGGAGCACGGCACCTTCCTCGGTGACGTGGACCTGGTGTGGTGCCCGGAGGGCCTGCGGGAGGCCGACGTGCGGCTGCTCGGCGACGTGAAGGGGGCCCGGTTGCTGGAACTGGGCTGCGGCGCGGCGGCGGGCTCGCGTTGGCTGGACGGGCAGGGCGCCGAGGTGGTGGCCCTGGACCTGTCCGCCGGCATGCTGCGGCAGGCCCGGCTGGCCGCCGAGCGCTGCGGCGTACCGGTTCCCCTCGTCCAGGCGGACGCCCTGGCCCTGCCGTTCCGGGCGGGTGCCTTCGACACGGTGCACACCGCGTTCGGGGCCGTGCCGTTCGTCGCCGATTCCGAGGCGCTGATGCGTGAGGTGTACCGGGTGCTGCGTCCCGGCGGCTTGTGGGTCTTCGCCATCACCCACCCGATCAAGTGGATATGATCTTGCACTATCAAAAACGCCTGGTCATGCCTGGTGATATCTCCGCGACGTGCCCTGCCGCTCTTCGTGTGCTAGGTCACACGGCGGCTGGACGGCGGGCTACGAAGATGGCGGTGCCAGGGAACAGCCGACCGCGAAGCGGGCTCCACTGGCCCCAGACTTCCTCGTGCCCCGGCGGCCACTCCGGTTCAACCACGTCACAGAGAATGAAGCCGGCGGCCGTAAGCTCTCGGACGCGATCGCCGAAGGTGCGGTGCGCCTCGACGTAGGTAGGCACTCCTGTCGAGTCCTGTTCGACATACGGGCGGCGGTCGAAGTATGAGTGGACAGCCGTTAGGCCGGCCTCGCCGGGATCATCGAGAAAAATCCAGCGCATCGGGTGAGTAACGGCAAAGACCCATGCCCCACCGGGGCGCAGCACCCGGAACACTTCGCGCATGAGCGCTTCGGAGTCTGCGACGAACGGGACAGCGCCGAACGCGGTATGCACCGTATCGAAGGTGCCCGCCTGAAAAGGCATCGCCAGGGCGTCGGCTTGTACGAGCGGCACATGCACGCCCGAGCGTTCGGCGGCCAGCTTGGCGTGCCGCAACATGCCGGTGGAAAGGTCCAGCGCCGTAACGTCGGCCCCTTGGCCGTCTAGCCAGCGTGAGCCCGCAGCCGCGCCGCAGCCTATCTCCAGGACTCGTGCTCCCTTCACGTCGCCGAGCAGCCTTGCATCTGCTTCGCGTAGGCCCTCAGGGCACCACACAAGGTCAACGTCTCCGAGGAAAGCGCCGTGCTCTTCCTGGTAGCTGTCAGCGTCCTCATCCCACCAATGCCGGCTCGCCGCCCTGCCTTCTAGATCTGAAACAGCGCGGCGGGTGACACGGGCTTCGGGGGATTGTGAGGGCTCGGTCAAGTTGAATCCGATCGTGATTGTGGGTGACGGGCAATCCGTAGGGGTGTCTATCTTTGCAGGTAGACACCCCTACGGCTTCATCGGTAGTGGCCGGTGTCGTTTAGTCTGTAGGAGTTCGGGCTCACACCGGACTCACTTTGCTTGGGCCTCTGCGGGATCTGCGAAGTACAGTCCGAGCATCTGAGTCGGCCAGGCCGGTTGCTTGACCTCGCCGCGTGGGCCGAACTCTGAGAACCATGGCTTGATGTCCAGGACAGGCGTGCCATCTACGGCGTCTAGTTCCTCGACATGCAGGTCAAGGCCGTCGACCTTGACCAGGCGGCAGCGGGACACGCCCAACCAGTTGATGCGACGCATGTTCCGGTGGCCGAAGATGCCGACCTCTGGCCATTCCGGGTTGTCTCTAGGGCGGCGTGCACCCAGGTTCAGATCGGTCGGATCGGTGAGGTGGAATCGAAATACGATCTCAAGGTGAGAGAAGTCCTCTAGCCCTCTGGTGGCTGCTGGGGTGAACAGCTCACTATCGACTCGAATAATGGCCCTACTTCCACCCCAATAGTCATCCGTCGGCTCGGATCTTCCGCCTATGACCCGCGCAATTGATTCCACGGCGAACTTCTCGGCTGCCATTCCAGTCTCCCGCTTCTGTTGCTGGCTGTCGTTTAGGCGAAAGTTGAGAGGTAGCTTTTGGCGCGTGCATCCACGTCTCGGACTGCTCGGACGCTGCGGCGTCTGTAGGGGGAAAGGATGGCGCGCATCTCGGCGGCAACCTCGCGCGTGCGGCCCGATCGGACGCCTTCCATTGCATCGAGGGCACGGGACCACGTTGCGCAGGCTTCTTCGATCTCGCCCTGCCTAGCCTGGACGGCTCCCATATATCCGAGCGTGACGGCGTGGGTCCGAGTGAAGGTTGACGCCTTGCGCGTCCTGACGCTGCGGCGAAACTGAGTCGTTGCGCCGGCCAAGTCACCGGTGTCGCGCAGCGCGCAGGCCGTCTCATGCGCAAGGCTCGCTTCACCGAAGAAGAAGACGCGGCCGGGCTCATCGTCTCCGCCGGTGGCGGCGGAGAGGTCGTCCTCGGCTCGGAGGAGTGCGCGAGCCGCCTTTTGCGTTTCGCCGTTTACTGCTAGTGCGCGTGCGTAGACCACTCCAAGCAAGGCTCGTTCTCGTGGAGCTGCCGCTTTGTACCGTTCGCCGTCGACGGATGCCGAGGCGAGGTTGAGAGCACGCTTGCGGTGGCCGAGGTCGATGGCTTGGTGTGCCATCGCGCGCAGTACATGGCCTGCCATTGCTGGATTGTCGGCTTCTGCGGCCAGTTTGACGGCGATGTTGAAGTAGTGCTGAGCCACGTTGTGTTCGCCGTTGTCGAATGCCATCCAGCCGGCGAGGTAGGAAAGCTCGCTGGCGGCGGTGAACATGTCGCGCCTCAGAATGTCGTCGGCGTAGCGTCCGTAAAGAAAGCTTGCCACGTCGGAGCCGAGGTATTGGACGACAGCCGAGCGAGCATGCCCGCCGCCCCGACGCTGGTCGACGCGGGAAAACAGGGACATCATGTCGTGCACCGCGTCTACGTCGCCCCGGCTCACGGTCCTGCCGCCTGCCGCACCGCGCGCTCGGCCACGTTCGGCCATTTGCGACCACCAACGATCGGAGGGCAGAGTCAGCGCAGCGAGCGAATAGGCGGCGGTGCTGAGAACGCGCCTACGTTCAGCGTCCACGTCGACTCTCCCGAGTTCGGTTAGCGCTGCCAGCGTATCGACTCGCCATCCGAGCATGTCCTTGGAGGACAGCGGCGGGGCGGGCAACCCGATCTCGTCGAGGGTGATCACCCGGCCGAGCTTCCGTGACAGTGCCTCGCACAGCAGCATGGGTGCCCGCCCAGAAGGCTTGGAGCCTGCTATCCAGTGTGAGAGGG
>NZ_BOPA01000005.1 GCF_016863515.1 Micromonospora gifhornensis
AGTGTGCCTGAGGTCGCGATGGTGTGCCCGAGCAGCAGCATGGAGGTGAGCTTGGCGTGCTCCAACTTCCGTTGCGCAGCGGTGCCCCCGGTGGCGTAGCTCTTGAGAAGCCAGTACCCGCGGATGATCGCGGACACGATTCCCGGAGTGATGCCCATCGTGAAGAAGTGGCGCAGGTCGTAGCCGTTCGTGTACATGTGGCGGGCGACATCGGTCCAGGGCACCTTCACGCCGGAGGGGGTCAATGCGAACGGCGAATTGATCTGACCCAGTTGGAGCAGGCTGAAGAACGGGGGCTGAAGGCCGGCGGGTGTGTAGACGTCCGAGAGCAGGTGGCGTACCTGCGTGATGAGGGCGGTGATCAGGCTGACCGGGTCGTGTGTGGTGGCGACCTGAACCAGTTGGCCCGCCTTGTCGATGTAGGTGCCGGTGCCGTGCATGAGGTCCGCCACGCCGTAGAAGAAGCCCAGGACCGGATCGTGGCCGAGGCTCTGGAGCCGGTGAATGGCCGGCCGCATCCCGCTGACCAGGCCTCCGGTGGCTTTCGTGGTGGGGGCGTCATATGGCACTTTGGCGAGTTTCTCGAACCCCGTGAAGAATCGGGCGTGGATGTCTTCAGCCCGATCCTTGTTCTGAAGCCACTTCGTGAGGGGTGACCCCGCCTGCTTCGTGCCGAGGAAGGTGGAATCCTGGGGGATGCGGACGAGGACGATGTCCAGGAGGGTCGCGAGGGCTCCGGCGACCAGGACGACCGTCCAGTCGGTCTCGTCCCAGCTGATGTCGCCGTGTTCGTCGGTGTAGCTGCGCAGGCTGGCAGCTATCTGACCAGGGGGAAGAATCTGCTGGAGGGGATCCCGGGTCAGATCGACACCCAGCAGATCCAATTGGGCTTCGGCAAGCCTGACAAGCTGATCGAAGTCGTCCTCGGTCGGGACGACGGGCACGGCGTAGCGGGAGTGGTGCGTTTCCTCGACGCTCACCGCGGCCGCTGCGACCGGCGGGGACGGTGAGGCCGGTACGAGGACGCCCATCGCGTGGAGACGGGCGCGCACCGCATCGAACTCGGAGGTGACCGAGTCCAGGCTGTCGCTGATCCGGCCTTCGCGTTCGAGGACTTCCTTCAGGTCGAAGTCCACCTCGTCGAACAGGCTTCGCAGTTCGGTGAGCGTGACGGCCTGGTACGCCACGACCGCGGCGGCAGCCGAGAGTTGATCACCCGACACGGAGTGGCTCTCGCTGTTCGAAAAGCTCCTGGCTGGTCTGGAGGTTCACCAGGGCCGACTGGAAGGCGACCAGTTCGGCCCTGAGCGTGGCGAGTCGTTCTTCGTTGCGCGTGGTCTGGGTGAGGTAGGCATCCATTCGGCGAGCGAGTCCGGCGATGTCGTCGGTGAGCTCGGCCATTGCCTGCTGGTGGTTCTTGATGACCTGCTGGATCAGATGCTCGCGACGCTTTTCCCGTTCCCGCTCGTTGGTGGCCAGCACGTAACGCGCGCCCTGATGGACCACGACGCCGAGGATCACCACGGTGCCGATCCCGGTGGCCATCGCGCTCAGTCCCAGCAGGCCGCCGAACCCCAGGGCCGCCAGACCCGAGGTGATGCCCGCTCCGCTGAGGCCGGAGACACTGCCGGCGAGACTGATCGCGGCGATCGGGGTTCCGAATGCCGCAGCCTTGACAGCGATGTCCTTGGTGGCGGCTTCCAGTTGGCTCGTCGTGATCCGGCCGGAGGCAAAGTCCTCCTCGGTGACCACGAAACGTTCGGTCGCCTCCACGACCTGGCCCGCCGACTCGGTGAAGACCAGCCCTGCGACGAGGACGATTCGCTCACGCTCGGCGTCTGCGGCATGCCTGTCGGCACGCGAGATGCGCACCAGATCGCGTACCAGGACGGTGAACACCGGCTCGCGTTGATCCTCGTCGAGGAGGTCGCGCAATTCCCTGGCCAGCTCCACCGTGGCATTGGGGACCGCTGCACGGTTCGCCGTATCGCGTTGCGCCCCGGTGATATCGCTACGCAGCTGCGACCGCGCCTCGTCGTCGAGGCCGATCATCGATGCGAACAGGTACAGATTCGCGATCTCACGAGGATCGAGAAGGCCGTCGACAAGCGCCAAGCTCACCAACACCCGGCAATACAACAACTTCCCGTCGGCAGTGAGCGCGGACAGGTCGCCGACATCAGCGCGGTCGCGGGAGGTACGTGCCGACAGTCCGTCCTTCACTTCTCCGACCTTCGCCATGACCTGCTCGGCGGACTGCTTCACTTTCTCCTGGGCATCGCCCGCGACATCAGCGACACGTTGCCTCGCGACGCTTGTGCTGTCAACGACCATTCGTCCCGCGGCGTCGGCGACGCCCTTCAGCCGTCCAAGCCCCACGTCACGAAGGTCCATCGCCATCCCTTTCGCCAGTTGGCGAGAGGCTATCGGCTGCCGCCAACATGACCACATCCTCCGGCCAGCCTCGGTTTCGTCCGCGAGATGGCGATTTTCCACGGCCAGGGCATTGCCATTGGGGAGTCGGGACAACCTCCCGGTGGCCCGGGACGGGCGTCCCTGGTGACCGGGTCGGTCGGGCCAACAGACTTCCGATACGAAACGGCCGCTGCCGCCCTACCGGCAGACGACCGGCCTTCTTACCGAAGCGTGACGAGGAGTCGAGGTTCGATGCGAGTACGAAAGAGTGTGGCGGTCCTGAGTGCCGTCGTGACCGGATGGGTGATGGTCCTGGTGGCGGCGCAGCCGGCGTCGGCGGCACCCTACTGCAACGTCCCGATCCCGCCGCCGGCGTGTGGTTACGAGCCGCCGGAGGACCCGCCGCCGCCGTCGGGCTTCGTCCCGGTGCTCGCCTTCGACGGGGCACGGCAGACGGTGTCCCGGGACGGGGTGCACGTCTGGGGTTGGACGGCGGACAACGACGCGCCGACCACGGCGCTGACCGTGAACATCAGCATCAACGGCACGCAGGTCCGATCCATGGTCGCCAACCAGCACCGGCCCGACGTCGCCGCCGCCTACCCGCAGTACGGTGCGGCGCACGGCTTCGACGTGGTGCTGCCCGCGTCGGCCGCAGGAAACAACGTCTGTGTGACGGCGATCAGCGTCGGCGGGGGAGCGAACAAGTCCGTCTGCCGTCAGATGGACGACATCGTCGAGTTCATGGCGTACGACATCAACTACGACATCGCTCGGGCGCAGCTGCTCGGAACGTCACTTCAGCAGTTGGACAAGGTGACGAACCGCAACGACACGTCGTTGCAGCAGTCCACCGAGATCAGCGGTTCGAAGACGGTGACGGAGACCGAGGGCTGGTCGGACACCGCCGGGGTCAAGGTCTCGGTGTCGACCGCCATCAGGGCCGGCTTCCCGATCTTCGCCGACGGCAAGGTGACGGTAACGGCCGAAGGGTCCTTCAGCTACACCCAGAACGGTTCCACCTCGCGTAGCCGTACGGTCTCCTGGCGGCAGCCCGTGCTGGTCCCGGCGCGATCGATCGTGGAGGCCACGGTCACCGTCACCCATGCGAACATCCGGGTGCCGTACACGCTGAGCGGCGATTACATCTACCGCAGCGGTGCGCGGGCCGCCGGAACCGTTGGCGGCATGTTCGCCGGTGGGAACAGTGAGAACGTCCAGGTCAACCTCAAGCAGTACAACCTGGACGGCTCACCCGCCCTGGCGCCGGCGACGCAGCCAAAGGCCACGCTACTCAAGATCAGCTAAGCGATTCGGGTGCCGAGCGAGTTGGTTGCCGTGGCCGCGCTAGTCGCGACGGCAGCCAGCATCGGCTCGGGAGTGTCCACAAGTACGAATATCTCGCGGCCAACGATCGTAACGACTGGCCGCCGGGGTGGGGCGGGGCGACCGGGGGGAGGTCCCGACCCACCCCGACATCGTATTGACTGATCCCTTGCTTCCCGCTGTACACAAAGGAGAGTCAGATGAGCCTGTTCACGGGTGGGGCAGACGACGGCATCCTGCTGATCGCCAACGACGACACCTTCGCACACACCTACCCGGACCTGCGGCGACTGCTCGAAGAGCAGTCCGAGGGCGACCCGCTGCGCGGCGCGGTGGAGTTCTTCGACTTCACCGGTCGGCGGCTGGTCCCCAGCTTCGACCGGCAGTGGTGCCTGACCGACCTGCAGCCGAGCAGCGAACCCGCCGACCCGGCGGCGGTGCAGCGCCGCCTTCAGGCGGTGCTCGATCACCTCGAACGGTTCCTCAAGTCCGACCAGGAGTCGGGGGGCGGCTTCCGCGTCGGCGCTGCCGAGACGGTGCGCGAACTGCCGGCGCTGAACGGCACGCTGGCCGACGCCATCGAGAAGATGCCCTGGCACGAGCCGGGGAAGGGAACTGCCGGCAACTTCCTGCACAACGCCATGCACGCCGCCGGTTGGGCGCACTGACCGCCATCGTCGACCAGGAGGCCGACCGTGACGCCCGCTGAGGGATCCACAACGACTCGACGCGGCCTGCTGGTCGGTGCGGCGGTGGCGGTGGCGCTGCTCGTCCTGGTCGGCCAACTTCTTCAGCGGGACCCGCTGCTGTTCGGCCCCAGCACGCTTACCGCGGTCTTCGCCGCCGCGTTCACCGCACTCGGCGCCCTGGTGCTGGCCGGGGTGCCGGGTCACCCGGTGGGCCGGCTGATGCTCGCCGCCGGTCTGGTCGCCACGATCGCAGTGCTCGCGCTGAGCTGGTCGTCGTGGCTGCCGCTGGCCTGGCTGGGCCAGTGGCTGTGGTGGCCGCCGTACACCCTGGTCATCCTGGCCCTGCTGGTCTTTCCCGACGGTAAGCTTCCCGGCCCGCGCTGGCGGGTCGTGGCGGGCGGCCTCATCGGGGCCGGCGGCCTGACCACCGGCGCATTCGCCGTCGCCGCCCTCGACGACCCGCGCGGCCTGCTGCTCGCCGGTGAGCTGGCGGCGACCGGGCGGGCGCAACTGTTGGTACGCATCGCCCTGCTGGCGATCGTCGTACAGGTGCTGCTGGTGGTGGCGGTCCTGGTGTCGCTGGCCAGACGCTGGCACCGCGCGACGGGCCAGACCCGTCAGCAGCTGGCCTGCCTGCTGGTGGCGGGTGCCCTGTTCCTGCTCGGCGGCGTGCTCGACGCGCTCAACCTGGCCGGGGCCTGGGCGCTGATGGTGGTCGCGATTCCGGGCGCGATGACCCTCGCCGTGCTGCGTTACCGGCTCTACCAGCTCGAACGCGTGATCAACCGGACGTTGGTCTGGCTGGTGATGAGCCTGCTGGTGATCGCTGGCTTCGTGGCCATCGTCGCGCTGCTGCGGGACCTGGTCGTCGGCCCGGACACCTCGAACGCGTCCCTGGTCGCCACCGGCCTGATCGCGATCACCTTCGAGCCGCTGCGCGGTCGGGTGCAGCGAGGCGTCAACCGGCTGCTCTACGGGGACCGCGACGATCCGTACGCGATGCTGACCCGGCTCGGCAGCCTGCTGGAACGGACCGGACAGCCGCATGCGGTGCCGGCGCTGCTGGCCGACACCATCGCCAGGTCACTGCGGGTGCCGTACGTGTCGGTCGAGGTGGACGACGCCGACGGAGGTGACCTGCCGGACGGCGGCGCGGCACACGGCACGCCGACCACCTCGATGGAGCGCTTCGACATGCTCATCCACGGCGACCGGGTCGGTCAGCTGGTGGTGGCCCACCGCCGTACCGGTGACCGGTTCACCCCGATGGAGCGTCGGATCCTCACCGACGTGGCCCGGCAGGCCACCGCGGCGGTGGCGACCGCCCGGCTGATCCGTCAGCTCCGCCAGGCGCGGGAGGGACTGGTCCTGGCGCGGGAGGAGGAACGCCGCCGGCTACGTCGGGACCTGCACGACGGGCTCGGTCCCACCTTCGCCGGCATGTCGATGCAGGTACGCGCGGCGAGCAAACTCGCCACCGGTACGCCACGGCTGGAGCTGATCCTCGACCGGCTCGCCGACGACCTGCGTACCTGCACCGCCGAGGTACGCCGGCTGGTGGACCAGCTGCGGCCGGCCGCGCTCGACCAGGGACTGGAGTCGGCGCTGCGGGCGGAGTGCCGGCGCTTCGACGGCCCGCAGCTCGGGATAGACCTCACGGTCGACGGCGACCTGCGGACCCTGCCCGCGGCGGTGGAGGTGGCGGCGTACCGGATAGTGGCCGAGGCGCTGTCCAACGTGGTACGCCATGCCCACGCCAACCGGTGCGAGGTCCGGGTCAGTCGCGGCGACGGCCTGCTGGTGGAGGTGGCCGACGACGGGATCGGACTGGCCGGTCCGCGGCCCGGCGGGGTGGGTCTGGACTCGTTCCGCCATCGGGCGGCAGAACTCGGCGGCAGCTGTGAGATTACCGCCGGGGCGCAGGGTGGGACGCTGGTGCGGGTCCGGCTGCCGTGGGTCGAGGACGAATAGCCGCCGGAGCGCGGGAGAGGGGTAGGCATGTCGGAACAGGCCCGCGTGCTCATCGTCGACGACCATCCGGTGGTACGCCGTGGCTTGCGCACGATGCTGGAGGGCGAGTCCTGGGTGGCGGAGGTGCTGGAAGCGGCCTCCTGCGCCGAGGCGATCGCCGCGGTCGCACACGAACAGGTCACCGTCGTGGCGATGGACATCGCGCTGCCGGACGGTGACGGTGTGCAGGCGGTCGGTCAGATCCTGCGGCACCGGCCGGAGACCGCGGTCGTGATGCTGACCATGGCCGACGAGGACGAGCTGGTCGCCCGTGCCCTGCAGGTCGGTGCCCGGGGCTACCTGCTCAAGGACACAGACCCCGATCTGGTGGTCGATGCGCTGCGGACCGTGGCCGGTGGGGGCGTGGTGCTGGGGCCGGGGATCACCGCCGCCGCGTTGGGCCGGGCGCAGCCGACGGCGGTCAGCCTGCCGCCGCCCTTCGACCGGCTCACCCCGCGCGAACGGGACATCCTGGCGCACCTGGCCGGTGGTGAGGACAACGCTCAGATCGCCCGCCGTTTCGGGCTGAGCACGAAGACCATCCGGAACCAGGTCTCGGCGATCCTCGGAAAGCTCGGTGTCGCCGACCGTGTGCAGGCGGCGCTGCTCGCCCGGGACGTCGGCATCGGCCCATCGTGACCGCCCACAAGGGCTGGAAGCGCGCCGACATCGAACTGCGATCGGAACTGCCATTCCCACCTCGCTCGTACCCGCAGGTCGGCTCAGACGAGGTTCCTTCGGAGTCGCTTGTCGAGCGCGACGACGGCGGCGGCTGCGGCCCCGACCGCGAAGATGCGCAGCCAGACGTCACCGCCGATCGGCGCGGTGTCGAAGATGCTGTTCATCGCCGGCAGGTAGGTGATGGCGAGCTGGGCCACGGCCTGCAGCAGTACGCCGCCCAGCACCCAGCGGTTGGTGAAGAAGCCGATGCGCCAGGCGGAGTGCACGAGCGAACGGCAGCTGAACAGGTAGAGCATCTCCACCACGACGAAGAGGTTGAGCGCTGCGGTCCGTGCTTCGGCCACACCGGCGCCCCGACGCTGCTCCCACTCGAACAGCAACCAGGCGCCGGCGACGAGCAGCGCGGCCACCAGCGCGATCCGGGCCACGAGAGCGCCGGTCAACAGTGGTCGTCGGGGGTCGCGGGGCGGCCGTCGCATGATGCCGCTCTCCTTCGGCTCGAAGGCGAGCATCAGGCCGAGCAGGACGGCGGTGGTCATGTTGATCCACAGGATCTGGGTCGGCAGCAGCGGAAGGGTCGCGCCCAGGACGATGGCCACGAAGATGACCAGACCTTCACCGAGGTTCGTCGGCAGCGTCCAGACGATGAACTTGATGAGGTTGTCGAAGACTCCACGGCCCTCTTCGACCGCGGCCTCGATGGTGGCGAAGTCGTCGTCGGTCAGCACCATGTCGGCGGCATCCTTGGCGACCTCGGTCCCGCTACGCGCCATGGCGATGCCGATGTTGGCCTGACGTAACGCCGGGGCGTCGTTCACCCCGTCGCCGGTCACCGCGACCACGTGCCCGCGCCGCTGGAGCGTCTCGACCAGCCGCAGCTTCTGCTCCGGGGACACGCGCGCGAACACCGTGGCGCGGTCCACCGTCTCCGGGAACCGCTCGGCCGGCAGTGTCTGAAGGTCTCTGCCGGTGAGCACCCTTCCCTGCTGGTCGTCACCGAGAATGGCGAGGTGGGTGGCGATGGCAGTGGCCGTCGCCACGTGATCCCCGGTAATCATCTTCACGCCGATCCCGGCGTCGTGGCAGGCGCGTACCGCGGGCGCGGCGGCACTCCTGGGCGGATCCAGCATCGCCTGCAGGCCCGTCAGGGTCAGCGTGCCGGGCAGGTGATCTTCGTTGAAGTCGCCGGACTCCCCGTCCCGACGTACGGCCGTCGCGAGCACCCTGAGCCCCTGGCTGGACAGCGCCTCTGCGCAGCGCAGCGCCGCCTCGGCGTCGAGCGGGCGGGTCGTCCCGTCGCCGCTCATCTCCGTACGGCACATCGCCACGATCTGCTCCACGCTGCCTTTGGCCAGCACGATCTCGCGCCCGGAGTCGGGTTCGCGGTGCAGGGTGGCCATGTACTGCCGCTCCGAGCTGAACGGGATCGTGGCGGTACGCGGCAAGGTGTTGTCGAGCCGGTCGCGGTCGATCCCACCCTTCCCGGCGACCACAAGCATCGCCCCCTCGGTCGGATCACCGGTGATGAACCACTCGCCGTTCTCCTCGCGTACCCGGGCGTCGTTGCAGCCTGCGCCCGCCAGCAGAGTCCAGCGCAGGGACTCGCTCGTCGCCTCGTCGGCCATCGCACCGGAGGGGCCACAGATTTCTCCATCGGGGCGGTAACCCGAGCCGGTCACGGAGAACTCGCCGTCCGGCGTCCAGAGCACCCGTACCGTCATCTGGTTCTCGGTCAACGTGCCCGTCTTGTCGGAACAGATGACCGTGGTGCTCCCCAGCGTCTCGATCGCCGGCAGGCGGCGAATCACCGCCCGCCGCCGCGCCATCCGCGTCACGCCGATGGCCAACGTGACGGTGACGGCCGCCGGCAGTCCTTCCGGAATCGCCCCCACCGCGAGCGCGATGGCCGCAGTGAAGGTTTCGGTCGCGTCCTGACCGCGCAGCACACCGACACCGAAGGTCATCGCCGCCAGGACGAGAATGGCCACCGTCAGCACCTTGCTGAACCAGGCAAGCTTGCTCGTCAGCGGGGTCGCCAGGTTGTCGGCCGCGCCGACCAGCCGGTGGATCTGCCCCAACTCGGTTTCGGTGCCGGTGGCCACCGCAATGCCAGCACCACTGCCCGCCGTGACCAGGGTGCCCGAGTAGACCATGTTGCGGCGGTCCGACACGGCGGTGACCTCGGGTAGTTCCGCCTCGTCCTTGGTGACGGGAACCGACTCGCCGGTCAGCGCCGACTCGTCCACCCGCAGTTCGGCCAGGCGGACCAGGCGCAGGTCCGCCGGCACCTTGTCGCCCGCCTCCAGGACGATCAGATCCCCGGGTACGAGTTCCTCCGAGGCGATCATCCGCTCCTGCCCCGCCCGCACCACCCGCGCCTCGGTACGCACCATCGACCGCAAGCTGTCCAGCGCCGCCTCAGCCTTGGACTCCTGCACATACCCGACCACGGCGTTGACCAGCACGACGCCGAAGATGACGCTGGCATCCACGTACTCGTGGAGGAACGCGGTGATCACCGCAGCCGCCATCAACACGTAGATCAGCGGATTGTGGAACTGCCGCAGCGCCCGGCGCAGGAAGCCGCCGCCCCCGGCGGCAGGCAGCAGGTTGGGCCCGTACCGTTCCAGGCGACGCGCGGCCTCGTCCGTGCTCAACCCACGGCGCGGGTCCGTTTCGAGCAGCAGCACCACCTCATGGGAGGACATGGCGTGGTGCCCGTTCTGGCGCGGTGACTCGGCCGGCTCTTCAGAACCCACCGCCACCTCGCAATCCGACATCGGCTCAGGCGCACCCGGGCCGGGTCATCGTGGCCGGAAGCAGCGCACTCCAGCCCGAGCCGTTGAGAAAATCCTCTGCCAATGCACCGTCAGGCGACCGACAAACAGCGCAAAAAGGTTAGGCAGTCGGGTTGCTGTGAGCGGCACGACGTGGGGATGTTCTTGCTGAACTGGCAAGAAAATTTGGCGGTCCGCGCCGCGGCTGCCACCATCGTCGGACCTGACGACAGGAGCGGGGGACTGGCTGTGGCGCATGACTTCGACAAGGCGTACTGGGAGCAGCACTGGCGGCAGGGTGATGGTGGCCGTCCCGGCTCCATGAGTAGCAAGCCGCCGAACCCCTATCTGGTGCGTGAGATCGGCACCCTGTCGCCGGGTACGGCGCTGGACGCGGGATGCGGGGCCGGTGCCGAGGCGATCTGGCTCGCCTCGCAGGGCTGGCAGGTGACCGCCGCCGACATCTCCTCCGAGGCACTCGCCCGCGCTGCCGAACGCGCGGCGGCGAGTGGCGTTTCCGAACGCCTGACCTGGATCGAGGCGGACCTGAGCCGCTGGGCACCGCAGACCCGCTTCGATCTGGTCACCACCCACTACGCCCACCCGGCGATGCCGCAGCTGGAGTTCTACGACCGCCTCGCGGAATGGGTGGCACCGTCCGGCACCTTGCTGATCGTCGGCCACCTACACCCTTCCACCGCCCCCGACCAGGGCCACGACCACGAGCAGGGTCACGGCCATGATCGGGGGCACGAGCATGGCCACCAGGTCGGGGAGCGTCCACCCGCCGAGGCGTCGGCGACCGCCGCAGCCATCACAGCGCGTCTGGACGAGACGGCCTGGGAGATCCTCACCGCCGAGGAGGGCCAGCGCACCCTCACCGGTCCGCGCGGGGAGATCACCCTGCACGACGTCGTGGTACGCGCCGTCCGCCGCCCCTAACCATCCGCTCCCGCCACCCACCCCACCCCAGGCGTCGCCTGACCTCGTCGATCTTGCACTTACCGTCGCGACAAAAGGGTGCTAACTAGGCGATTTCGGCGACCAGAAGTGCAAGATCGGCGAAGCGTCGGGCGGGCAGGCGGCGCGGTGAGGGCGGGGTGGGGCGAGTAAGGGGTGGGGGTTAGGGGGTGGGGATTTGGGTGGTGGTGGTGAGGACGTGGTCGATCAGGCCGTAGGCGCGGGCCTGTTCGGCGGTGAACCAGCGGTCGCGGTCCCAGTCCTGCTGGATCTCGGTCAGGTCGCGCCCGCTGTGATGGGCGATCAGTTCCTGCATGGTCCGCTTCACGTGCAGCATGTTCTCCGCCTGGATGGTGATGTCGGAGGCGGTGCCACCCATGCCGCCCGAGGGCTGGTGCATCAGGATCCGGGTGTGCGGCAGGGCGTACCGCTTGCCGGCGGTACCCGCGCAGAGCAGGAACTGGCCCATCGAGCCGGCCAGCCCGAGTGCCAGGGTCGACACGTCGTTGGGCACGAAGCGCATGGTGTCGTAGACGGCCATGCCGGCGCTGACCGAGCCGCCGGGGGAGTTGATGTACAGGCGGATGTCGCGGGTCGAGTCCTCGGCCGCGAGCAGCAGGATCTGCGCGGTGATCCGGTTGGCGGCCTCGTCGGTCACCTCGCTGCCGAGGAAGACGATCCGTTCCCGCAGCAGCCGCTCGAACACCTGGTCGCCGAAGGTTCGCTGCCCGTCGTCCAGCATGGTGATCATCTCGTCCACCTCTCCCGTTGCCGGTGGGCGAGACGACCGCCCGGGAACCGGCACCGTCACAAGGCTGGACCAGCCCAGGACCCGGCTCCCAGTGGTTCTGCCCGGGGCAGATTCGCCCTCGGCAGAACCACCTAGCGGTGGGCGAGGTCGCGCGACGAGCGGAGCAGTGGGGTGAGTACGCCGGGAACGAGGTGACCTGCGGGTCGTCGCCCAAGCCGGGAGGTGTTCCGGGGTCGGCTGTCGGGGCGGGAGGGCGTACGCAGCAACCGGACCGCCAGCGCGGCGGACCGCAGCCGTCGGGCTCGGCGCAGCGCGCTGCCGCTGGGCCTGGTGACCGTTGCCGGGCGACGCAGCGCACCGCGGGCGACCACTCGACCGGGCTGTTCCGTCTCGGTGTCGAGTGGATCGGTGAACACCGTGATCCGCAGGCCCCCACTGACGCCGCCCACGGGTGTGAACCCGCCGAACGACAACCCGGCGAGTTCGTTCCCGATGGCGCCGGCAAGCCCACCGCTGGCGCCCGTGAGCCCACCGTTGGTGCCGGCGAGCCCACCGCTGGTGCCTGCCAGCCCGCCGGTGGCGTCGAGCCCACCCGTCGAGGCGGCATGGGATCCGACCGCGCCGAGTCGGGCGATCGGGCTCGGGGTGCCGCCGGAGGCGGACCGGGTGGACGAGATCACCGAGCCGCCGGCGTGCCGGCTGGGAGGCGGTTGGCTGCCCAGCGGCGCGGTACCCAGCGGGGTGGAGGGCATCCGGCGTTCGACCCGGCGCAGGTCGTCGCGTACCGCTTCGAGAAGGTCGGAGAGGTAGAGGCCGAGCGCGCGGCAGACGGCCGCGAGCACCTCGGACGACGCCTCCTTGCGCCCCCGTTCCACCTCGGACAGGTAGGGCACGGAGACTCCGGCGGCCCGGGCGACCTCACGTAGCGTCAGGCCCTGGCGCTGGCGTTCCCGGCGCAGCACCGCGCCGATCACCCGTCGTAGCAACGACATGCGGGCCTCACTCTCGCCGGTCCTGCGCTGACCCACCCATCATGCCCGGCCGGCGTCGCCGACGCCGTCCCGCTCGCCCGCCTGCGCCGCCCTACCGACCTGCACTGCGTACCCGCAGAGCAGGTGCTTGGGCACCTCGGCGTGCGGATTGCCAACCAAGGGCTATGTTGTGCTCGTGCAGGCGACGGAGGCGGGGCAGGTCCCGCGGTGATCCATTTTCCCGCGCAGCGGCGTGGCCCGCTGAGCGCGTTGAGCCTACGGTTGGCCGCCGCCGTCGGGCTGGTGTTGATCGTGGTCGCGGCGGTCTATCTCGAACGGGACCAGTACCGCGACATCAACGATGACGGCCTGACCCTGTTGGACTGCTTTTACTACGCGGTGGTCTCGTTGTCGACCACCGGCTACGGCGACATCGTGCCGGCCTCCCAGAGCGCTCGGCTGGTGAACGTCCTGCTGATCACACCGGCCCGGGTGCTGTTCCTGATCATCCTGGTCGGCACCACCCTGGAGGTGCTGACCGAGCAGTACCGGACCGGACGTCGCCTGCACCGGTGGGAGAGGAAATTGAAGGACCACGTCATCATCTGCGGCTACGGCACCAAGGGTCGCAGCGCCATCTCGGCGCTCCAGGAGAACGGGCTCGACAAGTCCAGGATCGTCGTGGTGGAGCGCAGCGGGGCGGCGTTGCGGCAGGCCACCTCGAACGGGTTGGTGGCGATCGAAGGCTCGGCGACCCGGTCCTCGGTGCTCAACCAGGCCCATGTGCGGACCGCCAAAGCGGTGATCATCGCGACCGACAGCGATGACGCCTCGGTGCTTGTGGCGTTGACCGTACGCCAGCTCACCGCCGGTCAGGTGCGGATCATCGCCGCCGCCCGGGAGGCGGAGAACGCTCCGCTGCTCAAGCAGAGCGGCGCACACCACGTGATCGTCTCCTCGGCCACCGCCGGTCGGCTGCTCGGGCTGTCCACGTCCGCGCCACCGCTGATCGACGTGGTGGAGGATCTGCTGACTCCCGGTCAGGGCATGGCGCTGGCGATGCGGTCGGCCGAGCGGCACGAGGTCGGCCGGAATCCCCGTGAGCTGGAATCGCTTGTGATCGCGCTGGTCCGGCGCGGCAAGGTGGTCACCCTGGCGGATCAGGCGGGCGCGGTCGTCGAGACCGGCGACATGCTTGTCCACGTACGCGACGACCGGCCCACCGCCAACACCCTGTCCTGACCCGGCGGTGCCGCCGCACGCAGAAGCGGGGCGTTCCGAGAGGAACGCCCCGCTCTTCGCTGCGGTCGTCAGCCGACGATGGTCCAGGTGTCGCCGCTGCCCAGCAGGCCGGCGAGCTGCTGCTCGGGGGTCTCGGTGACGCTCGCCTTCGCCTCGGCGACCTGCGCCTGCACCACACTGTCGTAGGACGGCCGGGCCACCGAGCGGAACACCCCGATCGGGGTGTTGCGCAGGTCGAAGCCGGGCAGCCGGGACAGCGCGAACGCGTACGCCGGGTCGGCGACGCCCGCGTCGTGCACGACGATCTCCTCGGCCGGGGTGTTCGCGGTCTCGCGGACCTCCAGACCGAAACCACCCGGCGGGTGTACGACGCAGAACTGCCCGTCCTTGCCGAAGGTGATCGGCTGGCCGTGCTCCAGGCGGATCAGGTGGTCGTCCCGGATGCCCGGGTCCTTGAGCTGGTCGAACGCCCCGTCGTTGAAGATGTTGCAGTTCTGGTAGATCTCCACGAACGCCGAACCCTCGTGCTCGGCGGCGGCGCGCAGCACCGACTGGAGGTGCTTGCGGTCGGAGTCGATGGTCCGGCCGACGAAGGTGGCCTCCGCGCCCAGCGCCAGCGAGATCGGGTTGAACGGCGCGTCCGCCGAGCCGACCGGGGTCGACTTGGTGATCTTGCCGACCTCGGAGGTCGGGCTGTACTGCCCCTTGGTCAGGCCGTAGATCCGGTTGTTGAACAGCAGGATCTTGAGATTGACGTTGCGGCGCAGCGCGTGGATCAGGTGGTTGCCGCCGATGGAGAGCGCGTCACCGTCACCGGTCACCACCCAGACCGACAGGTCCGGACGGGAGACCGACAGGCCGGTGGCGATCGCCGGGGCCCGGCCGTGGATCGAGTGCATGCCGTACGTGTTCATGTAGTACGGGAACCGCGACGAGCAGCCGATGCCCGAGACGAAGACGATGTTCTCCCGGGGGATGTTCAGCTCCGGCATGAACTGCTGGACGGCCGCGAGGATCGCGTAGTCACCGCAGCCGGGGCACCAGCGCACCTCCTGGTCGGACTTGAAGTCCTTGGCGGTGAGCTTGAGGGCGACGGGCTCAGACATTCTTCAGGACCTCTTCCAGCATCGTCTCCAGCTCGGCGGCGGTGAACGGCAGGCCGCGGACCTGGTTGTAGCCGATCGCGTCGACCAGGTAGCGCGCCCGGATCACGTGGGCCAGCTGGCCGAGGTTCATCTCGGGGATGACCACCCGGTCGTAGGAGCGCAGCACCGCCCCCAGGTTCGCCGGCATCGGTGCGAGGTGTCGCAGGTGCGCCTGCGCGACCGGCAGTCCGCGCTGGCGCAGGGCCCGGCAGGCCGCGCCGATCGGGCCGTACGTCGAGCCCCAGCCGAGCACCAGCACCCGGGCGTCGCCGTCCGGATCCTCCACCTCGACGTCCGGCACCGGGATGGTCTCGATCCGGGCGGCCCGGGTACGCACCATGAAGTCGTGGTTGGCCGGGTCGTACGAGATGTCGCCGGTCTTGTCGGCCTTCTCCAGACCGCCGATGCGGTGCTCCAGGCCGGGCGTGCCCGGGATGGCCCACGGCCGGGCCAGGGTCTGCGGGTCACGCAGGTACGGCAGGAAGGTGGTGCCGTCCTCGCCGTTGGGCGCGCTGGCGAACTCGACCCGCAGGTCGGGCAGCGACTCCACGTCCGGCAGCAGCCACGGCTCGGAGCCGTTGGCGACGTAGTTGTCCGACAGCAGGATCACCGGAGTGCGGTACGTCAGCGCGATCCGGGCCGCCTCAAGTGCGGCGTAGAAGCAGTCGGAGGGCGACTTCGGGGCGATCACCGCCACCGGGGCCTCACCGTGCCGACCGAACAGCGCGATGTTCAGGTCGGCCTGCTCGGTCTTGGTCGGCATGCCGGTGGACGGCCCGGCCCGCTGCACGTCGACGATGAGCAGCGGCAACTCCAGGGCCACCGCCAGCGAGATCGTCTCGCTCTTGAGGGCCACCCCCGGACCGCTGGTCGTGGTCACACCGAGCGCACCGCCGTACGACGCTCCCAGCGCGGCACCGATCGCGGCGATCTCGTCCTCGGCCTGCATGGTGGTCACGCCGAGCCGCTTGTGCTTGCTCAACTCGTGCAGGATGTCCGAGGCCGGGGTGATCGGGTACGCCCCGAGGAAGACCGGCAGCCCGGAGCGGACCCCGGCGGCGACGATGCCCAGCGACAGTGCCGCGTTGCCGGTGATGTTGCGGTAGGTGCCCGCCGGCATCTTCGCGGGCTTGACCTCGTAGCGGACGGAGAAGTCCTCGGTGGTCTCGCCGAAGTTCCAGCCGGCCTTGAAGGCGGCCACGTTCGCTGCGACCAGTTCCGGGCGCTTGGCGAACTTGCGCTCCAGGAACCGCAGGGTCGATTCGTACGGCCGGGAGTACATCCAGCTGAGCAGGCCGAGGGCGAACATGTTCTTGGCCCGTTCGGCGTCCTTCTTGGACACATCCAGCTCGGCCAGCGCGCCGATCGTCATCGAGGTCAGCGCCACCGGGTGCACGGCGTAACCGTCGAGCGTGTCGTCGTCCAGCGGGCTGCTCGCGTACCCGACCTTGGCCAGGTTGCGCTTGGTGAACTCGTCGGTGTTGACGATGATGTCCGCGCCGCGGGGCAGGTCGGTGAGGTTCGCCTTGAGCGCCGCCGGGTTCATCGCCACCAGCACGTTCGGTGCGTCGCCCGGCGTCAGGATGTCGTAGTCGGCGAAGTGCACCTGGAAGCTCGACACGCCCGGCAGGGTGCCGGCGGGCGCCCGGATCTCGGCGGGGAAGTTGGGCAGCGTGGAGATGTCGTTGCCCAACTGGGCTGTCTCCGAGGTGAACCGGTCACCGGTGAGCTGCATGCCGTCGCCGGAGTCACCGGCGAATCGGATGACCACTCGGTCCAGTTGGCGGATCTGCTTGGTCACGCCCGCACCTCGCTTCGCTGCGCGCCGCGGTGCGGCGCGTCGTCCTCACCCGAGAGCCTACGTCGAATCGACCTCGCACCTTTGCCGGAGGTCCGTTCCCTGGGACCGAAATGTGGAGGTTTATGTGGCGTCTTGCGCTGTTTCGTGCGGTCCGCGTAATCCAGATCACCACCGCGCTGCCGGTCGTGGCCCAGCCCACCGGACGGTAGGCTGACCTGCTGTGACCGGCTATCTGGGCTCGTACGCGACGCTCGGGCTGCTGCTGCTCGTCAGCGTCCTCTTCTTGGTAGTTGCGTTCTCGGCGAACCGGGTGCTGCGGCCCGCTCGACCAGCCGATCCGCCCGGAAAGCGGGCAAGTTACGAGTGCGGTGTCGACCCGGTCGGTGGCGACTGGGCGCAGATGCAGATCCGCTACTACGTCTACGCCTACCTGTACGTTCTCTTCGCCGTCGAGGCGGTCTTCCTCTTCCCGTGGGCGCTGATCTTCGACCGTCCGGACTTCGGCCTGGTCACCGTCGTGGAGATGGCGATCTTCGTGGCCGTGCTCGCCCTCGGGCTGCTCTACGCCTGGCGCCGCCGGATCCTGCACTGGACCTGACCAGAGCGGGCTCGACCGAGCCTGCCCGCAGGCTCAGGCGAGCCCTCGTCGGCTGACCGTGGGTGGGCGGCTGCCCTGGATGCTGGCGACCATGTCCAGGACGCGCCGGGTCTGGCGTACCTGGTGGGCGCGGAAGACCCGGGCGCCCAGCCAGGCGGAGACCGCGGTGGCGGCAAGCGTGCCCTCCAGCCGCTCGTCGACCGGCAGGTCCAACGTCTCGCCGACGAAGTCCTTGTTCGACAGGGCGACCAGCAGCGGCCAACCGGTGGCGGTCAGCTCGCCGAGTCGCCGGGTGATCTCCAGCGAGTGCCGGGTGTTCTTGCCGAAGTCGTGCGCCGGGTCGATGAGGATCCCGTCCCGGCGTACGCCGAGTGACACCGCACGTTCGGCGAGCCCGGTCACCGTCGTCACCACGTCGGTCACCACGTCGGCAAAGGCGGCCCGGTGCGGGCGGGTACGCGGACTGAGCCCTCCGGCGTGCGAGCAGACCAGGCCGGCACCGGTGCGGGCGGCGACCTGGGCCAGCGCCGGGTCCGCCCCCGACCAGGTGTCGTTGAGCAGGTCCGCGCCGGCCGCGACCGCTTCCACCGCGACCTCGGCCCGCCAGGTGTCGATCGAGATCACCACGTCGGGGAAGGCGGTCCGGACGGCGGCGATGGTGTCGACGGTACGGCGGATCTCCTCGGCCACGTCGACCTCGGCACCGGGGCCGGCCTTCACCCCGCCGATGTCGACGATCTCCGCGCCCTCCTCCACGGCCCGTTCCACGGCCCGCAGGGCGCTGTCGGCGGCGAACGTCGCGCCCCGGTCGAAGAACGAGTCCGGAGTGCGGTTGACGATCGCCATCACCACCAGCTCGTCGGGGTCGAACGTGCGTCCACCGAGCCGCAGCACCCCGGACACACCGCCTCCTTCACGCCGTACGCCGCCCGGCGACCCGCCGCCGGACACCGTGACGCTATCCGGTCGCAGGTCGCAGGGCCCGTCCGGTACGGCACGCCGGGAGGGGTCGCTCTGCACCGCCGGACATGCCACGATCAGTACATGGGTCAGCTTCTGCTCCTGGTGGTCGTGGCGGTCACCGTCGCGGCGGTGGTGTTCGGCGTGACGGTCCTGGTCAACGGCCAGGATCCCGGCCTGGTGCCGGCCGAGGCGGACGGCCGTGCGGTGCCGTTGCCCGGCGACCGGCCACTGCGCGAGTCGGACGTCGGCGAGGTGCGCTTCGACACCGCGTTGCGCGGGTATCGGATGGCCCAGGTCGACCAGGCGATGCGCCGGGCGGCGTACGACATCGGGTACAAGACCGAGCTGATCGGCGTACTGGAGGCCGAGGTGACCGCGCTGCGGGAGGGACGGACGGCCGAGGCCGACGCCCTGCGCAGTGCCCGTGAGCAGTCGGCGAGCCTGGCAAGCGGCCCGGCGCCGGAGGCGACGAGCGACGGCGCGGTCGACATCGACCTCGACAAGCACGACTCCGAGCCGGATGCCACGACGGCGAAGCCGACGGACCCGGCGACCAAGGCGGACCCGGCGACCAAGGCGGACCCGGCGACTAAGGCGGACCCGGCGGCCAAGGCGGACGCAGCGGCCAAGACGGACCCGGCGGCCGAGGCGGACCCGGCGGCCGAGGCGGACCCGGCGACCAGGGCGGAGCAGGGCGACGGGGTCGCGGAGGAGGAGCCGCGCGCCTCGGCGGTGCGCGCGGAATCGCCGTGACCGACCCCGACGCGGCGGACGAGCTTCGCGAGGCGGCCCGACGGGGTGCCGGTGAGGTCACCGCCACCGTGATCGTCAACGCCCCGGCGGAGCAGGTCTTCGCGGCGCTGCTCGCCTGGGAGCGACAGTCGGAGTGGATCCCGTTCACCACGGTGCGCGTGGTCGAGGGGGACGGCGGCGAGGGCAGCCTGGTCGAGGCGGTCACCACGCTCGGCCCGACCGTGCTGCGGGACCGGATGCGGGTCGTCCGGGTGGACGCGCCGTACGAGATCGGTGTGGTGCACTGCGGCACGCTGCTGCGCGGGCCGGGAGTGCTGCGCTGCACCCCGTTGACGAGCGGGCGCAGCCAGGTGGTCTGGCACGAGTGGTTCCACCTGCCGGGTGGCGCGGCCGGCCGGGTGGCCTGGCCGGTGCTCTGGCCCGGCTCGAAGTTCGGTCTGACCCAGGCGCTACGACGCTTCGCCCGTCAGGTCGAGCAGGGTCGCCTGCCCTGAGAGCGTCCCACCGTTGCGCGGCCCGGCACCCCGGCACCCCAGCACCACGGCGCGCCGCCGGCTTGTCGGTGGGTGGTCCTAGCCTGGTTGCCGTGACTGAGCTGGTGATCGGGGCCGACGGGCTACCGCGCTGTGCCTGGGGCGCGGGCACTGCTGACTACGTGGTCTACCACGACGAGGAGTGGGGCCGCCCGGTTCGCGGTGACGACGCCCTGTACGAGCGGATGACGTTGGAGGCGTTCCAGTCCGGGTTGTCCTGGCTGACGATCCTGCGTAAGCGGCAGGCGTTCCGGCGGGCCTTCGACGACTTCCGGATCAGCGCGGTCGCCGGCTACGGCGAGGCCGACGTGGCAAGGCTGCTCGCCGACGCCGGCATCGTCCGCAACCGCGCCAAGATCGAAGCAGCGATCGCGAACGCGCGCGCTGCCCTGGAACTGCCCGAGGGCCTGTCCGAGCTGCTCTGGTCCTTCGCGCCGCCGCGTCGTCCCCGGCCGGCCAGCCTCGCCGAGGTGCCGGCCCTGACCGACGCCTCCACGGCGATGGCCAAGGCGCTCAAGCGGCGCGGCTTCCGGTTCGTCGGCCCAACCACGGCGTACGCGCTGATGCAGGCCACCGGGATGGTCGACGATCACGTCGCGGGCTGTCACGTCGTGTCGCCCGGTGCGGCCGTGATGGGATAGAGGCATGACGACCGACACCGCACCCCGGGTGGACGGGGCGAGCCCGGCCGACGGCACGGGCACCTGGGCGGTGCTCCTGCCCGCCGGCCGGTACGACGCCGAGCGCCTCGTGCACCACGACACGCTGGAGTTGACCGGCCTGACGGACGTCGCCGCCCTGCCGCGCGCCGGTGACCAGGTCGCGGTGCTGGCCGACGAGCCGTTGCGGCTGGTGGCGGTGGGCCGGGTGGCCGCGCCGACCACCTGGCTTCCGGAGGATCCGGACGACCCGCAGTCCGACCGGGGGCCGCAGGCGCTTGTGGTGACGTACACCCGGCGGGCCTTCGACGAGCCGGTGCCGGCCGACACGCTCGCCCTCGGCGGCCCGGTGACCGCCCTCGACGCGGGGGCCTTCCGCGACCTGGTCGAGCGGCTCGGGCCTCCGCCGCAGCGACAGTCCTGGCTGGTCAGCCTGGATCTGCCGATCGAGGCCGACTCGCCGGCGGAGGCGGTCCGCCTGTTCTGGGCGTACGTGCAGGAGCTTGGCCCGCAGGAGCTTCCCGCCTTCGTCTCACCCTCCGGCGACGAGTTGTCGATGCAGGCGTTCGTGCTCGGCGCGGAGGCGAACCAGGATCCGGAAGAGGACGACTGACGCGCTCAGCGGCCCTCGAAGACCGGCCGCTGCTTGTTGACGAACGCCATGGTGGCCGCCCGGTGGTCGTTGGTACCGCCGCAGATCGCCTGTGCCTGCGCCTCGGCGGCCAGCGCGTCGGCAAGCGTGCCGGCGTCGGCGACGGAGAGCTGACGCTTGATCGCGCCGTACGCCACGGTCGGGCCGGCGGCGAGCCGGGCGGCGAGTTCCTGAGCGGCCGGCAGCACGCCCTCGTCGTCGTCCATCACCCGGTTGAGCAGGCCGAGCTGGCACGCCTCGTCGGCGCCGACCGGCTCGGCGAGCATCAGCAACTCGATGGCCTTGGCGTGGCCTACCAACCGGGGCAGCGTCCACGACGCGCCGGTGTCGGCGGCGAGACCGACCTTGGCGAACGCCATCAGGAACCTGGTCGACGGCCCACCGACGCGGATGTCGGCCAGGAACGCCAGCGAGGCGCCGGCACCGGCGGCCATGCCACGAACTGCGGCCACCACCGGCTTGGGCAGGCTGGACAGCCGGGAGGCGATCGGGTTGTAGTGCGCCTGGACCGTGTCCAGGGTCTTCCCGGCACCCGATTCGAGGGTGGCCACGTGCTCGCGCAGATCCTGTCCCGCACAGAACGAGCCGCCGGCACCGGCCAGCACCACCGCCCGGCAACTGCGGTCGGCCTCCAGTTCGGCGAGGGTGTCCCGCAGGGCCTCCTTGAGCGCCACGTTCAGCGAGTTCATCGCCGACGGGCGGTTCAGGGTGAGGGTGACGACGGCATCGGTGCGGTCGACGAGCAGTTCGGTCACGTCTGGCGTTCCTTCTGTCGGATCATCCGGTTACCACCGTCGAGGCACTGCTCGACGTACCGGTCCGCCGCCGGCCGGAGCCGGGCCGCGTGCCGGTCGAAGAAGCTGGCCGCGGCGGTGCCGGGCCAGCGCTCGGGCAGCAGCGCCGGGGGCAGCTGCGGGTCTCGGAAGAGGAACGTACGCCACGCGTGCACCAACCGGAATCGGGCCGCGTACGCCTCCTCGTCGCCGCTGCGCGCGGTGATCCCGCTCAGCAGGGCGCGCTGCTCGGCGACGAACTGTTCGTAGGCCCGGCCGATCTCGGCCAGGTCCCAGGCCCGGCGGACCAGGCCCATCGCGCCGGGGGTGCTGGCGGCGTGCGCGGCGCTGAACCGCTCGAAGCGTACGCCCGCCTCGTCAAGCATCAGGTCGACGTCCTCGCCGGGCCGGGTGGCCACCCAGACCTGCTCGTCGAGCGTGCCGTAGCCGAGGTAGCGGAGGTTGGCGGCGAGGCGTTGCCGGTCCCGTCGGGCGGACGGGGCGTCGAGCACCAGCAGATCGAACCGCCCGTCCCAGGTGACCCGGCCGGTGCGGTAGATCCGGGAGGCGGCGTCGTCGAGTCGGCGGGCCGCCTTGGGTGTGATCGAATATCCGGGGCCGGACATCAGTTTGACCGGTTCCAACCAGCCTTGTCGCACCATGCGGGACACCGCGGTACGAACGGCCGGCGGCGCGATCCCGAGCGGAGCCAGGAGTTTGACCAGGGCAGCAACCGGTGCCCGGCCACCCCGGGGCCGGAGGTGGTCGCCGTACAGGTCGAATAGTGCCGACCGTGCCTGCATGACCGCACATTGTGACAGGCCATCTCGGGATAAGCTAGATGCTGTTACATCAATGCTGCTCCGGTTTGGGTCCGGCGGTGTTCATCAGGGAAAATCGTTTGTCGACGCCCCCGTGCAAGTTGCGGGAGGTCATGGCGAAGTGGCTGTGGGGCAACCCACCGACCCTGGTGTAGGTCTGAGGGGAGACAACATGGCGGCGATGAAGCCGCGGACGGGCGACGGTCCGCTGGAAGTCACCAAGGAGGGCCGGGGCATCGTCATGCGGGTCCCGCTGGAGGGTGGTGGCCGGCTCGTCGTCGAGATGACTCCCGACGAGGCGACCGCGCTCGGTGACGCGCTGAAGGCGGCAGCCGGCTGATACGAAGGTCGGTCTGGTCGGCGATGTTCGCCGCCGCGGACGGTTCGTTTCGGGTACGGCTCCAGCAGCCGTACCCAGGCCCTGAGGCACCGGCTCGACCGGTGGCTCAGGGCCTTCATACCATTTCGTGGGCAATTCGACCCGCGATCTTCTTCAGGAGGTACGGCTCCGCGTGCTCGCCATTCGTCTGATCGCCGAGCCGGACCAGCTCGACGCCGTAGCACTACCCATGCGACCGGGTGCCGCCGACGACGCATCTGCCGCACCGGTGCCCACCGCTGTGGCACTGCCCGCAGAGGTCGCCGACGAAGCTGCCGCGTTGGCTTCGATGATCGGGCTGACCGGCCGGGCCGGCGAGGCGCATCGGCAGCTGCGCCCGGGCTCTGCTCCGGCCCGACTGTTGCTGGTCGGCATCGGGGACGGCGACGAGCCGGGTTGGCGCTCTGCAGGGGCGGCACTGGCCCGAGCCGGCAAAGATGAGACCCATATCACAGTGGCGCTGCCGGCAGGTGTGTCGGCCGAGGCGGTCCGTGGTCTGGCCGAAGGGCTGCTGCTGGCCTCCTACCGCTACCGGCTGGGTGCCGACGCCGAGGCGCCCGCGCTGACCGGCGTGGACCTGGCGGTCGCCGAGCCGGAGGCCTACCAGCAGGCGCTGGAGGTGGCCCGTACCACCGCCACGATGACCCGGCTGGCCCGCGACCTCACCAACACGCCCTCCTCGGTGAAGAACCCGCAGTGGTTCGCCGACCAGGTTGCTGCCGCCGCCACCGACCTGCCCGGACTGCGGCTGCGGGTGCGCGAGCCCGAGGAGTTGGCCGCCGAGGGCTTCGGTGGAATCCTCGCCGTCGGCGGTGGCTCGGCGAGCGGTCCCCGGCTGGTCGAGCTGGACTGGCAACCGGCCGAGGCGACCACCCACGTGGTGCTCGTCGGTAAGGGCATCACCTTCGACACCGGCGGCATCTCGATCAAGCCGGTGCCGGCCATGAAGCTGATGCGCAAGGACATGGCCGGTGCGGCTGCCGTCGTGGCGGCGACCCTCGGTGCGGCGGCGCTGCGGCTGCCGGTGCGCATCACCACGCTGGCCCCGCTGGCCGAGAACATGGTCAGCGGCGCGGCGTTCCGGCCCGGCGACATCATCCGGCACTACGGCGGGCTGACCAGCGAGACGACGAACTCCGACGCGGAGGGGCGGCTGGTGCTCGCCGACGCCCTGGCGTACGCCGTCGCGGAACTCAAGCCCGACCTGCTGATCGACCTGGCCACCCTGACCGGGGCGAACGCCATCGCGCTCGGTACCCGTACCGGCGCCCTCTACAGCGACAACGACCAGCTCGCCGACGCCGTGCTGGCCGCGGTCGCGGCGGCCGGCGAGGCCGCCTGGCGGATGCCGTTGCCGACCGACTACGTCGAACACCTCGGCAGCGAACTGGCCGACCTGCACAGCGCACCGACGCAGGGTGCGGGTTCCGTGCTGGCCGCGCTCTACCTGCGCGAGTTCACCGGCGAGCTGCGCGAGAAGTGGCTGCACATCGACATGTCGGCACCCTCCTGGTGCGAGCGGGACGACGCGGAGCTGACCCGGGGTGCGACCGGGTGGGGCGTACGCGGCCTGCTGCGGTGGCTGGCCACGTTCCGCTGAGACCGCCGTGGCGGATCAGCAGCGGACCGCGGCCAGCAGGCCGTGCCCGACCGGCAGCAGCGCCGGGATCCAGTGCTCCGACTCCCGGATGGCCTTGACCGCCTCGCGCACCGTCACCGTCTCCGCGTCGCGGGCGGCCGGGTCACCGATCCGGCCGCCGGCCAGCGCGCCGTTGAGCACCAGCACACCGCCGGGCCGCAGCAGCCGCAGCGCGGCGTCCACGCAGGCGGTGAAGCCGGTCGCCTCGGCGTCGACGAAGACCAGGTCGTACGCGCCGTCCGCGAGCCGGGGCAGGACGTCCAGCGCCCGCCCGGTGATGATCCGGGTCCGGCCGGCGACGAAGCCCGCCTCGGTGAAGATGCGTCGGGCGATGCGCTGGTGCTCCACCTCCACGTCGATGGTGGTGAGCACACCGTCGGCGCGCATGCCACGCAGGAGCCAGACTCCGCTGACTCCGGTGCCGGTGCCGATCTCGACCACCGCGCGGGCGTTACCGGCCGCGGCGAGCAGGCGCAACGCGGCACCGGCCCCCGGGGTGACTGCGTCGAGGCCGATCTCGTTGGCCAGACTGCGCGCGGTCCGTAGCACGAGGTCCTCGGGCACGTACGACTCGGCGAAGTGCAACGCCGGGTTCGCCGAACTGCCGGAACCAGCGACCGTGGCGATGGGACACCTCCGGGCAGCGAGCGTGAAGCGGGGGGCGGGTGGGCACTGTGACTCTAGAGGCGGCCCGCCACGGGCGCAGCCGGGCACCCACCCGCGGTGACAACCGCTGACCCCATGCGGCACATCCGTGCAATCCTGGAAGCGGTATCCCGTCGACCGCACGTCCGGCGGCATCCATCGCGGATCGCGGATACCGGGGACGGACTGGGAGGCACCGAGTGACCGACGGCTGGGACTGGCGCCAGCCCGGCGCGAGCGGCGCACCGGCAGGCACGCCGGGGCCCGGACACCCGCCGGGAGGCTCACCGACGACATCGCCGTACGGCGGCCAGTCGGCTGCCTCGCCGTGGTGGTCCGACGCGCTCGCCGACCCGTGGCGTGATCCGTACGCCCCGGCGGCGGTGGTGATTCCGGCCGCGCCGATGCCGGGAACCGAGCCGGAGCCGGTGACCGATCCGGATGCGCCCCGGCACCCGAAACTACGCCAGATGCTGCTCATTCCCCTGATCACCGCGTTGCTCGCGGGCACCCTGGGCGGTGCGCTCGGCTACGCCTTCGCCGTGCGCGGAGGTGCCGTCGGGCCGGTGCTCGGTGCTGCGCCCGGTCCGGCGCCCGCGCTCGCCCAGCGCCCGCCGGAGTCACTGGCCGGGGTTGCCGAGCGGGTCCTGCCCAGCGTCGTCACCGTCCGGATGGCGGGGGTGGCCGGCATCAGCGAGGGCTCCGGGTTCATCGTCAGCGCCGACGGGCACGTGATCACGAACGATCACGTGGTCGCCGGTGGCACCGGCAAGGCGTCCGTGGTCTTCAACGACGGCAGTACGGCCCCGGCGACCGTGGTGGGGCAGGACGAGGAGTCCGACATCGCGGTGATCAAAGTCACGCGCACCGGGCTGCGTCCGGTCGAGTTCGGTGACTCCGACGCGCTCGCGGTCGGTGACCCGGTGCTGGCCATCGGTTCGCCGCTGTCCCTGGCCAACACGGTGACGGCGGGCATCGTCAGCGCCCTGGACCGGACGATGCAGGCCGGCGAGCCGGGCGGCCCGACGCGCTACTACGCCGCGATCCAGACCGACGCCGCGGTCAACCACGGCAACTCGGGCGGGCCGCTGGTCGATGCGGCCGGGCGGGTGATCGGCGTCAACTCCACGATCAAGTCGCTGGTGTCGGAGGGGCAGGAGGCCGGCAACATCGGGCTCGCCTTCGCCATTCCGATCAACCAGGCAAAGCGGATCACTCAGGAGATCATCGGCACCGGCAAGGCCCGCCGTACCGTGATCGGCGCGCAGGTGGGTGGACCCGGGTCGAACACCAACGGCTCCGGCGTACGCCTGGGGGCCGTGGAGCCGTCCGGCCCGGCGGCCGGTGCGGGTCTGCGGGCCGGCGACGTGATCCTGCGCCTCAACGGCCGGCCGATGACCGAGCCGACCGACCTGATCGCCCTGGTCCGCAAGTACGCGCCCGGCTCGGTGGTGACCGTCGAATACCGCAGAGGCTCCACCCGGCAGAACACCTCGGTGACCCTCGCGGCCGACGCGAAGTGACCTCGTCCCCCCTTCTGACCGGCCCGTGACGTGCGTAGTCTTGCTGCGTAGCCCGGTGAGGAGGCCCCAGGGGTGTTCGAGAACCTGAACGTGTGGGAGGTCGGCGCGCTGCTGTTGCTGGCGCTGCTGATCTTCGGTGACCGGCTGCCGGCGGTGATCGGTGACGGCCTGCGCATGGTGCGGAACCTGCGCAACATGGCCCGTAACGCGACCACCGACCTGAGCAAGGAACTCGGCACCGACATCCAGTTGGAGGACCTGCACCCGAAGGCGTTCATCCGCAAGCACCTGCTCAGCGAGGAGGACGAGCAGGCGATCCGTAAGCCCCTCCAGGGCATGTACGACGATCTGCGGTCGGATGTCACAAAGGTGCAGAAGGACATCAAGGACGTGGCTGCTGCGGCGGACCCGCGTACCCCCGGCTCCTCCGCGACCGCCTCGCCATCCGCGACCGCCTCGCCGCCCGCGACCGCGCCGGCACCACGCAGCGCCAGCTACGACGAGGTCACCTGAGCCCGCGCCCGCGGATGCCTCCCCACGCCGAACCGCCGGTCACCCTCTCGGGTGGCCGGCGGTCGTGGTTGCTGCGAGCGGAGCGGGTCAGCGACCGGACGGCTTGAGGCCGAGCGGCTTGCCGAGCAGCGACTCGCGGCGCACCGCGAGCCGGTCGGCGACCTTGTTCAACGCCTGCGCCGCCGGGGAGTCCGGCGCGGCGAGCACGATCGGGTTTCCCTCGTCGCCGGCCTCGCGTACCCGGGTGTCCAGCGGCACCTGCCCCAGCAACGGCACCTGCGCGCCGATGGTCTGGGTAAGCGAGTCGGCCACGGTCTGACCGCCCCCGGCGCCGAAGACCTCCATCCGGGAGCCGTCCGGCAGCTCCAGCCAGGACATGTTCTCGATCACACCGACCACCCGCTGGTGGGTCTGCAGCGCGATCGCACCGGCCCGCTCGGCCACCTCGGCGGCGGCGGCCTGGGGCGTGGTGACCACCAGGATCTCCGCGTTGGGCAGCAACTGGGCCAGGGAGATGGCCACGTCACCGGTGCCCGGGGGCAGGTCGAGCAGCAGCACGTCGAGGTCGCCCCAGTAGACGTCGGCGAGGAACTGCTGCAACGCCCGGTGCAGCATCGGCCCGCGCCAGACCACGGCGGCGTTGCCGGAGGTGAACATGCCGATCGAGATGACCTTCACGCCGTGCGACTGCGGCGGCATGATCATGTCTTCGACCCGGGTGGGACGGCCGTCCGCGCCGAGCATCCGGGGCACGGAGTGTCCGTAGATGTCCGCGTCGACCACGCCGACCGACAGGCCCCGGGCGGCCAGCGCGGCAGCCAGGTTCACCGTCACGCTGGACTTGCCCACGCCGCCCTTGCCGCTGGCCACCGCGTACACCCGGGTGCGGGAGCCGGGCTGGGCGAAGGGGATGACCGGCTCCTCGCCGGCGCTGCCGCCCCGCAGCTTGGCCTGGAGACCCTGGCGCTGCTCCGGGCTCATCACACCGAACTCGATCTCGACGCCGGTGATCCCGCTCACCGCGCTCACCGCGGCGGTGATGTCCGAGCGCAGCTTGTCCTTCAGCGGGCAGCCGGCCACGGTGAGCAGCAGCTCGACCCGGACCACACCGTCCTCGCCGACCTCGGCGGAGCGGACCATGCCGAGTTCGGTGATCGGCCGGCGGATCTCCGGGTCGTTGACGGTGGCCAGTGCGGCCTGAACAGCGTCGTTGACGGTGCTGACGGGAGCTGACATGGCGGCAATGTTACGTCGGTGGCCCAGCGTCACCGGTGCCAGCGGCGGTGGTTGTGAGCGATTCGATCAGGTTTCCGGGCGGCGCGGGGCGTCGGTGTCCCGCCGGCCGCCCCTTGGCTGATCACCATCCAGCTCGTCGCGCGGTTCGTCGAGCCCGTCCCCATCGGCCCGTACGGTCGTACCCTCCCGCTGCCGGCGCTCCAACCGTTGCCGACGCTGCGCGGCCTCGTCCAGCTCCTCGGCCAACCGGGACAGCTCCGAGCGGACGAAGTCCCGCGTCGCCACCTCACCCAGCGCGATCCGCAGTGCCGCGATCTCCCGGGCCAGGTACTCCGTGTCGGCCTTCTGCATGGTGGCCCGGCGACGGTCCTCGTCCAACGCCACCCGGTCGCGGTCGGCCTGCCGGTTCTGGGCGAGCAGGATCAGCGGTGCGGCGTACGAGGCCTGGATGGACAGCACCAGGGTCAGGAAGGTGAAGGTGTACGGGTCGAAGTGCAGGCTCGCCGGGGTGAGGGTGTTCCAGACGAACCACATGGTGATGACAAGCGTCATGTAGACGATGAAGTTCGCCGTACCCATGCCGCGGGCGATGCCCTCGGCCCAGCGGCCGAAGGTCTCCTGGTCGACCCGGGGCAGCTTCAGCCCACGGGGCTCCCGGGGCAGGTCGAGTCGTTCCGCCCGGCGCTGTTCAGACATCCGTGCCCTCCGTCGCCGGGTCGCCGTTGGTGCTCATGACCGCGTCCCGCTCCCGCCAGTCCCGAGGCAGCAGATGGTCCAGCACGTCGTCCACGGTGACCGCGCCCACCAGCCGATTGTTCCGATCGATCACCGGCATGGCCACCAGATCGTAGGTGGCCATCCGGCGGGTGATCTCCGGCAGGGGCGTGGTCGGGCGCAACGGGTCGATGTCGTTGACCACCACCCCGCCGAGAATGTCGGCGGGCGGCTCCCGCAGCAACCGCTGGAAGTGCACCATCCCCAGGTAGCGACCGGTCGGCGTGGTCATCGGCGCGCGGGCCACGAAGACCTGCGCGGCCACCGCCGGGGAGAGCTGCGGCTCCCGGATCCGGGCGAGGGCCTCCGCGACAGTGGCGTCCGGGGGCAGGATGACCGGTTCGGAGGTCATCACGCTGCCGGCGGTGCCCGGCGTGTACTTCAACAGCTGCCGCACCGAATCGGCCTCGTCCGGCTCCATCAGGTCGAGCAGCACGTCCTGATCCGGCGGCGACAGCTCGCCGAGCAGGTCGGCGGCGTCGTCCGGGTCCATCTCCTCCAGAACGTCGGCCGCCCGTTGGCGATCCAGCGCGGCGAGGATCTCGACCTGGTCGCGCTCCGGCAACTCGCTGAGTACGTCGGCCAGCAGTTGGTCGTCCAGGGCTGCCGCGACCTCGTTGCGCCGGCTGTCGGGCAGGTCCTGCAACGCGTTGGCCAGGTCGGGCGGGCGCATGTCCTCCAGCACGGCCAGCAGGTTGGCGGTGCCACGGGTGTCGGCGACGCCACTGAGCCCGCGGACGTTGTCCCACTCGACCTGGTGCAGGTTGCCCCGGCGGGCGAGACGGCCGGTCTGCTCCCGTACGGCCACCCGGGCCAGCGACCATTCGCCGCTTCGGCTGCACTCCATCGCCACGTCGACCACCGTCGCCGCCCGGCCCTCCGGCTGGACCTGCACCCGGCGGTCCAGCAGCTCCTGAAGCACCAGCAGCTCGTTGGGGCGTTTCTCGAACCGGCGCAGGTTGAGCGTCCCGCTGCCCAGCACGACGGCTTCGGCGTCGATGGAGGTGATCCGGTTGATGGACAGGAAGATGCGCCGCCGCATCGGCATCTCGGCGACCAGTCCCACCACCTCGGGTGGGCGCTGGCCCGCCCGTAGCCGTGCCACCGCGTCACGAACCCGTCCCACCTGGTCACCGTTGGGGTCGAAGACAGCGACTCCGGCGAGGCGGGCGATGTACACCCGGGTCGGCGTGCTCACGCGCACCAGCCTAAGCGCCTAGGGTTTATCAACATGTCGACCTTGGCTTACGAGATCGTGGACGTGTTCACCGCTCGTCCGTACGCGGGGAACCCGCTCGCGGTGGTGTTCGGTGCCGAAGGGCTGGCCACCGAGCAGATGCAGGCGTTGGCCCGGGAGTTCAACCTTTCGGAGACCGTCTTCGTGCTGCCCGCCACGCAGGTCGGCGTCACGTACCGGGCCCGGATCTTCACGCCGGTCGAGGAACTGCCGTTCGCCGGACACCCCAGTGTGGGCGCGGCGGTCACCGCGAGCCGACGCGGTCTGTTCGAGCCGGGCCAGGTCACCCAGGAGTGCGGTGCCGGTGTGTTGCCGATCGAGGTGACCGACAGCGGCGCGACGCTTACCGGTGGCATGCCCACACTCGGCCCGGAACTGGATCCCGAGCCGCTGCTGGAGATGGCGGGCCTGGCGGCCGGCGACCACGTCGGCCCGGCACCCCGGGTGGCCGGCTGCGGTCTGGAGTTCCCCTTCCTGCCCGTACGCCCCGAGGCGTTGGCCCGGGCGCAGGTCGACCCGCTCGCGGCACGACGGTACGGAATCGAGCATGTCAGCGTCTTCTCCTGGGACGCGGCGGCGCAAACCGCGTACGCCCGGGTCTTCGTGCCCGGCCTCGGCGTGCCGGAGGATCCGGCGACCGGCTCGGCGGCGCTCGGGCTGGGGGTGTGGTTGGTCGCCAGTGGTCTGTTGCCGGGTGACGAACGGTCGTCGTACACCGTCCGGCAGGGCGTCGAGATGGGACGGCCGTCGTCGTTGGCCTGCACGGTCACCGCGGCCGGCGGTACGGTGCTGGGCGCGACCGTCTCCGGTCAGGTGATGGCGGTGGCCAAGGGCGAGATCCTGATTCCGCCCTTCGTCGGTTGACCGGGCGGCGCGGGACGGGCCGGGTGCGAGAGGATGCCGTGGTGACCGACGAGCACAACAGCACGCCGCTGGTCGACGAGGCGATGAAGAAGGCCTCGGTGGCCTGGGTGGCGGTGTCCGGCGGCCCGGCCCTCGCGTTGTGGTGCGTCCCGCTGGAGGGTGCGCTCTGCGTGGTCAGTGGTCCCGGGGAGCAGGCCGCACCGGGGCTGGCCGACGCCGACGAGGCGCAGGTGACGCTCCGCGGTGACCACGGCGGCCGGATCGTGACCTGGCGGGCGCGGGTGTCCCGGGTGCTGCCCGGAACCGACGAGTGGGACACGCTGGCCCCGCTGGTGGGGGCGAAACGACTCAACGCGCCGGGCACGACGGCCGACCTGGTGGCCCGCTGGGCGGCCGACGACTGTGCGCTGGTGCGGCTGAGGCCCGCCGGGGACGTCGTGCACGGCGGGCAGTTGCCGGCCGACTCGCTCGCCGAGCCACCCCGGCCGACGTCGGCGGTCCGGGCCGCGCGGAAGCCGTTCCGGCTGCACCGGGTACGCCGCCGCTGACCTCACCCGGTCAGGACGGCACCGCCACCGGTGTGCCGTCGACCAGGTGGACCACCTCACCGAGAGTGCCCAACGCCGGGCCGACCCAGCCGCTGTCGACGTTGAAGGCCAGGTGCTCGACCAGATCGGGAGCGGCCAGCCGGACGGCGCTCAGCCCGGCCTGCTGCGCGCCGGTCAGCTCCTGGCTGCCCCCGTCGCCGACGTAGAGGCAGTCCGACGGTGGCAGGCCCAGCCAGGTGCACGCGGCCAGGTAGAGCGACGGGTCCGGCTTGCAGCGTTTCGCCTGGATGGAGAAGATCCGCACGTCGAGCAGGGGTGCGACGGCCAGTTCCGGCAGGATCGCCGGCAGCTCGTGGGTGCAGTCGCTGATCAGCCCGGTGCGCATGCCCCGTTCGCGGAGCGCCCGCAGGGTCGGCACGGCGTCCGCCCGCAGTCGGGTGTCGGCGCGTATCGCCTGCCGTCGGCAGGCCACCGCCGCGCGCAGCGCCTCCGGTGACGGGCGTACGCCGATCTGATCGCAGACCCAGCGCAGGGTCGCCTCGGCGTCGCCGAAGCGTCCGCTGGCCCGTTCGTAGAAGGTGCGGTCGAGCACGTCGATGTAGGCGTCCGGTGGGCAACCGAGCAGCTCGGCCGTGGCACGGTGGCCGCTGCCGCGTCGGATCGGACGGGTCAGCGTGCCGAAGAAGTCGAACAGCACTGCCTGGAATCTGGGCATGAGGAGGGGTGCCTCCGGCACGAGAAGAGGGTCCCGAAGGACGTGCGTGATCGTAACCGAATGCTGACGGACCGTGTCGATCGTCGACGTGTGAGGATTACCCCTCGTGCCCCTCGAACCGCATCGTCCACCGCGTGAGCTGCTCACCACCGGCGCGCTGGCGCTCGCCGTCGTCGCCGTGTCGTCGTCCGCCCCGCTGATCGCCTTCGCCGCCGCGCCCGCGCTGGCTGTCGCGTTCTGGCGCAACATGATCGCGGTGGGCGTGCTGAGCCCGTTCGCGGTGCTGCGGCGGCGGGCCGAGTTCCGCTCGTTGGTCACCGGTGCCGGGCGGCGCGAGGGCATGTTCTGCGTGCTGTCCGGGGTGGCGCTGGCGGCGCACTTCGCCACCTGGATGCCGAGCGCGAAGCTCACCTCGGTGGCCGCGGCGACGGCGTTGGTCGCCACCCAACCGGTCTGGCAGGGGCTGATCGCCCGGGCCCAGGGCCGCCGGCTCCCGGCCGGGGTGTGGGCCGGGATCGGTGTGGCGGTCGTCGGTGCCGTGCTGGCCACCGGCGCCGACTTCACGGTGTCCGCGCAGGCCTTCACCGGTGATCTGCTGGCGGTGGTCGGTGGACTGTTCGCGGCGATCTACACGGCGCTGGGGGAGCGGTCCCGGGTCACCGTCAGCACCGCCACCTACACCACCATCTGTTACGGGGTCTGCGCGCTGATCCTGCTGGTGATCTGCCTGGTCGCCCGGGTGCCGCTCGGCGGCTTCGACACCGGGACCTGGCTGGCGGTGCTGGCCCTGGTGGCCGGCGCCCAACTGCTCGGCCACTCGATGTTCAGCTATGCGCTGCGGCGGGTCTCGGCCACCACGGTCAGCGTGTTGATCCTGCTGGAGGCGCCCGGCGCGGCCCTGCTCGGCTGGGCCTGGCTGGGGCAGCTGCCCGACCCGGTGACCCTGCCCGGCCTGGCGCTGCTGCTCGTCGGGGTCGCGGTGGTGGTGCTGAGCAGCGCCCGTACCGCCCGCCGGGCGACCCGGGTGAACACCGCCGTGCCGGTGGACGCGGCACCGATACGCGACTGACGGCTCAGACCTCGTTGACCTCCAACACCCGGGTCTGCGGCGCGGCGTCGCCCAGCTCGGCCCGTAGCGCGAGCCGCTGCGGGTCGGCCAGGAACGCCGTGTACCCGGCCCGGGTGTCGAACCGGATGACGTGCACCTCGGTACGCCCGTCGCCGGTGCGCAGCCGCCGTTCCACCCGGCCACCGTGCCGACGCAGCAGCGCGAGCACCTGATCCTCGTACCGTTGCCCGGCCTCGACCGCCGTGCCGGCCAACTCCACAAGCGCGACCAGGCGTACGGCGGCGGCAGACTCGGTGACAAGCGACTTCCAGAACTGGTGGTCGACGTGACCGCCCGGGATGCCCTCCCGTCGCCCGGTGTCGAGGTAACCGTGCCGCCGGTAGAAATCCGGGGCCTGGAACGAGAACGAGGCGACCGAGATCTGGGTGCAACCGCGTCGTCGGGCCTCCTGCTCGGCTGCCGCCAGCAACCGCGTACCCCAGCCCTCGCCCCGGCGGTCCTCGCGGACCCACACCATGTCGATCCCGGCGCAACCGCCCCAGGTCCACCCGGTCAGCCCGGCCACCAGTTCGCCGTCGGCCCCGGTGACCCGGACGCAGAGCCCCGACTCGTCGTCGGCGCCGGTCGCCCGCCGGTTGTACGCGGTCAGTTCCGCGTCCAGCCGCTCGGTCAGCTTCTCGTCGTTGTCGAGTACGTCGATACTCACGTCCCCCGTGGTCACCACGGGCGGAGTATTCCAACGTCCCGCCCTTCCCGCGACCCCGTCGGCGGCAACGTGGTCGTCCCCGCCCGATGCTGCGGTGGTCAGGCGGGCAGACCGACTGCGGCGGCGCTGGTCGTCCAGAGCCGGGCGGCGAGCTGCGGGTCGGCCGCCTTGCGCAGCGGCCGGCGGGGTCGGCAGTCGAAGTAGTAGCCGCCGTCGTGCAGGCGGGACCGGTCCTGGTTGGCCAGCCACACCAGGGTCTGCGCGCCCTTGCCCGGACTGCGCAGCGGAAGCAGGCGCATGCCCACCGCGACCAACCGGCTCTCGTTGCCGAATCTGGTCCGCACCACGCCGGGATGGAAGCAGTACGAGCCGACCGCCGGCCACCGCCGGGCCGCCTCCGCGGTGAACAGGATGTTCGCCTGCTTGCTGGTGCCGTACGCGGTGAGCGGGCGGTACCGGCGCAGCGGGGCGTTGAGGTCGTCCGGGTCGAGTACGCCACTGCGATGAGCGCCGGAGGCGGTCACCACCATCCGGCGGACCCGGTCGGCCAGCAGGTTGGCGAGCAGGAAGGGAGCCAGGTGGTTGGCCTGGATGGACAGTTCGAAGCCGTCGACCGTGGTGACCGGCGCGAGCACGATCGCGCCGGCGTTGTTGGCCAGCACGTCGATCCGGTCGTACGCGGCACGCAACTGCTCGGCCAACTGCCGGACGTCGTCGAGTACGGCGAAGTCCGCGCGGAACACCGCAGGGCGTTCGCCGGAGGCCTCGCGTACCTCGGCGGCGGCGGTGCGTAGCCGGGACGGATCGCGGCCGACCAGCACCAACCGGTCGCCGCGGCGCGCCAGCTCGATGGCGGCGGCCAGCCCGATGCCGGCACTGGCTCCGGTGACCACCACCAGCCGACGGTCGGTGTCCCGCACAGATCCATTCACGCCGATCACCGGATGAGGTTACCGTGACGCCCGCCGGTCGGGGCCCGCTCGACCTTGCCGCCGGCGGGCCCGCGCCGTCTAGACCGTGGACGAACTGGAGATCGCGAAGATGATCAGGATCACGTAGACGGCGACCGCCAGCGCGAGGAAAGCGGTGAGGATCCAGCCGACGATGATGGCGGCCTTCGCCATGCCCTCACCGCCCTCGCCCCGCTCACGGATCTGACGCATGGCGACGTGCCCCATGATCGCGCCGATCGGCGCGGTGATGCACGAACCGATGCCGATCAGGGAGAGCACCAGGGCGACGATGGCCAACGAGTTCGTCGGCTGCGGCGGTGGGTAGCCGTACCCCGGCTGCGGATATCCGTAGCCGGGCTGGGGCGGGTAACCGGCCGGCGGGTACGGGGCGGGAGCCGGCGGCGTGCCGAGGTCGGACTTCATGCCACCGTACGGGTCGGCGGGTTGGTAGGGGTCGTACCCGGCGGGCTGGGACGGTACGGGCGGCGGACTCGTCGGCAGAGTGGGGTCGACCGGCGGGCTGGAGGGCTGGCCGGCCGAGGGGTCGGGCCAGCCGCCGGACGCGGGCTGTGTCATCGGCTCACTTCCATCGCGGTATCGGGCAGTCAGCGTAGCCAGCCCGGGCGAGGACTCGCCGGACAGTGTCCCCGGGTGCCGCGTTGCCCGAGGCGGTGACGCAGGGCAGGATCTCGGCATGGGGATTGACGCGCGAGCGGCGGACCGGTCCGGCAGCAGGCCGCGACGGGACAACAGCCGACCAGGTGTGGCCCGACGGACCCGCGCCGCCGTGACGGCCGGCATGGAGGGCACCGACGCGCCGGCCGTGCTGCCCGAGCCGGTGACCATGCGGTTGGACGGCAAGGTCGCCCTGGTCACTGGTGCCGGCAGTCCCGACGGCATCGGGTACGCCACCGCCCGGCGGCTGACCGACCTGGGGGCCCGGGTGGCGATCGTCTCCACCACCCGGCGCATCCACGACCGGGCCGGTGAACTCGGGGTGACCGGCTTCGTCGCCGACCTCACCGACGAGTCGGAGGTCGGTGCGTTGGCCGACGCCGTGGCCGAGCAGCTCGGTGACGTGGAGGTCCTGGTCAACAACGCGGGGTTGGCCAGCCGCGCCTCCCCCGAGGTGCTGCGCCCGGTCTCCCAGCTCAGCTACGAGGAGTGGCAGGGCGAGATCGACCGCAATCTCACCACCGCCTTCCTGTGCAGCCGGGCCTTCATCGGCGGGATGGCCGAGCGGGGCTGGGGCCGGATCGTGAATCTGGCCGCGACCGCCGGGCCGGTCAACGCGCTGCCCACCGAGGCGGCGTACGCGGCAGCCAAGGCGGGGGTGGTGGGGCTGACCCGGGCCCTGGCGATGGAGATGATCGCCGACGGGGTGACGGTGAACGCGGTGGCACCGGGCACCATCCACACCGCAGCGTCGACGATGGCCGAGATCAAACAGGGTCTGGGCACACCGGTGGGACGACCCGGTACGCCGGACGAGGTGGCCGCCGCGATCACCTTCCTCTGCTCGCCGGCGGCGTCGTACATCACCGGGCAGATGCTGGTGGTGGATGGCGGCAACTCTGTGCGCGAGGCCGAGTTCCGCTGAGTCGGGTCAGGTGTACTGACTGTCCGAGCCGGCCCAGAGCGCCAGCGCCAGCCAGCCACAGCAGGCCAGCAGGTAGAGACCGGTGAAGATGTAGCTGAGGATCAGGCCCCAGTTGGCGAGTTGCTCGCCCTGCTCACCGCTGGTGCGTACCTGCCGCTTGGCCAGATGGCCGAGGACGATGCCGGCGGGCGCGAAGACGAACGCGAAGACCAGCGACAGGATGGCGAGCACGTTGGTGCCCCCACCGCCCCCACCGCCTCCCGGCGGTGACGGTGGGCCGTACTGGCCGTACGGCACCTGCGGGGTGTACGGGGGCTGCTGTCCCCACTGCTGGCCGTGCGGCGGCTGGCCCGGCTGCTCGTACGACGGCTGCCCGTACGCGGGTTGACCCGGGTACGGCTCGCCGTACTGCCCGTACGGGGGCTGCCCGGTCTCGCCGGGTGGCCCGTACTGCGGCTGCCCGTACGGCGACGGCGGCGGCTCGTACGGCGATGGCGGCTGATCCGGCTCTGGCGGTTGACTCACGCTGATCTCCTCCGTCCGCCGCTCGCTGCCGGTAGCCGTCGGATGACGCCCCCATGTCGGGACGCTACCTGCACCGGAGAGCTTTCACAGCGGTTCGGTGGACTGCCCGCACCGGCCTCTGTTCCGGGCGGGTCGGCTGCTCCTGACGGGTCGGCGGTGCCTGGGCGGCTCAGCCCAGCCGGGTCAGGCCGGCCAACGCCCGCTCGACGGCGATGCAGCGGTTCTCGACGTAGTCGATCCCGGCCTGCTCGGCGATCTGGCGGGCCTGCGCGGAGACGATGTCCTGCTGCAACCAGACCGCCGGGGCACCGATCGCCACCGCCTGCCGGACCACCTCGACGGCGTCCTCCGCTGGCCGGAACACGTTCACCAGGTCGACCGGGTGCGGGATGTCGGCGAGCGTGCGGTACGCCGGCTCGCCGAACAGTTCGTCGGCGAACGGGTTGACCGGGATGATCCGCCAGCCCTGCCGTTGCATCGCCGCCGGCACGCTGTGGGCCGTCTTGTCCGGGTCACGGGAGGCGCCGACGACGGCGATCACGGCGGATTCGGCGAGGATCTGGCTGGGGGAGCGCACACATCGACTGTAGTCCGGCGGATGCGGTGCGGACGTCCGGGCCGACACCCTGCTAGAGCAGGGTGAGCTGCTCGGGTGCGGGGGCCGGCGAGGCCGGCACCTGGCGGTGCTCACCCCGATCGGGCCGGTGCAGGCCGTGTCGCCGGGCGGCGACGCGTACCCGGGCGGTCAGCTCCCGCTGGTAGGGCTGCGGCGCGTAGGCACCGGACCGGTAGAGCTCCCGGTAGCGGGGGACCAGGTGGGGATGTTCCCGAGCGAGCCACTGGGCGTACCACTCGCGGGCGCCGGGTCGCAGGTGCAGCGGCAACGGTGTCACGCTGGCCGCCCCGGCGGCGGCGATCGCCGCGACGGTGGCGTCGATGGACTCGTCGTCGTCGCTGAGGCCGGGCAGGATCGGTGCCATCAGCACCCCGACCTCGAAGCCGGCGTCGGTGAACTGGCGTACGGCGTCGAGCCGTCGCTGCGGGCTCGGGGTGCCCGGCTCGACCGAGCGCCACAGTCGCTCGTCGACGAAGCCCACCGAGAACGACACCCCGACCCGGGCAACCTGCGCCGCCTGCCGGAGCAGGGGCAGGTCACGCACGATCAGAGTGCCCTTGGTCAGGATCGAGAACGGGTTGGCGAAGTCCCGCAGCGCCTCGATGATCGACGGCATGAGCCGGTATCGCCCCTCGGCCCGCTGGTAACAGTCGACGTTGGTGCCCATCGCCACGTGCGCGCCACGCCATCGCGGTGCGGCCAACTCGCGGCGCAGCAGCTCACCCGCGTTGACCTTGACGATCACCTGCCGGTCGAAGTCCGCTCCCGCGTCGAAGTCCAGATATGTGTGGGTCTTCCTGGCGAAGCAGTACAAACATGCGTGGCTGCAACCCCGGTACGGATTCACCGTCCACTCGAACGGGACGCGGGAGGTGCCCGGCACCTTGTTCAGGATCGATCTGGCGCGCACCTCGTAGAACGTCATGCCGGCGAAACCCGGAGTGTCGAAGGTGCGGACGACCGCGCCAGGCAGCGCCAGCGGCAGGGGTGGAGTCGCTGGCGCTGCCTGTCCGGGGACTCCCTCGACCGGGGGAGCGGTGAGGTTCTCCCAGCGCATGACAGTCATTCGAACACACGTACGACAGGCCCGCAAGTGGCACGCCGGGACCGGTACGCGACCGCGACGGCGGCCGGAGACGGCGGTGGCCGGGACCTCACGGCCCCGGCCACCACTCATGCGTCCTGCGTCGTCAGTGGTTGTGCTCGGCGAGCTTCTTGCGGACGTCGTCCATGTCCAGCGCCCGGACCTGCTCGATCAGGTTCTCCAGCGCCGACTCGGGCAGCGCGCCCGGCTGGGCGAAGACGATCACGCCGTCGCGGATCGCCATGATCGTGGGAATGGAGCGGATGTCGAACTTGGCCGCGATCTCCTGCTGCGCCTCGGTGTCGACCTTGCCGAAGGTGATGTCGGAGTGCTTGTCGGACGAGCGCTCGTATACCGGAGCGAACCGCTTGCAGGGGCCACACCAGTCGGCCCAGAAGTCGACCAGGACGATGCCATCGCTCTCAGTTACCTGGTCGAAGTTAGCGGTGGTCAGCTCGACGGTTGCCATCTGAATCTCTCCGATCACGCGGAACAGCTACGTCTGGTGGAACTTCGCGCCACCCTGTCGCATTCCCGTCGGGGCATCCCCGAAACCGGGCCGAGGGCCGCAGCGCTGGAGCTTTAGCACACATCGATCATCTCCGGTTTATGGTGGCACCGCCTGCGCGCAAATGCATGTCGCATTTGCGTGACGGCGGGTGATGGGAGCGTTTCCAATTAGGACCGGCTTCAATCGTGCTACGGAACGGTAACTTGGGCGTTGACGGGCACCTATGCGACCTGCAGAGATCGCCTGGAAGGGGACGTTTGATAACGCAGAGTAATGTAACAAAAATATAAATGTGACCTCGGTCTCTGTGCAGTGGGATGGGCGTACGGCAGAATCTTGAGCCATCAGAGCGTGGGCGGCGGGTGCCGGGGAGGGCCCCGCCGCTCATTGCGTCCGGCCCCGGTTGATGGCCTTCTTCGCCGCGGCGGACCAGTTGCCGCGAGCCCGTTGGCGGCCACCCGGGCCCGGATGCCTTTCTCCTCCGCTACCGCCTGCCGCGCTGGTTTCCGTCCAGCCGCACCGCGCCGGTTTCGCCACCCGCGCCGATTTCCGGTTGACGGCCCCTGACCAGCGACGCGGCGCATATGCTGACGCCGGAGGTCGCGCCATGAGCGAGCGCAGCGAGCGGGTCGGCAGACGCGGCGCCGAGGTGCCTCGGGTCGGCGGCAGGCGTGGCGGAGGGCCGGCGGATCCCGGGTCCAGTACGGCGACGCCTCCTGACGGCATGGCGCGATGCGGAGTGCGGGCGTGAGCCGGCCGGCCCCCGGCGGGCCGCCGCAGGCCGACCACCCGAACGTGTTCCCCGCCGCGACGGGCTACTCCGCCACCGAGTGGGATCTGATCACCGGTCTACCCGGCCGGGTGATCGCGGTCGCCACCCAACCTGGTCCCGGGCGGCCGTACCCGGGCGTGGCGGCCGGGCTCGCCGGCCTGGAGGCGGTGGCGGCCGGACGCGCCTTCGACAGCGACCTGGTCCGTGCCGTGGTGGCCGCGATCTACACCCGACACGAAGAGGCGAGCGCACCGCAACCGCAACCGCGACCCGCCGACCTGGTGGACGTGCTCGCGGCCTGCCGGGCGGTCGTCCGGATCCTCGACCGTCGGGCCGACCTCGCCGACTCGGCGGCCTACCGGCAGTGGGTGCAGTCGGTGGCGGCCCGGGTGTGCCGCGCCGGGTCCGCCGTACCGCCGGACGGCACGCTGGCTCCGGTCGACCGTCGCCTCCTGGACCGAATCGGTGGCGCCCTCGCGCTTCGCTGACCTCGTGCGCCCGTCGGTGCCGACCGGCAAGGGGCGTACCCTGCCTGACCGTGACCGATGAGCAGTACGAGGTCGGCGTGGGTCCCTGGCAGGGGGATCCGCCGGACGACCCCCGCTACGACCCGCAGCTGCTCGCCGAGGGCGACCGGCGCAACGTGGTCGACCGCTACCGCTACTGGCGGCGCGAGGCGGTGGTCGCCGATCTTGATCTGCGTCGGCACGACTTCCACGTGGCGATCGAGAACTGGCAGCACGACATGAACATCGGCACGGTGGTGCGCAACGCCAACGCCTTCCTCGCGGCCGAGGTGCACATCGTGGGCCGACGGCGGTGGAACCGGCGAGGCGCCATGGTGACCGATCGCTATCAACACGTACGCCATCACGAGTCGATCGACGACTTCGTCGCCTGGGCGGGGCAGCACGACCTGCCGCTGGTCGGGATCGACAACCTGCCCGGCTCTCGTCCGCTGGAGAGCAGCACGTTGCCGCGCCGGTGCGTCCTGCTGTTCGGTCAGGAGGGACCGGGCCTGTCGGACGCGGCCCGTGCCGCCTGCGACCAACTCTTCTCCATCGCCCAGTACGGCTCCACCCGCTCCATCAACGCCGGCGTGGCGAGCGGGATCGCCATGCACGCGTGGATCCGAGCCCACGCCGGCCCGCCACCGGACTGACCGGCGCGCCGCGCCGAATGGCGACATCGCCGCCGGCAATGGCGCCGCTCCGCTTGACGGCGGGCGGCGGGCGGGTGACGGTGGAGACGTGACTGTTGCGGTGAGTTGTCCGAGATGCGGTGGGTCCGTGCGGCCGCCGGACCTGATGCACGCGGAGTCGCGCTGCCCCGACTGCGGCCCGGTCGCTCCGCTGCACGTACCCGAGAACATCGGTGCCGAGATCGTGGCGAGCGTGGTCGACCGGATCCAGGCCGCGCAGACAGGGCAACCGGCGGTGCCGCTCTGGTGCCCGTGGCCGTTGCCGCCGGGCTGGACCACCACCGGCGTGGCGTGGGCCGGCGACGACCGGCTCGGCGTACGTGCCACCGCGGTCGCCTGCGCCGGTCCGGAACCGCTCGGTGGTGGGCCCGCCGACCTGGTGTTCGTGGCCGAGGAGCCCGGGGTGGGGCTGGGTGCCCGGTACGCCGGGGTGCCGGGTCCCGATGCGGGCCCGGAACTCGCCGAGGCGTTGACCGAGCCCGGCCCCGGTCATCCGGGCCATGTCGGACGGGCCGGCATCAAGGTGGCCGGTCACCCCACTCCACTGTGGTTGATCAATTCCCTGACGGATCGAAGCGCGTACGCCGGCGAGGCTCGGGGATTGTGGCTGTATGCGATAGCCTGGCCCGCGAGCGCGGGACATCTGCTTGCCGAGGACGTGGTGTTGCACGACCTGGTGGAGTGGACGCCAACCGAGCTCGTGTACGGCGCACCGTCTCCCTACCTGCACGGGAAGGCTTGACAAGCCCCCCGGAATGTCGGAGAACGGACGCAGATATTCACGGTAAGACACCACGCTGATACTCTGGGTGCCGCTGCGGTAATGGGACCCGGCGCCGCGCGAGAGGATGGCCCGCCATGGTCAAGAAGGTCCTCACCTGGGCCGGAATCGCATTCTTGATCTTCTTTGTCGCCTACCGGCCAAATTCTGCTGCGGACGTGTTCAAGTCGCTCGGTGGCGGCATCATGGACATCGCACAGGGCTTCGGCGACTTCTTCACCAGCCTGGTCGCCTAGCCGCCGATGGGAAGCCCCTCCGGCCCGCCCTTCGATCCCGACGACCCTGATCGGGCCCGTCGGGAACAGGACACCGAGCCGATTCCCCGGATCGACCCCGATGACGGTCCGGGCCGCGGCCCCGGTTCGCGCCCCGACCCCTACTCCTCCGACGGCCCGTTCTTCTCGGACGACGCCGGCTACGGCCCGGGGCCCGACTACGTCGACGACGACCGGTCGGGGCGGGCCTGGGTGCGGGACCCCGAGGCGGGCTACCAGCCGCCTCAGATCTCCGAGGACGAGCTGGCAGGGCTGCGCGCCGACGCCAGTGGCATGACCCCACGCCGGGTCCTGCCACTGGAAGACGAGCCCAGCTCGCTGGTCGCCCGCTATCTCTTCCCCACCGAGCGCTACCGGGGCGAGTGGAAGCGGCACTGGGTCCACCTCGCCACGCCGATCGTCGTCGGTGTCGCCGCGACCTTCGTGCTCGGCTACCTCTCCGGCTTCCTCGCCGGGCAGGACGTCGGGGCGCTCACCACGGTCGCCGTGCTGCTCTGGTTCGCGGTGATGGGCTGGGTGGCCTGGAAGGTCGCCGACTGGTGGTACGACCGGTTCATCCTGACCAACAAACGGGTCATGGTGGTCAACGGCATCATCACCCGCAAGGTCGCCATGATGCCGCTGACCCGGGTCACCGACATGAAGTACGAGCAGTCGCCGGCCGGCCGCGCGCTCAACTACGGCACGTTCGTGCTGGAGTCGGCCGGTCAGGAGCAGGCGCTGCGCGAGGTCAAGAACCTGCCCAACCCCAATGAGCTCTACCTGCGCGTGGTCGAGGAGATGTACGAGCCGCAGGCGGTCGAGGCGCGGTTGGGCAAGGAGCAGGACGAGGCCAAGGCTGACGACGGTGCCTGACGGTTCCTGACCGAAAATCGGAGCTAAAGCACATCTTCCGCCCTCGACCTGCTGGTCCGGCCGTGGCAGGCTGCCCGCAGAGCCCGGTACGGGAGGTGGCGCGTGGCCAGCAGTGATCCGCTGGAGGACGAGTTCCGTGACTTCGTCACGGCCCGTTCCAGCGCCCTGCTGCGGACCGCGTACCTGCTGACCGGAGACTGGGGCACCGCGGAGGACCTGTTACAGACCGCGCTGACCAAGACGTACCTGGCCTGGAAGCGCCTCGGCGGCATCGAGGCGATCGAGCCGTACGCCCGGCGTGTGATGGTCAACACGTCGACGAGTTGGTGGCGGCGTCGTTGGCACGGCGAGCGACCCACCGAGGTGCTGCCCGAACGGCCCGGCGTCGACGAGATCGAGCAGCAACTGGACCGGGATGTGCTCTGGCGGCACCTGCGGGCGCTGCCCGCCCGCCAGCGTGCCGTGCTGGTGCTGCGCTTCTACGAGGACCTGTCGGAGTCGCAGACCGCCGCCCTGCTCAACATCTCGACGGGCACGGTCAAGAGCCAGACCTTCCGCGCGCTGGCCACCCTGCGCCGCCGGATCGGCGCGGACGAAGCCTTCACGCTGCCGGGCGCGGCGTCGTCGAGCGTGGACCCGCCCCGGCGGTCGACCGCCGCGCCGCGGACCGACCAGCCGCTTCCGGCCCGGCAGACCCGTCCCGCCACCCCGGCGCCCGCGATGCCGGCACCGGCGACTCCGACAGGTGTCCCGGATGCGGCCGGTCAGTCCGACCCGGCGATCGCCGCACATCGGCAGGACCGGTCCGAGGGCGCGCCGGAGATGGCTGCGCAGCGGACGGCCGTCGCGGGGTCCGCGCAGGCCCCGGCCGCCGCCGCGAAGCCGGACGGTGCCCTGGCGGGGGAACGGCGATGAACGCCGTTCCTGGAGATCGTGACAACCCGAGCGGGGCTCCGGATCGTCAAATGAACGTGGAGCAGGACGGGCTGGAACGGGCCGTCCGGGAGGAGTTGTCCCGGCGGGCCGCGATGCCGCATGCGACCGTCGCCGATCCGGCGGACGCCGTGATCCGGCGAGCGAAGCGGATCCAGCGTCGTCGCGCCGTGACCGGGATGAGCTTCGCCGCAGTGGCGATCGTTCTGGTCAGTGCCGGCGCGACGCAACTCGGCCAGGAGCCTCCACCGAACGGCACCAGGGTGGTGATCGGTGAGCGTGACCAGCCGCCCGAGTTGACGGTGACGCCGACCGTCCCGGCACCCAGCCCGGAGGCCGGCACCCCGTTCGTCGAGGTCGACCTGGTGCTGGGCACAACGATCGCCACCGCGCAGGGCCGCCGGGTGACTGCCGCCGGTGCCGGCCGGATCGAGCGGGCCCACCGCCTCGCCGACGATCGCGGCTGGCTGGCTGTCAGCGCGCCGGGACTGGCCGGCCGTTTCCTCTGGGCGGTGACGCCCACCGGTGCGGTGCAGGTGCTGCTCGCCGGTGCCGACGAGATCGTGGTGGACGCGCAAGGCCACCAGGTCGCCTGGAAACAGGGTTCGGTGTTGGCCAGCGCGCGGATCGTCAACGGCGAGTTGTCCCCTGCCGCCCGTGCCGAGGTGCCGGCCGAGGCGATGCCGCTGCGGATCGTCGACGGTGCCGTGCTGGTACGGCTGGCACCCGACCGCCCGGGCCATGCGCTGTGGCGCCTGCATCCCGGGGTGTTCGAACCGGGCACCGACCGGTCGACCAGTCGCATCTTCGGTGCCCTGCCCGACGGTCGGCTGGTCGGTGAGGTCGTCACCGGCACGGAGACCTGCCTGACGCTGCTCGACCCGGCCGGCGGGCTCGCCCCGACCGGCCCGGCGTGCGGGCCGAGCCTGGACGGGGACGGCCGGGGTGCGGTGTCGCCGGACGGGCGTTGGCTGCTGGCCAACGGACGCTTCGCGGACGGGGACAAGGCGCTGCTGGTCGACCTGGCCCGGCTGGACCGGTCGGTCAAGCCCGTGGTCGCCGGCCCGGCGATCAGTGGTGCCGTGGCGTGGAGTACGCCGAGCACCGCCTACTACCACGCCGACACCGTCGACCGCCTGACCCGGGTGGACGTCGATCGGGCGGCCAAGGGCGGTTCACCGACCCTGATCGCCCTCACCGGCCTGCCCGCCGACCAGCCGCCCGTGGTGGTCAGCCAGGGCGGCTGAAGCCGGTAGCCTCGGGCGATGCTGCCCGGGATCGACCTGCACACCCACTCCACCGCCAGCGACGGCACGCTCAGCCCGCCGCAGCTGGTTCGTGCCGCCGCCGAGGCGGGGCTCGATGTCGTGGCCATCACCGATCACGACACCACCGCGGGATGGGAGCCGGCGCTGCAGGCCCTGCCGGCCGGGCTGCGCCTGGTTCGAGGTGCCGAGCTGTCCTGCCGCTGGAGCGGTGTCGAGCCGTCGCTGCCGCTGCACCTGTTGGCGTACCTCTTCGACCCGGACGCGCCGGAACTGGTCGCGGAACTGGCCCGGGTGCGCGCGGCCCGGCTTCAGCGTGGGGAACGCATCGTGGCCCGGCTCCGGGCCGACGGCATCGACGTCAGCTGGCCGGAGATCCTGGCCGGGGCGGGCGGTGGGACGGTCGGCCGGCCGCACATCGCGCAGGCGCTGATCCGGGCCGGCCTGGTCGCCACCACCAGCGAGGCGTTCGGCCCCGACTGGCTGGGGGAGCGGTACCGGCTGCCCAAGGAGGACATCGACGTCTTCCGGGCCGTCCGGCTGGTCCGGGCGGCCGGAGGGGTGCCGGTCTTCGCCCACCCGAGGGCCACCCGGCGTGGCCGGATCGTGCCGGACGAGCTGATCGCCGAGCTGGCGGCGGCCGGTCTGGCCGGCCTGGAAGCCGATCACGAGGACCATTCGCCCGCCGAGCGGGAGCACGTGCGCGGCCTCGCCGCCGACCTGGGTCTGTTGGTGACGGGCTCGTCGGACTTCCACGGCACGCACAAGACGGTTCAGCTGGGGGCCTTCACCACCGACCCCGAGGCGTACGAACGGATCGTCGCCGAGTCGTCCGGGGTGGTCGAGGTCGCGTCCGGCTGATCTCGGGCCCGGCCGCACCGCTACGGTGACCAGGTGGATCTCAAGCTCTTCGGCGAGGTCTTCGTGACCCTGCTGGTCATCGTCGACCCGCCGGGCATGATGCCGATCTTCCTCGCCCTGACCAGCCCGCTGGCGGCGCGGGAGCGCAACCGGGCCGCCTGGCAGGCGGTCGCGCTCGCCCTCGGCGTGATCGTGGTCTTCGCGGTCGCGGGGCAGACCCTGCTCGCGTACCTGCACGTCGACCTGCCGGCGTTGCAGGCGGCAGGTGGACTGCTGCTGGTGCTTGTCGCGCTGGAGCTGTTGACCGGCAAGACCGACGATCCGACCAAGCAGGCCACCTCCAACATCGCCCTGGTGCCGCTGGGTACGCCGCTGCTGGCCGGCCCCGGCGCGATCGTGGCCACCATGCTCTTCGTCCAGCAGGCCGACGTGGCGGCGGACTACATGGCCATCGCCACCGCCATCGTCGCGGTGATGCTTACCGTCTGGATCGTGCTGCGCTTCTCCGGCGGCATCGTCAAGGTGTTGCGGCCCGGCGGCATCGAGGTGCTCACCCGCATCGCCGGCCTGCTGCTGGCGGCGATCGCCGTGCAGCTCATCGCGGACGCGATCTTCGCGTTCGTGGCGGACTTCACCGCCACGCGCTGACCGGTCGGGCGCAGTGTCGGGGGTGGATGGCAGGATCGCAGGCGTGCGACGACCCTCCCCGACCGGACGACCTGCCGGACGACCCGCCGCCGGTGGGCGTGCGCCCCGACCGCGCGACGCGCAGCCGGAGCAACTCGGCTTCGACGGCATGCCGGAGCGGCTGTTCGTCTGCACCCCGAGCAAGCTCGGCGCGTACGCGGACTGCCCCCGTCGTTACCGCTACACGTACGTCGACCGGCCCGCCCCGCCGAAGGGCCCGCCGTGGGCGCACAACTCCCTCGGCGCCAGCGTGCACACCGCCCTGAAGAACTGGTACGCGCTGCCCGTCGACCGTCGTCGCCCCGAGGTGCTTCCCACCCTGCTCAAGGGCACCTGGGTGCGCGACGGCTACCGCGACGACGAGCAGGAACGCGAGGTCTACCGCCGGGCCCTGGGCTGGCTGGAGGCGTACGTCGACGGGCTCGACCCGGCCGACGAGCCGGTCGGCGTGGAGCGGGTGGTGGCGGTCAAGACCGGGGTGCTGGCCTTCAACGGCCGCGCCGACCGGATCGACGGGCGGGCCGGCAGCGACGGCCCCGAACTGGTCATCGTCGACTACAAGACCGGCCGCACCGGGCTGGACGCCGACGATGCCCGAGGCTCGCAGGCGTTGGCCCTCTACGCGTACGCGGCCGAGCGGGTCTTCCGCCGACCGTGCCGACGGGTCGAGCTGCACCACCTGCCCAGCGGCACAGTAGCGGCGCACGACCACACCGTCGAGTCGCTGGCCCGGCAGGTGTCCCGGGCGGAGGAGACCGCCCGCGACATCATGGCCGCCGAGCGGACCGTCGCCGACGGCGGTGACCCGGACGAGGCCTTCCCCACCACACCGGGCCCGCGCTGCGCCTGGTGCGACTACCGCCGCACCTGCCCCGCGGGCGCGACGTTGCCGGGCAAGGAGCCGTGGGCCGCGGTCGACCGCCCCGCCGCACCCCCCACCGAGCAGGACTGAGCCGTCCCGGACGCCGCTTAACCGGTGAGGGCGGGTCAGGCGGTGAGGGCTGGTCAGGCGGTGGGGGCGGTGCTGGCCAGGCTGGCGTATCGCTCCTCGGCGGCGCGGCGCATCGGGCCTTCCCGCCAGTCGCGGGGCAGCGCGGTGAGGGCGAGCCGCAGCGTGCGTACCGTCACGTCGGCCGAGAGCGCGGTGGTCGGCAGGCCCAGCCCGCCGTAGAGCCGCCGGGCCCAGGCGGGCAGCAGGGCCAGCGCGGTGCCGGCGATCCCCAGGTACGCCCACCGTGCCGGGCTCAGGTTGAGCCCGATGCGGGCGGGCAGGCTGAGCTTCCACGGCAGCGGTGGGGCGGTCAGGAACAGTGCGGTCTCGGCGGCCTCCCGGGTCATCCGCAGCTCGGGTCGGACCTGCCGGTAGTACTCGGCGACCTCGGCGGCGGTGCCCGGCACCGTCTGCGGGTCCAGCCCCACCAGGGCGGCGACCCGACGCTGCTCGGTGTAGTAGGTGTCCACCTCGGCGGCGTCCAGCGGCACACCGGCACGGCGGCCGGTGTCGAGGAACGATTCCACCTCGGTGACGTGCACCCAGCGGAGCAGGTCCGGCTCGTCGATGCGGAACCGCTCACCGGTGGCCGGGTCGACAGCAGTCATCCGGGCGTGCAGCCGGCGTAGCCGCCGACCGGCCTCCTCCGCCTCGGCGGTGGTGCCGTAGAGGGCGGTCCCGACGTAGTTGGCGGTGCGGATCAGGCGTCCCCAGGCGTCCTGGCGGTAGTTGCTGTTCTGCGCCACCCCGGCCATCGCCCGAGGGTGCAGCGCCTGAAGGTAGAGCGAGCGCAGACCGGCGACGAACAGAATCGGCTCGGCGTGCAGCTTCCACGACACGGATCCGGGACCGAACAGGCCGGCGTCGGCAGACTCCATCATCCAAGCCTGCCACGGCACCTGGTCACCGCTTCAACGCACGGTCAGTGATCAATGGCACGACGGGTCTGGCAGGTGGGGCAGAGACCCCAGAAGGTGACCTCCGCCTCGTCGACCTGGAAACCGTGGGCGGTCCCGGAGTCGAGGCAGGGGGCGTCGCCGACGGCGCAGTCGATGTCGGCGATCTCGCCACAGCCACGGCACACCACGTGATGGTGGTTGTCGCCCACTCGGGCCTCGTACCGGGCCGGGCTGCCGGCCGGCTCGATCCGGCGGGACAGGCCGGCGCGGGAGAGCGCCCCCAGCACGTCGTAGATCGCCTGGGTGGAGACCGAGTCGAGGCGTTGCCGTACCTGGCGGGTGATCTCGTCCACCTCGAGGTGACCGCCGCCGGCCAGGACGTCGAGCACGGCGAGGCGGGGCCGGGTGACCCGCAGGCCCTTCGACCGGAGCAGTTCCTCACCGGTTGGCATGCGTCAATGACAACACGCTGAACTCTGCGCGACAACCAGACGCCGGCCCCCGCCGTCGGGCGGTTGATCAGCCGGGCGGTTGAACCGTGCGGATCTGCGCGGCGTGTGAACCAGCAGGGCGATGGGCGGGCGATCCGACGCGCCGTACGCTGACAGCCACGATCATCAAGCCGGAGGTGTCGATGTTCGAGAAGGCGCTGGGTCTACCCCTGCACGTGTTGGTGGTGCACGCGGTGGTGGTCTTCGTACCGCTGCTGGTGCTGCTCGCCCTCGCGTACGTCGCGCTGCCCCGGTTCCGGGCCCGCCTGGACTGGGCGGTGGCGGCGCTGGCGGTGGTGGCCCCGATCACCGCGTGGGTCAGCGTGCAGTCCGGCGAGGCGTTGCAGGAGCGGCAGATCGCGCGCGGCTTCTCCGGCGAGATCCTCGACAAGATCAACGAGCATGCCGAGTACGGCGACGTGCTGTTCTGGATCACCCTGGGACTGGCCGTGACGGTGGCGCTGTTGCTGGTGGCGACCGGCCGTCACGACCGGCTGCCGAAGCTGCCCGACTGGGCTGCCCCGGTGTTGTCCGTGCTGGTGCTGGGGCTCGGGGTGGCCGCGCTGATCTACGTCTGGCTCACCGGGCACTCCGGCGCCGAGATGGTCTGGGGCAACACCTTCGAGTAGCAGCGCCCGGGTGCGGGAATCCGGGTTCGCGTCAGAACAGCGCCCGGGTGCAGAGCAGGCAGACCAGCGCCACGAGGACCACGCCGGCGACCGCGCCCACCCCCCAGGTCACCCGCTGCGCCCGCTGTTCCTGCGCGTCGAGGGCGGTCATGTCCTGCGGCGGCAACTGTCGGGGCGGGTTGACCCGCAGGTGCACCGGTGGCCGCCAGCCGGTCGGCGGCGCGACGGTCGGTGGTGGCCCCGGATAGCCGACCGGCCCGCCACCCGGCGTCGGTCGCGGCGGCGTCGGCTCGCCGGACGTGGCCCCGTCGTCGGACTCGGGTCGACGCCACGGCTCGTCGGAGGTCGGGCCGGGTCGGGAGGTCGTCACGCCGTCCGACGCTACCAACCACACCGCCCGAAGACGGTCAGGCCGCCCCGCCGTGCCGGGGTCGAGACTCGATCAGCGCGGCGGTCACCGCCCAGGCGTCGGTGGCGTGCCCGTCATCGCCCGAGGTGGCGGGCACGTCGGCGAGACGACCACGTCGCGGTGGCAGCTGCGCAGCGGCTAACCTTGCGCCTCGTGATGACGCAGGAACCCCGCAGCCGGGGCGACGACGACCGGGTGGTCGACCTGGGCGACGACTTCACGGTGCTGCCCGAGCAGACCGCCGACGACACCGACCAGGGGTGGGGCGAGCGAACCGGCGACAACGACGACCGGTTGCTTGCCGAACGCCCGCCGCACTGGGACTGACGCGTCGGCGACCGGCCGACTCAGGAGGTGCTGGCGGCAGCCGGTGCCTTGCCACCGCCGGAGGAACCGCTCGACGAACCGCCGGTCGAACCGGACGACGAGCTGCTCGACGGGCTCGACGGCGTGCTCGTGCCGGAGGAGGACGAGTCGGACCCGCTGGACTTGGTAGTGGTGCTGCTCGACGTGCTCTCCGAGCCGGACGAGCGGGAGTCGGTGCGGTAGAAGCCGGAGCCCTTGAAGACGATGCCGACGGAGTTGAACATCTTCCGCAGTCGCCCCTCGCACGCGGGGCACTCGGTCAGCGGCTCGTCAGAGAAGGACTGCACCGCCTCGAGCTGGTGACCGCACGCGGTGCAGGCGTACTGGTAGGTGGGCACGTTCTCCTCCGGATCTGATACGGCCGGGTTGGCACTCGACGTGTTCGAGTGCCAATGGTGCGTCATGGGGGCCCGGTTCGTCCAGCGGACGTGTGGGTCACGACACCCGAGAGGGTGTCGAGCGGGATCAGACCACCGGTCGGGGTGACGACCGCGCGTACCGGCCGGTCGTGACGTTCGGCCGGGAGGGTGTCGAGCAGTTCCCCGTCGTACAGCGGCGTCACCGTCAGGACGTTCGCCGGCACCCTTGCCAGCGCCCGGTCGTACGAGCCGCCACCCCGGCCCAGGCGTACGCCTCGGCGGTCCACCGCGAGGGCGGGCACGACGACCAGGTCGGCGGCGGCGATCGCGGCCAGCCCGAGCCGGGTCGTGGCCGGTTCCCGGATGCCCCGGCCGGCGGCCACGAGCGCCTGCGGCCCGGCCCAGGCGGCCCAGTCCAGATCCAGATCGTCGCGCAGGACCGGCAGCAGCAACTGCGCCCCGACCGGCAGGGCGGCGGCGAGCACCGCCGGCAGTTGCGCTCCGCCGGGCTCGCTGCCGACCGGCACGTACGCGGCGACCCGGGTCGGCCGCAGTCGGCGTACCAGGGCAGCCAGCTCGTCCTGGACGCGCGCCGCAGCCGCGTGGCGCTCGGTTTCGGTCAGGGCCCGACGGCGGGCGAGCAGCTCGACCCGCACCGCTCGCTTCGCGTCATGCGTCACTTCCGCGTCTTCCGCAAATTCCGGCACGCAACACTCCTCACGCAACGCTCGTCTTGCGGTTGCTCTGTGTCAGCATCGCAGGCAACGGTCGCGCAACTTCCGGGGGGAAGTGTTGACGCTACGCGGGCGGTTGACAGCAGCCTTCCTGGCCGTGGCGTTCGGCCCGATCCTGTTCGGGGCCGTCTTCGTCGCCTCGACCGTGACGGCGGTGGACCGTAGCCGCGCCACGGAACGGCTGGCGGTGGCCGCTGCTGCCGCGCGTACCTCGATCGACGCTCTCTGCCAGCAGTTGCGGGCCGCCGCGGACGCCGTCGCCCTGACCGCCGACCACCGGGGTGCCGCCACCCAGGTGGTCGGGCGGGGCCTCGCCGCAGCCGTGCAGGTCACCGACGTGACCGGACAGATCATCGTGGCCACCCCGAACGCTCCGCCGGCCCCCTGGCGGGACTGCGGCGACCATGCCCGGCCCACCGGGCCGGTCGCCGCGCTCGCGGTTCGGGTCGAGTTGCACGACATCAGCGGCGCGGCGCTGGGCACGGTCACCGCCGCGCAGCCTGTCGACCCGATGCTCGTCGCCCGACTGGCGGCGGTGACCGGGGTCGCGGTGACCCTGCTCGACGGTGCCGCCCCCACCCTCACGGTGGCCCACTCCACCGAGTCCGACGGCGGTGCCGAGGCGGTCCTGGCCGCCGCCTCCGCGCTGCGCGAGGAAGGTGTGACGAGTACCCCCGACGGGCGCTACCTGCGGCGGGTCGGCCCGGCCCCGGGGCAACCCCTCCCACTGGTGCTGTCGGTGCCCAGCGACCAGCCGCCCGGGCTGTACCCGGTGCTGATCGCCGTCGTGCTGCTGGCGGCCCTGCTGGGCGTGGCGGTGGCGTGGCGGCTGGCCCGGGTGACCACCCGGCCGCTCGTGGAACTGGCCGGCGCGGTGGACCGGGTCGCCGCCGGTGACCTCACCGCCCGGGTGCCGGTACGCAGCGGCGACGAGATCGGCCGGCTGGCCGAGGCGTTCAACCGGATGACCCGGGAGACCGGCGGCTACCTGGCGGCGCTGGCCAGCAGTCGGGACCAGCTGCGTGGCCACCTCGCCGTGCTCGGCGACACCCTGGCCAGTACGCACGACCTGCAACGGATCCTGCGGGTGATCCTGCACAGCGCACTCGCGGCGACCGGGGCCCGGGCCGGTGCCGTCCTGCTCACCGAGCCGGGCGGGATGCTCGTCGCGCAGTGCACCGAGGGCCTCGACGAGTACTGGGCCGGCACCGGGACGCCGCAGGTGCCGCTGGGCAGCAGCGTGGTCGGTGCGGTCGCGGCCACCGGCCAGCCCTGCCGGGGACGGATGGAGACCGCCGCCGCGTCGCCCGGCGAGCCGAGGTGCGGGACGTACATCGCGGTGCCGTTCGCCGCCCCCGAGGCCGGCAGAACCGCGGACAGCCGCTGCGGGGAGGAGGGTGCAGCGTCGGCCCGGCCGTTGGGGGTGCTCGCGCTCTACGACCGACTCGGCGGGGAGGAGTTCGACGACGACGACCTGGCGACGCTGCAGACCTTCGCCGGGCACGTGGCGGTGGCGGTCGACAACGTACGCGTCCACGAGGAGGCGCAACGGCTGTCGCTCACCGACCCGCTGACCGGCCTGTGGAACTACCGCTACCTGCGTGAGTCGCTGCGTCGTGAGGTGGAGCGGGCCAACCGGTTCGGTCGGATGGTCAGTGTCCTCGTCCTCGACCTCGACCGGTTCAAGAAGATCAACGACACGTACGGGCATGCGGCCGGCGACACCGTGCTGGCCGAGTTCGCCCGCCGGGTCCGCGGCGAGATCCGCGAGGTGGACCTCGCCTTCCGCCAGGGTGGGGAGGAGTTCGTGGTGCTGCTGCCGGAGACCGACGCCCGAGGTGCCACGATCGTCGCCGAGCGGCTCGGCGCGGCGACCCGCAACACACCGGTCGCCGTGTTGGGGCACGCGGGCGTGCAGGAGTCCATCGGGTTCACCGTTTCCATCGGCATCGCCGTCTATCCCGATCACGCCGAGACCGGACTGCGGGTGCTGGAAGCGGCGGACGAGGCGCTCTACGCCGCCAAGTCGGCCGGCCGGGACACCTGGCGGGTGGCGCAGGACACGAGTCGGATCACCGACCCGGGCGACGGCGGCACAGGTGTACGGGCCGCCCACGCGGCGCCTCCCACCCGGGAGATGCCGGTGTCGGCCGTGACGAGCAGCCCGATCGACGGCCTGCCCCGGGCTGGTCCTGTCGACGCCACCGGTGCCCCGGCCGAACGCGACGAGTCCGCCTGAGACGGTTGTGCCCTGCACCGGCTGAACCGGTCGGGTGGGCGGCGCGTCTTCCGGTCCTCACCCGCCGAGGTGCGGCCGTGGCCGATAGTCTCGCGACATGTCGGAGCACTCAGCGAACCCCTCAGCGGCCGCCGCCGGTCGCCCCCGTGCTGTCAAGGCCGTGATCCCGGCTGCGGGCCTGGCGACCCGGTTCCTGCCGGCCACCAAGGCGGTTCCCAAGGAACTGTTGCCGGTCGTCGACCGTCCGGTGTTGCAGTACATCGTCGAGGAGGCCGCTCAGGCCGGCATCGGCGACATTCTGCTGATCACCGGCCGCGGCAAGACATCGATGGTCGACCACTTCGACCGCCGGCCCGACCTGGAGGAGCGGCTCGCGGAAAAACCTGACCTGCTGGCCGCCGTCAAGCGGACCGAAGAACTGGCGGCCATCTACACCTGCCGGCAGCCCGAGCAGCTGGGTCTCGGCCACGCCGTCGGGTACGCCGAGTCGCACGTCGGAGACGAGCCCTTCGCAGTGCTGCTGGGCGACGAGTTCGTCAAGCCCTCCGAACCGCTCCTGCCGGCCATGCTGGAGCTTCAGGCCCGTACCGGCGGGGTGGTGCTGGCCTTCTTCGAGGTCGACCCGGCCGAGACCAAGCGGTACGGCATCGCCTCGGTCGAGCCGGCGGAGGCCGAGCTGACAGACATCGGCGAGGTCGTGAAGGTCACCGGCATGGTCGAGAAGCCGACACCGGAAGAGGCGCCGAGCAACCTGGCCGTACTGGGCCGCTACGTCCTGCCCGGCAGGATCTTCGATGCCATCCGGCGTACCCAGCCGGGCAGCGGCGGCGAGATCCAGCTGACCGACGCGATGGAACTGCTGCGGACCGAGGGCACCCCGGTGCACGCGATCGTCTACCGGGGCACCCGCTACGACACCGGCATGCCGCTGGGCTACCTCCAGACCGTGGTGCAGATCGCCGCCGAGCGCGAGGACCTGGGCAGCGAGTTCCGCAAGTGGCTTGCCGAATTCGTCAACTCCGACGCGTCGGGCGGTCGGGATACATGACCGCGACGGCCGACGCCGAGGCGGCCGAAAACGGGTTGACGCCGCTCGCCGACTACCTGGGCAGTGTGCTGCGCAGGTTACGCGCGCTGCCTCCACTCGACCTCGACCTCACCCAGGCGTACGGCAACGTCCTCGCCGAGGACGTCGTCGCGCCGCACTCGTTCCCGGCCTTCGACCAGGCGGCCGTGGACGGGTACGCCGCGCGCTGGGAGGACATCGCCGGCGGGGGCCGGGGCACGATCTACGTCCCGGCCCAGTCGGGCGGGGTCGCCGGCCGCACCGTACGGCTCAATGTGGTCGGTGACCTCGGCGCGGCCAGTTGGCGTCCGGTCCGCCTCACCCCGGGCTCGTGCTTCTCGGTCGCCGCCGGTGCGCCGCTGCCGATCGCCGCCGACGTGGTGGTGCCGGTGGAATGGACCGACCAGGGCATGGCGGCGGTGGAGATCTTCCGCGTCCCCAAACGGGGGTACGGGGTACGCCGCACCGGCGAGGAGGTGGCCGCCGGTGCGGTGCTCGCCCGCTCCGGCACGTACGTCTCGCCGGCGTTGGTGGCGGTGCTCGCCGCCACCGGCATCGGGCACGTGGTGGTCCGCCCCAGCCCTCGGGTGGTGATCGTGGCCACCGGCGACGAACTTGTCGACGTGGGCCGGGGCAGCCAGCCCGGTCAGGTGGTGGACGCCAACTCGCACGCGTTGACCGCCGCCGCGGCGGAGGCGGGCGCGCTGGCGTACCGGGTGGGCATCTGCGACGACGACCCGGAAGGGCTGCGCGGCCTGCTGGAGGACCAGACGCTGCGGGCCGACCTGATCATCACCACCGGCGGCACCGGCACCGGGCCGGGTGACATGGTCCGTCGCATCCTGTCCCGCCGGGAGGGCAACCGGGCCGGCCCGGTCACCTTCACCGACGTGGCGCTCTACCCCGGCACCGCGCTCGGGTTCGGCACCGTCGGCGCCGAGGAAGTGCCGGTGGTCTGCCTGCCCGGCGACCCGGGTGCCGCGATGATCGGCTTCGAGGTGCTGGCCCGTCCGGCGATCAACCTGCTCGCAGGCGCCGAACCGGTCTTCCGTCCCAGCGTGCGGGCACACCTGCTGGAGACCGTCTCCTCACCCGCCGGGCTGCGCGAGTTCCGGCCCGCGCACGTCGCCGAGCGGCGAGGCGGGGGTTACACTGTCCAACCGCTCAATGGCGGCCCGTTCACCCTCTCCGGCCTGGCAGAGGCGAACGGACTTCTCGTACTCGGCGAGCGGGTGACCGCCGCCGCCGCTGGCTCCACGGTGGACGTGCTGCTGCTCGACCGCCGCCGCTGACGCTGCAACGTGGAGGACAGGTGCGGTTCCGACAGGCACCCGGCTGGCCGGCGGTACTCACCGACGGTCCGGTGACCCTGCGGCCGTACCGGCGCTCCGACGCGATGGCCTGGTCGGAGGTGCGCTGCGCCAACCGTGAGTGGCTGGCCCCCTGGGAGTCGTCGCTGGGCGGTGACTGGGACCAGCTGAACTCGCCGGCCACCTTCCGATGGGTGTACCGGGACCAGCGGCGATCGGCGCGTACCGGTGAGGGCATGCCGTTCGCGGTCTGCCTCTACGCCGACGGCGAGGAGCGTCTGGTCGGGCACATCAACGTGGGCAACATCGTGCGCCGCGCGTTCTGCTCCGGCTACGTCGGCTACTGGGTGGACCGCCGGGTCGCCGGCCGGGGCGTGATCCCGACCGCGTTGGCCCTCGTCGTCGACCACGCCTTCGGCCCGGGTGGGCTGCACCGGGTGGAGGTCAACATCCGGCCGGAGAACCGGCCGTCGCGCCGGGTGGTGGAGAAGCTGGGCTTCCGCGAGGAGGCGTACCACCCGCGCTACATGCACATCGACGGCGCCTGGCGCGACCACATCGGATACGCGATGACCAGTGAGGAAGTCGCCGCCGAGGGTGGGCTGCTGGCCCGCTGGCACCGGCTACGTGCCCGTACGCCATGATCACGCCGTGAGGCGTCCCACGTGCAGGATCGGCGCGGCGCGGTGGTTCCGGCGACGCTGACCCGTAACCTCAAGTAACTGCAAGCTGCGGCAGGCGCTGCCCGCTCCGCACGTTTCACGTCGCCGACGCCGTTCGGTGAAAGATTCTGCGGTCGGTCGGCGGTTGCTTCGAATCTGGTGACGGGAGGGGTGAGGGTGCCGACCTCGGTGCTCCTCGCCGTCCTCGCCGCCGCCGGTCTGCTCGCCCTCGCTCCGGCGTTGGTTCGCCGGTACGACGCCGCCGAGCGGCTGGTGGCGGAGCGGGCGCAGTCGACGGCGCGGGTGCTCCAACGCCGCCGGCGTCGTCGCACTGTCCCGGGACGCCGCCCTGTCAACGCGCCCCGCGCCCTGGTCGTCACGCTCAGCGAGGATTCCGCCTCGGGGGAACTCGCCGCCCCGGTCTCCGGACCACCCGCGCCGCGCCGCCGCGCCGCCGAGTTGACGGACTCGTCGCCCCCTCGCTCCGGCGAGCCGGGTCGTCGCTCCGGTCGGCCGAGCCGACTGCGGTCCGTGCCGTCCGCCGCAGGGCGGTCCCGCCGCCGCCCCGACCGGCGTCGCCCGCACACCCCTGTCATCTACCGCCGCCGCCGGGTGCTCGCCGCGCTGTTCCTGCTCAACGCCGTCGAACTGGTCGGCGTGGCAGTGGTCGGCCCCGGCTTCTGGATCAGCTTCGCGGTCACCGCCACCCTCCTGCTGGTGTACGTCGTACACCTGCGGGCCCGTGCGCTCGCCGACCAGCGCCGCCGCCGGGCCCGCGCCCGCGAGGCCGCCTGGCTCGCCGCCCGCCAAGCCGAGGTACGCCGCGAGCAGGCCCGCCGCGCCGCCGCCCGACGCGAGGCCCAACGCCGCCTGGCTGCCCAGCGGGAAGCCGTCCGGCGGGCCGCCATGGGCCTGGACCGCCCCGCCGACCTGCCACCCGCCGCCAACGGCGGCTCGGTCTCCTACCGCCGCACCGGCGGCCTCCGCGGACGCCCCTACGAAGCCGGCCGAGGCTCCCACTCCGCCTGACCGGCCCGCCCCCCGTCCCGACGGGCGTTCCCCGGGCCCGACTCCATTTCGCCGATGTTGCGGTATCCGGCTGGTGCGGACACCGCAACATCGCCGAACTTGCGCGACCACCCTGAAGCGGAGGCGGGGGCGGCTGGGCGGGGCGGTTCGCGGTGGAGGTGGTCGACCTGTTAGCCTTGGCGCCGGCCCGCCCGGTGACAGCCGGGTGGGACCGACGCCGGTTCGCCGGCGGAGGGGCTGTGGCGCAGACCGGTAGCGCACCTCGTTCGCATCGAGGGGGTCAGGGGTTCAAATCCCCTCAGCTCCACCCAGTTCGAAGGCCGTTTCCGCTAGTCGGAGACGGCCTTTCGATCTTGTACAGCAGTGAGGCAGTAGCGCGGCCGGCGTGCTTCTGGTGCCGCCTCTGATCCTTCCGGCAAGGCCTCGAAAGAGGTGCCCAGCGCTGCTGGTGGGTGTGTGGCGGCGGTAACGGTGGTCAGGGCTTGACTGTGCCGTGGCGGCATGGTGTGTCCTCGGGGCATGGGTCGAAGCACGTGGGCTTATCTGGGGTCGTACAGCCTGTCTCTGCTGGGGAACGGGGTCGCGTCGGTCCTGTTTCCGCTGCTGGTGCTTGCGCAGACCGGCGACATTCTCGCGGCCGGGATTCTTGCCTCGGTGACCGCCGCTGTCGCTGCGGTCGTCGGCGTGCTGGCCGGGGTGATCGTGGACCTGGTCAACCGGCGGACCGTGTCGATTGTCAGCGATGTGCTGTCGGCGGTGTCGGTTGCGGCGGTGCCGGTCGTGGACGCCCTGTGGGGGTTGAACCTGACGTGGTTCATCGTGCTGGGCGTGCTTGGCTCGTTCGGTGACATGCCGGGGATGACGGCGCGGGAGACATTGCTGCCCCGGCTCGTCGAACTCGACGGGGGTAAGCCGGGCGCGTTGGAGCGGCTGGTCGGCGTACGCGAGGCGTTGGCGGGTGCGCTGGTGCTGATCGGCCCCGGGCTGGGCGGGTTGCTGGTGTGGCTGGTCGGGGTGAGTTCGGCCACCTTGTTCATCACGGCGGGGATGAGTGTTGCCGCGGCGTTGCTGTCGTTCGCGATGTCGTCGAGGGTGGGAGAAGTCAACCGGCCGGACGGGGATGCCGCGCGGGCAGGTGTGCGTACGGTGGTCTCTGATCTTGTGGCCGGGTGGCGGTTCCTGCTGGGGCATCGGCTGGTGCTGGGGGTGAGCGTGCTGTCGGCGGTGCTCATCGCGGTGATCGTGGCGTTGCAGACCACGATCATGCCCGCCTATTTCACGAGCGAGAGCCTGCCCGAGTTCAGTGGTTTCGCCGCGATGGGCATCGCCGTCGGCAGCCTGGTCAGCGCCGCCATCTACGCGGCGACAGTGGGCAAGGTGTCGCGTCGTACCTGGTTCGTGATCGGGATGGTCGGCATCGGCATCGGGTTCACCGTGATCGGTCTGCTGGCAGCGCCGTGGCTGGTGCTCGCCGCGGCCGTGTTCATCGGATTGACGAACGGTCCCATGTCGGCGGTGTTGGGGGTGGCGACCATCGAGGCGACCCCAGACCAACTGCGCGGACGGGTGCTCGGCGTACAGAATGCGCTCATGCTCGCCGCTCCCGCGCTCACCGCGGCTCCCATCGCCGCGATCGCCTCGGGTCGCGGGCTGGAGACGGCCGGCATCGGGCTCGCGGTCGTCATCGTGCTGACCGTCATCGTCGCGCTCTGCGTCCCCGCCTTCCGGTCGTTGGACAGGCTGAATCCGGTAGCGGAAGCAGAGGGCTGATCGTGGCGTGGAGCACCCGGCAACTCGCGGACCTGGCAGGGGTCACCCTGCGGTCGATCCGCCACTGGCATGACATCGGGCTGCTTCCCGAACCGGAGCGCCTGACGAACGGTTACAAGCAGTACGGCGCGCGGCATCTCATTCTCGCGCTGCGCATCAGCCGGCTCAGCGGTCTCGGGTTCGCTCTGGACGACGTGGCGCGCATGCTCGCATCGGAGGAGTACGGCCAGGAGTCGCTGCACGGGCTGCGGGCGGAACTGGACACCACGATCGGCAGGCTCGAACGCATCCGCACCGAGATCGACGAGCTGATCCGCCTCGGCGTCTCGCCGGACCTGTCAACCGAAGCGCTTGTTGCCATGGAGACACTGGGGCGCGACCCCGCGTCACGTGACGTAGCGATCATCTTGTCCCACCTGATGCCTCGGGAGGACATGGTCGCTCTCGTCGCGGTCCTCGAAGGCGTGCCCGAAGAGTTGAAAAGCATCAACACGGCGATCCTCGAACTGCCCGCCGAGGCGTCGGAGGACGAGATCGTCACGCTCGCCGATCGTGCGGCCACCGAGCTCAAGACGTTCATCGCCGTCAACTACGGGACGTTCCCGGACATCGGCGGCAGTCGGGTGAGCGCCGATGTCGTCGGTGTGGTCGCGACCGAGAACATGAACCAGGCCCAACGGCGCGTCATGCGCCTCATCCAGGATCAGTTGCCCGTCGAACCTCGGGGACAGCAACCCCGGCGAGACCGCTGAGCCCGTCGGAGGGCCGGTGCAGGGGCAAGGCGATGAGCAGTGGCTACGCTCGCGTCGTGACGCACGAGAAGGAGATCACCGAACCGGTCGACCTGTGTCTGGCCAACGGGCGGCTCCGGCCTGACGCGGTGGGGTGGAGCCGCCGTCCCGTACACCGGGCGAACCTGCGTGGCTGGGGCCGCAACAAGCGCTGGGAGTACTGGGGGATCGTCACCCCGAGCCACATCGTCGGCCTGGTCGCCTCGTCGCTGGACTACGCCGGGGTGCACAGCCTCTACGTGCTCGACCGTACGACGAATGTCGAGATCGACCGTGGTGTGGTGGTCCCGTTCGCGCGCGGCACCGTCTTCCCGCCGGTCAGCGGGGCGGGTGAGGTGCGGGCCCGCGGCGCTGGGATCTCGATCGACATCGACCAGTCGGCGACGGGCACCACGATCCGGGCCACCGCCGCAGACATCGAGGTCGATCTGGTGGTGCCGCTGGGGCACGAGTCGCTCGGCGTGGTGGTGCCCTGGAGCAGCCGCCGGTTCCAGTACACGGTCAAGGACGTCGGTCGCCCGGTGCACGGCACACTGCGGGTCGGCGGGGTGCCGTACGTGGTCGACGAGGCCGACTCGTTCGCCGTCCTGGATCACGGGCGTGGGCGGTGGCCGTACGCGATCCGCTGGAACTGGGCCGCCGGCAGCGGCCCGGGTCGGGCCATCCAACTCGGCGGCCGGTGGACCGACGGCACCGGCTCGACCGAGAACGGCCTCTTCGTCGACGGCCGGCTGCACAAGATCGGCGACGAGTTGCGCTGGGAGTACGACCGCGCCGACTGGCTGCGGCCGTGGCGGATCAGCGGCCAGCGGGTGGACGTGCGGTTCCACCCCTTCCACGAGAAGGTGGCCCGGACCAACCTCGGTGTGCTCGCCAACGAGACACACCAGTGCTTCGGGCACTTCACCGGCTGGGCGACGACCGATGATGGTGAGCGGGTCGACCTGGACGGTCTGGTCGGTTGGGCCGAGGAAGCACGCAATCGCTGGTAGCGGGTATGTCGAGATCCGGTGGTTGGCTCCGTCCCCTGGGTGGAAGCGGCCAGAATGGGTCGTACAGGCATCGAGGAGAACCAGCATGGCAAAGTATCTGCTGCTCAAGCACTACCGTGGTGCGCCGGCTGCGGTAAACGACGTGCCCATGGACCAGTGGACGCCGGAGGAGATCTCGGCCCACATGCAGTACATGAGCGACTTCGCGGCCCGGCTGGAGGCGACGGGCGAGTTCGTCGACGGCCAGGCGCTCGCCCCGGAGGGGACCTTCGTCCGGTACGACGGGGAGGGCCGTCCGCCGGTCACCGACGGTCCGTTCGCCGAGACCAAGGATCTCATCGCCGGCTGGATGATCATCGACGTCGACAGTTACGAACGGGCCATCGAGTTGGCCGGGGAGTTGTCGGCCGCGCCGGGGGCGGGCGGCAAGCCGATCCACGAATGGCTGGAGGTGCGCCCGTTCCTGGCCGCGCCGCCCACCATCACGCAGTGACCTGATGGACGAAGCACTGCTCCGGAGCCTCATTCCGGGCGTGCTCGGGGCCCTCGTCCGCCGCGGAGCAGACTTCGCGGCGGCCGAGGACGCCGTCCAGGACGCGCTTGTCGAGGCGATCCGGACGTGGCCCACCGACCCGCCACGGGATCCGCAACGCTGGCTGATCACCGTGGCCTGGCGTCGGTTTCTCGACGTGGCCCGGGCGGACGCCGCGCGCCGCCGACGGGAGGACCTCCTCGACGAGGAACCGGCACCCGGGCCCGCCGTTTCGGTGGACGACACGCTGGCGCTGTATTTCCTCTGCGCCCATCCGTCGCTGACGCCGTCGTCGGCCGTCGCGCTCACGCTGCGCGCGGTCGGCGGGCTGACCACCCGCCAGATCGCCCAGGCGTACCTGGTGCCCGAGGCGACAATGGCGCAGCGCATCAGCCGGGCCAAGCGCACCGTCTCGGCGGTGCGGTTCGACCAGCCGGGCGAGGTCGCCACCGTGCTGCGCGTGCTGTACCTGGTCTTCAACGAGGGCTACTCGGGTGACGTCGACCTGGCCGCCGAGGCGATCCGACTGACCCGGCAACTCGCGGCGGTGATCGACCATCCCGAGGTGGCGGGGCTGCTCGCCCTCATGCTGCTGCACCACGCCCGCCGCGCGAGCCGGACCGCGCCCGACGGCAGCCTGGTGCCGCTCGCCGAGCAGGACCGGGGCCGCTGGGACACCACCGTGATCGCCGAGGGCATCGCGCTCCTGCAGGCGGCGCTGGCACGGGACCGGCTGGGCGAGTTCCAGGCCCAGGCCGCCATCGCGGCACTGCACGCCGACGCCCGCGCGGCCGAGGAGACCGACTGGGTGCAGATCGTCGAGTGGTACGACGAACTCGCGCAACTGACCGACAGCCCGGTCGTACGACTCAACCGGGCGGTCGCCGTCGGGGAGGCCGACGGTCCACGCGCCGGTCTGGTGGCGCTCGCAGCATTGGACGAGGCGCTGCCCCGGCACACAGCCGTCGCGGCGTACCTGCACGAACGCGACGGCAACCTGGTGACGGCGGCGCGCCTGTACGCCGAGGCCGCTCGCAAGGCACCCAACCTCCCCGAACGGGATCACCTGACCCGCCAGGCCGCTCGCCTCAACACCAGCCTGTCCCGCTGAAGCGCCGACTGATCGCGGGGTCAGTAAACCAGCGACCCGGTCGACTCGCGTCCTGAGTCGACTGTCAGGATTGCGGCCATGACGGTTCGATCTGCGCACAGGGTTGCACTGGTCACGGGCGGAAGCCGGGGCATCGGCGCTGCGGTCGCGCGCCGGCTGGCCGAGGACGGCATCAACGTCGCGTTCACCTACCGCGCCGCCGAGGCGAGCGCGAAGGCCGTGGTCGCCGACATCGAGGCGTACGGTCGGAGGGGTTTGTCGATAAGCGCGGACAGCGCCGACCCGGCGGCGGTCGTGGGTGCGGTCGAGCGGACCGTCGCCGAGTTCGGGCGGCTGGACATCCTGGTCAACAACGCCGGGGTGTTCGCCGGCGGGCCGATCGAGTCGGTCAGCTTCGAAGACCTCGACCGGGCGGTCGCGGTGAACGTGCGCGGGGTGTACCTGGTCACCCAGGCGGCGGTCCGCCACATGGGCGCCGGTGGGCGGATCGTCAACATCGGCAGCAGCTTCGCCAGCCGGGTGGCGGCGCCCGGGGTGAGCGCGTACGCGATGACCAAGAGCGCGGTCAACGGGCTGACCCGGGCACTGGCCCGGGAACTCGGCCCGCGCGGGATCACCGTCAACCTGATCCTGCCCGGCTCCACCGACACCGACATGAACCCGGCGGACAGCGCCGCTGCCGACGCCCAGCGCACCCAGATCGCCCTCGGTCGCTACGGGTCCCCGGCCGACGTGGCGGCCACGGTCAGCCACCTCGTCGGCGACGGTGGACAGCACATCAGTGGCGCGTCGATCGCCGTCGACGGCGGTGCCACGGCCTGAGCCGGCCTGAGCGGCCGCCGGCCTGACGGGGTGGGCTACTGGAGCCCGCCCCGCACGGCGGTGATGCGCTGGGTGTTGAAGCCGAGCCAGTGCATGCGGCCGACGTAGCGGGCGTGTTCGACCTTGAGACAGCGGTCCAGGATGACCGTCAGACCGCCTTCCTCGGCGATGCGGGCACCCTCCTCGTTGATCACACCGAACTGGGTCCACAGCGTGCCGGCCTTGATCGCGACCGCCTCGCGGGCGATCTGCGGCAGGGCGCTGGGTGCCCGGAAGACGTTGACGATGTCCACCGGCACCGGTACGTCGGTCAGGCTCGGGTAGCTGCGCTCACCGAGGATCTCGGTCTCCCGAGGGTTCACCGGGATCATCCGATAGCCGTGCCGCTTCAGGTAGTAGCCGACGAAGTTGCTGGCCCGCAGCGCATTGCCGGACAGCCCGACGACCGCGATCGTCTTCGCCGTGTGCAGGGCGCGCTGGATGGTCGACACGTCCTGGTACCGCTCGACTGCGAACATGCCTGTCACTCCCTCACGGTCGCAGCGGCGACGTGCGCGAACGCCTGATCCAGGTCCCAGATCAGATCCTCGACGGATTCGGTGCCGACCGACAGTCGTACGGTTCCCGGCCCGACTCCGGCCGCCTGCAGTTCGGCGTCGCTCAGCTGCCGGTGGGTGGTGCTGGCCGGGTGGATGATCAGGCTCTTGGCGTCGCCGACGTTGGCGAGGTGGGACCAGAGCGTCACACCGCGGATCAGGTTCTGTCCACCGTCGCGTCCGCCGGCGCAGTCGAACGAGAACACTGCCCCCGGGCCCAGGGGCAGGTACTTCTCCACAAGCGGCTGGTACCTGCTGTCGGGCAGGCCGGGGTAGGTGACGTTGGAGGCCAGCGGGTGCGATTCGAGGAAGGCCGCCACCCGGCGGGCGTTGGTTACGTGCCGCTCCATTCGCAGCGACAACGTCTCCAGGCCCTGGAGGAACAGGAACGCGTTGAACGGCGAGAGTGCGCCGCCGAGATCCCGCAGCGTCTCGGCGCGCAGCTTCATCAGATAGCCGTACGTGCCGAACGTCTCGTGGAACTGGAGACCGTGATAGGCCGGTGACGGGTCGGCGATGACCGGGAACCGGCCGTTCGACCAGTTGAAGGTGCCGGCCTCCACGACCACACCACCGATGCTGGTGCCGTGACCGCCGATGAACTTGGTCGCCGAGTGGACCACGATGTCGGCGCCCCACTCGATGGGCCGGCAGAGGTACGGCGTGGCGAAGGTGTTGTCGACGACAAGCGGTAGCTCGTGTTCGTGGGCGATGCCGGCCACCGTCTCGATGTCCAGCACGTTCCCGCCGGGATTGCCGATCGTCTCGCCGAAGAACGCCTTCGTGTTCGCCCGGACCGCCTTGCGCCACGCCTGCGGATCGTCGGGGTCGACCCAGCTCAGCTCGACGTTCATCTTGCGCAGCAGGTGCTTGAGCTGGTTGACCGTGCCGCCGTACAGGGCCGCGGAGGCGACGACGTGGTCGCCCGGCTCCAGCAGGGTGAACAGTGCCGCCGCCTGGGCGGCGATCCCGCTTGCGAAGGCCACCGCACCTGCGCCGCCTTCGAGGTTGGCGATCCGTTCCTCGAACACCGCGACGGTCGGATTCATGATCCGCGAGTACGTGTTGCCGTACTCCTGGAGGTTGAAGTAGGCGGCGGCTGACTCCGGATCCTCGAAGACGTAGCTGGTGGTCTGGAAGATCGGCACTGCCCGCGCGCCCGTGTTCGGGTCCGGGCGTTGCCCGGCGTGCAGTTGCCGGGTCTCGAACCCGAACTCGTGGGCGTCCTCGATGCGCTTCGGCTGTTGGGTCACGGATTCCTCGTTGCTCTCCGACACTCGCTGGCTCACTGCTCGGCCAGGAAGCGACGGACGATGGGGGTTTGCTGTGCTTCCTCCAGCAGGAAGCTGTCGTGGCCGTAGGGTGCCTCGATCAGGTGGAACTCGACCGGCTTGCCGAGGGAGCGCAGCGCCTGCTCGATCTCGGCGGAGGCGGCCGGTGGATAGAGCCAGTCGGAGCTGAAGGCGATCAGCAGCGTACGGGCCGAGACGCCGGCCAGCGCCTGCTGGAGGGACCCGCCGCCGTGTTCCCGCCCGAGGTCGAAGTAGGTCAATGCGCGGGACAGGTAGAGATAGGTGTTGGCGTCGAAGCGTCGGACGAACGACGCCGCCTGGTGTTGCAGGTAGTTCTCGACCTCGAACTCCGGTTCCCGCAGGGTGTAGCGGATGTCGTCGGCGAACTGCAACCGCCGGCCGAATCTGTCGCCGAGCGCGGGCGCCGACAGGTAGGTGATGTGCCCGAGCATCCGGGCCACTCCCATGCCGGCGTCGGGTGTCTGGCCGGTGCCGTAGTAGTGGCCGCCCCGCCAGGCGGGGTCGCGCATGATCGCGTCTCGGGCGATCGCGTTCCAGGCGACTCCCTGTGGGTGCAGCGCGTGGGTGGAGGCGATCACCACGATGGCGTCGACCTGGTCGGGGTAGCGAACGGCCCACTCCAGCGCCTGCATGCCGCCGAGTGAGCCGCCGGCCACCGCCGCGAGCCGTTCGATGCCGAGCACGTCGAGGAAGGCACGCTGGCAGCGGACCATGTCGCCCACAGTGAGGACCGGGAAATCCGAGCCGTACGGGCGGCCGGTGGCCGGGTCTGTCGAGGACGGGCCGGTCGTGCCGCGGCAGCCGCCGATCAGGTTCGTGGCGATGACGAAGTAGCGGTCGGTGTCGAAGGCCTTGCCGGGGCCGATCATGCCGTCCCACCAGCCGAGGCCCTTGCCGGTCGGGCCGTCGCGACCCTCGGCTCCGAACCCGTCCCGGGTGCTGGCCGCTGGTGGGGTCTTGGCGAAGCCCGCCGCGTGTGCGTCACCGCTGAGCGCGTGGCAGACGAGGATGACGTTGTCGCGCTGCGGCGAGAGCGTGCCGTACGTCTCGTAGGCCACCCGGACGGGGTGCAGCTCGCGTCCACAATCGAGGGTCAACGGGGCCGACAGGTCCAGGTGCTGCGTCTCGACGCTGCCGACCGAGCCGGCCGACAGGGTCGCTGCGGCCATGCGAGCGATGATAGCTAGCCAAACTCCGGGCAGGCCAGTGTATTGTCGTTTTTCTCGATAGGTCTTCTAGGAAATCGGGCGCGAGGGGAGATTCATCACATGTCGGGTGTCGACAACGGGGTGAACGTGCAGGCACTGCTCGACGCGCGGGAGGTGCTGAAGGGGGCACCCGAGGCCGCCCAGTTCGTCTGGCGCGCAACCTCGAAGTGGGAGAAGGGCGTCCACAGCACCACCACGATTCAGAAATACTTCGGGCTCGGCCAGGAGCAGTCGCACAAGACCAGGGCGGAGTTCTCCGCCGACCACCCCGAGGTCTTCGCCGCCGAGGACAACGGCATCACCCCGATCGAGTACCTCCTGGTCGGCCTGGCGAGCTGCCTGACGGCCGGCGTGGCGTCCGTCGCCCAGAACCGGGGCATCCAGCTGCGTTCGGTCTCCTCGACGGTCGAGGGCAGCCACGACATCCGGGGCATTCTCGGTGCCGACAGCGACGTCCGGAACGGCTTCAACGACATCAAGGTCACCTTCAACATCGACGCGGACGCCTCCAAGGAGGATATCCAGGCGTTGGTGGCCCAGTCGCAGAAGCGATCGGCGGTCTTCGACGCGCTCACCAACCCGACCGACGTCACGGTCGAAGTCGCCTGAGGCGGGCCGAGCGATCGAGCACGTCACCACGATCGTCGTCGGGGCCGGGCACGCCGGCCTGGCGGCGAGCTACTTCCTCACCGAGCAGGCGATCGACCATGTCGTGCTCGAACGCGGCGAGATCGCCAACTCGTGGCGGCACGAGCGGTGGGACTCCCTGCGACTGCTCACCCCCAACTGGCTGAACCGGCTACCCGGCCACAGCTACCAGGGACCGGACCCGGACGGTTACCTGACGATGGGCGAGGTGGTCGAGTTCATCGAGCACTTCGCCGTCGCCTCGGCCGCGCCGGTGCGTACCGGCACGAACGTCGAGTCGTTGCGGCGCGACGGCGACGGGTATCTCGTCTCGACAAGTCGCGGCGACCTGCGCTGTCGGGCGGTGGTCCTGGCCAGCGGCGCCTGCAACGTACCGACGGTGCCGGCGATCAGTGCCGGGGTGCCGACCTCCGTCGCGCAGCTGACACCCTTCGACTACCGCGGCCCGGATCACGTCGCCGAGGGCGGCGTACTGGTGGTGGGCGCTTCGGCCACCGGTGTGCAACTCGCGGCGGAGCTGCAACGCGCCGGCCGCCAGGTGATCCTGGCGGCGGGCGAGCACGTGCGAATGCCGCGCGTGTACCGGGGACGCGACGTGCTGTGGTGGATGGACGCCTCGGGCGTGTGGGACCAGCGGTACGACGAGGTCGACGACCTCACGCGGGCCCGTCGACTGCCGTCGCCGCAACTCGTCGGCACCCCGGAGCGCAGCACCCTCGACCTCAACGCGCTCACCGGACTCGGCGTCGAACTGGTCGGCCGGCTGGCCGCCGTACGCGACGGATCTGCGCTCTTCTCGGGCGGGCTGCGTAACGTGTGCTCGCTCGCCGACCTGAAGATGCGACGCCTGCTGGCCGGCTTCGACGAGTGGGCCCGTACCACCGGCCGGGACGCCGAAGTCGGACCGCCGGAGGAGTTCGCGCCCACCACGGTCGCTGCCTCGACCCGGCTACGCCTCGACCTGCGCGGCGGTGATGTGGGCACGATCGTCTGGGCGACCGGCTTCCGCCCCGACTACCGGTGGCTCGACGTGCCGGTGGTCGACGAGAAGGGTCGGCTGCGCCACGAAGGGGGAGTGCTCGACAGCCCCGGCCTGTACGCCCTGGGTCTGCCGCTGCTGCGACGACGCCGATCCACCTTCATCAGCGGCGTCGAGGACGACGCCCGCGCGGTGGTCGACCACCTCGCGAAGCACCTTCCTGCGTCGGCAGGCTGATCAGCTGGCCGACACGAAGTGTCGGGTCGCGGTGCGGACGAGCCCGGCCACGGCGCGGGAGCGGTTGTGCGGGAGCCAGGCGAGAACGGTGGTGACGTGCGGCGCGTCGGTCAGGCTGACGGCAGCGTGTGCGTTCCACAGCCATGATCGGGACGAGGCGCAGAGCACGGCCACGGTGTGCCCGAGCGCGATCAGTTGCGCCAGCTGGGACTGGTCGTGGATCTCGGGACCCGGGCCGGGCTCGTACGTGCCGTCCTGTCGGGGCCAACGGGCGACCGGCAGCTCCGGTATGTCACTCACATCAGCCACGGTCAGCGACGTACGCGCGGCGAGGGGATGCTCGGCGGGCAGGATGGCGACCTGCTGTTCGGTCAGCAGATCCTCGGTGTCGAGCCCGGTGAGGTCGTCGAAGGGCCGCTGCATGAGGGCGACGTCGGCGCGGCCGTCGCGCAGCATCCGCGCCTGTTCGCCCATGCGACACAGCAGCACCTCGACCTCGACCGCGCCAGGTTCGGCGGCGTGGGCGTCGAGAAGCTTTCGCAACAGTTCGTGATTCGCGCCGGCCTTCGTCACCAGGGCGAGGCGGTTCGGGGTGGAGGCGGCCCGACGCGTGCGGCGGGCCGCTGCCGTGGTCGCGTCGAGGATGGCGCGGGCCTCGTCGAGCAACACCTGGCCCGCGTCGGTGAGGGTGACGCTGCGGCGGTCACGGTCGAGCAGGGTGACACCGAGACGCCGTTCGAGTTGCGCGATCGCCCGGGACAGCGGTGGCTGAGCGATGCCGAGGCGCTCGGCCGCCCGGCTGAAGTGCAGTTCCTCGGCGACCGCGACGAAGTACCTGAGTTCGCGGGTCTCCAACGTGTCCACCGATCGACGATACTGCGCTGATACCGGCCGGGTATCACAGGGCACCGCTTCGGTGTAACGGAGCCACCGATCGTCGAGCCACCATCGGCGTCATGAGCGACACGAAGACCGCGCTGGTCACCGGCGCGAACAAGGGACTCGGATACGAGATCGCGGCAGGGTTGGGCACGCGCGGCTACCGGGTGGCGGTGGGGGCCCGGGACCGCGCCCGGGGCGAGGCGGCGGTGGCGAAGTTGCTCGCCGCCGGGGTCGACGCGTTCGCCGTACCGCTGGACGTGACGAGCGACCGGAGCGTTGCCGAGGCGGCGGCACTTATCGAACGCCTCGATGTTCTGGTCAACAACGCCGGAATCTCCGGTGAGACGGGGCCGGGTTGGGTGCAGGATCCGACGATGCTGGACCTCGATGTCGTCCGCGCGGTCGTGGACACGAACGTCTACGGCGTGATCCGGGTGACCAACGCGATGCTGCCGATCCTGCGCCGCTCGGCCGCCCCGCGAATCGTCAACATCTCCAGCAGTGTCGGCTCCTTGACCTGGCAGTCGGACCCGACGATCGACGTCGGCCCGATCATGGCGGCCTACTCGCCGACGAAGTCGTTCCTCAATGCCGTCACCGTGCACTACGCGCGGCAGTTCGCCGGTACGAACATCCTCATCAACGCTGCCTGCCCCGGCCTGGTGGCAACCGACTTCACCGGTTTCCATGGCCGACCGCCCCAGGAGGCCGCAGCAACCCCGATCCGCCTGGCCACCCTCCCTGACGACGGCCCCACCGGCAGGTTCTTCAACGACACCGGCCCCATCCCCTGGTAACCCCCACCCCACCCCCGGCTCTGCTGCGTTGATCAAGAGGTTTTGGTCGCCGGAAGTCCGATTTCACGACCAGAGCCTCTTGATCAACGAGCAAAGGGGGAGGGTGAGGGTTGTGTTGACGAGAGTTGATGTTAGCGCTATCAATGCGTTAGCGCGATGTCGGGTCGCGGTGACGAGAGGCGAGTTGACATGCGACTGAAGCTGCTCGGCAGGAGGGTGACGGGAGCGTTTGCCGTCCTGGTCATGGCGGCTGTCGGCGCGTTGGTGGGGCCGGGCGTGCCGGCGCGGGCCGCCGCCGTGGTCTTCACGAATCCGCTGGCCGAGCAGCGCGCCGACCCGCACATCCACCGGCACACCGACGGTTACTACTACTTCACCGCGACGGTGCCCGAGTACGACCGGATCGTGCTGCGCCGCGCCACCACATTGCAGGGGCTGGCCACCGCACCCGAGCGGGTGATCTGGCGTAAGCACGGCAGTGGCGAGATGGGCGCGCACATCTGGGCACCCGAGATCCACTTCATCGACGGCCGGTGGTACGTCTACTTCGCCGCCGGGCGGACCGACGACATCTGGGCCATCCGGCCGTACGTGCTGGAGAGCAGCGCGGCGAATCCGCTGGACGGGCCGTGGACCGAGCGGGGGCAGCTCCAGCCGGCGCGCAGCAGCTTCTCCCTCGACGCGACCACGTTCGTCCACAACGGACAGCGTTACCTGGCCTGGGCCGAGTACGCCGGCAGCAACTCGAACATCTACCTGGCCCGCGCGGTCAACCCGTGGACGTACGCCGGCACCCCGACGCTGATCGCCACCCCCACGTACGCCTGGGAGACCCGGGGTTACCGGGTGAACGAGGGACCGGCGGTGCTGATCCGCAACGGCCGGGTGTTCATGACCTACTCGGCGAGCGCCACCGACGCCAGCTACGCCGTCGGACTGCTCACCGCCTCGGCCAACAGCGACCTGCTCAACCCGGCGTCCTGGAGCAAACGCGCCACCCCGGTGCTGGCCAGCGACGCCCGGACCGGCCAGTGGGGTCCCGGCCACAACTCGTTCACCGTCGCCGAGGACGGCAGCGACGTGATCGTCTACCACTCCCGCAACTACGAGCGGTATCTCGGCAACGGCTACGACCCGCTGAGCGACCCGAACCGGCGTACCCGGATCCAGCGGGTCTACTGGAACGCCGACGGTACGCCGAACTTCGGGGTGCCGGTGCCCGACGGTGCCACCCCGGTCCGGCTGCGCGCCCACGACCTGCCGGACCGCTACCTGCGGCACTGGGAGTTCCGGGTCCGGTTGGAGCCGAACGTGACGAACCTGGCCGACTCGCAGTTCCGGATCCTCGCCGGGCTGTCCAACTCCGGGGCGATCTCGTTGGAGTCGACAAACTATCCCGGCTACTACCTGCGGCACCGCAATCACCAGCTCTGGGTGGAGCGCAACGACGGCTCCAACCTGTTCCGGCAGGACGCCACGTTCACCCGTCGGGCCGGGCTGGCCGATGCGGGGAAGGTGTCCCTGGAGTCGGTGAACTTCCCCGGCCAGTACGTCCGGCACCGCGACGGTCTGCTCTACCTGGAGGCCGTACCGGACGCGGCCGGGCGGGCCTCGGCCACCTTCGCGCTGGACTGACGGAAGTGTCGGGGGTCCTACCTAGGCTCCCCTGGTATGGCGACGGTGACCTTTGTGGATGAGAGCACGGCTGGTGCTCGTACCCCGGCATGGGCCTTGCAGATCTTCGAGGAGCGGCTGACCCTGCGCGAGCTGATCCGGCGGCGGATCCACCAGGAGGTGGCCGAGTACAACGCGGCCACCTCGGCACCCCGCCGGCTGCTGGTGCAGCCCACCTCGACCGAGCGGGCGCTCAACGGCGACCTGGTGCAGCGGTCGCACCGCAGGGTCGATGCCGCGCGGCAGGTCGCCCTGGCCGAGGAGGCGTTCGGCCGCAACGGTTTCGTGGTGCTGGTCGGCGACCGCCAGGTGGAGGAGTTGGACGAGGAGGTCGACCTGCGCCGCGACACCGAGGTCACCTTCCTCAAGCTCGTCGCGCTGGTCGGTGGCTGATGACCGTCACCACCGACACCGTCGGGCTCGCCACCCGCGTCCGTGACCTGGTCGCCGCGAACGACCTGACCGCGCTGGCCGATCACCTCTACACCCATGCCCGGTTCTGCCGGGACAACCCGGAGGTACGCGCCGCGCTGCGGTCGCTGTCCCGCCCGGACGTGACCCGGCTGGTGCAGGCCATGGCCACCCTGGTGAGACAGGACCCGGTCCGGACCTGGCTGGTGCGGGAGCTGATGGGGCAGTTGTCCCGCCGACTCCCCACCGACCTGGCACCCGACCAACTTCAGGACCTTGCCGCGTACGCCGTGCAGGAGCCGTACTCGTTGTCACCGACCGCGCTGGAGACGGTGGCCCGGAGCCTGCTCGCCGCCGGTCCGCTCTCCGCCGAGTTGATGGCGGTGCTTGTCGACCGGTCCGACGAGAGCCAACGGCTGCGGCAGTTGATCGCCGAGCTGGTCGGGCCGCAGCTCGACCGGGCTGACCCGTGGGCCGAGCAGATCCTGGCCGAGCTGCCCACCCTCGACCCGGTCTGGCAGCGGCTGGTCGCCCATGCCAGCACCGCGACCACCCCCCGGCCTTTGGCCGGGTGGTCGACCGAAGCGTCCCGACTGCTCGCCCCGGTCGACCCGGCCGAGGCCAGGCAGGTCCTCGACCGGTGGCTGGCCGCCGCCGCGCGGACGCCGCAACGCCCGCCGGCTCCGATAAACGCGGACCTGCTGCGGGGCCTGCTCTGGCTGGTCGAACGCACCGGCCCAGGCCCCGAGCAGGTACGCCTGATCGGTGGCCTGGTCGAGGCCATGCTGCGTCGACTGCCCGGCATCGGCCCGGCCTGCCCGAAGGTGGCCAATGCGGCGGTCGGAGTGCTCGGCCGCCTCGACGGGGAGGCGGCCCTGGCGCAGCTTGCCCGACTGTCCACCCGGGTCACCTACAAGGGCACCCGCAACGAGCTCGACAAGGCGCTCGACGCCCGCGCGGCGGCAATGGGCATCGGGCGGGACGAAATCGAGGAGTTGGCCGTCCCGGACTACGGCCTGACCGGGGTGGGCCGGCACGAGGTGACCCTCGGCGGCTGCCGGGCCGAACTGCTGATCGCCGGCACCAACGTCACCCTGGCCTGGATCAACGAGTCCGGCCGTCAGGTGAAGAGCCCACCGGCCACGGTACGCCGGGACCACCCGGCGCAACTGGCCGAGCTGAAGGGCCTGGCCAAGGAGGTCAGCGGGATGCTGGCCGCGCAGACGGCCCGGCTCGACGGGCTGTTCCTGGCCCAACGCACCTGGACCTTCGGCGTGTGGCGGCAGCGTTACCTGGATCATCCGCTGGTCGGCGCGCTGGCCCGCCGGTTGCTCTGGTTTGTCGACGGGGTGCCGTGCGGGTGGGCCGACGGCGCTCTGCGCACAGTGGACGACACCCCGGTCAGCGTTGCCGACGAGGCGCAGGTGCGGATCTGGCACCCGATCGGTCGGCCGGTGCCGGAGGTGGTCGGCTGGCGGGAGTGGCTGGAGCGGCACCGGGTCGTCCAGCCGTTCAAGCAGGCCCACCGGGAGGTCTACCTGCTCACCCCGGCCGAGGAGACCACCGGCACCTACTCCAACCGGTTCGCCGGGCACATCCTGCGTCAGCACCAGTTCCACGCGCTGGCCGCGATCCGGGGCTGGACCGACCGCCTCCGGCTGATGGTCGACGACTCGTACCCGCCGACCTTCCGGGAACTGCCCGGCTGGGGTCTGCGCGCCGAGTACTGGGTGGAGGGGATCGGCGACGAGTACGGCGCCGACACCACCGAGAGCGGCTCTTACCTGCGGCTCGTCACCGACCAGGTGCGCTTCTACCCGATCACCGCCGCGCAGAACTGGTCGCACGCCGACGGTGGCGGCTACTCGGCGGGGCGGTGGACGAATGCCCGGCCCGGTGACCCGCTGCCGCTCGACCAGATCCCGCCGCTGGTGTTCAGCGAGATCATGCGCGACGTCGACCTGTTCGTCGGGGTGGCCAGCGTCGGCAACGATCCGACCTGGTCCGACGGCGGCCCGCAGGGCCGATTCCGGGACTACTGGTCGTCGTACAGTTTCGGCGAGTTGTCAGCGACGGCCGAGACCCGCCGCGACCTGCTGGCGCGGCTGTTGCCCCGGCTCGCGGTGGGGCAGCGGGCCCGCATCGACGGCCGGTTCCTGGTGGTCGACGGTGACCTGCGCACGTACCGGATCCACCTGGGGTCGGGCAACATCCTGATGAGCCCGAACGACACCTACCTGTGCATCGTGCCCGACCGCGGCGCGGGTCGGCTCGGCGAGCAGCAGTTCCTGCCGTTCGAGGGTGACGGCCTGCTCGCCGTCATCCTCAGCAAGGCGATGCTGCTGGTCAAGGACGCCGAGATCACCGATCCGACGATCACCCGGCAGATCAGGCTCGCCTGACCGGTCAGCCCTTGATGGCGCCGATCAGGACGCCCTTGACGAAGTGCCGCTGGATGAACGGGTAGACCGCGACGATCGGTGCCACGGTGAGCACGACGACGGCCATCTTGATGGCCTCGGTAGGTGGCATCGTGGCACCGACTGCCGCACCGGAGGTGTTCGGCGCCTGCCCGGCGAGCAGGTAGCTCTGCAACACCCGCTGGATCGGGTACATGTCGTTGCGGTCGATGAACAGCAGCGCGTCGAACCAGACGTTCCAGTAGCTGACCGCGTAGAACAGCCCGACCACCGCGATGACCGCCCGGGCCAGTGGCAGCACGATCTGGGTCAGGGTGCGGAAGTCACTGGCTCCGTCGATGCGGGCGCTGTCCACGAGTTCGGACGGGATGCCCTGGAAGAAGCCCCGGACGACGACCAGGTTGAAGACGCTGATCGCGGGCGGCAGGATCAGCGCCCAGATGGTGTCCTTGAGGCCCAGCCCGGTCACCACCAGATACTTCGGCACCAGCGGCGGATAGATCAAGAACGGCAACAGGAAGTACGCGAGCAGCCAGCGGTAGCCGAGCGAGCGGGGCCGGGACAGCCCGTACGCGGCGAGCACGGTCACCGTCAACGCCAGGGTGGTGCCGATGACGGTGACCAGGGTGCTGATCCACAGCGCCCGGGTGACCGCGCCGCCCGCGAAGATCGTCTCGTAGGCGGAGGTGTCGATCCCCCTGGGCACGACCACGAGGCCACCGGCCGCGGCGATCGTCTCCCGGGACGACAGGCTGGTCACCAGGATCACCCAGAGCGGGAACAGCACGCTGAGCACCAGCAGGCTGAGCAGCACGGCCTTGGCGCCCTGACCGAGCGGGCTGGGCGGCTCCTCCCACGGCGGGCGTCGAGGGCGGGTTCCGGGTGGCTTCCGGAGGAAGGTGGCGGTCATGACCGTGAGTAGATCCCTCGTTCGCCGAGCATGTGTGCGACCTTGTTGGCGGCCAGGATCAGGCAGAGCCCCACAGCGGCCTTGAACAGACCGGCCGCGGCACCGTAGCCGTAGTTCCCGGTGGCGATGGAGAAGTGGTAGACGAAGGTGTCCAGCACCTCGGAAGCCTGCCGGCCGACGGCGTCGCGTTGCAGCAGGAACTGCTCGAAGCCGACCGAGAGCGCGTCACCGAGGCGCAGGATGAGCAGCAGCACGATCACCGGACGTAGGCCGGGCAGGGTGATGTGCCACAGCCGCCGCCACCGGCCCGCACCATCCGCGGCTGCCGCCTCGTACAGGTTCTGGTCGATTGTGGACAGGGCGGCGAGGAAGACGATCGTGCCCCAGCCGACGTCCTTCCAGACCGCCTCGGCGGTGACCAGGATGATGAACGTGTCCGGGTTGGTCATCACGTTCCACGGTTCCATCCCGGCCTCGCGCATGGTCTGGGCGAGCAGGCCGGCACCGCCGAACATGGCGACGAAGAAGCTGACCACCAGCACCCAGCTGAAGAAGTGCGGCAGGTAGACGACGGTCTGGATGAAGCCGCGCAGCCGGCTGGAGAGCAGGCTGTGCAGCACGATCGCCAGCAGGATCGGCAGCGGGAAGAAGAAGACCAGCTGGAACGCGGTGATCGCCAGGGTGTTGCGGAACGCGTGCCAGAACGCCGGGTCGGCGAACAACAGCTGGAACTGCCCGAAGCCGATCCAGTTGCTCTGCACGAAGGCGTCCAGCGGATTGCTGCCGACGTACGGGTTGTAGTCCTGGAAGGCGATGACGTTACCGAGGATCGGCAGATAGCTGAAGATCAGCAGGATGACGAAGCCCGGCGCGACCATGGCGAGCAGCTGCCAGTCCCGGCGCAGGCGGGTGCGCAACGGTAGGCGTCTGCGCCGAGGGGCGACCCCGCCGGGCCGGGTCTGGTCGGACCCGGCCTCGGCGGTGACCTCACGGACGGTCATCAGTCAGCCTTGGGCAGTGAGTCGGCGAGCAGCTGCCGCGCCGCCTCCCCGCCCGCGGCCTTCCACTCCTGCAGGATCGAGTCCACGTCGGACAGCGGCCGACGGCCGCGCAGCACGTCGGTGAACTTGTCCTCCGTCGGCACCTGGTTGGCCTTGAACGCGGCCGGCATCTCCAGCTTCACGCCGGCCCACGGGTCCTTCTCCAGGTACCCGACCGTCGCGTTGGAGTAGGCCAGCGCGTCCGGCACGTAGCTCGGGGTGTCCGCGAACGGGCCGATGGTCGGGTTGCGGCCACTGATGAAGAAGTACTGGTTGGCGATCTCCTTGAAGGCCAGGTCGGTCTTGACCGGCCCGTTCGGCGTACGGGTGTGGTGCCTGCCCTCCACGCCGAAGTCGCGCAGCTGCGCCTCCTGGCTGCCCAGCGGCGCCGAGCACCAGTTGATCACCCGCAGCAGCTCCTTGACGCGCTCCTCACCGAGGCCCTTCTTGACGAAGGTGTAGGAGATCGGTTGGTCGCTACCCCACACCAGCGGGTCACCACCGGTGGCGGAGAAGTTCGGCACCGGCTGGATGTTCAGCGCCTTGTTGGCCTTCTGGTGCTCGGCCTGGCCGCCCTGCCAGAAGCCGAAGCCGTCCTGCATGAAGACGATGTTGCCGCCCTTGGCGAACAACTGTTTGGCGTCGGCGCCCCGGCTGGCCACGATGTCCGGATGCACCAGGCCGTCCTGGTAGATCTTCGCCATGACCTCCAGGGCCTGGCGGAACTCCGGGGTCTCGTACTTGAACTCGGGCGTGCCGTCGGAACGCAGCCGCCAGCCCTGCTTGGCGCCCGGCACCTTGTGGTACATCTGGATCATCGGGAAGACGTCGTTGAACGCCCACACCTTCCGCGCCGGGTCGGTGACCTGCTTGGCGATGGCGAGCAGGTCGTCAAGCGAGGTGGGGATGGCCAGGCCACGGGCGTCCAGCAGGTCCTTGCGGGTGAACATGACCCAGGCGAACGGCCCGTCGGTCGGGTTCGGCACGGCGGCCAGCCGCTCGTTCCAGATGGCGTGCCGCCACGCCCCGGTCGGGAAGGTGGCAAGCATCGGGTACGCCTCGACGGCGTTGCCCTTGAGGTGGTCGGTCAGATCCTCGAACAGCACCCCGATCGCCTCGGCGAACCGCGGGATCTTGTCCACCTCCCAGCTCGGCACGCAGAGCAGGTCCGGTACGTCCCGGGCACCGAGCATGGCGTTGAGTTTGTCGGCGTACGTGTTGCCGTCCTGGATGGTGAAGTTCACCGGGACGCCCAGCTCGTCATTGACCGCCTGGAGGTAGGCGCTCTGGCCGATCCCGGGCGGTGCCGGACCCCACGCGGGGGTCATCGCGGTGATCTCCTTGCCGCTGGTGCCGGGCTTCTCGGTGATCAGGTCGACGAGGTTGGCCGGGTACCTGGTGTAGCCGTCGGGGACCGGACGGGTCCCGGCGATGTCGGGGGCGATGCTTCCCGTCAGGTCCTTCTGCGTGGGCAGCAGGTGACCGAAGGCGTCGAGGTTCTGCGCGGCACCGCTGCCGGCGGGTGCCTCGGAACAACCGCTGAGCAGGGGACCACCGGCGACGGCGACCGCGCCGAGGCCGAACAGGCTGAGAAAGCTACGGCGCGAGGTCGGCACGCCGGGGTTGTGCCGGGTCATCGGTCTCCCTTCGAGAAGGGCTGAGGGCGAGCAGGCTCGCTCGGGTGAGAGTTCGTCTGGATGGTAAACAAACTAATAGACGTGCATGCGCCTGAACAAGAGGCGACCCGTCGCGCGGCTCCCGGTCAGCTGCGCAGCGTGCGGCGCCGGCAGGTCACGTCTCGGCACCCGACGCGACCTGCCGGCGGCGGCTCACCTGAAGGTGCGGCTCACCTGGTTGTGCGGCTTCACCTGGTTGTGCGGCTCACCTGGAGGTCAGGTGGCTCGCCGGGCGGCGGGGCGGCGGGTCAGCGCGAAGCCGACCACCCCGGCGACGGCGGCCAGCACTCCGCCGGCCGTGGTCCAGATCCACCGGGAGCCCGCCTCGGGCAGCCAGCCGGTGAGGTCGAGATTCCAGCCGTCGCTCTCCTCGTCCTGCGTGGGTGCCGTCGGCACCGCCTCCAGCACCTTGCCGGCGTTGGCCGGTGGCACCAGCGGCGCTTCCAGCCTGCCGTCCTCGGGCGCGCTGCCCGCGTCCCCGCTGGCGGAGATCAACAGGTCCACGTCGATCGGCAGGCCGAGGTCGCGTTCGGGGACGTCGACAACGGTCAGCCGGACGTAGTAGGTGCCGGGCAGCGGGTCGACGGACCACGGCTCCGCCCACGGCCGTACCCGGCGCAGCGTGCAGCCGATGGCCACGGTGGACACCGAGGCGTCGGCCGTCGGAGTCTGCGCACCGGCCGTGCACGCCTGCCGGCGACGCAGCCCGTCGAAGACCTCCACCGCCCAGGTCGAGCTGCCGCGCCGGTCCTCGGCCAGCGACACGGTGGCGTTGATCTCGTGGATCTCGCCCGCGCCCGCCGTGAACGACCAGTAGAGGTATTCGCCGGTGGAGGCGCCGACCCGGACCGGCTGACCGGCCGCGACCGGCGTGGCGCTCAGGAACGAGGTGCCGACCTTGGTCAGGGTGGTGGCGCCGGGCGAGGGGGTCGGGGTGGGCGCGGCCAGCACCGTGGCCGGTGCCAGTGCGACACCGCCGGCCACCAGGGCGGCCAGGATCGCCGATCGGGTACGCATCACTTCTCCCTCCAGGTGGCCACCCACCAGCGGGTGAGCAGACCGGTGACGAGCCCGGTGAGCAGACCGGCCAGGGTCAACAGGAGCAGCAGCACCCAACCCCGGCCCAGGTCGGGCCCGTCCGGGGTGGGAGAGGCGGCCACTACGTCGACGGTCAACTCGACAGGCATGCCGGGTTCCTTCTCGGTCCCGGCCCTGGGCGAGAACATGTTGCTGACCACCAGGCAGACCGTGGTGACGGCCGCCGCCGAGGCCGTCGGAGTCGGGGTGGCGTCCTCGGTGCGCGCCTGCTCGTCGTCGTCCGCCCCGGCCGACCAGCGCAGTCCGGCCGACACCACGTCGGTACGCCCACTGCCCGCGTCCACGCCGCGGACCAGTTCCCGGCCGTCGGACGCGGTGGCCCGCAGCAGTACGCCGTAGTCGGGGTTGACCGGGCGGTCCATCGCCACGCTGACCGAGGCGCGTAGCTCCTGGTCCGGCCGGACCGGCACCCGGTACCACCGGTGCTCGGAGAAGGTTTCCCGGTCGGTGTAGACGCCCGGTGCCAGCAGCGGCGCACCCTGGCAGACGTCGGCCCCGGCCACCTTCGCCGGCGTGGTCGCGTACGTGTCGCGGGCTCGGTCCACCAGTTGCTTGAGTCGGCCGGTGAGATCCTCCGCGCTGGTCGCGGCCGTGTAGGTCCCGCCGGTGGCGGCGGCGATGCAGAGCAGTTGCCGGCGGACCTTCTCGTCGGGCGCCAGCCCGAGCGTGTCCACCACCAACGTGGTGCCCTGGGCCGCCAGTTCCCGCGCCACCTGGCACGGGTCCGGCGGGGCGCAGGTGTCCTCGCCGTCGGTGATCAGCACGATGCGTCGGGCGGTGGTGCCCCTGCCCAGGTCCTTGGCGGCCTCCCGCAGGGCGAGCCCGACCGGGGTGAAGCCGGTCGGACGCAGCGTGGCCACGGCGGCCTTGGCGCGTTCCCGGTTCACCGGCCCGACCGGCACGATCTGTTGGGTGTCCAGGCAGCCCTGCTTCTTGTCCTCACCCCGGTAGGTGGCCCCGAGCACCCGGATGCCCAGCTGGGTCTCGTCCGGCAGCGCGTCCACCACCTCGCCGAACGCTTGCTGGGCCACTGAGATACGGCTGCGCCCGTCGATGTCGGTGGCCCGCATCGAGCCGCTCACGTCCAGCACGAGTTGGACGCGAGGCGGCTCGGTGACGGGTTCTGCCGTGTCGTCGGCGGATGCCGGCAATGCGCCGGCCAGCGTGGTTGCCGTCAGTAGTCCCATTAGGACCACTGACGACCATTTTTTGTTGATCACTGGCCGGAGTGTAGCGACGTCCATTGAGGACAAACGCCCCGGTGTGCCCGGTTTCCCTCGGTGGTCTCCCGACTACGGCTTCCAGGAGCCGGCGATCTCGAACTGGTGGAGGTACTCCATGACGCCATTGGTGTCGGCGACGTCGAAGACGACCCGGCCGGTACGCGTGGTGCCGGCGGGCAGACCGTTGCCGGCGTTGAGCGGATCGCCGCAGCCGTAGATTGCGCCCACCAGCCCGTTGACGGTGCTGCCGTCGGCGGCCCGCCACTGGAAGTAGAACGGGTTGATCGACGCGGTGCCCTTGGTGACCTTGGCCCTCACCTCGGCGATCAGGAACCGTCCCTGCTGTGGGGCGGGTGCGAAGGAACGGCAGCTTTCGGTCACGGTACGGAACCGCGTCACGGTGATCTCGATCGTGCCGCTGTTGTCGCTCGCGACAAGCGTGTCGCCGGGGCGCATGTTGAACGTCTCGCCCTCCTCCTCCGAGAAGGCCGGTGGGATCCCACCGTCCGGGGGCGGGGCGTCCGGAGTCCTCGGGACGGTGACCGGGGGAGTCGGGACCGCCTCGGCGATCTCATCGGCGGTCCGGTTCATCCCGGCGATCAGTGCGACGACGCCGCCGGCGCAGCAGAGCAGCGCGAGGACCACCACGGTGATCACCACGATCAGTGTGGTCCTGCTGCCGCTGCCGCCGCTTGTGGGCTTCGCCGCAGTGGAGCCCGGCGGATAACCACCGGGCGGGTAGGCACCACCGGGCGGATAACCACCGGGCGGCGGGTAGCCACCGGGCGGCGGGTAGCCGCCGCCGGCCGGGTTCGGGTCGGCCGGCGGATAGCCGCCGCCCGGCGCGTACGGTCCGGCCGGGTAGCCGGGACCAGGCGGGAAGGGGCCGCTGGGCGGGAGCGGGCCGGCCGGCGGGTACGGCGTACCCGAGGTGGGCTGCGGGGCACCCGAGGTGGGATGCGGCGTGCCGGACACCGGCGGGGCTGGCGGGGCGCTCGGCGGGGTCGGCGGGGCGCTGCTCGGCGGCTGCGGGGTCGGCCACGAGCCGCCCGGGTCGGCCGGTGGGGGAGGCGACCAGGTGCCGTCCTGCGGCGCGCCGCCCGTCGACCCGGCCGCAGGCGGTGGTGCCCACGGGTCGCTGGGCTGGGGTTGGTAGGGGTCCTGCGGTCCACCTGGGGGCTGGGGGTAGCTCACCGTACTCCTCGGGCACCTGATACCGACGTGAACCGCTTGACGCTACCGCGTACCGGCAACACCGATCGGCCAGCGTCATCGTCCGATCGGCGGCTGCCGGGCGGAGTCCTAGCGTGGCGGCAGGACCGCAGCGGTACGGACCAGATTCGCGTCCACCGCGAAGCGTCCGGTGATCACCGAGGGCGGGTGGGGGGACCCGGCGGCGTCGATCCGGGCCGGTGCGATCCGGGCGGTGAACGTCGCGGTGGCCGGATCCAGCTCCACAAGCGCGTCGTGAAAACCGAGCCAGTCGCCGACGATCGGATGCCAGATCTTGTAGACGGTCTCCTTGGCGCTGAACACCACCGTCGACCAGGCGACGCCGGAGGGCAGCCTGTCGTGTTGCTCCTCCTCCTCGGGCAGGCAGATCAGCCGGCTCACCTCCGCACCGAGCACTCGGTGCTGCTCGGCGTCCATGCCGACCGCCCGGATCTCGCTGGTGCGTCCCACTGCGGCGGCGCAGTAGCCCCTGGTGTGGGTGATGGTGCCGACGGTGCCCGGCGGCCAGACCGGCGACCGGTCGGCGCCGGCGGGGACGGCGACGGCGGGCAGGCCCAGCATGGCCATGGCCCGACGGGCACAGACCCGGCCGGCGGTGAAGTCGCGGCGGCGGCTGTCCACCGCCCGTTCGCCGAGGCAGGCGGCCTCCACGGCGTACAGCTCGCCGGTCCAGTCAGCGGGCTCGGCGACCGCCACCGCGACGGCCGGAGGCAACAGATCACGCACCGCCGACTCCCGATCGCAGGGATCGACCCGTCCGCCCGGTAGCATCGGCGGGCGCTGATTCGTCGATCGGGTGCGGGCAGCGGTGATGGTGGGTGGCGGCCATGGCTCGTGAACGTACCGCAACGATGTAACGCCGCAGCGTTCCCAGGCGCTGTTGGTTCTGCGCGGGGATCACGGTTGCGGTCGATGATCGACGGCGGGTTCGCCTGCCGTCCGAGACGAGGCGGAAGGGAGCGCGATGACGGGTGTTGCGGATCGCTCGGATGTCGGGGTGACTCAGGCGGACACCGGCGCGGTCGCGGTGGTGCCGGACGAGCACGCCCCGCTGACACCCGACTGGACGTGCGGCACCTGTGGCGCGCAATGGCCGTGTGAGTCGAAGCGGGACCAACTGCTCTCCGAGTACGTGACCGATCGCGCGATGCTCAGCGTCTACCTGGGTGCCTGTCTGGCCGCCGCCGCCGAGGACCTGCACCTGTCCGGGTCGACCTCCCTGCAGGATCGCTTCCTCGGTTGGTTGCCCCGCCGCCCCAGACGGTTCTGAAAGTTGATCGCCGCCCCGGTGTGATCAGTGACGCACCGGTCACCGCGGGAAGTTTGGGGCGCCATCGCCGTCTCGTCGGAAAACTGACCCGTGCCGCCCCGTTGTGCCGCTGGTCATGGGTGGTTAAGCTGCTGGTGCGCGCCCCAATCGCCCGCTTCCCCCGTGGCAGGCGATCGGGGCGCGTCCTATTTCCTGCTCAGGCACGACCTGCCTCCGCAAGCCGCGAGGGCTCCGGACGACTGCACCGGCCTGCACGCCAGACGTGCAGGCCTTTTGCGTAGGGCCTCCTCATGCCGATGGCGGCGGACCGGGTCCACGCCGGGAGTCCCGGACACCGGCCCGGGACTCCGCTCACGCGGTCAGATCCAGCGATTGCCCAGCCACATCCGCGCCGACCACTCGGCGTACGGGATGTTCAGGCCCACGAAGATCGGATAGAAGTACGCGAAGCAGATCACCACGAGCGCCACGTAGGCCCCGGCGATCACCGTGCCGATCATCCGGCGATCTCGGCTCGCCTCGGCGTCGGCGCCGTCGACGGGCAGAGTCCCGCTCATTCCGGCCGGTGACGCGATCGCGCCCAGCACGTAGACCACCGCCAGGACGAGGAACGGCACGGCCGGTGCGGCGTAGAAGAAGAACATCGTCCGGCCATCGAGGGCGAACCAGAACCAGGGCAGCAGCCCGGCGGCCACGGTCAGCAGGATCGCGCCGGCCCGCCAGTCCCGCCTGGCCAGACCCAGCCAGACCAGCGCCACCAGCGCCGGTAGGAACGACCACCACAGCAGTGGCGTACCGAGCAGCAGAATCTCCTCGGCGCATCCTGCTGCTGCCCCGCAGCCACCCTGAGGCTGCACCCAGTGGAACGCCACCGGCCGGCCCAACAGCAGCCACTGCCACGGCCACGACTGGTACTTGTGCGGGTCGTCGAGCTGGCTGTGGAAGCCCAGCGCGGCCTGGTGGTACTGCACCAGGTTCCACAGCGGGCCGATGATCGGGGTGTCGCTGAGCCCGGCCTGCGGATAGCGCTCGGCGAGCCGGTAGTAGCCCTCATTGCTGAGCAGCCAACCCGACCAGCTGACCACGTAGGTGACCGCCATCAGCACACCGGCGAGCACCATCCAGGGAAAACCGTCGAGCATGGTGGCCCGCCAGGGCCGTGGCACCCCGGCCGAGCGGCGGGCACCGACGTCCCACAGCAGCATCAGCAGGGCGAACACCGGCACGAAGAACAGCGCACTCCACTTCACCGCGAACGCGCAGCCGAGCAGCACCCCGGTCGCCAGCCGCCACCACGGCCAGTTCCGCCAGCCACCCGGCGGTCGGCCGGCGCGGCCCCGCAGGGTCGGGTCGAGCCCGGCCTCCAGCGCCCGGGCCCACCGTCGGCGGGTGGCGTCCCGGTCGAGCACCAGCGCGCCGAACGCGGCGAGCACGAAGAAGAGCAGGAAGATGTCGAGCAACGCGGTACGCGACAACACCAGGTGGTACCCGTCGACCGCGAGCAGCAGACCGGCGGCGCAGCCGAGCACCGTGGAGCCGAACAGGCGGCGGCCGATGCGGATCAGCAGCAGCACCGACAGGGTGCCGATGAGCGCCGCCGAGAAGCGCCAGCCGAACTCGGGCGCGGTGGTGAACAGCTGGCCGGGCACCGAGATGCCGTGCTCGGCGTCGGAGTAGCCGAAGGCCCACTCGCCCAGGCCGATCAACCACTTGCCGAGCGGCGGGTGGACCACGTACGACGGGCCGCCGTCCTTGTAGTTCCACTCCACGCCCCTGTCGACAAGGGCCCAGGCGTCCCGCGCGTAGTAGATCTCGTCGAAGATCTTGCCTGGCGGGTGGCTGAGGTTGGCGAACCTGAGGATCGCCGCGATCGCCACCACCACCGCCGTGGCCAGCCATGACCGGCTGTCCAACCGGGTCTCGACGGTGGCCAGCCGGCGACGGACCATCGCCGGTACGCCGCTGTCGGTCCGATCGGTCGAACCGGTCGTGGCGGATCCGGCATCCGGCTGCGGCTGGTCGGCGCTCGCACTGTGTGCTGTCGACGCACTCGTCACCCGGCGATCGTAGGCTGCCAACGGGGTCGGTGGCGTACATCGTCCCCGAATCCGGTACGACCGTCGATGAAGGAGCGCGCAAACGTGGGTGAAATGTCCGACCTGGGGCGCCTGATTCTGCTCGGGGCTCCCCTCGGCAACCCCGCCGACGCCTCCGCCCGCCTGCGCGACGTGCTCGCCACCGCCGACGTGGTCGCCGCCGAGGACACCCGCCGACTGGGCCGACTGGCCCGCGACCTGGACGTGACGGTCGCCGGGCGGATCATTTCCTACTTCGAGGGCAACGAGGAGCGTCGTACCCCCGAACTGGTCGACGAGCTGACCGCCGGAAGGGTCGTCGCCCTGGTCACCGACGGTGGGATGCCGAGCGTCTCCGATCCCGGTTACCGGCTGGTCCGGGCCGCCCTGGAGGCCGGGATCCCGGTCACCGCCGCGCCCGGGCCGAGCGCGGTGACGACCGCGCTGGCGCTGTCCGGGCTGCCCTCCGACCGGTTCTGCTTCGAAGGGTTCCTGCCCCGCAGTCCGAGCGGTCGTCGGTCCCGGCTGCGTGCCCTGGCCGACGAGGAACGGACCCTTGTCATCTTCGAGGCACCGCACCGGGTCACCGCCGCCCTCGCCGACCTGGCCGACACGTTCGGCGCCGACCGGCCCGCCGCGCTGTGCCGGGAGCTGACCAAGACGTACGAGGAGGTGGTGCGCCGGCCGCTGGGAGAGCTGGCCCGGTGGGCGGCCGAGGGTGACCCGCGTGGCGAGATCACCCTCGTGGTGGCCGGTGCCCCGGCGACACCCGCGACCCGCCCCGACGACGACACGCTGCGCGCCGCGGTGGCCGAACGGGAAGCTGCCGGCCTGACCCGCCGCGATGCGATCACCGAGGTGGCGAGCACCTTCGGCCTGCGCCGACGCGACGTCTACACAATCGTGCACCAGGTGTAAGGAAGGGCCCCTTGTTAACGCCTCAGGTATAGGAAGGGCCCCCTGTTAACGGGCGAGATTCACCAGGCGGCGACGAGGAAGCCAATGGTGATCACCAGTGGGCCGGTGAACGCGGCGGCCACCGCCCAGCGTCGGTCCACCGGGTCGGAGAACCGGGTCGCACCGGTCCACCGGGCGATGCCGGCGGCACAGCCCAGCACCCCCAGCAGGCCGAGCAGCCAGCGCAGGTGGGCACCGACGCCCCCGTCGGCGTACGCGATGTCGGCGGTCGGGCCGGTGACCCGGGCGGGCAGCACCGCGCCCGCGGTGGCCCGCCGCTCGGGCACCCCGCTGACCCGGATGCCGTAGCTGCGGAACCGATCCTCGGCAGCGGCGAAGTTGCCCCGGCAGCGCTGGGACAAGCCGCCGCCGGTGCAGTCGGTCACCACCACGCTGCCCGAGGTGGCATGCCCGACCGCGAGCCAGAGCGGGCCGGCGCTGACCCAGGCGAAGAAGGCCGTGGCCAGGCTCAACCCGACAAGTGCGGCCAACCCGGCCAGCGGGTCCGGTGGACGGTTGGACCGTTTCCGGCCACGCCGCAGCGGCCAGGTGGGTCGCCACCAGGTGCGGGAGGTGCGCGACGCGTCCTGCCGTACCGGTGTGCCGTCCCAGTGCACCTGCTCGATCGGCGCCCAGAACGCCTCCTCCGTACCGTCGTCGGTCCGGCGGCCCCGACGCCCGGCGGACCGCAACGGCACCCGACGCGGCAGCGCGTCGACCGGCGCTCCGGTGGTGGGTTCCACCTCCACCCCGGGCGGCGCGGGGTCGGTGGGCGTCGCGCCGTCGGGCGGCACCGTCCGTGGTTGCGGTGCCACCGCAGACGTACGCGCGGCCGCCGGCACCTCCGACCACGGAGTACGCGCACCTGTGCCCGGATCGGGCCGGGCGTCCGTGGGAAGGCCGTCGTCGTGGTCGCGGGCGGCTCTGCTGCCAGTCACGCGGTTCATTTGACACTGGCACAACTGTCACAGAGGGCAGCTCAGGCAGCGTGTCGGCGACAAATCGGACGACTGGCCGGGTCGAAGTGGTCCGCTTCATCGACTCGGCACCCCCATTGGTTCGCGGCCACCCTCGACGGGTCACTAGGCTTGCTCGTCATGAGTCACGTTCTCGCGGCAGTGGCCTGGCCGTACGCCAACGGCCCCCGCCATATCGGCCACGTCTCCGGTTTCGGCGTTCCCTCCGACGTCTTCTCCCGGTACATGCGGATGGCCGGTCACGACGTGCTCATGGTCTCCGGCACCGACGAGCACGGCACGCCCATCCAGGTGCAGGCCGACGCCGAGGGGTTGACCCCGCGGGAACTGGCCGACCGGTACAACCGGGTGATCGTGGAGGACCTGCACGGCCTCGGTCTCTCCTACGACCTGTTCACCCGCACCACCACCCGCAACCACTACGCGGTGGTGCAGGAGTTGTTCGAGGGGATGTACCGCAACGGCTACATCGTGCCGAAGACCACGATGGGAGCGATCTCCCCGTCGACCGGCCGGACCCTGCCCGACCGGTACATCGAGGGCACCTGCCCGATCTGCGGCTACAGCAGCGCCCGCGGCGACCAGTGCGACAACTGCGGCAACCAGCTCGACCCGATCGACCTGATCGACCCCAAGTCGAAGATCAACGGGGAGACGCCCAAGTTCGTCGAGACCGAGCACTTCTTCCTCGACCTGCCGGCCCTGGCCGACGTGCTCCGCCAGTGGCTGGACACCCGGGAGGGCTGGCGTCCCAACGTGCTGCGGTTCTCCAAGAACCTGCTGGCCGACCTGCAGCCCCGGGCCATTACCCGTGACCTGGAATGGGGCGTACCGATCCCGCTCGACGACTGGCGGGAGCGCACCGACAAGCGGATCTACGTCTGGTTCGACGCGGTGATCGGCTACCTCTCCGCCTCCATCGAGTGGGCCCGCCGCTCCGGCGACCCGGAAGCCTGGCGCAGGTGGTGGTCCACCGACGGGGCCGGGAAGGACGCCCAGGCGTACTACTTCATGGGCAAGGACAACATCGTCTTCCACTCGGTCATCTGGCCGGCGCTGCTCGCCGGCTACTCCGGCGAGGGCAGCAGGGACGGCGAGCCCGGCCAGCTCGGGCGACTCAACCTGCCCACCGAGGTGGTATCCAGCGAGTTCCTGACCATGGAGGGACGCAAGTTCTCCTCCTCCCGCCGGGTCGTCATCTACGTGCGGGACTTCCTCGAACGCTACGACGCCGACGCGCTGCGCTACTTCATCGCCGTCGCCGGGCCGGAGAGCAACGACACCGACTTCACCTGGGCCGAGTTCCTCCGCCGCAACAACGACGAACTGGTCGCCGGGTGGGGCAACCTGGTCAACCGGTCGATCTCGATGGCGGCGAAGAACTTCGGCCAGATTCCGGCGGTCGACCCGAACGGGCTCACCGAGGCCGACGAGGCGCTGCTCGCGGTGGCCCGCGCCGGCTTCACCACGGTCGGTGACCTGATCGCCCGGCACCGGCAGAAGCAGGCCATCGGCGAGGCGATGAAGGTGGTCGCCGAGGCCAACAAGTACCTCTCCGACCAGGCGCCGTGGAAGCTCAAGGACGAGGCGGACAAGCCCCGGATGGGCACCATCCTGCACGTCGCCCTTCAGGTGGTCAGCGACGCCAACACGCTGCTCACCCCGTTCCTGCCGCACTCCGCGCAGAAGGTCCACGAGCTGCTCGGCGGCACCGGGGTGCACGCCCCGATGCCGGTCATCGAGCAGGTCGAGGACCTCGACGGCGGGCCGGCGTACCCGGTGCTGACCGGCGACTACACGCAGGGCGCGCGGTGGGAGTCCGTACCCCTGGAGGTGGGGCGACCGCTCGCGGCGCCCAAGCCGATCTTCCGCAAGCTCGACCCGTCGATCGTGGACGAGGAACTGGCCCGACTCGAGGGCTGAACGGCGCGACGGGCGCGACCCCCGCACCGGGGTCGCGCCCGCGTCCGTGGTGCGGTCAGGCCCGGGCCATCGCCGGCGCCCCGATGAACTCCATGATCGCCTTGAGCACGTCGTCGGCGTTCGTCCACGGAGTGCCGTGCGGCGCGCCCTTGAGGGTGACCAGCCGGCTGTCCGACAGCATCGGCTGCAACCGCTGGCCGGTCTTCGGGTACGGCAACACCATGTCCTTGTCGCCCTGCACGATCAGCACCGGTACGTCGATGCGGGACACGTCGCCCCGGAAATCGGTGCCCCAGGCGTCCACGCTGTCGTGCGTGCCGATCGCCGAGGCCCGCGCGCCGATCTCCCAGTGCGCCCGGTAGGCCTCCTCGCTGACCAGCTTGCCCCGGTTCTCGTCGTAGTTGAAGAAGTTGTTGCAGAACTGGGTGAGGTAGGCGAACCGGTCGTCGATGATCGCCTGCTTGAAGCCTTCGAACAGGTTCGGGTCGACACCCTCCGGGTTGTCCGGCGCCTGCTTCAGGTACGGCGCCAGGGGTGCCAGCAGCACCGCCCGGTCCACCCGGTCCGAGCCGTACGCGCCCAGGTAACGGGTCACCTCGCCGGTGCCCATCGAATGGCCGACCAGGATCGTGTTACGCAGATCCAGTTCGGTCATCAGCACGTCGAGATCGGCGGAGAAGGTGTCGTAGTCGTACCCGAGGGCCGGCTGCGCCGAATTGCCGAAACCACGGCGGTCGTACGTGATCACCCGGTACCCGGCCGCGAGCAGCGGCCCGGAGATCTTCTCCCAGGTCGCCCCGTTGAACGGGAACCCGTGGATCAGCACGATCGGCTGACCGGAACCGTGATCCTCGTAGTACAGGTCGATGGGTGCGGAGTTCTCCGTACCGACGGTGATGAAGGGCATCTCACTCTCCTGCGGTCGGACGACATGGTCACCCGCCGCATTCCCGAGCCACCGGCCGATATGCGTGACCCCGGCCCGGACCCGGCGGTGTCCGGTTCGTCAGAGGACGTACGGATGATCGACCACCCGGTCGTCGGTGACCTCGTTGCCGGGCACCCAGGTCTCGTAGACACCCCGTTCGTGACACTGCCACCGGTCACGGCCACCGCGTCCGGATTCGGATGCCGCAGCCGCAACCGCAGCCACTCCGCCTCCTCGCCGAGCACCAGGCAGGGCACGCCGCGCCAGGTCGCCTGCCGCAGCAGGCGGGACACCCCGTCGACCGGGTAGTGGGCGGCCCGGGTCAGCGCCAACACCCGGAACCCGCCCGGCCGATCCGCCACCGCAGCGCGTACGTCACCTCCGCCGCGTCCCGGCCACCCCGCCATCGGTACGCAACATCGTGGTGGCCGCAGCGGCACCAGCAGCGGCGCCTCCGGCTCCTCCGCCGGCTCGGTCGGGCAGTGCACCGCACCGACCTCGGTGACGTGCACGAACCGCCGCCACGGCAACGCCGAGTTGGGTCGGGGCACCCACTGGAAACCCGGCACCGCCGTACGCCACCCGCAGCCCGGTCTGCTCCGGCGCCGCGCCCTCGGCGCGAGGGGTGATGCTCACGGCCTCACCTCGCTTCCTGCGGTCACCCCCGCGACGGTAGGACCGCCCGGCGTAGTCGAGGTGAACACCGGGTGGCGGACGGGTGGACCGACCGCGTGTGTGATGCTGTCGCTGATGAGCCAGCCGACCGAGTCCCGCAGCCAGCGCGCCGCGCGCCGCGCCGGTGAGTTCCCGCCCGCACCCGAACCGTTGCCCCGGCCGGTGCTCGACAGCCACACCCACCTGGACATCACCGTCAGCGAGGTCGGGGTGCCGGGTGCCGGTGACGCCGCCGACCCGGTCACCGCGGCGATCGACGTGGCCACCGCCGTGGGCGTCGACCGGCTGGTCCAGGTCGGCGTCGACGTGGAATCCTCCCGCTGGGGCGCCGACGTGGCCGACCGGCATCCCGCCGTACTGGCCACCGTGGCGCTGCACCCCAACGAGGCGCCCCGGCTGGCCGACCTCGACGCCGCGCTGCGGGAGATCGAGTCGCTGGCCGCCCGGGACCGGGTACGCGGCGTCGGCGAAACCGGAATGGACTTCTTCCGCACCGGCGACGACGGCCGCGCCGCCCAGGAGGAGAGCTTCCGGGCCCACATCGCCATCGCCAAGCGGTACGCCAAGACCCTTGTCATCCACGACCGCGACGCCCACGCCGACGTGCTGCGCATCCTCGACGACGAGGGCGCACCCGACACTGTGGTGATGCACTGCTTCTCCGGCGACGCGCAGTTCGCCGCCGAGTGCGTCCGCCGCGGATACCTGCTCAGCTTCGCCGGGACGGTCACCTTCGCCAGCGCCGGATCGCTGCGTGAGGCCGCCGCGCTGACCCCGCTGGACCAGATCCTCGTCGAGACCGACGCGCCGTACCTCACCCCGATGCCGTACCGGGGGCGACCGAACGCGTCGTACCTCATCCCGCTGACCGTGCGGGCCCTGGCCGACGCCACCGGCGCCGACCTCGACGACCTCTGCGCCGCGATCTCCGCCACCGGCGAGCGGGCCTTCGGCCCCTGGCGCTGATCGCTGACGTTAAGAAGGGGCCCTTGCTATACACGAGGCGTTAAGAGGGGGCCCTTCCTTACCCGTAGGCTGTCGGGCTATGGCCGCAGACCTGCTCGGACCGGCGGAGATCCGGGACCTCGCCGCCCGGCTCGGTGTCGCCCCCACCAAGCGGCTCGGGCAGAACTTCGTGCACGACCCGAACACCGTGCGCCGGATCGTCACCACCGCCGGGCTCACCGGCGACGACGTCGCGCTGGAGGTGGGACCGGGGCTCGGCTCGCTGACCCTCGCCCTGCTGCCCGTCGCCGCCCACGTACACGCCGTGGAGATCGATCCGACGCTGGCCGCGGCGTTGCCCGACACCGCCGCCCGGCACGCCGGCCCGCACGCCGCGCGGCTCACCGTGCACCACGCCGACGCGCTGCGGATCACCGGCGCCGAACTGGCCGACCCGGCACCCACCGCGCTGGTGGCGAACCTGCCCTACAACGTCGCCGTACCGGTGGTGCTGCACCTGCTGGCCGTACTGCCCAGCCTCCGCCACGGACTGGTCATGGTGCAGAAGGAGGTCGCCGACCGGCTCGTCGCCGGCCCCGGCTCCAAGGTGTACGGCATCCCGTCGGTCAAACTCGCCTGGTACGCCCACGCCCGCGCCGCCGGCAAGGTGCCACCCAACGTGTTCTGGCCGGTGCCCAACGTCGACTCCGGTCTGGTCGCCTTCACCCGCCGCGAACCACCCCGCACCGACGTACCCCGGGAACAGGTCTTCGCCGTGGTGGACGCGGCGTTCGCGCAGCGCCGCAAGACACTGCGGGCCGCTCTGGCCGGCTGGGCCGGCGGCGCCGACCGGGCCGCCGCGGCGCTCACCGCAGCCGGGGTCGACCCCGGCGCACGGGGGGAGTCACTCACCGTCGAGCAGTTCGCCGCGGTGGCCGCGTCGGCCCGAGGCGGTACGTCCGCAGCGCAGTAGGCTGACGCGGACGCGGGACCGGCCGCCTGACACCGTCGAGGAGCTGATCGTGGAGAAGTCGTTCGACATCCCGTCGTGCGGACGGGGTGGCATCCGGTGACCGAGGCCTGGCGACCGGGGGACGACGACGAACGGCGCGGGGCCACCGGACCGGTCCGGGTCCGGGTGCCCGCCAAGGTCAACCTGCATCTGGGGGTCGGACCGTTGCGGCGGGACGGCTACCACGAGCTGAACACCGTCTACCACGCGATCTCGATCTACGACGAGCTGACCGCGCGGCGCGGCGACACCCTCACCCTCACCATGGAGGGCGAAGGCACCGGGGAACTCGCCCTCGACGACTCGAACCTGGTCATCCGGGCCGCCCACGCGCTCGCCGGATACGCCGGTGTGATGCCGCACGCCCGCCTGCACCTGCGCAAACAGATCCCCCTCGCCGGCGGCCTCGCCGGAGGCAGCGCAGACGCCGCCGCCACGCTGGTGGCCTGCGACGCGCTCTGGGGCACCGGCCTGTCCCGCGACGAACTGGCCGGCATCGCCGCCGACCTCGGCTCGGACGTGCCGTTCCTGATCCACGGCGGCACCGCCCTCGGCACCGGCCGGGGCGAGGCGATCAGCCCCGTCCTGGCCCGCCCCACCTCCTGGCACTGGGTGGTGGCCATCGCCGACGGCGGCCTGTCCACCCCCCAGGCGTACCGCGAACTCGACCGGCTGCGCGAGACCGGGGCCGCGGGACCGGCGCTCGGCAGCACCGACGCCCTGCTTGGCGCGTTGCGCCAGCGCGACCCCCGGGTGCTGGCCCGGACCCTCGGCAACGACCTGCAGGACGCCGCTCTGTCCCTGCGCCCCTCCCTGGCGACCACCCTGAAGGCCGGGGAGGCGGCCGGCGCCCTGGCCGGCATCGTCTCCGGCTCCGGCCCCACCTGCGTCTTCCTCACCGCCGATGCGGCCGACGCCGAGCGGGTCGCCGCCGAGTTGGCCGCGGCCGAGGTGTGCCGGCAGGTCCGCACCGCTCACGGCCCGGTCCACGGCGCCCGCATCACCTGACCACCACGCCCGCTGGTCGCCCAGACCGGTCCGACCATCACGCCCGCTGGCCGCCAGGCGGCCCTGACCACTGCGCCCGCTGGTCGCCGAGACCGCCCCGACCACCGCGCCGCCTTTGGCAAGATCGTGCTCGATCCGGGATCGAGTGGCCTTATCGCGGGCACTGAGCCACTTGATCCCAGATCGAGCGTGACCTTGGCTGTGTTCCCTGGCTGCGCAGGCTGTGTTCCCTGGCTGCGCGGGCGACGGGGCGCTGCCGGCAGGCGGAGCGCTGCTCCGCGTACCCTGAAAGCCAGGCGTCCCCAGGTGCCCGCCGGCACCGGGACGCCTTGATCATGAGAGGTGGGTTCGTGGCCAACATCGTCAACCTGGACCGGGTGTCCAAGGGCTACGGCGCCGCCGGGCCGCTGCTCACCGACGTCTCGCTCGGCCTCGACGACGCCGACCGGATCGGCGTGGTCGGGCTCAACGGCGCCGGTAAGTCGACGCTGCTGCGGCTGCTCACCCGCGCCGAGGAACCCGACGACGGCCGCGTCACCCACCGCCGTGACCTGCGGGTCGCCTGGCTGCCCCAGAACCTCACCCTCAGCCCCGACGCCACCGTCCGCGACGTCGTGCTCGGCACCGAATGGCTCGCCGAGAGCATGGGCGCCGAGCACGAATGGGCCGGCGACGCGGGCGTACGCGCCATCCTCGACGGGCTCGGCATGCCCTACCTCGGCCTCGACACCCCGGTCGGACCGATGTCCGGTGGCGAACGCCGCCGCGTCGCGCTGGCCGCCCTGCTGGTCCGCGAAGCCGACCTGCTCATCCTCGACGAGCCCACCAACCACCTCGACGTGGGCGGCGTCGACTGGCTGGCCCGGCACCTGCTCGGCCGCAAGGGCGCCCTCGTCGTGGTCACCCACGACCGCTGGTTCCTCGACGCGGTCTGCACCACCACCTGGGAAGTGGCCGACCAGACCGTCCGCGCCTACGAGGGCGGCTACGCGGCCTGGACCCTGGCCCGCGTCGAACGCGAACGGGTCGCCGCCGCCACCGAGGCCCGCCGGCAGAACCTGCTCCGCAAGGAGATCGCCTGGCTGCGCCGAGGCGCACCGGCCCGGACCTCCAAGCCGAAGTTCCGCATCGACGCGGCAAACGCGCTCATCGCCGACGTGCCACCCCCGCGCGACACCACCTCCCTGCAACGCCTGGCCACCGCCCGGCTCGGCAAGCAGGTGTACGACCTGGAGCACGTCCGACTGCACGCCGGCCCCAAGACCATCCTCGAAGACGCCACCTGGCAGGTCGGCCCCGGCGACCGGGTCGCCATCCTCGGCGCGAACGGCGCCGGCAAGACCACGCTGCTGCGGATGCTCGCCGGCATCACCCACCCCGACGGCGGTCGGCTGATCACCGGCTCCACCGTACGGCCCGCGTTCCTCTCCCAGGAACTGCGCGAACTCCCCAGCGAGCTGCGCGTCCTCGAAGCCGTCGAGGAGGTCGCCCGGCGGGTACGCCTCGGCGACCGGGAGATCTCCGCAGCCCAACTCGCCGAGGTCTTCGGCTTCGACGACCGGCGGCTATGGACCCCCGTCGGCGACCTGTCCGGTGGTGAGCGTCGCCGGTTGCAGATGCTGCGCCTGCTCGCCGGCGAACCGAACGTGCTGCTACTCGACGAGCCCACAAACGACCTCGACACCGACACCCTCGCCGCCCTGGAGGACCTGCTCGACTCCTGGCCCGGCACCATCGTGGTGGCCAGCCACGACCGCTACCTCATCGAGCGGGTGGCCGACACGGCGTACGGGATGTTCGGCGACGGGCGGCTGGTGCACCTGCCCGGCGGTGTCGAGGAGTACCTCAGCCGAGCCGCCAACCGGCCCGGCCTCAACGCCGCACCCGCCGCACCGACCACCGCCGCGGCCAGCACTACCAGCGGGATGAGCGCCGCCGAGGCCCGACAGGCCCGCAAGGAACTGACCCGGTTGGAACGGCAGGTCAGCAAGCTGGAGCAGAAGGAAGCCACGCTGCTCGACCAGCTCGCCGCCAACGCCACCGACTACAACAAGGTCGCCGAGCTGGACGCCCAGCTCAACCAGGTACGGGCGGAACGGGAGCAGATCGAGGAGACCTGGCTCGCCCTGGCCGACGAGATCCCCGCCGGCTGAACTGATTGCCCCTCCTCGACGATGCGCCGACGCCGGGCGGCGACGTCCCGACCTGCCGGGGACCCCGTGTGCGGCGTCACACCGTGGGGTACGGGACAATCCCCGGAAGACCCTGACCCAACGGCGTTGGAGACACAGAAATGGCCCACACCCCCGTCAACCACCCCGCGCGGCCGATCTACCGGGCGCTCGGCGGGCTGATCGGTCTGTACCTGGTGCTCTTCGGTCTGCTCGGCTTCTTCGCCAGCACCGGCGACCCGTTCTTCGGTCAGGGCGACACTCAGGTGCTCGGGCAGGGGACCAACCTCGGCTTCTCGCTGCTGAGCATCGTGATCGGCGCCGTCGTGCTGGCCGGTACGGTCATCGGCCGCAACCTGGACGTGCTGATCAACCAGTGGAGCGCGTACCTGATCATGGTGGTGAGCCTGGGCGGGCTCGCCTTCCTGCGTACCGACGCCAACATCTTCAACCTCAGCGTGGCCACCGTCATCGTGCTCATGCTCCTCAGCCTCGCGCTGCTGATGTCCGGCATGTACAGCAAGGTCGGCACGGACGAGGAGCACGAGGCCTGGCAGAAGGCTCGGCTCGTGCTCTGAGTTGTGAACTGGTTGCGGTGGGGTTTCGCCAGAGCCCGACCCGCTCCGGGCGGTCAGGCTTGATCCCTGCGCGGGTCGGGCTCCGGCGAAACCCTTCGTGGTTGCGCATCGTTCTGGCTGCACGGCCGGAGTGTGGGTGATCCTTGGGGAACGGCTGACGCCGGTGGGGATGGTGGGGGACAATTGTCCGGATTGTTCCCGGTGGCGTGGAGGGGTCGATGCCACACTTTCCCATCAACCATCCGGCGCGGCCGATCTACCGGGTGCTGTCCGGCCTGATCGGGCTCTACATCCTGGCGTTCGGCGTCTGGGGCACCGTGTCGACCTGGGGTGAACCGCTGTTCGCCCGCGACGGGAGCTGGGCCCTCGGACTCCGGACCAACCTGGCCTTCTCGCTGGCCTCGGTGATCTTCGGAGCCGTGCTCATCGTCGGCGCGTCCCGGCGCGGCAACCTGGGCCACTACATGAACCTGACCGCCGGAGTCGTCTTCCTGGTCACCAGCATCCTGATGATGTCGTTCCTGCAGACCCGCGCCAACTTCCTGAACTTCTCGATGTCGACGGTGGTCGTGTCGATGCTCTTCGGGCTGATCCTGCTCGGCACCGGCCTCTACGACAAGGTGGGCCCACCCGAGCACGCCGAGGCCGAGCGGGAGCGCCGCTACCACCCCGTCGCCGAGATCCACCGCCGCCGCTGACCCCCCGACGAGCAACGGCTGGCGATCAACCGCTTGCGGCGATCGACCAGCCTGCGGTGATCAGCGGCCGGCGGTGATCAACCCCGGCTTCGCCTCCAGATGCGACAGGCCGTTCCAGGACAGGTTCACCAGGTGCGCGGCCACCGTCTCCTTGCGTGGCTTGCGTACCTCCAACCACCAGCGGCCGGTCAACGCGACCATGCCCACCAGCGCCTGCGCGTACAACTCGGCAAGCTTCGGGTCGTACCCCCGGCTGGAGAACTCCGCGCCCAGGATGTGCTCCACCTGGTGCGCCACGTCGTTCATCACGCTGCTGAAATTGCCGCTCGCGGAGAGCACCGGCGACTCCCGCACCAGCACCCGGAACCCGCTCGTCTCCTCCTCGATGTAGCCGAGCAGCGCCAACGCCGCCTGCTCCAGCAACTCGCGCGGATGGCCGGCGGTCAACGCGGTGGTGATCCGATCCAGCAGGGCGCGGACCTCCCGGTCCACCACCACCGCGTAGAGCCCTTCCTTGCCGCCGAAGTGCTCGTAGACAACCGGCTTGGAGACCTTGGCGCGCGATGCCACCTCCTCGATGGAGGTGGCATCGAAGCCGCGCTCGGCGAAGATCTGCCGGCCGATCGAGATCAGCTGTTCGCGACGTTGAGCAGCCGACATGCGTACCCGTGGGGTCGGCTTGGCCGACGCGGTGCGCACGGTACGACGCCGCTTGTCGCTTCCCTCGCTGGGAACCTCGGCCATCGCGTCACCTCGTTGGCGCTCGGTGACGCCCTGTTGGGGAATGCTGCCTGTCTCTTGCCCGGTCATCCCGAACATACTGCCAGGTAACTTGCCGGTGGACTGTCGACTTCCTCGTCAAGCCGCCTGGTCCGTCGGCTTGACCCGTTTCGCCGCGAGGCGTTCCGGCTTCGGCCAGCGCACGTCCCACGCCGCGCCGACCTTCTCGAACAGCCAGATCACCCGGGCCGAAATGTCGATCTGACCCCGCAGAACCCCGTGCCGGGCACTCGTCGGGTCGGCGTGATGCAGGTTGTGCCAGCTCTCGCCGAACGACACAAGCGCCAACGGCCAGAAGTTCGACGCCCGATCGCCGTGACGCATCATGAACGGCCGCTCGCCGTACACGTGACACACCGAGTTGATCGACCAGGTGACGTGGTGCAGCAGCGAGATGCGAACCAGGCCACCCCAGAACAACGCGGTCAACGCACCCTGCCACGACCAGGTCAGCAGCCCACCCATCAACGCCGGGCCGAGCACCGAGACGATCACGAGTACGGGGAAGAGCCCGCTCACCCGCCGGATGTCCCGATCGTTGAGCAGATCCGGGGCGAAACGCTCCCGGTTGGACAGTTCACGACCGAACAGCCAACCGACGTGCGCGTGGAACAGCCCCTTGGTCAGGCCCCAGAGGGTGGGACCGAACCGCCACGGGGAGTGCGGGTCACCCTCCAGATCGGAGAACGCGTGGTGGCGACGGTGATCCGCCACCCACTGGATGATGTCGCCCTGCACGGCGAGCGAGCCGGAAACGGCCAGGCCCACCCGCAGCCACCGCTTCGCCTTGAACGAGCCGTGGGTGAAGTAACGGTGGTAGCCCACAGTGATGCCCAGACCGGACACCACGTACCAGAACGCGGCGACGCCCACGTCGACCCAACTGAGCCAGCCACCCCAGGCCACCGGCACGGCGGCGACAAGTGCGGCGAACGGGATCACCACGAAAGCCCACAGCGCGACGAGGATTCCGCGTGACTGGGCACCCTGAGTGAGTGGTTTCGGGCCGGGATCGAGTAGGGCGGTGGACATGGCACCTCACACAGCGGTAATGCGAATCTACGGCTACGTCACCGTAACTTAAGGGTCCGGTAGATCGCATCAGACAGCGAAGCGAATCGATGACGAAGTTGTCGTACACCGGTCCTAACCTGCGTCGCATGACCGACCCGCACGGCGACGAGGTGCGCCGCCTGCGCACCGAGGAACACCTCTCCGTCCGCGAGATCCGGGCCCGCACCGGCCTCGGTCGCAACCGGGTGTACGAGCTGCTGCGCGGTGTGCCGCCGCCGGAGCGGACCCGACGCCCCAACGCCAGGGACGACCTGCGGGCCGAGGCGGTCGCGCTGCGCTCGACGGGGCACTCCGTCCCGGAGATCGCGCAGCGGCTGGGCGTCAGCAGGTCGACGGCGTACCTCTGGGTGCGCCACCTTCCGCTGCACCGCGACCCGGAGCAGGAACAGCAACGCCGCCGAGCCCACTCCAAGACCATGACCGACGCGCAGTGGGGGGCGCATCGTGAGGCGCGGGATTCGGCACGGGCGGCGACGATCGCGGCGACTGCCGCCTGGGTCAAGGGCCTGCGGTATCGCGAGGTGGTGCTGGTGGGGGCGGCGCTCTACTGGGCCGAGGGCAGCAAGGCCAAACCATGGCGGCAACACGACTGCCGGGTTCGCTTCGTCAACAGCGATCCAGCGCTCGTCGGTCTGTTCCTGCGGTTCGTGGAGGCACTCGGCGAACGCCGTGCTGCGCTGCGTTACCGGGTGTCGATTCACGAGAACGCCGACGTTGAGAAGGCGGTCAGGTGGTGGGCGGAGCAGGTCGGGGTGGCACCGGAAGACTTCCAGCGCACGTCGTTGAAGCGACATCAGCCGAAAACCGTACGGATGAACACGGGTGAGACTTATCGGGGCTGCCTGAGCATCGAGGTGCCCCGGTCGCGGCGGCTCTACTGGAAAATAGAGGGGATCATGAAGGGGATGAGCGATGGTGTCACCGACGCGGGGCGCTAAGGTGTAGGGGTCCGGCGGACTCCACCTTTGTCCGTTCCAGGCCTTCCCGGGTCGTCTAATGGCAGGACGTCAGGTTTTGGTCCTGATTGTAGGGGTTCGAATCCTCTCCCGGGAGCTTCTGCTGATCCGCGGCTGATTGTCTGGTTAGCATGGCCGCGAGACTGTCCGCGTCCGACGGGAGCCACGTCGTGCCCGAGCCCCACCTCCGTACCGTCGTCGTGCTCGCCGCCGGTGAGGGCAAACGGATGAAGTCCTCCCTGCCCAAGGTGTTGCATCCCCTGCTGGGTCGCACCCTGCTCGGGCATGTGCTGAGCGCCGCCGAGCCGCTGGCGGCACAGCGGACGATGGTGGTGGTGGGGCACGGCGCGGATCAGGTCCGGGCACGCCTGGCCGAGGTGGCGCCGGAGGCCGTCGCGGTGCACCAGGCCGAGCAGCTCGGCACCGGGCACGCGGTGCGGATCGCGTTGGAGGCGGCGCCGGAGGCCACCGGCACGGTGGTCGTCCTCAACGGTGACGTGCCGCTGCTGCGTCCGGAGACGGTCGCCGCGCTGGTGGCGGCGCACGAGGGCGAGCGGGCGGCGGCAACGGTGCTGGCCGCCGAGGTGCCGGATCCGACCGGGCTGGGTCGGATCGTGCGTGACGCGGCGGGCCGGCTGGAGCAGATCGTCGAGCAGCGCGACGCCACCGCGGACCAGCTGGCGATCCGGGAGATCAACGCCGGGATCTACGCGTTCGACGCGGCCCGCCTGCGGGACGTGCTGGGCAAGCTGTCCACCGACAACGACCAGGGCGAGGAGTACCTGACCGACGTCTTTGGGCTGCTGGGCTCGGCCGGGGAGCCGGTGGCGGTGCACCTGGCCGGCGACCACACCGAGACGCTCGGCTGCAACGACCGGGTGGAGCTGGCGGGGCTGCGGCGGCTGCTGCGGGACCGGGTGAACGAGCGCTGGATGCGTGCCGGGGTGAGCCTGCTCGACCCGGCCACGACCTGGATCGACGTGACGGTGGCGCTGGACCGGGACGCGGTGGTGGACCAGAACACCCAGCTGCGCGGCCGTTCGGTGGTGGGTAGTGGCGCGGTGGTCGGCCCGGACGTGACGTTGATCGACACGGTGGTGCACCCCGGTGCGACGGTGCTGCGTAGCCACGCGATCGGTGCGGAGGTCGGCCCGGGGGCCAGCGTCGGGCCGTACGCCTATCTGCGGCCGGACGCCCGGTTGGCGGAGAAGTCGAAGGTCGGCACGTTCGTCGAGGTGAAGAACTCCGAGTTGGGTGCGGGTGCCAAGGTGCCGCACCTGTCGTACGTGGGTGACGCGACGATCGGGGCGCGGGCGAACATCGGCGCGGCAACGATCTTCGTGAACTACGACGGGGTCAACAAGAGCCGCACCGTGGTCGGCGAGGGCGCGTTCGTGGGCTGTGACACGAATCTGATCGCGCCGGTCGAGGTGGGTGCGGGGGCGTACGTGGCGGCGGGGAGCGCGATCAGCACGGATGTGCCGCCGGGTGCCCTCGGGGTGACCCGGGCGCCGCAGCGCAACATCGAGGGGTGGGTGGCGCGTAAGCGGCCGGGAACGGTGTCGGCGCAGGCGGCCGAGCGGGCGTTGCAGGGTGGATCGTCCCAGGTGCCGGCCGCAAGTGAAGGTGAGGCAATCCACGGCACTGCCGAGTCGGTGGGCGCGGCGACCGAGGCGGGAGATACTGCAACCGAATAGTCCCCGGCCAGCTACCACCTCCAGGCCGGGTACCACCGACCAAATACGGGAGCAGACGGGCCCATGGGCAGCATCGTCGCCGAAAACCGCAAGAGCCTGATGCTCTTTTCCGGACGTGGCTTTCCGGAGCTGGCCAAGGAGATCGGCGAGGTGCTCGGCGTCGCGCCGACGCCGGCCGACGCGTACGAATTCGCCAATGGCGAGATTTTCGTACGGTTCAAGGACTCGGTGCGTGGTTCGGACGCCTTCGTGGTGCAGTCCGTCACGCATGGGGTGAACACGTGGGTCATGGAGACCCTGATCATGGTGGACGCGTTGAAGCGGGGTTCCGCCAAGCGCATCACCGTGGTTCTGCCGTTCTATCCGTACTCGCGGCAGGACAAGAAGCACCGTGGCCGGGAGCCGATCTCGGCGCGGCTGGTGGCCGACCTGTTGAAGACGGCGGGGGCCAACCGGATCCTCACCGTGGATCTGCACACCGCGCAGATCCAGGGGTTCTTCGACGGGCCGGTGGATCACCTCTTCGCGATGGACATCCTGGCCGAGTACGTGGAGCGCAGGTACGCGGGGCGGCCGATGACGGTGGTCGCCCCGGATTCGGGTCGGGTACGGGTGGCCGAGCGGTGGACCGACCGGTTGGGCGGCTGCCCGCTGGCGTTCATCCACAAGACCCGGGATCCGTTGAAGCCGAATCAGGTGGTGGCGAACCGGGTGGTCGGTGAGGTCGAGGGTCGGGTCTGCCTGATCGTCGACGACATGATCGACACCGGCGGCACGATCTGCAAGGCGGCGGACATCCTGAAGGAGTCCGGTGCGGCGGATGTGATCGTGGCGTCCACCCACGCGTTGCTTTCCGACCCGGCGACGGAGCGGTTGAAGAACAGCCCGATCAGCGAGGTGGTGGTGACCAACACGTTGCCGTTGCCGCCGGAGAAGCAGCTCGACAAGCTGACCGTGCTGTCCATCGCGCCGCTGCTGGCGCGGGCCATCCGCGAGGTGTTCGACGACGGTTCGGTGACCACCCTGTTCGGTGGTCTGAGCTGATCGACGGGATCCGGACGGGTCGGTCGACTCGTCCGGATTCATCCTGGACCGATGCCTGCGGAAAAGGGCTGCGGGTCGGTCGGTGGCGGTGGTACGGGGACTGCCGGAACTTCGGGATTCCGCTCGGGTAGACTGGTGCGGTTGCCACGGCGAGGGTGCCCTGCGGGCCGCTGAGAAGCGCCGCACGGAGGCACCGTGATCGACGCGGTGCTCCGGGCAGTCTTCTGACGCATGAGCCCCTGCGAGCCCCCCGCCCAGCACCGCCAGACGACAAGCTGCCGCAGCGAAGCATCAGGAGTTTTCCCGTGTCCGAGGTAAAGATCAGCGCCGAGCCCCGTACCGAGTTCGGCAAGGGTGGTGCCCGTCGTACCCGCCGGGCCGGCAAGGTGCCCGCCGTGCTGTACGGGCATGGCGAGAAGCCCAAGCACATCGCGTTGCCGGCGCGTGAGTTCGCGGCGGCGATCCGCAAGGGCGGCGCGAACCAGCTCTTCGCGATCGAGGTGAGTGACGGCACCCAGGCGCTGGCGTTGCCGAAGGCGATTCAGCGTGACCCGATCAAGGACACCTTCGAGCACGTCGACCTCTTGCTGGTGCGTCGGGGCGAGAAGGTCACCGTCGAGGTGCCGGTCGAGCTGACCGGTGAGGCCGCGAAGGACACCCTGATCGTGCACGACCACGACACGCTGTCGGTGACCGCCGAGGCGACCAAGGTGCCGGATCACCTGGAGGCCTCGATCGAGGGTGCCGAGCCGGGCGTCCAGGTCACCGCCGCGGACGTCGAGCTGCCGGCGGGTGTGGAGCTGGCCGGTGACCCGGAGCAGACGGTCGCCACGGTGACCGCCGCGCCGACCGCCGAGCAGCTCGAGGCGACGCTGCCCGAGGTCGAGGTGGCCGAGGCCGAGGTCGAGGCCGGGGTCGGCGAGGAGGGTGCCGAGTCGTCCGAGGGTGCCGAGGCCGGTGAGCCGGCGGCTGCGGGTGGCGAGGAGACCGCCGAGGCCAAGACCGAGGCCTGATCGGTTCGTAGGCTGTGCGACAGGCGTCCCCGGGGTTCCGGGGGCGCCTGTCGGCGTATCGGGTGGCCCCCCGCCAACGGGGCGGCGACGATGACGGAGGGGACGGGCGGTGACGGACGAGACCGGGCCGTGGCTGGTGGTCGGGCTGGGCAATCCGGGTCGGGAGTACGCGGGCAACCGGCACAATGTCGGGTTCATGGTGGCCGATCTGCTGGCTGACCGGTTGGGTGTGAAGTTCGGCCGGTACAAGCGGGCGATGGCGGATGTGGCCGAGGCGCGGCTGGGTTTCGGCGGGCCGAAGCTGGTGCTGCTCAAGCCGTTGACGTACATGAACCTTTCGGGTGGCCCGGTGGCCAGCCTGGCGCAGTTCTTCAAGGTGCCGGCGACTCAGGTGGTCGCGGTGCACGACGAGTTGGACATCGAGTACGGCCAGGTGCGGGTGAAGTTCGGCGGTGGTGAGGGCGGGCACAACGGGCTGCGCTCGATGTCCAAGTCGCTTGCCACAAAGGACTATGTGCGGGTGCGGTTCGGCATCGGTCGTCCGCCGGGGCGGCAGGATCCGGCGGATTACGTGCTGTCGGATTTCGGCGCGGCGGAGCGCAAGGAGTTGGACTTCCTGGTGGACCGGGCCGCCGATGTGGTGGAGTCGGTGATCATCCGGGGTGTGGAGCCGACGCAGAATCTGTACCACGGCACCTGAGGACGGCCGGCCGGGCGGCTGGTCGATAGGGTGCGGGTTTGCGGCCGAGCGGGGCGGCTGCTCGGCGTAGACGGATTGCGACGGGAGCGCGGGGCATGAGCAGCAGTCCTCCGATGGTCGACGGGGAGTTCGCCCGCTGGTTGGCGGCCCGGGCGGGTGAGGCGCTGGTGGGCCTGCGGGCCGAGTTGGGGTTCGACGATCCCGCCGCGTTGAAGGCGGCCGGGGACAAGGTCTCGCATGATCTGATCCGGGCCGAGTTGGCGAGGTGGCGTCCGGGTGACGCGGTTCTCTCCGAGGAGGACGAGGGTTCCCGTCAGGCGTCCGCGGCGCAGGGCGAGGCGGGGGTCGGGTCCCGGTTGACCGCCGACCGGGTGTGGATCATCGACCCGTTGGACGGTACGCGGGAATTCAGCGAGCAGGGGCGTACGGACTGGGCGGTGCACGTGGCGCTGTGGGCGCGGGACGCCTCGGCGTCCCACGGTCTGGTCGCGGGTGCTGTCGGGTTGCCGGCACAGCAGCGGGTGTTGGCGACGGACCAGCCGCCCGCGTACCCGTCGGTGTCGGTCGGTGGTGCGGGCCGGTTGCGCCTGGCGGCCAGTCGGAGCCGGCCGCCGGCGTTCCTGACCGACCTGGCCGAGGAGGTCGGGGCGCAGTTGGTGCCGATGGGATCGGCCGGCGCGAAGATCGCCGCGGTGGTGACCGGTGAGGTGGACGCGTACATCCACGCGGGCGGGCAGTACGAGTGGGATTCGGCGGCGCCGGTGGCTGTGGCGACGGCCACCGGGCTGCACGCTTCCCGGATCGACGGTTCTGCGCTGAAATACAACGAGGCGGACCCCCGTCTGCCTGACTTGTTGGTGTGCCGCAAGGATCTCGCCAGCCGGTTACTTGCAGCGCTGCGCCGGCATGGCGGGTAGCCTGGCGCTACTTTCTGACATCCCCGACCGGAAAGGTCTGGAAAGCGGATGAGCGAGCGAATCGAGTCGGTGTCATGACCGCGACCGCGGCCTACCAGGTCACCCACCTCGACGCCTTGGAGGCGGAGAGCATCTTCGTGATGCGTGAGGTGGTCGCCGAGATGGAGCGACCGGTGCTGCTCTTCTCCGGCGGCAAGGACTCGATCGTCATGCTCCGGCTGGCGCAGAAGGCGTTCGCCCCGGCGCAGATCCCGTTCCCGGTGATGCACGTGGACACCGGCCACAACTTCCCCGAGGTGCTGGACTACCGCGACCGTCGGGTCGCCGAGCTGGGCCTGCAACTGGTGGTGGCCAGCGTGCCGGAGGCCCTGGCCAGCGGGCTGGTCCGGGAGTCCGCGGACGGGATGCGTAACCGGATCCAGACGCCGGTGCTGCTGGACGCGGTGGAGAAGCACCGCTTCGACGCGCTCTTCGGCGGGGCTCGCCGGGACGAGGAGAAGGCCCGCGCCAAGGAGCGGGTGTTCAGCTTCCGCGACGAGTTCGGCCAGTGGGACCCGAAGAACCAGCGACCGGAGCTGTGGTCGCTTTACAACGGGCGGCACCACCCGGGCGAGTCGATCCGGGTGTTCCCGCTGTCCAACTGGACCGAGCTGGACGTGTGGCACTACATCGCCCGGGAGCGGATCGAGCTTCCGTCGATCTACTACGCGCACGAGCGTGAGGTGGTCGAGCGCGACGGGATGCTCTACGCGGTAAACGAGTTCCTGCCGGCCCGTGCCGGCGAGGACCGGTTCAAGGCCCGGGTGCGGTACCGGACGGTCGGCGACGCCTCCTGCACGGCGGCGGTCCGCTCGGACGCGGACACCGTCGAGAAGGTCATCGAGGAGGTCGCCGCGACCCGGATCACCGAGCGCGGGGCCACCCGGGGTGACGACCGGGTCAGTGAGGCCGCGATGGAGGACCGCAAGCGAGAGGGCTACTTCTGATGACCACCGAGACGCTCGCGCCGGGCGACGCGGCGGACCCGACCCGCGCCGTGGCGGAGGCCCGCCCGATGGATCTGCTGCGGTTCGCCACGGCCGGCAGTGTGGACGACGGCAAGTCGACCCTGATCGGTCGGCTGCTGTACGACACCAAGTCGCTGTTCACCGACCAGTTGGCCGCGGTGGAGGCGGTCAGCGCGGCCCGGGGCGACGAGTACACAAACCTGGCGTTGCTCACCGACGGTCTGCGGGCCGAGCGGGAGCAGGGCATCACCATCGACGTGGCGTACCGCTACTTCGCCACGCCGCGGCGCAAGTTCATCATCGCCGACACCCCCGGGCACATCCAGTACACCCGGAACATGGTCACCGGCGCCTCCACCGCCGACCTGGCGTTGATCCTGGTGGACGCCCGTAAGGGCCTGGTGGAGCAGTCGCGCCGGCACGCCTTCCTCTGCTCCCTGCTGCGGGTGCCGCACCTGGTGCTCTGCGTGAACAAGATGGATCTGGTCGACTACTCGCAGGAGGTCTTCGACCGGATCGCCGACGAGTTCACCGCGTTCGCGGCGAAGCTGGACGTGCCGGACCTGACCGTGGTGCCGATCTCCGCGCTCAAGGGTGACAACATCGTCACCCGCTCGGAGAGCATGCCCTGGTACGAAGGCCCGGCGCTGCTGCACCACCTGGAGCGGGTGCACATCGCCAGCGACCGGAACCTGGTCGACGTCCGCTTCCCGGTGCAGTACGTCATCCGCCCGCAGTCGACCACGGTCACCGACTACCGGGGTTACGCCGGTCAGGTGGCCTCCGGCGTGCTCAAGCCGGGCGACGAGGTGATGGTGCTGCCGTCCGGCTTCACCAGCCGGATCTCGTCGGTGGAGACCGCCGACGGCCCGGTCGCGGAGGCGTTCCCGCCGATGTCGGTGACGGTACGGCTGGAAGACGAGATCGACATCTCCCGGGGCGACATGATCTGTCGTCCGAACAACGCGCCCGCAGTCGCGCAGGACATCGAGGCGATGGTCTGCTGGATGGACGAGACCCGTCCGTTGCAGGTCGGCGGCAAGTACGCGATCAAGCACACCACCCGTGCGGCCCGGGCGATCGTCCGTGGCCTGCACTACCGCCTGGACATCAACTCGCTGCACCGGGACGAGTCGGCGAGCGAGCTGCGGCTCAACGAGATCGGTCGGGTCCGCCTGCGGACCACCGTCCCGCTGCTCGCCGACGAGTACCGTCGCAACCGCACCACCGGCGGCTTCGTCATCATCGACGAGAGCACCAACCGCACGGTCGGTGCCGGCATGATCGTCGAAGCCGGCTGAGCCGCGCCGGCCGGCACCTCCGGCCGGCCCCGCTGCCCCCTGACCCTGCCCAACCTCCCTCGTCAACCCGACTCGTCGTGACGGCCCGCGCCGCATCCGTGCCGCGCGGGCCACACCCGCCTCCGGGCCACGCACCCGCTTCCGGACACACTGGCCTGCTTCCGGTCCGCGCGCCTGCTTCTGGCTCGCGCGACTGCTTACCTGCATCACGCGCCCGATGCGCGGGAGGTGCGGTGACCGAACTCGTAAGCTGTGCGCAGGCCTCGGCCTGATCGCGGGGGTGTCGGCGCAGGGCTCAGCGCGCCCTGGCTTCCGTGCCCGCACGCCAGCGACCGGGACCACGGGCCTGCTTCCGGGCCGCGCCGTACCCAGGGGAGCGGATGTCTTCCCGGAGTTGGCGAAGGTGCGTGGGCGTGCGTTCCAGCGTCCAGAGTGCGGTTGCCTCAGCGTTCCGGGCGGCGTGTGCCCGGCACTCGAAGGTTCCGCGCCATTCAAGGCGCGCGGCGCGGGCGAGTCGGGGCGCACCACGCCGATCGCATCCGCGCTCCTGCCGGCATTTCACACTGAGATCGTGCTCGATCTGGGATCGAGTGGCTTCCGAGCGCGCAGCGCGCGGGGCGTTGGGCGTGGGCAGCGTGCAGCGGGGCTTGAGCAAGCGAGGGCGGGAGCGGGTCAGTCGAGGCGGGTGGCGCCGGTGGCGGGGGTGACGGTGGTGTGGGTGGGGGCGGTGAACCCCCGTCGGGCGTACGCGCCGGTGACGGCGTTCGCGACCGTGTCGGAGTGGTCGGCTTCGACCAGGGCGAGTACGCAGCCACCGAAGCCGCCACCGGTCATCCGGGCACCGAGTGCCCCGGCGGCGAGGGCTGCCTCGACGGCGGTGTCGACCTCGGGAACGGTGATGGCGAAGTCGTCGCGCATGGAGGTGTGTGAGGCGACGAGCAGCGGGCCGATCTGCTGGATCTGTCGGGCGCGCAGCAGCTCGACGGTGTCGCGCACCCGCTGGTTCTCGGTGACCACGTGTCGGACCCGGCGGCGGGTCTCGTCGTCGGGGAGTCGGGCCAGCGTGTCGTCGAGGCCGTCGGTCGGGACGTCCCGCAGCGCGGGTACGTCGAGCAGGGCGGCGGCCTTCTCGCAGCTGTTGCGGCGGGCCGCGTACTCGCCGTCGACGTGGCGGTGCGGGGCGTTGCTGTCGATCACGAGGATGGCGAGACCTGCGGCGTTCAGGTCGAACGGGATGTGTTCCACCTGTTCGGTGCGGCAGTCGAGGAACAGTGCGTGCCCGGCGCGGCAGCGGATCGCCGCCGACTGGTCCATGATTCCGGTGGGTGCGCCGACGTAGTGGTTCTCGGCGCGCTGGGCCAGCCGGGGCTGGGCCTCGGCGGGCAGGTCGAGGCCACCGAGGTCGACCAGGGCGGCGAGCACGGCGGCCTCCAGCGCGGCGGAGGAGGACAGGCCGGCGCCGAGCGGCACGTCGGAGGCGATCGCCAGTCGGGCGCCGGGCACCTGGTAACCGGCCTCGCGCAGCGCCCAGACGATGCCCGCCACGTAGCCGGCCCAGCCGGTGACCCGGCCGGCGCCGGTCACCTCGGCGGCACCGAAGTCGACCGTCTCGCCGGTCAGCTCGGACCAGACCGTCCAGGTCTCGCCGGGCTGCGGCGCGGCGGCGGCGACGGTTCGCAGGGGGAGCGCGAAGGGCAGCACGAAGCCGTCGTTGTAGTCGGTGTGCTCGCCGATCAGGTTGACCCGTCCGGGAGCCGCCCAGCGGCCGGCGGGCGGCTGGGCGTACACCTGGTGGAAGCCGGCAGCGGCGCGGTCGGCGACGGTCACGGTTGGGCCAGTCGGTGCGTGCGGTAGAAGGCCCAGGCGTCGGTGATCATGTCGTGCAGGGTCGGCTTCTGCGGCTCCCAGCCGAGTTCGGCGCGGGCCAGCGCGGCGGAGGCGACCAACTCGGCCGGGTCACCTTCGCGGCGGGGCGCCATCTCGACCGGAACGGGATGGCCGGTGACCTCGCGGACCACCTCGACCACCTGCCGGTTGGTGAAGCCGTTGCCGTTGCCGAGGTTGTAGATGCGGTGCTGCCCGGGGACGGCCGCGCCGAGGGCGAGCAGGTGGGCCCGGGCCAGGTCGGCGACGTGGATGTAGTCGCGTACGCAGGTGCCGTCGATCGTGGGGTAGTCGTCGCCGAACAGTTGCAGCTTGTCCCGCCGGTCGGCGGCCACCTCCAGCGCGATCGGGATGAGGTGGGTCTCCGGGTCGTGGCGTTCGCCGAGGGCGGTGTCACCGTCGAGGTACGCCCCGGCGACGTTGAAGTAGCGCAGCGAGACGGCGGCCAGGCCGTGCCCGATCGCCTCGGAGGTGAGCGCCATGTCGACGGCGAGTTTGGTCGCCCCGTACGTGTTGGTGGGGGCCTTGATGGCGGTCTCGACGATGGGCAGCTCGACCGGGTTGCCGTAGACGGCGGCGGTGGAGGAGAAGACCAGCCGGGGTACGCCGGCGGCGCGGACCGCGTCGAGCAGGGCCAGCGATCCGACTGTGTTGTTGTGCCAGTACCGCTCCGGGGCGACCATCGACTCACCGGCGGCGATCAGCGCGGCGAAGTGCAACACGCCGTCGAAGCCGGCCTCTGGGGTGAGCACCCGCGCCGCGTCGTGGATGCCTGCCTCGACGAATGTGGCGTCGGGGGCGAGGGCTTCCCGGTGACCGGTCCGTAGATCGTCCAGGACGACGACCTGGTGACCCGCGTCGAGCAGCATCCGGGTCACCACGCTGCCGATGAAGCCGGCGCCGCCGGTGACGAGCAGTTTCACCTCGGTCCTCCTGCCTGGCCCGTTCGGTGTGGCCATGTGGTGAGGACAGCCTACGGCGGCCGTGCTGACTACCATCACTGTCATGCGGGCAGCGCGTCGGCGCGGATCCCGGCGGCGGTGGCCATCCCAGCCCCGCCGCGAGCCTGGGCGGCTCGCCCGGGCGGTGGCCCGGGTGGTGGTCCGGGCGGTCGACGGTGGGTTGCGGCTGGTCACGGCGCTGCTGGGCACAGGCCCGGCCGCCGGTCGGGAGCGGATCAGCGAGGCGGAGCTACGCGACCTGGTCGCCGCGAACACGGTGCTCGATCCGGTGGGCCGGCGCATCATCGACGAGGTGCTGGTGGCCGGTGCGAGTCTGGTGCGTGAGGTGATGATGCCCCGCACCGAGGTGGTGTTCCTGTCGGCGGCGTTGACCCTCGCCGAGGCCGAGCCGCTGGTCCGGGCCGGCATGCACACCCGTTATCCGGTGGTCGACGGCACCCATGACGACGTGGTCGGCTTCGTGCACCTGCGCGACGTGCTGTGGCATCCGGACCGCGATCCGGGCACCACTGTCGGTGCCCTGGTCCGGGAGGTCAAGCGGCTGCCGGCCAGCAAGCGGGTGCTCGCCGCGTTGACCGAGATGCGGCGGGAGGGGCACCACCTGGCCGTGGTGATCGACGAGTACGGCGGTACGGCGGGCATCGTCACCTGCGAGGATCTGATCGAGGAACTGGTCGGGGAGATCCACGACGAGTACGCCGAGGTGCCGGAGCCGGAGCTGGCCGGGCTGCCGGCGGTGGTGGAGGGGCGGCTGAATCTCGCAGATTTCGCCGAACGCACCGCTGTGGTGTTGCCCGTCGGGCCGTACGAGACGGTGGGCGGGTTCGTGATGGCCGCGCTCGGGCGGCTGCCCATGCCGGGTGACGAGGTTCCGGTGCCCGATCCGTCCGGGATCGGCGGGGGTTGGCTGCTGCGGGTGCTGACGCTCGACGGGCGTCGGGTGGCCCGGCTCGCGGTCACCGCCGGCCGCCTGCCCGAACAACGGCGGACGGTGGGCCGATCCGCCAGCCCGACCGGACCGGCCAGCCCGTCATGACGTACGCCGGGTGATGCTGACAGAATTGCCGGCATGTCCGACGTACCTGCCCGCCCGCGCGTCTTCTCCGGCATCCAGCCGACGGCCGACTCGTTCCACCTCGGCAACTACCTGGGTGCGGTGCGGCACTGGGTGGCGTTGCAGGAGTCGCACGACGCCGTCTACTGCGTGGTCGACCTGCATGCCATCACCGCCGGGCACGACCCGAAGGTGCTGCATCAGCGCAGCCGGGTGGCCGCCGCGCAGCTGCTCGCCGTCGGCCTGGACCCGGAGCGGTGCACGCTGTTCGTGCAGTCGCAGGTGCCCGAGCACGCGCAGCTGGCCTGGGTGCTGGGTTGCCTCACCGGGTTCGGTGAGGCCAGCCGGATGACGCAGTTCAAGGACAAGTCGCAGAAGCAGGGCAACGAGCGGGCCAGCGTGGGCCTGTTCACGTACCCGATCCTGCAGGCCGCCGACATCCTGCTCTACCAGGCCAACGCGGTGCCGGTGGGCGAGGACCAGCGTCAGCACCTGGAGCTGTCCCGGGATCTGGCGCAGCGGTTCAACAGCCACTTCGGGCCGACCTTCACGGTGCCCGCCCCACACATCGTCAAGGCCACCGCGAAGATCACCGATCTGCAGGACCCGACGGCGAAGATGTCCAAGTCGTCGTCCTCTCCGGCGGGCATCGTCGACCTGCTGGAGGATCCGGCCCGCTCGGCCAAGAAGATCCGCTCGGCGGTCACCGACACCGGTCGGGAGATCGTCTTCGACGAGGAGACCAAGCCGGGCATCTCCAACCTGCTGACCATCTACTCGGCGCTGAGCGGGCGCGGGATCGACGATCTGGTCGCGGCGTACGACGGCAAGGGCTACGGCGATCTGAAGAAGGATCTCGCCGAGGTGGTCCGGGAGTTCGTCACGCCGATCCAGGCGCGGACCCGCTCCTACCTGGAGGACCCGGCCCAGCTGGACAAGCTGCTCGCCGCCGGGGCGGAGAAGGCGCGGCGGCTGGCGGTGCCGACACTGCTCAAGGCGTACGAACGGGTGGGTTTCTTCCCGCCGGTACGCGGCGAGTAGCTGTTCGCGGCAGCGCGAGCGGTCCGGACAGGTCGGTGGCCGAAGGAGTGGCGCGGAACGTGGATCATGGGAGCGGGGCGCCGGATGCCGGCGACACCATCCAGATCGGCATCGCGGTGGACATCCCCGAGCCGTGGGGCGGCACGCTGACCCGGCGTCGGTTGGCGTCCGGCGACCTGAACACGGTGCCGGCACATGTGACCCTGCTCGGGCCGACCGAGATCCCGGTGTCCGCGCTGCCCGCGGTGGAGCGGCACCTCGTCCAGGTCGCCGCCGCCCACCTGCCGTTCACCCTGCATCTGCGGGGCACCGGCACGTTCCGGCCGGTGACCCAGGTGGTTTTCGTCGCGGTCGCCGCCGGCATCAGCGAGTGTGAACTGCTGGCCGCGGCGATCAACGCCGCTCCCGAGTTGCAGCGGGAACTGCGGTTCCCCTACCACCCGCACGTGACGGTGGCGCAGGATGTCGCGCCGGAGGCCCTGGACCAGGCGTACGAGGATCTGGCGGACTTCTCGGCGATGTTCGAGGTGGAGCATTTCACGCTTTTCTCGCACAGTGGTGAGGCCCGGTTCCAGCCCCGCCGGGACTTCCGGCTGGGCGGTTGATCCTCCGGCCGTGCCGAGGAGCGAGCGCGGTGACGAGGAAGCGGCGAGGATGACGAGGTGAACCTCCTGGGGCGGGTCGAGGCGGGCATCGACCGCCGACTCAGCGCCGCCCGGCACCGCTGGCCGGCCTTCGGGCATCTGTGGCGGGCCGGGGTGCGCTACACCGATCTTCAGGGTGGTCGGCTGGCCGCCGCGATCGCGTACTACGGCTTCTTCGCGGTCTTCGCGCTCGCGCTCGTGGCGTACGCGGCGTTCGGTGCCCTCCTCGACGACAACGACGAGGTACGCGCGGCGGCGGAGGAGTTCCTCGGGGAGAATCTGCCGTTCCTCGATCCGGCCCAGGTCGCCGAGAGCAGTGGCACGGTCGGGGTGGTGGGTCTGCTGATCCTGATCCTGACCGGGATCGGCTGGGTCGAGGCGATCCGTTCCTCGCAGCGGCTGATCCACGGTCTCCACCAGCATCCGGGCAACCTGGTCGTCCGCCGGCTCGTCGATCTCGGGGTGCTGCTCGTGGTCTTCGTGCTGCTCGGCGCCTCGGTGGCGGCGGTGGACGCGCTGGAGTCGCTGCTGCGCTTCCTGCTGCGCAGCACCGGATCGGTCGGGTTGACCACGGTCAGCGCGGTGCTCAGCGTGCTTGTCAACGCGGTGTTGGCCACCCTGATGCTGATCGTGGTGCCTCGGGTGCAGATGAGTCGGGCGCGGCTGCGGCCGATCGTGCTGCTGGTCGCGATCGGCATCACCCTGCTCAACACGGTCGGCCGGTTCTGGGTGGGGCGGGTCGAGCACAACCCGGCGTACACCGTGGTGGCCACCGCCGTGGGCCTGCTGGTCTACCTGTACCTGCTCAACCAGTTGGTGCTCTTCGGCGCGGCGTTGGCGGCGACCAGCCGGCGCGGCCGGGTGGTGGACCTGGCGGGTGGCCGGCGCTCCGATCTCGATTCGGACACCGATCCGGGTACCCCGGGCGGGGCTGGTTGATCCGGTGATGTGCCGAACCTTCCGCGGGAGGTTCGGGCAGCGGCGATGATGGGCCGGTGGGGGCACTCGTGACGTTGGACCTGCCGAGCGACTCGCCGTTGAGCGAGCTGCCGTGGATCATCACGTTCGGTCCGCTCGGTGACGACGAGTGGGAGCCGGTGGTCTGTGGTCCGTACGAGCGACCGCACGCGCTGGCCCTGGCCGAGGCGCTGGTCGCCGACGACGAGCTGATGGCGGTGGTCGAGCCGCTGATACCTGCGGTCTCCGTGGACCAGATCCGGGGCGAGATCGCCGCCGCCCAACTCGCTGCCGCGGACGAGACGGTCCAGGTGGAGCGGGCCGACCTCTACGGCGACTACGAGGACACCATCGACGAGGAGGAGCTGGCGGCCGAGGACGACCACCTCACCGGCCCGCTGCCGGTGCCGGACGTGACCGAGCTGCGTGCCGGTTTTGCCCGGATCGCCGCCCGGTTGACCGGCGGTTGACCTGGTGCGCCACCGGCAGCGAGCCGGATGTCGGTAGGCGTCGGCCGGGGAGGTTCAGCCCCAGTCGTCCGGCGGCGCGCAGCACGCCGGACGACCAGGTTGCTGATGGACTACCCGTTCAGCGCCGTTCGAACCAGGCGGCCGCGTCGACGGGGAGCACGTGGCCATCGTGCTGCTCGGTGAGCGCCTCGCTGGCCACCAGCGGGGTGCCGTACCCGTCGATCCGTGCCGGGGTGTCGCCGGTGTTGACCACGCAGGTCAGCACCGTGTCGCCGGCGGACCGGCTGAAGGCGAGCACGCCGGGCGCGGTCTCCTGCCAGGTGATGCCGCCGGTGCCGGCGAGGGCGGGGTGGGTGTGGCGGATCCGCAGGGCCGCCCGGTACAGCTCCAGGGTCGAACCGGGCACGCCGCTCTGGGCGGCCACCGACAGCGCACGCCAGGTGGCCGGGGCCGGCAGCCAGCTCAGCTCGCTGCCGACCGGCCCGAAGCCGTACGGGGCCACCTCGCCGCTCCACGGGATGGGCACCCGGCAGCCGTCCCGGCTCTCGCCGGTACGCAGGAAGGCCGGGTCCTGGCGCAGCTCGTCGGGCAGGTCGAGCACCTCCGGCAGCCCCAGTTCCTCACCCTGGTAAAGGTAGGCGCAGCCGGGCAGGGCGAGCATCATCAGCGCGGCGGCGCGAGCCCGGCGCAAGCCGACCTCACCGTCGCCGTAGCGGGTGACGTGCCGCTGACGGTCGTGGTTGGACAGCACCCAGGTGGTCGGGGCACCGACAATCGTCGACTCGGCAAGCGCGGTGTCGACCACCTTGCGGAACGAGTCGGCCGACCAGGTGGCGTCGAGGAAGTCGAAGCTGAACGCCTGGTGCAGCTCGTCCGGTCCGATGTAGCGGGCCAGCCGCTGCGGGGTCTCGGCCCAGGCCTCGGCCACCGCCATCCGGCCGCCGGGGTAGCTGTCCAGGATGGGCCGCCAGGCGCGGTAGATGTCGTGCACCTCGTCCTGGTCGAAGTAGGGCAGCCGGCCCTTGCCGAGCAGTTCGGACTGACGGCGGCCGGTGGTCATCGAGTTGAAGCCGACGTCCGGCAGCCCTTCGGCCTTGATCATGCCGTGGGCCACGTCGATGCGGAACCCGTCGACCCCACGGTCCAGCCAGAACCGCAGGATGTCCTCGAACTCGGCGCGTACCTGCGGGTTGCGCCAGTTCAGGTCGGGCTGGGCGGGATCGAACAGGTGCAGGTACCACTGGCCGTCCGGCACCCGGGTCCAGGCCGGACCGCCGAAGATGCTCTCCCAGTCGTTGGGCGGCAGTTCGCCGTCGGTGCCCTTGCCGTCGGCGAACAGGTAACGCTCGCGTTCGGGTGAGCCGGGCCCGGCCGCCAACGCCGCCTGGAACCAGGGGTGCTGGTCGGAGGTGTGGTTGGGCACGATGTCGACGATGATCCGCAGGCCGAGCGCGTGGGCGTCGGTGATCATCGCCTCGAAGTCGCCGAGCGTGCCGAACATCGGGTCGACGTCCCGGTAGTCGGCGACGTCGTAGCCGCCGTCGACCATCGGGGAGGTGTAGAAGGGGGTCAGCCAGAGCGCATCCACGCCCAGGTCGCGCAGGTACGGCAGGCGTTCCCGGATGCCCGGCAGGTCGCCGATGCCGTCCCCGTTGGCGTCGGCGAAGCTGCGGACGTAGACCTGGTAGACGACGGCGGACCGCCACCAGTCGGCGTCGGAGGTCAGCGGCGAGGGGTTGCTGACGGTCATCGGGTGTTCCCCGTTCTGTGGCGCGGGACGGCGGCACCCGGCGTGGCATCGGTGGGACGCGGGTGTCTGAGAAGAATGCCGGGCCAGCGCTGCAAGAGTCAAGCAGACCTTGCGCAAGAAATCCCTACGGCCGCCGGAGTGCGGCTGATGTCACGCCGGAACCGCGAACGCCGGTGGCGTGGGGCGCTGCGAACCGCCCTGCGCGGGCGGGGTGTCCGTCCGGGCCACCGCCGTCGAGCCGCGTACCACCAGTTCAGGCCGGAACAGGTACTCCGAGTGCGGGGCACCGTGCCCGTTGATCTCGTCGACCAGCGCCCGGACGGCGGCGACCGCCATCGCGGCCACCGGCTGCCGCATGGTGGTCAGCGGTGGGTCGGTGAAGGCCATCAGCGGTGAGTCGTCGTACCCGACCACGGAGAGGTCACCCGGCACGGAGAGTCCGCGCTGCCGGGCGGCCCGGATCGCGCCGAGGGCCATCAGGTCGGAGCCGCAGACGATGCCGGTGACGCCGCGCTCGATCAGCCGACCGGCTGCCGCCTCGCCACCCTCCACACCGAACAGCGACAGCTCGGTCAGGTCGGCCAACTCGTCCTCGGAGATGTCGGTGAGGCGCTGCATGGCCGTCTTGTATCCGCTCACCTTGCGCAGCACCGGCACGAACCGGTCCGGGCCGGTGATCAGGCCGATCCGGCGGTGGCCCAGGGCCACCAGGTGCGCGACCGCCAGCTCCGCCGCCTCCCGGTCGTCGCAGGAGACGAACGGCGCGCCGAGCCCGGGGGCGTACCCGTTGATCATGACGATGGGCAGTGGCCGGGCGATCAGGGTCCGGTACCGGTCGTGGTCGGCGGCGGTGTCGGCGTGCAGGCCGGAGACGAAGACGATGCCGGAGACCTGCCGGTCGAGCAGCATCTCGACGTACTCGTCCTCGCGGACACCGCCGGGAGTCTGGGTGCACAGCACCGGGGTGTAGCCGGTGGGCGCCAGGGCCGACTCGATGATCTGGGCGAAGGCCGGGAAGATCGGGTTGTCCAGCTCCGGCACCACCAGCCCGACCAGCCCGGCGCTGCGTTTGCGCAGCCGGGCGGGGCGTTCGTAGCCGAGCACGTCGAGGGCGGTCAGGACGGCCTGCCGGGTCTCGGGCGCCACGCCGGGGCGGTCGTTGAGCACCCGCGACACCGTGGCCTCACTGACGTCGGCCTGCTGGGCGATGTCGGACAAGCGAGCGCGCATGGCGGCACTGTAGCTCACGGCCAAGTTCTTGCGCAGTAGCCAGCAAGAACTTGCACAATCGAGCAGCGGGTGCCGAAAAAGGTGCCCGCCACGCTTGCGTACCCCCACGTGAGCGTGGGCTGTACGTGGACTCCTGCTCACCTTGGGTGAGGTGTCCCCGCCCCGGCGGGCGGGGAAATGCCCAGTTGGCGACACTTGTCGACGATTGACGTTGCGGATGGGGCACGGTTGTTGCAGGGATGTTCGCAAGGGGTTTCGAGTTACGAAAACTCTTGCTACTGTCCCCGCCGTTACCCGGCAGGCAATTTAGGAGCGAACATGCGTCGCACAGCCAGGGGGATCGCCGTACTCGCCTCCGCCAGTCTCGCCCTCACCGTCGCCGCGTGCGGCGGCGAGGACAAGGCGACCGAGGAGCAGCCCAAGGCCGACCCCGCTTCCCTCACCGCGGAACTGACCTGGTGGGACACCTCCGACCCGCAGAACGAGGGCCCGGCGTTCAAGGAGTTGATCGCCAAGTTCAACCAGACCCACCCGAACGTGAAGATCAACTACCAGTCGGTCCCGTTCGGCGAGGCCCAGAACAAGTTCAAGACCGCCGCGCAGGCCAAGAGCGGCGCGCCGGACATCCTGCGGGCCGAGGTCGCCTGGGTGCCCGAGTTCGCCTCGCTCGGCTACCTCTACGCGCTCGACGGCTCGGAGCTGCTCAGCGACGCGACCGACTTCCTGGCGACCCCGCTCGCCTCCAACAAGTACGACGGCAAGACCTACGGCATCCCGCAGGTCACCGACAGCCTCGCGCTGATGTACAACAAGGAACTGCTGACCAAGGCCGGCATCAGCGCGCCGCCGAAGACCTGGGCCGAGCTGAAGTCCGCCTCGCAGACCATCAAGGACAAGACCGGCGCCGAGGGCGTGTACGTCAACCCGGCCGGCTATTTCATGTTGCCCTTCATGTACGGCGAGGGCGGTGACCTGGTCGACCCCGAGGCCAAGAAGATCATCGTCAACTCCGAGCAGAACGCCGCCGGGCTGGCCATCGCCAAGGACCTGATCGACAGCGGTGCCGCCGCCAAGCCGTCCGCCAACGACGCGTACGGCACCATGATGACCCTGTTCAAGGAGCAGAAGGTCGCCATGATCATCAACGGGCCGTGGGAGGTCAACAACGTCTCCTCGGCACCGGACTTCGGCGGTCTGGAGAACCTGGGCATCGCCCCGGTGCCGGCCGGCTCGGCCCGCGCCGGTGGCCCGGTCGGCGGCCACAACTACGTGATCTGGTCCGGCATGCCGCAGGAGAAGATCGACGCTGCCGTCGCGTTCGTGAAGTTCATGGCCTCCGCCGAGTCGCAGGCGTTCCTGTCGGAGAAGCTCGGCCTGCTGCCCACCCGCACCTCCGCGTACCAGGTCGACGCGGTCAAGAACAACCCCGTGGTGGCCGCCTTCCAGGCGGTGAACGAGGCGGCCGTGGGTCGCCCGTGGATCCCCGAGGCCGGCCAGTTCTTCGGCCCGCTCGACCAGATGGCCACTGAGGTCCTGATCCAGAACAAGGACCCCAAGGCCGCGCTGGACGGCGTCGCCAAGAAGTACAAGGCCGAGGTCGTTCCCGGCTACGGGCTCTGAGTCCCACCGTCGGCGGGCCGGCGCGGTAGGCCCGCCTCCGTACACCGGTGACACGCCGGTGAACCTTCGGCACCCGGCAGCGGGTCGGCGACCGTCACGGTCGCCGACCCGGCCGGACCCTCTGCTCTGGAGCGCAGCTGGATGACCACCGTGACTGCCGACCCGGCGCCGCCGTCGACGCCGCCCGGCCGACCTGCTCGTCCCTCCCGGCTGCGCCGCAGCTGGGAGAAGCACTGGTACGCCTGGGCGATGGTGCTGCCCGTCGTCATCGTCCTGGCAGTTCTGATCTTCTACCCGCTGTTCCGCGGGGTCTGGCTCTCCTTCACCAACCTCACCGAGGCCAACCAGGTCGCCGAGATCTGCACCAGGTCGATCACCGGCGGCGAGGTCTGCACCGACAACCCCAACAAGTGGGAGTTCGTCGGGCTGGACAACTACGTGCGGGTGCTCACCGGCGAGGTCGGCGAGTTCTGGCAGTGGACCGGCGTCACGCTGATCTGGACGTTCGTCTGCGTGGCCTGTCACTTCGGCCTGGGCCTGGGCCTGGCCAACATGCTCAACCGCCCGATGCGGGCGCGCGGGTTCTACCGGGTGGTGCTGGTGCTGCCCTGGGCGGTGCCGGCCTTCGTCAGCGCGTTCGCCTGGAAGTTCATCTTCAACGAGCGCTTCGGCCTGGCCAACGCGCTGCTCACCGCCCTCGGCATCGACCCGGTCTCCTGGTTCGCCGACCGGTGGACGGCCCTGCTCACCGCCATCGTCACAAACGTCTGGCTGGGTGTGCCGTTCATGATGGTGGCCCTGCTCGGCGGCATGCAGACCATCCCGAGTGAGCTGTACGAGGCGGCCGAGATCGACGGCGCGTCGGCCTGGCAGCGGTTCAGGAACATCACCCTGCCCGGGCTGCGTCCGGTCAGCATGACGGTGGTGCTGCTCGGCACCATCTGGACCTTCAACATGTTCCCGATCATCTTCCTGGTGACCGAGGGGCAGCCGGCCGGGCAGAGCGAGATCCTGGTGACCGGTGCGTACCGGGCCGCCTTCGAAGGCATCCGCAACTACTCGCTGGCGTCGACGTACGGCGTACTGATCCTGTCGATCCTGCTGGTCTTCTCGGTGTTCTACCGGCGGGTGCTGCGCAAGCAAGGCGAGGTGTGGTGATGAGCAAGGTGACGCGCCGTGGGCACCGGCGACGTAGTCCGGCGATGTCCGTCCTGCTGCACGGCACGTTGATCCTGGCCTCGCTGATCGCGATCGGCCCGATCGCCTGGGTGCTGCTCTCCTCGCTCAAGCCCGGGTACGCGATCCAGAGCAGCGAGTTGACCCTGTTCCGGGACACCACGCTTGCCAACTACCGCTACGTGCTGACCGAGACGAACTTCCCGCGCTGGTTCCTCAACTCGGTGATCGTCGCGGCCTTCACCATGACCATCGGCATCTTCCTGTCCGCCACCACCGGCTACGCGGTGTCCCGGTTCAACTTCCCGGGCCGCCGGCCGCTGATGATGGTCTTCCTGGTCACCCAGATGTTCCCGGTGGCCATCCTGATCGTGCCGATCTACACGATCCTGGCCCGGCTGGGCCTGATCAACACCATGCCCGCGCTGATCGTCGCGTACCTGACCATCGCGGTGCCGTTCTGCGCCTGGATGTTGAAGGGCTACTTCGACTCCATCCCGACCTCGCTGGACGAGGCGGCGGCGCTGGACGGCTGCGGGCCGTTCGCCACCTTCTGGAGGGTGGTGCTGCCGCTGGCCCGCCCCGCCGTGGCGGTCACCGCCTTCTACACCTTCCTCACCGCCTGGGGTGAGGTGGCGTACGCCTCGGCGTTCATCCAGACCGACAACAAGTTCACCCTGGCGTACGGGCTCCAGCAGTTCGTGCCGCAGTTCAACCCGCAGTGGGAGTACCTGACGGCCGCCGCCGTCCTGGTAACCATCCCGGCCGGGCTGGTCTTCTTCTTCGCCCAGAAGCACCTGGTGTCCGGCTTGACGGCCGGTGGCACGAAGGGCTGACCGGGTGGCTCTACTACGATCCGTCGTTGATAGGGCAGGATAGGCGGATGGAAGCACTCCGACTCATCCTTCTCTACATCCACCTCATCGGGTTCGCGCTGCTGCTGGGTGGTGCGATCGTGCAATACATCAGCGGCAAGCTCCGGATCAACGCCGCCATGCTCTGGGGCGCGGTGATCCAGCTGTTGAGTGGCACCGGCCTGGCGGCCCCGCTGCGGGACGGTGACGAGCCGGATCCGGCGAAGCTCGTCGTCAAGTTCCTCATCTCCCTGGCGATCTTCGTGATGGTCTTCTTCTCCCGGAAGCGGGACGAGGTCAACCGAGGTCACTTCCTCGCTATCATCGGGCTGACGCTTGTCAATGCGGCGGTGGCGGTTTTCTGGCGGTGACCGGCGAATTCGCACCATGATTGTGTGAATCCGGTTTGATTTCCAGAGGTCGATGGGTCGGGCGGGGCCGCGAAAGGCCTCGCCTGACCCTGTGTGCTGCTCGGCGCGGTGGAGCGGGTATCCGCTGGCCGTGCCGCAGTTGATTGCGAAAGCCGATTTGCGTCGGGCTCTGTTGTGGTGGCGCAAATCGTACGGCGACCCTCGGTGATGTCTCGGGGCGGTGCGGCGATGGGGATTTCCCGGCGTGGATGACCGTGACCGCGACCGCGATCCCGGGCTGCGGGGTAGTCGTTTTCGCTGGCCCCGGCGTGCGGAATGCAAGATCGAAAATGTGGTCGACGATGAGCGGTATGGGGGCGACCGTCAGCGCGATGACCGGTATTCGACGGAATGCCGGATCCGCAATCGCGGTGGCTCGATCCGGTAGGTGATCAAACCTGACAAAGCGTTACGAGAGCGTGAGCTTCCCCACCGTAAGCATTACGTACGGGTAACAGGCCTCCAACAGTCCTGCACGCTTGTCGTTGGTCAGATGGACGCGGGCGTACGCTCGGCGTCCGTAACGTGGGAGACCGGCGGCAAGGCGCAGGCCGGTTCAAGGGCAGCCACCGCAACCACGCGGTGTGCAATGGAAGGGAGACGTCTTGCGCTCGGTGCGTGGGATGCGGATTGCCTCGATGATCGCGGCGGGTGGGCTCGTACTGAGCGCTGCCGCCTGTGGCGAGGCTCCGGATGAGGACAACAACGCCGGTTCCGGCGGCGAGAAGTACAGCGCCTGTATGGTCACCGACGTCGGCGGCATCGACGACAAGTCGTTCAACGCCTCGGCCTGGAAGGGCCTTGAGGCCGCCAAGGCCGAGAACAGCAACATCGACATCAAGTACGTCGCGTCGCGGGCCGAGGCCGACTACGAGCCCAACCTTTCCGCGTACGTCAACCAGGACTGCGACTTCATCCTGGCCGTCGGCGGCCTGATGGGCGAATCCACCAAGAAGATCGCCGAGGCGAACCCGAACCAGCAGTTCGCGATCGTCGACGCCAACCCCGGCGTGGCCAACGTCTACCCGATGGAGTTCGACACCGCGCAGGCCGGCTTCCTCGCCGGTTACGTGGCCGCCGGCATGAGCGAGAGCGGCAAGGTCGGCACCTACGGCGGCATGAAGATCCCGCCGGTGACCATCTTCATGGACGGCTTCGTCGACGGCGTGGCCCACTACAACCAGGCCAAGGGCGCCAAGGTCCAGGCCCTCGGTTGGAACAAGGAGACCCAGAACGGCTCCTTCACCAACGACTTCGTCAAGCAGGACGAGGGCAAGAAGGTCAGCGACGCGCTGGTCGCCCAGGGTGCGGACATCGTCATGCCGGTCGCCGGCGGCGCCGGCCTCGGCACCACCGGTGCGGCCAAGGCCTCCGGTGGCAAGTACAACACCATCTGGGTGGACGTCGACGGCTGCGAGAGCACGCCGGACTGCTCGGCGATCATCACCACCGTGGTGAAGAACATCCCGGGTGCGGTCAAGGAGGCCGTGCTGAAGGCCGCCGGTGGCGAGAAGCTCAGCGCCGAGCAGGGCTTCGTCGGCACCCTGGCCAACGACGGCGTCTCGCTCGCCCCGTACCACGAGTTCGACAGCAAGGTCCCGGCCGAGCTCAAGGCCGAGGTCGACAAGCTGAAGGCGGACATCGCCGCCGGCACCGTCAAGGTCGAGTCGGCCGCCCAGCCGAAGAGTTGAGCCCTGCACCGCCCGCCTGCGATGCGACGATCACCGTAGGCGGGCGGTGGGTACGCCACACCATGAACCGGCCGCCCCGCAGCGGGGAGTCCCGCTGCGGGGCGGTGGCGCACCCCGGCCGGGTCGGCGCCGTGCCCCGTTCGCCAGCGGCTACGCTGCACCATCGCTTCGCACTCCCAGGAGGTTGCGCTGAGACTCGAACTGCGCGGCATCACCAAGCGGTTCGGTGATCTGGTCGCCAACGACCACATCGACCTGACGGTGGAGCCTGGAGAGATTCACGCCCTGCTCGGCGAGAACGGTGCTGGCAAGTCGACCCTGATGAACGTGCTCTATGGGCTCTACCAGCCCGACGAGGGCGAGATCCTGGTCGACGGCGAGCCGCTGAAGTTGCGTGGGCCGTCCGACGCCATCGCGGCCGGCATCGGCATGGTGCACCAGCACTTCATGCTCGTACCGGTCTTCACCGTCACCGAGAACATCATGCTCGGTGCCGAGCAGGTGCGCGGCGGCATCGCCGGGTTCCTGGACCGGCGGCGGGCCCGCCGCGAGGTCGCCGAGGTGTCGCAGCGGTACAACCTGCGGGTCGACCCGGACGCGATGATCGAGGACCTGCCGGTCGGCATCCAGCAGCGGGTGGAGATCGTCAAGGCCCTCACCCGGGACGTCGACCTGCTCATCCTGGACGAGCCGACGGCGGTGCTCACCCCGCAGGAGACCGAGGACCTGCTCACGGTGATGCGGTCACTCAAGGCCGCCGGCAAGTCGATCGTCTTCATCACCCACAAGCTCGGCGAGGTCAAGGCGATCGCCGACCGGATCACCGTGATCCGGCGCGGCAGGACCGTGGGCACGGCCTCGCCGCAGGCCAGCCGCGACGAACTGGCCGCGCTGATGGTCGGCCGTACCGTCCGGCTGACCGTGGACAAGACCCCCGCCACCCCGGGCGAGCCGGTCCTGGAGGTCGCCGGGCTGGTCGTCGACGACGACCGGCAGGTCCGCGCGGTGGACGGCGTCGACCTGACCGTACGCGCGGGCGAGGTGCTCGGCATCGCGGGCGTACAGGGCAACGGCCAGACCGAGCTGATCGAAGCGATCATGGGGCTGCGCCCGTTGCTCGCCGGCACGGTGACCCTCGACGGGCAGCGCATCGACGGCTGGTCCACCAAGAAGGTGCTCCGGGCCGGCGTCGGCTACGTCCCGGAGGACCGCAGCGTGGACGGGCTGGTCAAGGAGTTCTCCGTGGCGGAGAACCTGGTGCTGGACATCTACGACCGGCCGCCGTTCGGCCGGGGCCTGTCGATCAGGCCGGACGCGATCGCCAGATCGGCCAAGGAGCGGATCGAGCAGTTCGACGTACGCACCTCCTCGGCGCAGGCGCCGGTGGGCACCCTCTCCGGCGGCAACCAGCAGAAGGTGATCGTGGCCCGGGAGCTGTCCCGGCCGCTGAAGCTCTTCATCGCCGCCCAGCCCACCCGGGGCGTGGACGTCGGCTCGATCGAGTTCATCCACAGCCGGATCATCCGCGAGCGCGACGTCGGCACGGCCGTGCTGGTGGTCTCCAGCGAACTCGACGAGGTGATCGGGCTGGCCGACCGGATCGCGGTGATGTACCGCGGTCAGATCATCGGCATCGTCGGCCCGGACACCCCCCGCGAGGAGATCGGCCTGCTGATGGCGGGCATCACCCCCGATTCGACGGGCGACGCCCCGGCGACCACCGACGGCGTGGCGTCAGGTCCCGAGGGGCCAGGCAGCAAGGACGAGAAGGCATGACCGACAACCTTCAGCCGGGCTCCCCGGACAAGGAGCCGGCGAGCGAGGAACAGGCCGCCCAGGTCACGCTCGGCAACACCGAGCAGGCCGAGGCCGCCACCACGCCGACCGCACCGCACCAGCGCCCCACCCTGGGACGGCTGTTCCTGGAGAACCTGTGGGCCGCCAACACCTTCACGGTGACCCTGTTGTCGCTGGTGCTGGCCATGGTCGTCGGTGCCGTCCTGATGATCATCTCCGATCCGGACGTGCTGGCTACCTACGCCTACATCACGGCCCGTCCATCGGACGCGATCAACGCCAGTTGGACCCTGGTCAGTGAGGCGTACGCGAACCTGTTCAAGGGCTCGGTCTTCGACCCGGGCGCGACCACCCTCACCGCCGCGCTGAGCCCGATCTCGGAGACGCTCACGTACACCGCGCCGCTGGTCTTCACCGGCCTGTCGGTGGCGCTTGCCTTCCGGGGCGGTCTGTTCAACATCGGCGCCCAGGGGCAGGCCATCATGGGCGTCATCCTGGCGGCGCTGGCCGGCTTCCTGCTGCCGCTGCCCCCCGTGGTCCACCTGCTGGTCGCGGTGCTGGCCGGGGCCCTCGGTGGCGCCGTCTGGGGTTTCATCCCGGGCATCCTCAAGGCGCGGACCGGCGCCCACGAGGTGATCAACACGATCATGCTCAACTACATCGCGGTCTACTTCCTGACCTGGCTCATCGTGCAGAAGGGCGTGCAGGACCCGAACCGCACCGATGCGATCAGCCGGCCGGTGGACGCCTCGGCCCAACTGCCGCGCCTGTTCGGCGAACCGCTGCGGGCGCACGGCGGCATCCTCCTCGCCGTACTGGCCACCTGGGCGGTCGCCTGGCTGCTCAACCGCTCCACCCTGGGGTTCGAGCTGCGGGCGGTGGGCGCCAACCCGGACGCGGCCCGCACCGCGGGCATCAGCGTCACCCGGACGTACGTCCTGATCATGGTCTTCGCCGGGGCGCTGGCCGGGCTCGGCGGCTCGCAGATGGTGCTCGGCACCACCGCCGCCGCGCTGACCCCGCTGGTGATCGCCCAGATCGGCTTCGACGGCATCCTGGTCGCCTTGCTCGGCCGGGTGAAACCGTGGGGGGTGGCCATGGCCGCGCTGCTGTTCGGTGCGTTGCAGGCCGGCGGCAACCGGATGCAGTCGTACTCGGGGATCTCGTTGGAACTGGTCACCGTGCTGCAGGCGCTGATCGTCATCTTCATCGCCGCACCGGCCCTGGTGAAGGCGATCTTCCAACTCCGGGCCGCGCGGGCCGCCCGGCTGCAGACGAGCCTCGCGAAGGGTTGGTGAGGCATGTCCACCATGGCTGTTCCCGACGTCGCCGTCGCCGCGGTCGACGAGGGCTACTGGACCCGTACTCGCAAGGTGGGCCTGGTGCTGCTGGCGCTCGGCCTGCTCGCCACGGTGCTGTTCGGCGCGCTCGCCACCGGCGAGCAGGCCCGCTTCACGCTCAGCGAGAACGCCGCCGGGGCCGCGCTGGAGGTCAACGGCACGGTCGGGGCGATTCTCTTCGGGCTGATCACGCTCGCCGCGGGTGCGGTGATGCTGGCCCGGCTGCCGAAGCGCTGGTTCATCCCGGTGCTCGCGGTGGGTCTGGTCGCCTTCGTGCTCTCCTTCCTGTGCTGGCAGGTCTCCGCCGCGCCGGACGGGCAGAACTTCATGCCACTCGTCAACATCGTGCGCGGCACCTTCCTGCTCGCCCTGCCGCTGATCTTCGGGTCGCTGGCCGGTGTGCTCTGCGAACGCTCGGGCGTGGTCAACGTGGCCATCGAGGGGCAGTTGCTGATGGGCGCGTTCAGTGGCGCGCTGTTCGGCAGCATCAGCGGCAGCGTCTGGGTGGGTCTGGTCGCCGCCGCGATCGGCGGCTCGTTCATCTCGCTGCTGCTCGCCGTGTTCTCCATCAAGTACCTGGTCGACCAGGTGGTCATGGGCATCGTGCTCAACCTGTTGGCGCTCGGCATCACCGGCTTCCTCTACGAGCGGCTGATGCAGACGAACGCGGAGCGCTACAACAGCGCCCCCCGGTTCAGTAACTGGGAGATTCCGCTGCTGTCGGACATCCCGGTGCTGGGGCCTGCACTGTTCCGGGGCAACATCTTCCTCTACCTCGCCCTGGTGCTGGTACTGGTGATCCACATCGCGTTGTTCCGGACCCGGTGGGGGCTGCGGACCCGGTCGGTCGGCGAGCACCCGACGGCGGCGGACACCCTCGGCGTGAAGGTGCTCGGGCTGCGCTACCGCAACGTGATCATGGCGGGTGCGATCGCCGGTATCGGCGGTGCGTCGTACACGCTGGCGCTCTTCTCGTTCACCAAGAACATGATCGGCGGTAAGGGCTTCATCGCTCTGGCCGCGCTGATCTTCGGGCGCTGGAGCCCCACCGGAGCGCTGCTCGCTGCGCTCTTCTTCGGCTTCGCCGACCAACTGGCCACCTACCTGGGCGCGATCAACAGTGTGATCCCCGGCCAGTTCCTGGCCATGCTGCCGTACCTGGCGACGATCCTGGCGGTGGCCGGGCTGGTCGGTCGGGTGCGGGCGCCGGCCGCCGATGGTAAGCCGTACATCAAGGGCTGAGCCGGGGGAGCAGACCATGGAGATCGACTGGGAGCGGCTGCGGGCCGCGGCCACCGAGGTGATGCGGCACGCGTACGTGCCGTACTCGAAGTTCCCGGTGGGGGCGGCGGCACTCGTCGACGACGGCCGGATGGTGGTCGGCTGCAACGTCGAGAACGCCGCGTACGGTGTCGTGCTCTGCGCCGAGTGCGGCGTGGTCTCCTCGCTGCACGCCACCGGCGGCGGCCGGATCGTGGCGCTGTCCTGCGTCGACGCCACCGGTGAGCCGTTGATGCCGTGCGGGCGTTGCCGGCAGCTGCTCTGGGAGAACGGCGGCCCGGAATGTCTGATCGAGGCCAAGGGCGGCCCGCTGCGGATGGCCGAGCTGCTGCCGCACGCCTTCGACGTCGCCGACCTCGACGCGGTGACCGGCGAACACCCGGTGCCGGTGGTACCCGACCGGCTGGCCGCCTGGCGTGGCCGGGGAACGGTATTCGTGCACCCGGACCTCTCCGCCGGGCAGCAGGTCTGGACGGCGTACTGGGAGCGGTCGTCCGGCGACGACGCGGGCGCCGAGACCGGGGTGCTGGAGGAGGGGCCGAGCTGGGACGATCCGGCTGAGGCGATCAGCTGGGGTCTGGCGCGGACGCCTCGGGTCGTGGTGGTGGATGCGTCCGGCACCATCTTCTGGGCCGGTGAGGGTGAGCCTCCTGCGGAGATTCCGGTTCGCTGGGGTGGCTGAGCTTGGGGGATGGGCCGACCGGGCCCGGCTCCGGGCGGTCAGGCTTGATCCCTCCGCCGGGCCCGGTCGGCCCATCCCCTCGGTTGGCGCGGTGGGCGAACCGGTATCGCCATGGGACTAGGGAAGAGCTGTCTGATGAGTGGTTTTGCGGCGGTTGATGTTATTCGGGTGAAGCGGGACGGCGGGGTGTTGTCCGACTCGCAGATCGACTGGGTGGTGGACGCGTACACCCGGGGGGTGGTGGCCGACGAGCAGATGTCGGCGCTGGCCATGGCGATCCTGCTCAACGGGATGACGGCGCCGGAGATCGCCCGGTGGACGGCCGCGATGATCGCCAGTGGGGAGCGGCTGGATCTGTCGTCGGTGGCTCGGCCGACCGTCGACAAGCATTCGACCGGCGGGGTCGGCGACAAGATCACTCTGCCGTTGACGCCGCTGGTGGCGGCGTGCGGCGCGGCGGTGCCGCAGCTGTCCGGGCGCGGGCTCGGACACACCGGCGGCACGCTGGACAAGCTGGAGTCCATCCCCGGCTGGCGGGCCGCGTTGAGCAACCAGGAGTTCATCGCGCAGCTGAGCGACACCGGCGCGGTGATCTGCGCCGCCGGGTCCGGGCTGGCCCCGGCCGACCGCAAGCTGTACGCGCTGCGCGACGTCACCGGCACCGTCGAGGCGATTCCGCTGATCGCCAGTTCGATCATGAGCAAGAAGATCGCCGAGGGGACCGGCGCGCTGGTGCTCGACGTGAAGGTCGGCTCCGGCGCGTTCATGAAGTCCGTCGACGACGCCCGTGAGCTGGCCCGGACCATGGTGGAGCTGGGTGGCGCGCACGGGGTGAGGACCGTGGCCCTGCTCACCGACATGTCCACCCCGCTCGGCCTGACCATCGGCAACGGGGTCGAGGTGACCGAGTCCGTCGAGGTGCTCGCCGGTGGCGGCCCCGCCGACGTGGTGGAGCTGACCCTGGCACTGGCCCGGGAGATGCTCGACGCGGCCGGGCTGACCGACGCCGACCCGGCCGCCGCGCTGCGCGACGGGCGGGCGATGGACGTGTGGCGGTCGATGATCCGGGCGCAGGGTGGTGACCCGGACGCACCGATGCCGCAGGCACCCGAGGTCGAGGTGGTGCGGGCGGACGCCGACGGCTACGTGGCGGGAGTCGACGCGTACGCCATGGGGGTTGCCGCCTGGCGGCTCGGCGCCGGGCGGGCCCGCAAGGAGGACCCGGTGAGCGTCCCCGCGGGTGTGGTGCTGCACAAACGCCCCGGTGATCCGGTGCGGGCCGGCGAACCCCTGTACGAGCTGCGGGCCGAGCGGGCCGAGACGATCCCGGCGGCGTTGGCGGAGGCGGCGTCGGCGGTGACCATCGCGGCGCGGCCACCGGCGGCGACCCCGTTGGTGATCGAACGCGTCGAGTGAACCAACCGGGTCCGTCGACCCCATGGTGCCCGACCATTCGGGCGGCTATTGTCGCAGGCCAGGGGGGAACATCGGCGTGAGACGCCGTGAGCAGACAGGGATGTTGCTGTGATCGTTCCTGCCCCGGACCCCCGGGAAGTGCGTGAGGCGAGCCTGGAGGAGCTGGCCCGGTTGCGGCTACCGCTGCCACCTCCGCAGTTCCCGCTGGTCTGGGAGCCGGGCGACCGGATCGAGTTGCGTCCCACCGCGGAGATCGAGGCGCGGATCGCGGTGCTGCACCTGATCCTGGCCCGCTGCTTCGGCATGCCGCCGCAGGCGGCGATGAGCTGGCTGCTCGCCTCGCACCTGGTGGAGATGGTCACCCCGCCGGAGTTCCAGTTCGTCACCGGCGCCAAGGGTGACCACCGCTCGTTCGTCCTGCACCATGACGCGCTGTTCTCGCTGGCCTGGGTGCTCGGCCTGACCAAGCTGCTCGACCCCACGATGGCCGTGGACGAGCGGCTGGTGGAGCGGCTGCCGAACATCGTCGAGGGCGAGACCTTCCCGCAGTGGCGCTCCCGCATCCTGGCCGCGCCGCAGCACCCGGCGGACGCGGCGGCCCTGCTCGACCTGCACTACTGCCTGGACTGGTCGTACCTGGAGGTGGACCGCTCCGGCGGACGGCTGCCCGGCCTGGTCGACGCCAACGCGATCGGTCAGCGGCGGTGGGCCCTGGAGTGGGCGGTGATCCTGCGCGGGCCGTACCACGACGAACCGCCGGGCTGGGAAGAGGTCGACCTCTCCACCTAGGCCGGTACGCCCCGAGCCGGACCTAGCGGGGCCGGTACACGCCGAGTCGGACCGCCACGGTCACCCGGACCGGTTCGCCGAGGGCGGTGATCCGGGCGGCCAACCCCGCGGGATCGGTGTGCCAGGCGCTCGGACCCATGCCGACCAGGGTGGTCACCTCCGGGCCGGACAACGTCAACTCCTGCCGGTGCAGGGTGGTCGACTCCTCGGTGAAGTGCCCGCCGAGGCTGGTCGCCACCCGGTCCGCCTTGGCCGGGTCGACCCGCAGCAGGCCGAGCGCGTCGACCAGCTCGGTGAGGTGGTCGGCGGCGGGGGTCACCACCAGCAGCCGCCCGGACGGGGCGAGGACCCGGTGGAATTCTGCTCCGTTGCGGGGCGCGAAGACATTGAGCAGCAGCGCCGCCGAGGCGTCCGCGAGCGGCAGCCGCTGCCAGGTGTCGGCCAGTGCCGCGGTCACCCGCGGGTGCACCCGCGCGGCCCGACGCACCGCTGGCTTGGCGATGTCCAGCGCCAGGCCGACCGCCGCGGGCACCGCCGCCAGCACCGCCGCCAGGTGCCGGCCGGTGCCGGCACCCGCCTCCACCACCAGCGGGTACGCCTCAGCCGCCGCACCGTCGACGGCCGGGACACTGTGGTCCGCCCCCTTTGCTCTGCTTACCTCGACGCAACGCTTCCGGCCGGTTTCCGGTGCGTCGGTTGAAGCAGAGCAAAGGGCGTGCGGGGTGGTCAGGTGGTGCGCGGCGGCCTCGGCCAGGGCGGTGGAGATGGTGTCGTAGTGGCCCGCCTCCAGGAACTGCGCGCGGGCGGCGACCATCTCCGCCGTGTCGCCGCCGTGCGGGGCACGCCCGGTGAGCAGGTTGACGTAGCCCTGCCGGGCGATGTCGAAGCTGTGCCGGCGGGGGCAGCGCAGCGCGTCGGCGGTGCCGGCGGTGGCGGTGGTCAGCCCTTCGCCGCAGACCGGGCAACGCAGGCGGTCGACGACCCGGGGGTCCGGTCCAGGTGCGGTCACCAGGCCATTGTCCCCGGCGTCGGGTGGGGACGGTCGGCGGTGGGGACTAGGGTCGGACCATGGCCACGACTCTGCGCTACGAGGACATTGTCAAGGCACCGAAGGCGCTGCTGCACGACCACCTGGACGGCGGCCTGCGACCTTCGACGATCATCGAGTTGGCCGCCGAGGTCGGGCATCCGCTGCCCACCACCGACCCGCAGGAGTTGGCGCGCTGGTTCGTGGCGGCGGCCGACTCCGGGTCGCTGGAGCGTTACCTGGAGACCTTCGCGCACACCGTCGCCGTGATGCAGACCGCCTCGTCGCTGCGTCGGGTCGCCCGGGAGTGTGCGTTGGACCTGGCCGCCGACGGGGTGGTCTACGCCGAGGTGCGGTTCGCCCCGGAGCAGCACCTGGAACGGGATCTGAGCCTGGACGAGGTGGTCGAGGCGGTGCTGGCCGGGTTCGTCGAGGGCAGCGCGCTGGCCGCCGAGGCCGGTACGCCGATCCGGGTCGGCACACTGCTCACCGCGATGCGGCACGCGGCCCGGTCGCAGGAGATCGCCGAGTTGGCCGTGCGGCACCGCGACCACGGTGTGGTGGGTTTCGACATCGCCGGCGCGGAGGCGGGCTTCCCGCCCACCCGGCACCTGGACGCCTTCGAGTACCTCCAGCGGGAGAACTTCCACTTCACCATCCACGCCGGCGAGGCCTTCGGGCTGCCGTCGATCTGGCAGGCCATCCAGTGGTGCGGGGCGGACCGCCTCGGTCACGGCGTACGCATCGTCGACGACATCACGCCGGGTCCCGAGCCGGTGCTCGGTCGGCTGGCCGCGTACGTGCGGGACAAGCGGATCCCGCTGGAGCTGTGCCCGTCGTCCAACGTGCAGACCGGTGCCGCCCCCTCGATCGCCGAGCACCCCATCGGGCTGCTGCGTGACCTGCGGTTCCGGGTCACCGTCAACACCGACAACCGGCTGATGAGCGGCACCTCGGTCTCCCGCGAGATGGCCCTGCTCTGCGACGCCTTCGGCTACGGCTGGCGCGAGGTGCAGTGGTTCACCATCAACGCGATGAAGAGCGCGTTCATCCCGTTCGACGAGCGGCTTCAGATCATCGACGAGGTGATCAAGCCGGCGTACGCGAAGCTGCTGGCGTGACGGCCGGGCCGGGCGGGGCTCACCGCGCGGGCGGATGACCGGCGAGCAGGTGGGCCACCCGGCGCAGCACCTCCCGGCCGCGGGCGGCCTCCGCGCCGAGTCCGGTCTGCCGGCGCAGCACCGCCGGCTCGGCGCGCAGCAGCGCCACGCCGCGACTCAACAGCACCCGGGGGCCCTTGCGCTGCTCGGCGAGATCCCGGCTCAACCGTCGGAGGAAGGTCGCGCTCCGGGGCCGCCGCAGGGCGTACGCCCCGGCGAGTAGATCGCGTCGGCGGCATTCCTCGACGATCTCCGCAGCGAAAATCCCTTCGGCCACGAAAAGTGGCGCATCGGCCAGATCAAATCGTCGGGTGGCCACCCGACGATCCTCATTTATGGCATAGACGGGTACGTCTGCCTTGCCGTCCCGGACGAGTTGCGCAATGACCTCGACAGCGTTCTCGGCGTCCCAGGAAGCGGGTGACTCCCAGTCGATCTGCCCGTTCCGTCGAGGTAACGTAGGGTCATCGCCGTCCTTGTAGAAGTCGTCCAAGCAGAGGACCGGAAGACCGGTTTGTCGCGCTATGTACGACTTTCCGGAGCCGGAAGGGCCAGCAAGCAGGATGACTCGGCGCTGGGTGATCATTACTCTGAGTGACTCCGGACAGACGGACTGCGATCAAATTGCATCAACATCTCATCACACCGCCAGCTGGGGCCAACCTGGGCTTTCTCTTTGCCGACGAGCGTGATGGAATCTCGGATGGTCCGACCCGCCGGGTCGGCCGCTGGGCGTTGCCCGGGAGCAACGCCGACGCAGCAATCACGAGGGCGGTGACGTGAGCAAACGGCCGAAGACGGCAGGCTCCTTCCTGTCGCGCCTGCGCCGGCCGGTCGGTCGGCTCCGCGACATGCCGATCTGGTCAAAGCTCGGTCTCATCATGATCGTGCCGACCATCGCCACGGTCGTCGTGGGCACCAGCGGCCTGTTCGACCACCTGGACTCGCTCAACGACGCCAACCGGGCCGGTGACCTCGCCGAGCTCATCGGCTACTCCGGCGAGCTGGTGGACGGCCTCCAGGACGAGCGGACCGCGGCGGTGCTGCTCCTGGGGGTGCCGCCCCAGCAGGCGGGTCAGCCCGAGCCGGAGGCGAAGAAGAAGTACTCCGCCCTCTACAACGAGGTTGCGAAGCGGGTCGACGACGACAAGGGCCCCTACTCGCAGCAGCGTTCCCAGCTGACCGACCTGCCTGTCAGCCTCGCCGGGCTGCTCGACCAGATCGACGGTCGGCTGGCCGACCTGCCGGGCACCCGCAGTCAGGTGTTCAACGGCAAGTTCAAGATCACTGACGCGCTCCAGTCGTACGACGAGCTGATCAACCAGATGCTCACCATCCGCGACTCGGCCAGCCAGCTCGCCGGCGACAACGAGCTCAGCGACCGGATGCGGGCGGCAGCCGCCGTGGCCCGGGAGAAGGAGTGGCTCTCCGTACGCCGGGTGGTGGTGCACCGGGCGCTCCAGCGGGGCATGAGTTCCGCGCTGCGCACGGACTACATCGCCAGCGAGACCGGCCAGCAGCAGGCGCAGCAGAGCTTCACCTCCGTCGCCACGGAGGAGGAGGCGGAGTTCCACGCCCAGACCATCGGCGGTGGTGACCGCCGGCAGGCGACCATCTACATCAGCCAGGTCAACGCCGACACCTCGCCGGATCTCTCCGGCGTCTCCTTCAACGCCGACCAGTGGGACGCGGCGCTGGTCGCCAACGGCAAGCTGATCCGTACGGTCGAGGCGAAGTTCGACGCCGACGTGCAGGACCAGGCCGCCGAGCTCCGCTCCGACGTGCAGCGTCAGGTGTTCCTGGAGACCGGCCTGCTGCTGACCATGCTGCTGCTGGCCGTCATCCTGGCGTACCTGGTGGCTCGCTCGATGGCCCGCTCCCTGCGCGAGCTGCGCCAGGGCGCGCTCTCCATCGCCCAGTACGGGCTGCCCCAGGCGGTCGCCCGGCTGCGTGACCCGCAGGTCACCGGGCAGCTCTCCCCGGTGCAACTGGCCAATCAGATCGCCGAGCCACTGCCGGTACGCAGCCGCGACGAGTTCGGTCAGGTGACCGAGGCGTTCAACGCGGTCCACCTGGAGGCGGTCCGTACCGCCGCCGAACAGGCCGCCCTGCGGGCCTCGGTCGCGACCATGTTCGTCAACCTGGCCCGCCGGTCCCAGATCCTGGTCGACCGGTTGATCGGGCACCTCGACCGGCTGGAGCGCGGCGAGGAGGACCCGGACCGGCTGGCCGAGCTGTTCCAGCTGGACCACCTCGCCACCCGGATGCGCCGCAACGACGAGAACCTGCTGGTCCTCGCCGGTGCCGACTCGACCCGGGTGCAGCGCGAGCCGGCCGCCCTGATCGACGTGTTGCGGGCCGCGCAGTCCGAGGTCGAGCACTACACCCGGATCGAGTTCGGGGTGATCGACCGGGACATCGAGGTCGCCGCGCACGCGGTCAACGACCTGGTCCACCTGGTCGCCGAGCTGTTCGACAACGCCACCGCGTTCTCGCCGCCGGACTCGCAGGTGCTGGTCGAGGCCCGCCGGGTCGGCGACCGTGCCTCGCTGTACGTGGAGGACCGGGGCATCGGGATCAGCCCTGAGCAGCTGACCGACCTCAACGAGCGGCTGGCCACGCCGCCGCAGGTGGATGTGGCCGTGTCCCGGATGATGGGCCTGGTCGTGGTCGCCCGGCTGGCGTCCCGGCACGCGGTCAAGGTCGAGCTGCGTCCCGGCACTGATCGGGGCACGGTGGCCGATGTCACGCTGCCGCCGACGGTGCTGGTGCCCCGGGCGCTCTCCGGTCGGGGTCCGCATCCCGCCGCCCTGCCCGCCCCGGCCGCACCGCTGCCCGGGCCGAGCCCGGCCTTCGGTGCCCTGCCCGCCCTCGGCAACGGTCCGAGTGCGCCGACCACGCCCTCGGTGCCGGCGCAACGATCCGGTGGCTCGGGTAACCAGGTGACCCTCGGCGGGCGGCCCTTCGAGCCGGCCAACCGCAACGGTTCGGGCACCCCGGCGAGTGCGGGCAACCTGCCCGCCTGGTCGGACCTGACCGGCGCGAGCGGCGTCACCGGCGGCAACAGCTTCACCCCGCGCTCCACGGGCGGCCCGTCGACCGATCCACTGCCGCAGCGGCGGGCAGCCGACGAGCAGACCGGTAGCCAGCCGACCATTCCACGTCAGCTGTCGAGCAGCCCCGAGGCCGCGCCGTACGCGCCGCCCGCGGTGTCGGCACCACCGATTCCGCCGGTCTCGTCGCCGCCGGTTTCGGGCACCCCGTACTCGGCCCCGCCGGTCTCCGCCGCCCCGGTCTCCGGGCAGCCGGTTTCCGGGCAGCCGATCTCGACGCCGCCGGGCAACCCGCTGCCGCAGCGGCCGGTGTCCGCGGGACCGGCCGGCCCCGCGACCCCGGCACCACCGGCCTGGCCCCCGGTCGCCGCAGAGCAGGCCGCTCCGGCGGTGCCCGAGCGGCTGGCCGCCGCGCTGGACATGACCACCGAGCTGCCTCGGGTGCCCCGTCCGGCCGCACAGCCGACCAGGCCGGCTCAGCCGACCGTGCCCACGCCGCCGCAGGCGCAGAACCGGCAGCGGTACGCGGATGAGACGATGGAGCTGCCGATCTTCCGGGAGCTCGAGTCGGCGTGGTTCCGCACCCGCCGTTCCGGCCCGGAGGAGTCCGCAGGTGCCCGCCAACCGGCGGCGAACGGGGCACCTACCCAGCAGTTCTCCGCGGTCGACCCGGTCGGTCGGCCCAGCACGCAGAACCAGACCGGAACGACAGGTAACGCACCGATGGCAGAGACTCCGACAGCCGCAGGCGGGAACGGCGCTGCGGCGAACGGCGGCCCTCGCCCGGGCAGCGCCGATCCCCGGCCCACCTACCGTCCGCCATCGCCGGAGAGTGTGTGGCAGACTGCGGCCGACGACGGCTGGCGGGCGGCTTCCGCCGCCAGTCAGGCGCCGGCCGCCGGCACCACCCAGACCGGGCTGCCCAAGCGCACGCCGATGGCGCAACTCGTTCCGGGCGCGGTGGAGAAGCCCACCAACTCGGTGCAGCGACGTAACCCGGAGTCGGTGCGCGGACTGCTCTCCGCCTACCACCGGGGTGTCCAGCGGGGGCGCAGCCACCCGTCGGACGGCAACCCGACCGGCCCGGAGGGGATTCCGGGCGGACAGCAATCCTCGCAGTCTGGCTCAGGCCCGGTGGCCGGGAGCAGGCAGAAGGAGCAAGAAGGATGACTAGTACGCAGGACCTCGGTTGGCTGCTGGCCAACTTCGCCGATCGGGTACCCGGTGTCGCGCACGCGGTCGCCGTCTCCGCGGACGGTCTGCTCCTGGCGTCGTCACGAGACCTTCCGCGGGACCGTGCGGACCAGCTGGCGGCGATCGCCTCCGGCCTGGTCAGCCTGACCCAGGGCGCGGCCCGGTGTTTCGAGGGCGGTGCCGTGTTGCAGACCGTTGTCGAGATGGACAATGGCTTCCTGTTCCTGATGTCGATCTCCGACGGTTCGTCGTTCGCGGTGCTCGCCGCACGCAGCTGCGACGTGGGACAGGTGGGCTACGAGATGGCCCTGCTCGTAGACCGGGTGGGCGACGCCCTGACCCCGCAGCCACGTACGGCTGTGGGGATGATGGGCTGATCGTCGCGCCAGCCGGTGGGGCGGGCGGGGCGACAACACTGCAAACGACGGGTAGCACCGGTGGGTTCCGGTGCCGGGTACGAAGGAGGTGAGCGGCGACATGGATCGTGACGAGCCGACCGGTGCGTTGGTCCGTCCATACGCCGTTACCCGCGGTCGTACCCGACCCCGCCTCGACATCGCCCTGGAGGCGTTGGTCGAGACGACGGTGCGCGGTCGTGCCGTTGCCACTGGCAACGGCGGTCAAGGCCGTGAACACCAGTACATCGCCGCGCTGTGTGACGGACGCGTGCAGTCGCTCGCCGAGATCGCGGCGCGGATGCAGCTTCCGCTCGGCGTGGCCCGGGTGCTCATCGCCGACATGGCGACGGACGGCCTGGTCGCGGTCCACGAGCCGACCATCCTGGACGACTCGGACGACGCGGTGGGCACTGAACTGCTGGAGAGGGTGCTGAGTGGACTTCGCAGGCTCTGACATGTCGCACCGGCCGCCGGCCCCGAGCGGGCGCGTGACGTCGGCGAAGATCGTGATCGCCGGCGGATTCGGCGTCGGCAAGACGACGCTCGTCGGCTCGGTCTCGGAGATCACGCCGCTGACCACCGAGGCCATCATGACTTCCGCCGGGGTGGGTGTCGACGACACCCGGCAGGTGCCGGGAAAGACGACCACCACGGTCGCCATGGACTTCGGCCGCATCTCGATCGACCGCGACCTGATCCTGTACCTGTTCGGTACGCCGGGTCAGACCCGCTTCTGGTTCATGTGGGATGAACTGGTCCGGGGCGCGATCGGCGCGGTCGTGCTGGTGGACACCCGCCGGCTGGCCGACTGTTTCGCGGCGATCGACTTCTTCGAGCACCGGCGGCTGCCGTACCTGGTGGCCATCAACTGCTTCGACGGCATGCAGTACCACGACCCGCAGGACGTCCGGGAGGCCCTCGCGATCTCCAACGACGTGCCGGTGGTGGCCTGCGACGCCCGGAACCGGGAGTCGACGAAGCACGTGCTGATCTCGCTTGTCGAGTATGTGCTCACCATGCGTCGCTCGCGGGCTGTCGCCCCGGCCTGAGCGCCGCCGCAGCGCCCGGTGACGGTCTGACGTCGACACCGGGCGCTGGTTGCTGTCCGTATGCCGGTTCGCGTAGGCATCCGAGTGCGGCCGCCGAGTGCGCGTGTGGCGGTTCGGGGCGTCCCTACCCGACCCCGAGTCGGCATCCACACCGGATGGAGCGGCTACGGCCGTCTGACGGCGTGCCCGAGGCCTTCGGGTGAGTCCGGCCAGGACGTACCGTGTGGACGCCGCAAGGCATCCACACGGCGTCACGTGGTCGGGTGGTGCACCGGAAGCGACAGGCCGACCCGGCCGGTCTCAGGAACGGTAGCCGGCGGAGCGGTACTCGTACTCCCGGTCGTCGTCACGGTCACCGGTGTCCCGGCTGAAGTCCCAGCCGCCGGCCGCCTCGCGACCCGGGCGGCCACCGACGGCGAACCCGCCGATCTCCTGGCCGCGACGCCAGCCGCGGAAGTAGCCGGTGGTGTTCTCGGCCAGGCTGGCCGCGTCGCGCACGATCCGCAGTGGACGCTCCTCGCGCAGCGGTGAGCCGGGCACGAGGTTGGCCTGCGGTACGCGCTTGGGCAGGCCGGCGTTCGTCTCGGCACCCACGGCGGGGCGGGCGGCCTGCTCGGCAGCCTGCCATCCGGTGTCGGCCGTGCTCGACCAGTCCAGGGCGGCGTCCTCGCCGTGCCCGACGAACCAGGCCGACTTGGCCTGCGCGAAGATCAGCAGGTCACCGTCGCCCTCGTCGGAGATCGGCGACGGCCGGTGCTCGACGGGCGGTGCCGGTCGACGCGGCAGCAGTGGGGGATCCAGCCGCTCGGCGGAATGCCCGCGCTGCTCCTCGTGAGCCCGGTCCACCAGACGCAGTGGAGGGTTCTCCAGGTGCGACTCCGGCCCGTTGCGCAGCGCCCGGTCGGCCAGCGGCGGAGGCTCGACGAGCCGCAGCACCGGAGGCTCCGGGGGCAGGTCGTCGGCGAGCCACGGCGGGGTCACCCGGCGCTCGGTGGTCAGCTCGGCGGGCACCTCGGGACCGGGGGCGGGGCCTGCACCCCGGCTGCGGTCGTCGTACGAGCCGACGACGGGGTTGCGGGCCGAACTGTCGGCGGGATTCTCCGGGTTGTTGACAAGCGGCCAGTTGGCACGCGAGCCCGGGGCGGCCGGTTCCTGCCCGGGGCGGGGCGTCGGCACCGGAACGCTGAGGTCGGTGGCGCTGAAGCCGCCCGTCGGCGTCGGCGTCGGCGGCGCACCGTTGGTCTTCGGCCGGGGCGGGATGATGGTGCGCTGCCGTTCCGCGCGGGCACTGTTGATCGCTGCGGTGGTCAGCGTCGGCCGGAACGGCTCACCGGCCTCGGCCGGTGGGATCGCACCACGCGGTGCCGGCGCGATCGGGGTGATCCCGGGCGGCGGCGGTGGCGTGGAGATCGGCCGGTTCGTCGGCCCGTCGATCCGAGATCCGGCGGAGTCGGGATGCGACGGCGGTGCCGACACGGGCGGTCCGGCGACCGCAGCCGGCGCGATCGGGGCAGGTGCGACCGGCGGCGGGGCGATCGGGGCCGGCGCCACCGGCGGCGGATTCGTCGGGCGGGGTGCCGGCGGTGCGGTGTTGCCCGAAACGGGCTCGGGGCGGGCGCGGCGTCCGGCGGACGGTTCCGGGCCGGCCGGGCGTACGGCCCGCAGGCCGGCAGCGCTGTTGACGGTGGGCAGTTCGCCGACCGGCTCGCCGCGTCGGGCGGCGGCTCGACGGCCGCTGGCCTGGGCCGGGCCGGCCGTACGCGCATGCAGCGCGCCGACGAGTGCGTCGCAACCGGCGTCGCAGGCGCGCACCGAGGCGACGGTCTGCCGGATGGTCTCGGCGGCGGCCGAGGTCAGGGCGCGGTTGACCGTGGACCGTCGAGGCGTCTCGGAGATGGCCACCCGCAGTGCGGTGACCGCCTCGTCGATCGCGTCCGGGTCGCCCACCCCGTCGGCGGTGAGTTGCGCGGCGACGGCGTCGGCGGTGACCGCGGCGTCCCGGCCACGGCCGGCGTCGGTGAGCATGCTCGGCTCGGGCAGCGCATCCAGCACCGCCAGCGGGATCGACTCCGCCGGGTCGGGGAAGGCGCGCAGGGCAGCCGGGTACAGCTCACGCAGCACCTCACGCAGCGCCACCGCGGCGGAGTGCCGGCCGCTGGTCAGCGCTGCGTGCGCGGCGAGTATCTGCTTGTAACCGGCGAGATCCCGGGGCGCCGGCAGGGTCACGGCCGACAGGGCACCGGCCTGAAGGGCGCGAGCCAGGCCGACGGCCCGCCGGACGGCCGGCGGGGACTGCATCTCCTCGACGGAGTCGTCGTCGGCGAACCGTTCGGCGAAGTCGTCGACCGAGTCGTCGTCCGCGATCGCCAAGGGGCGGCCGGCAGCGCTGAGCAGTGAGGTGACGGTGTGGTCGTCGGTGTCGGCGGCGATCGCCGCTCCGCTCGGCCCGCCCGAGCGGTCCACGAGCAACGTGACCAGTCGGGCATAGCCCACCGGGTCGTCGTCGACCTCGCAGACATGCAGCAGCCGGCCTGCGTCGTCGACCACAGCGGACGTCAGCGTCGATCCGGCCGAGGCCGGTCGGTCGGCCGGATCCGCCGAGGCCAGACCGCAGTACACGCGCACGAGCGCCACGGCGTCGTCCTCCTCCCGGGACACAGGGCTTAGCTCTGCCAGAGACTGATGCTCCCTGTTGTGGGTCAGTCGCGCCAGTCCACGACCGCAGAGATCTTTCCGACAATGGTCCGCCAACCGAGACTTGCCGTTTGTGCCCCGATTTTCTTCAGCCGCCGACGGCCCAGGAAACCACCGATGCCGCCGTTGACCGAGGCCCGCAGCGCCTCGTCCAGGTCGTCGAGGCTGGAGCCGGCGGAGAGCATGTCGAGCACGGCCGGCAGACGCAGCGCGTACGACAGGTCCCGGGCGACCTCACCGGCCTCGATGAGCAGCGTCGGGTCCCAGGTGTCGTGCCCGCCGCGCAGGTTCTCCACGACCAGGTCGAGCTCGTAGATGTCCTCGTCGAGCGGCGCAATGTCGGCCGGCTCCACCCGTTCGGACAATTCATTCCAACTGTCCAGCTGAGACAGATCGTTCGGAGCGCCGGAGCGGACGAAACTCACGAGCGCCTCGGGGGTCTTGAACAGCAGCAGCCGCCCCCGGTGGGTCAGGAAGATCGGCACCTCCTCGTCGCCGGCCTCCTCGGCCGCCTTCTCGTCGGTGTCGTCCTTGTCACCCTTGGCGTCGGTGTCGCCGTCCTTGGACCGCTTCTCCTCGTCGTCGCTCTCGGCGAACTCCCGGGCGATCTCCTCGTCCAGGATGACGACGTCGCCGTCCTCGTCGTCCTCGGCCTCGACGACCTGGCGACGGGCCAGGAACGGATCGTCGGCGTCGCGCTCGGCCACGTCGGTCGGGGTCAGCTCGCTGGCCGGGCGGTACGCCCGCAGCGTGTAGCCGGTGCCGGCGGGCAGGGCGATCTCCACCGGGTCGATCCGCAGCTCTTCCCAGAGCGCGCGGGACGCGCCGGGATCCGCGTCGGCGACGGCCTCCGACTCGTCGGTGGCGTCCGGCTCGGTGGGGCCGGTCGTGTCATCGAGCTCGGGCTCGTCGGCGTCCGGCCGTTGAGGCGACTGGCGGGCCACGGTGACCTCCGTGTGCGTCGGGCTGCCCACCCGCCGGCGTGGTGCCGGCGAGTGACTCTGGGCACATACCCTAGTTGGCTGCGCTGGGTGACCGGTGCCCGCCCCGGTGGCGGGGCCGTGGTTCGACAAGTAGCGTTTCTACGCATGAACGCCCAGGCGCTGCACGGCCACCTCGACTCCCTGCTGCTCGCCGTGCTGGAACGGGGCGCCCTGCACGGCTACGCCATCATCGAGGCGCTGCGCGCCCGCAGCGACGGGCGGCTCGATCTGCCCACCGGCACCGTCTACCCGGCGTTGCGTCGACTGGAGCGGGCCGGGCACGTGGCAAGCGTCTGGAGCACCGTCAACGGTCGAGAGCGGCGGACGTACGAGTTGACCGACGCCGGCCGACGCACGCTTGCCGAGCAGCGAGCGGGGTGGCGCGAGTTCACCGCGACCGTCGGGCGCGTCCTGGACGCCAACCCGCCCGCGGCGGCATCAGGCTGATTACTGCGGGTGACCTCGTGGTGTGGGGACGACGCACCACTACCGGGTGGTCATCGGCCGGGCGGCGAGCAGCCAGGTGTGCGCGGCCCGGCCCAGCCAGAGATGCGCCGCCCCCGCGACCAGCATCCCGACGATCATCGGTGGCCAGGTGAGCGCCGCGTCCCACAACGCGATCGACCAGCCGAAGAGCCCCACCCCGGCCACCGCCCCCAGCACGGCCGTGCCGGTCAGCAGGATGCCCACGGCGTGCGCCGCGACGGTGAACCCGGGCCGGGACGACCGCCCGGTCATCGCCACCAGCACCAGAGCGGCCGCGCCGAACAGGAACGCCGCTGTCCAGATCACGTCGACCGACCGGGACAGCAGCAGGTAGCCGGTCGGCGGCGGCGGACCCGCACTCCAACTCGACCCGTGCCAGGTCAGATCACCGGCGATCGCGGCGACCCCGGCGAAGGCGACGATCCACAGCGCCAACCGGCGCAGCGCAGCCACCGCCAGTTCGGCCTGGTACGCGGGCGCAAGCTGCGCGGGCGTACCGAACTCGGCCACCGCCCGTCGGGCCGCCTCGTCGCCCGGCAGACCACCGTCCCGGTACGCCTCGACGGCGTCCAGCAGGCCGTGCCGGGCCTCGGTCAGCAGGTCCGCGCGTAGCCGGCGTGGCCCGTGCAGCCGGGCGGCCAACTGCCGCAGGTGCTCCTCGACCAACACGTCATCACCGACCGGCATGCCCCCATGCTGCCAGCCGGACCGCCGTCCCGCCGTCCGGGAAATCCCTGAGAGGTCAGCCGGAAACCGCCAGGTAGCCGTGCTCGGCGGCCTGTTGCAACGTCCACTGGTCCCGGTACCAGCCCGGGGTCGCGATCAGCTCCGCGTGCCGGCCGCGCTGGATGATCCGTCCCGCGTCCAGCACCACGATCTCGTCCAGCCCGGCGAGACCACTGAGCCGATGGGAGATCAGCAACACCGAGCGCCCGGCGGGTACGGCGGCCAGGGCACCGGCGAGCACCTCGTCCGCGGCGACCGGGTCGAGGCCCTCGGTCGGCTCGTCGAGCACCAGCACGGCGGGGGCGGCGAGCAGCGCCCGGGCCAGTGCGAGACGCTGCCGCTGACCGCCGGAGAGCTGTGCACCCTCCTCACCGACGACGGTGTCCCAGCCGTCCGGCTGGTCCCGTACCCAGTCGGCCAGACCGGCCGCCTCGGCCGCGGCGAAGAGCGCCAGCTCGTCGGCGCCGGGCCGGCCCAGCAGCAGGTTCTCCCGGACCGTGGCGTGGAAGACGTACGCCTCGGCGAGCAGCCCGCCAACCACCGCCGGCAAATCCTCGGGCGGGTACGTGCCGAGGTCCCGCCCGTCGAGGGTGACTCGGCCGCCGTCCGGGCGTACCGCACCGGTCAGCACCGCGGCGAGAGTGCTCTTGCCCGCGCCGCTCGGACCGACCACCGCCACCCGTCGTCCTGCGGGCAGGTCGAGGTCGAAGGTGTCCAGGGCGGCGGGCGCGCCGCTGCGATACCGCACGGTCACCTGGTCGAAGCGCAGGTCAGGAGTGCCGCCCCGGTCGCCGGACGGGGTCGTGAGGGCCGCCGGAGCTGGTTCGGGCGGAGTGCGCTCCTCGACTCCCGTCCGGCCACCGTCGGTGATTGCCGGACCGGCGTCCGTCTTCGGTGCGTCGGTGCTGGTTGCCGGCGTGCCGGGGGCCTGTTCGGCGGTGTCGGTGATGAGCGGCGCGACCCGGGCCAGGCCGGCGCGGAGCGCGGTCCACTGCCGGGCGGCACCGACCAGGGCCAGGGCGATCTCCACGGCGGACAGGGTGCCGACCGCCAGCACGCCGACGAGTACCCCGCCCACCCCGGCGCGGAGCGCGACGAAGACCACGGCACCGGCGGTCAGCCCGGCCACCAGCACCCCGGCGGCGTCCACGGCGAAGCCGCGCACGGCGAGCCGGCGTTCCAACCGGGCCAGCCGGCGGGCGCGGCGTTGCGCCGCATCGAGGGCGGCGCCTGTCGCACCGAAGGCGGCGAGGTCGGCGGCGCCGTGGGTCAGATCGACCGCGTCGGCGGCGAGCGCACCGCGCAGCGGTGCCACCTCGGCGGCGGCCCGCCGGGTCAACGCGGTGGCCAGCGCCGGCAGCGCCACCCCGGCCACCAGCAGCCCACCGGCGAGCACCAGCGCGGCCGACGGCGAGACCAGCGCGGTCAACCCGACCGCCAGCACGCTCACCAGACCGGCCGCCGCGCCCGGCACGACGACCCGCAACAGCAGGTCCTGCACCGCCTCCACGTCGGAGACCAGCCGGCTCAGCGCGTCGCCGGTGCGCGGTGGCGCGCCGCGCCGGGCGGCCAGGGTGGCGAAGACCCGGGTCCGGACATCGGTGACCAGACGCAGCACCGCGTCATGGCCGGCGAGCCGCTCGGTGTAGCGCAACACGCCCCGGCTGACGGCCAGGGCCCGTACCGCGACGATCGCCACGGTGAGCCGGTCCAGCGGAGGCTGGCCGGCAGCCGCCATCAACAGCCAGGTCGCCGTGGCCATCAGGGCAAGCGCCGCGAACTCGGTGACCGCCGCGAGCAGGCCGGCACTGATCAGCCGATTCAGGTACGGCCGGGCCAGCCGCAGCACCACCAGCTCCGGCGCTCCGCCGGCCGGTCGGGGACCAGCCTGGGCCGAGCCGCTCTCCGAGCCGGCCTGGCTGGAGCCGGCTCGGGCGGAACCGGCTTGGGCGGCCTGGGCGGAACCGGCCTGGGCAGAGCCCGCCTGTGCGGGTCGTTCTTCGCTCATCGGCCCTCCCCGGTCGGCTGCGGGGTCAGTTCGGTCACCCGGCCGTCGTCGACCCGCAGGATGCGATCGGCGTCGGCGAGCAGGGCGGGCCGGTGCGCGACAAGCAGGGCGGTACGGCCCGCCACCAGGCGGTGGGTGGCCGTCAGCACCGCGGCCTCGGCGGCGGCGTCGAGGCGGGCGGTGGGCTCGTCGAGCAGGACCACGGGGGTGTCCCGCAGGAACGCCCGGGCCAGCGCGACCCGCTGCCGCTGCCCGCTGGACAGGCCGTGCCCGCGCTCGCCGAGCAGGGTGTCCAGGCCGTCGGGCAGGGCGGCGATCACGTCGTCGAGGGCGGCGTCGGTGACCGCCTTGTCCACAGCGCTCGCGGAGGCCTCAGGGACGCCGAGGCGGATGTTGTCGGCAAGCGAGGCGGCGAACAGGTGGGCGCGCTGCGGCACCCAGGCCACCTGTCGACGCCAGCCGTCGAGGTCGGCCTCGGCGAGGTCGACCCCACCCACTGTGACCCGGCCGCGGGTCGGCGTGACGAAGCCGAGCAGCAGGCCGAGCAGGGTGCTCTTGCCGGCACCGCTGGGCCCGATGATCGCGACTCGCTCGCCCGGTCGGATGGTCAGCGAGACGTCCCGCAGTGCCACGGTGCGCTGGTAGGCGACGGTGACCGACTCGAACCTGATCTCACCGAGCCCGTCCGGCAGCGCCCCGGTGCGGGTCGTCGGAGCCGGCGCGGCACCGGTCAGGGTGAAGGCCTCGTCCAGCGCGGTGAGCCCTTCCATGCTGGCGTGGAACCGGCTGCCGGCCGCCCGCAGCGGCAGGTACGCCTCCGGGGTGAGCAGCAGCACCAGCAGCGCGACCTGGAGGGTCAGCCCGCCGCCGAGCAGCCGGATGCCCACCGGCACCGCGACGAGCGCCACGGACAGGGTGGCGACCAGTTCGAGCACCAGGGCGGAGAGGAAGGCGATCCGCAGGGTCTTCATGGTGGCGACCCGGTGGCCGTCGGCCATTCGGCGTACCGCGTCGGTCTGGGCCTTTGCCCGGCCGAAGGCGCGCAGGGTCGGCAACCCGGCCACCATGTCCAGGAAGTGCCCGCCGAGCCGGGACAGCCGACGCCACTGGCGTTCGGTGGCGGCCTGGGCCTGCCAGCCGAGCAGGGCCCCGAAGATCGGAATGAGCGGCAGGGTCAACGCGATGATCAGCGCCGAACTCCAGTCGGCGAAGACGATCCGGCCGAGCACGGCGACCGGCACGGTGACGCTGAGCACCAGCTGCGGGAGGTAACCGGTGAAGTAGGCGTCCAGGGCGTCCAGCCCGCGACCGGCGAGAGTGGCCAGTTGACCGGCCCGCTGGCCGGCGACCCAGCCGGGCCCGTGCCGGGCGACCGCGCCGAGCAGGTCGGCCCGCAGCGCCGCCTTGACCGTGGCGGCCAGTCGGGCCGACACCGTGCCCTGCGCCCAGACCAGCAGCGAGCGGGCCGCCACGGCGGCGACGAAGCCGGCCAGGGCGGGGCGGTTCAGTTCACCTGTGAACGCGGAGGCCAGCAGGGTGGCCAGGGCGGTGGCCTGCGCCACGACCAACCCGGCGGCGAGTACCCCGAGGAACGCAAGCAGGGCGAGGTCACCCCGGGCGGCGGGAACCTGGCGCAGCAGACGCGGGTCGAAGGGCCGGCGGTTCACCAGTACACCAGCGCCCTACCCTCGGTTCGTCCTCGGAAAATCCACAAGCACATCGCCTGAAAGCCTAGTAGTGCCGGCAGCAACGGTACTGCGAGCCAGCCCAACAGGCGCAGGGTCGGGGCGCTGGCTGCGGCCTCCGTCACGGTCAGTGACGCTGCGGGGTCGACGGTCGAGACCAGTGCGTACGGCCAGAGGGTCGCCCCGACCAGCAGCACCGGAAGGGCCAGCGCGGTGGCGGTGGCGGCGAAGGCGACGCCCTCCCGTCGCCGGCCCAGCGCCGTCCGCGCCACCAGCAGCGCCGCGACCAGCCCCACCGCCAGCAGTACGCCGACCGCCGGTCGCTGCGCGGCGACGCGTACCCGGTCGGAGAACAGGCCCACGACGGCGGCCGTGCCGACCGCGCCGGCCGCGGTGAGGACCAGCCGGCGGGCCAGCGGCCGGAGCCGGTCGGCCTCGGTGACCGGCAGCCGCAGCGTGAGGAAGGTCGCTCCGTGCGCTGCGACAAGCGCGACAAGCGCCAGCGCGGCAGCGGCGGCGAACGGGGTGAACAGGTGCGTCACGCCGACGACATGACCGTCCGGATGCCGCGGTACGCCCTGGAGCAGCCCGGCGAGCACCACACCCCAGCCGAGCGCTGCCAGCAGGCTGCCCACCACGATCACCCGGTCCCACGCGGTCCGCGCCCACCCGCTGGCCGGCCGGCTGCGCAACTGCACCCCGGCGGTGACCAGGATCACCCCGGCCAGTGCACCCAGCACCGCCGGATAGCTGCCGGCCAGCAGCTCCCCCTCCAGGACGGGGAAGGCGCCGAACAGGATGCCGACGGCCGCGACCAGCCACACCTCGTTGCCGAGGAAGAACGGTCCGACGGCGTTCAGGGCCGCCCGCCGCCGCGCCGGATCGGTGCGCCGGGCCAGCAGCAGGCCGACGCCGTAGTCGAAGCCACCGAGGACCAGGTAGCCGGCGAAGAAGAGGCCGAGCAGGGCGTACCAGGCGAGTTCCATCAGGCTCCTCAGACGAAGGCGGGCTCGGTGCGGCTGTCGTCGGCCGGCGGTTGCGTCGGCGGTCGACCGAGGGCCGGATCCGCCGCGCCGGCGGCGGCGTGCCGGGCCAGCAGCACCCAGTTGGTCACGGCGAGGCCGCCGAGCAGCAGGGTGAAACCGATCAACGAGGTGGCCATCAGCCACGGGTCGATCGGGGAGATCGCCTGGTCCACCCGCAGCAGTCCGTACGCCACCCAGGGCTGGCGGCCCACCTCGCGGGCGATCCAGCCGAGGATCACGGCCACGAACGGCAGCGGCAGGGCGATCATGAGCAGCCAGAGCGGGAAGCGGAGCCGGATGATCCAGTCCCGCCAGAGCAGCGGGAGGATCAGCCAGAGCAGACCGAGGCCGAAGCCGATGAGGATCATGAAGCCGAGGCCGGCGTTGGCCAGCACGGGCGGCAGGTAGTCCCCGGGGCCGAACCGGGCGGTCCAGTCGGCGATCAGCGCTTCGGCGTCCGGGCTGGTGCCGCCGAACTTGGTCGGCTGGATCGCGCCGACCGAGCCGAACTGGGCGAAGCCGAAGCTCTGGACGAGGCCGATCGCCAGGGTGGCGGTGACCACCCCGATCCGCAGCGAGGTACGGAACAGGCCGAAGTCGGCGGTGCCGCGGGTCAGGTGCCAGGCGCTGACCGCGGCCATCAGCATTCCGCCGGTGAGCAGCGCCGCCGACACGACATGCCCGAACGCCATCCACAACGCCGGGTTGGTCAGCAGGGCGGAGAAGTCGGTCAGATGGGCGACCCCGTCGCGCACCTCGTAGCCGACCGGGTTCTGCAGCCAGGAGTTCGCCACCAGAATCCAGAAAGCCGAGGCGTACGCGGTGAGCGCCACCCCGTACAGCAACGCCAGGTGTACGCCCCGACGCAGCCGGTGCCAACCGAAGATCCACATGCCGAGGAAGGTCGACTCCAGGAAGAAGGCGACAAGAGTCTCGATCGCCAGCGGGGCACCGAAGACGTTGCCGACGTAGCGCGACAGTCCGCTCCAGTTCAGCCCGAACTGGAACTCCATCACGATGCCGGTGGCGATGCCGAGCACGTAATTGATCACGTACAGCTGGCCCCAGAACCGGGTGAGCCGCTCGAAGCGTGGGTTGCCGGTGATCAACCAGGCGGTCTGCAACCCCACCAGCAGGGTGACCAGGCCGAGCGTGACCGCCACGAAGAGGAAGTGGACCGAGGCGGTCGCGGCGAACTGGAGCCGGGCGAGAAGCAGGGTGTCCATGACTCTCCTGGGTCGACGCAGTACCTCAGAGAGCCTACGGGTAGCGAATCTACATATGGGCGCGTGCGAGGGCGTAGCCGTCAGGATCAGGGTTAGTTCAGGGTGCCCGGCGGGCGATGGTTTCCCGGCTGGTCCGGATGGCCCGCGTCCTGGTCTGGCTCGGCCCGTTCCTGGTCGGCCTTGACCTGTGTCTGGTCGGGCTCGGCCAGCGTTCAGCTCAGGAAGAGGCCGATCGGCAGGTAGGCGGCGCTGCTGGTCACCGCCAGCGCGGCGGCGCCGAGCAACCGGGGCGGGCGGCCGGCAATCAGCAGCCGCTGCATGCGTACGTCCAGGTCCCGATGCCCGAGACCGAGCGTGCCGGCCGGGCTGATCCGGTCACCGGCGGCGGCGAACCGGCGCAACGCACCGGCCAGCGGCGCGTCCGCGTGCAGCTCCCGGGCCTTGTCGTCGGCGCGCATCTCGACAAGCAGCCCGACCCGTTCGTGCGCCTGACGCACCCAGCGCAGCCAGGGCAACGCCCGACACAACGCGGTGAACGGCAGCAGCACCAGGTCGTGCCGCTCCTGGGCGTGCGCCCGTTCGTGAGCGAGCACCGCCTCCAGTTCGGCCGGGTCGAGCAGATCGAGCGCGCCGGCACTGACCACCACCCGGGGCCGTACGCCGGGCAGGCAGTACGCGGCCGCGCTCGGGTGGTCGAGCACCAGTGCCCCGGGCACCGCGGGATCCCGCCGCGCCACCAGGGTCAGCAACTCCCGGTGCCGGCGCTGGGCGCGTACCGTGCCGTGGACGCTGCGTACCGTCGTGGTGAGCAGCACCGCGCCGATGCCCAGGCCGATGCCGACCAGCCCCAGGTGAACCACGCCCAGACCAGCGGGCAGAGTGCTGTGCCACAGATCCCTGCCGAGCGCGAGCAGGGCACTGCCGGTACCCATCTCGTACGGTGCCAGCCCGAGCGCTATCGGCATGCCCATCGCGGACAGGCCGGCCCCCAGACCGATCGCCTGCCAGCACAGGATCGCCACGCCCGGGCTCCGCCACGTCCAGGTGGAACGGGCCAGGACCTGCGCGAGCAGCCAACAGGCAAGCATCGCGCCAGTGAAATGCAGGGCGTACGCCACGGTCTCGCCCCTACCGTTCCGCAGTCTCGCCCGCCCGGTCCGGGCGGCCCGCCCGGTCCGGGCGGCCCGCCCGGTCCAGGGGGCTTGCCCGGTCTGCTGGCGGTGCCTCGATCCGATCGGTCAGACTGCCCAGCACCTCGGCATCCGCGCCTCCCGCGCCTCCCGCGCCTGTCGTGCCCGCGGTGCCTGCGGTGCCTGCGGTGCTTTTCGTGTCTTCCGTGACTCCCGCGACTCCGGTGGCTTCTGTGCCTTTAATGACCGGCGTCGACGTGGCCTCCGCTGCGAGGGCGGCGCGCAACACGTCCGCCTCGGTGCCGGTGACCGATCGGGCGAACCGGACCAGCGCCGCATCCCGGCTGCCACCGAGGTCGAGTGCGTCGAGCATGAGCTGGGCGATGTGTGCCTCCCGGCTGGCCGCCGCGCGATAACGCCAGGCTCGGCCCTCCCGCTCGCGCTGCACCATGCCCTTGCCGGCGAGGCGATCGAGCACCGTCATCACCGTCGTGTACGCCAACTCGCGCCCGGCCAGCGCGTCGGCCACCTCGCGCACCGTGACCCCGTCCGACCTGGCGGGCACCGTGTCCCACAACACGTCCATCACCGCACGCTCAAGATCACCCAGCCGAGTCACCCCCCAATCCTACCCCCCGTAGTAGACCCCCGCCCGCCCCAACCTCGCCCGCCCCGACCGCGCCCGCCCCGACCGCGCCCGCCCCGACCGCGCCCGCCCCGACCGCGCTGGCCCCGACCGCGCTGGCCCCGACCGCGCTGGCCCCGACCGCGCTGGCCCCGACCGCGCTGGCCCCGACCGCGCTGGCCCCGACCTCGCTGGCCCCGACCGCGCTGGCCCCGA
>NZ_BOPA01000006.1 GCF_016863515.1 Micromonospora gifhornensis
CGCTGGCCCCGACCGCGCTGGCCCCGACCGCGCTGGCCCCGACCGCGCTGGCCCCGACCTCGCTGGCCCCGACCGCGCTGGCCCCGACCTCGCCCCCTTGTAGCGCTGTCCCGGAGCAGGTCCAGCAATAGCGGCGATGTTGCGGCATCGCGCCGGCGTGCACCCAGCAACTTCAGCGTTGTTGCAGAGCCACCGCCTGGACAAGCGCTGTCGGTGGCGGACGCACAGGTGCCGGTGCAGAGTGCCCTGTTGCGGCATCGCCCCGCACCAGGCCCAGCAAGTACGGCGATGTTGCGGTATCAACTCGGCCCGCACCCAGCAATTTCGGCGTTGTTGCGGCATTGCCCCACGCAGCACCCAGCAACTTCGGCGGTATTGCGAGCGGCCGCCGGGCCCAGCCCAGTCGGTTGTGCGCGTCACGCCGGACCCGACCAGCAGCTACGAGCTGAGGCGGCATCACCTGGTCCTGTTGCGGCGTCGCGCCGGACGCCCTCGACAAGTTCGGTGATGTTGCGGTGTCGACGCGGCCTGCACCCAGCAACTTCGGCGTTGTTGCGCGCGGCCACGCAGACCTCACCCAGCAGGACCGGGCTGACGCGCCATCACCCGCACTGCACCCAGCAAACCTCTGGGAAGTCGCGCCCGCCCGATCCCCACAACCGCAGCGACAGCGCATGCTGCTCTCAGCCCCGCCTCACCCCGTTGACCGAGAAGCGGACGCAACCCGAGCGCAACCCGAACGCTGACCCGTGGCCCGTGGCCCGTGGCCCGTGGCCCGTGCCCGTGACCCCGTGACCCCGTGATTCGTAAGCCGACGACGGCGCATGCCACGGACGGGTTTCCGGGGGAGCCCACCCGCGCAGGGATCAAGCCTGACCGCCCGGAGCGGGTGGGCTCCCCCGGAAACCCACCCAGGGACAGCTAGAAACCCCACCCAGGGACAGCTAGGGCAAACCCGAAGACCTCAGACGCCCTTCGGGTGCCACACGGTCTTCGTCTCCAGCAGCGCCGTCATCCGCCCCAGCCCAGGATCGGCCGACCAGTCGTGATCAACCGGCACCGGCCGGAGCACCCGCTTGAGGTTCTCCGCCGCCTTGACCTCCAGGTCAGCGGCCAACTCGGGGTCGGTGACCCCGGTCAGGTCGATCGCGTTGACGTCCATGTGCGCGGCAAGGGTCGGCACGGTCTCCGACAGGCGACCGGTGAGGATGTTGACCACCCCGCCCGGCAGGTCGGAGGTGGCCAGCACCTCGGCCAGGGTCACCGCGGCCAGTGGGGCGGTCGGGGAGGCGGCCACCACCACGGTGTTGCCGGTGACGATCGCCGGGGCGATCACGCTGACCAGGCCCAGCAGGGCTGGTGTCTCTGGTGCCACCACCGCCACCACACCGGTCGGCTCGGGGGCGGAGAGGTTGAAGTAGGGCCCGGCGACCGGGTTCGCGCCGCCGTACACCTGGGGCAGTTTGTCCGACCAGCCTGCGTACCAGACCCAGCGGTCCGTCGCGGCGTCGACCTCGTCGGCCGGTACGCCCAGGGCCATGAACTGCTCGCGGCGGCCCTCCAGCATCTCGGCGACGCGGTAGAGGATCTGACCCCGGTTGTACGCGGTGGCCCCGGCCCAGCCCTTCACGGCGGCGCGGGCGGCGACGACGGCGTCCCGCGCGTCCTTGCGGGAGGCCAGCGACACGTTCGCGGATTGCACGAGATACGACCGTCCCGACTCGCTTCGCGGGAACTTCCCGCCGATGAAGAGCTTGTACGTCTTGCGTACCGCGATCCGCTCAGACATTGAGGTACGCCTCCAGCCCGTGCCGGCCGCCCTCGCGACCGTAGCCCGACTCCTTGTAGCCACCGAACGGCGAGGTCGGGTCGAACTTGTTGAACGTGTTGGCCCAGACCACCCCGGCGCGCAGTCGGTCGGCCGTCCACAGGATCCGGGAACCCTTCTCGGTCCAGATCCCGGCCGACAGCCCGTACGGCGTGTTGTTTGCCTTTTCCACGGCCTCGGCCGGGGTGCGGAAGGTGAGTACGGACAGCACCGGGCCGAAGATCTCCTCGCGGGCGATCCGGTGTGCCTGGGTGACCCCGGTGAAGATGGTCGGCGCGAACCAGAAGCCCCGTTCGGGCAGCTCGCACGACGGCGACCACTGCTGCGCGCCTTCGGCGGCCCCGGCCTCGGTCAGTTCCCTGATCCGGGCCAGCTGGGCGGCCGAGTTGATGGCCCCGATGTCGGTGTTCTTGTCCAGCGGGTCACCGACCCGCAGCTGGGCCATCCGGCGCTTGAGCGATTCCAGCACCTGCTCGGCGACGGACTCCTGGACCAGCAGCCGGGAACCGGCGCAGCAGACGTGTCCCTGGTTGAAGAAGATGCCGTTGACGATGCCCTCGACGGCCTGGTCGACCGGGGCGTCGTCGAAGACGATGTTGGCGGCCTTGCCGCCCAGCTCCAGGGTGAGCTTCTTGCGGCTGCCGGCGACCGCGCGGGCGATGGCCCGACCGACGTCGGTGGAGCCGGTGAAGGCGACCTTGTCCACACCGTCGTGCTCGACAAGCGCGCGTCCGGTCTCGCCGGCACCGGTGACGATGTTGACCACGCCGGCCGGCAGTTCGGCCTGCTGGCAGATCTCGGCGAACAGCAACGCGGTCAGCGGGGTGGTCTCGGCCGGCTTGAGCACCACCGTGTTGCCGGCGGCCAGCGCCGGGGCGATCTTCCAGGCCAGCATCAGCAGCGGGAAGTTCCACGGGATGACCTGGGCGGCCACGCCGAGCGGCCGCGGGTTGGCGCCGAAGCCTGCGTGGTTCAGCTTGTCGGCCCAGCCGGCGTAGTAGAAGAAGTGCGCGGCGGCCAACGGCAGGTCGACGTCGCGGGATTCCTTGATCGGCTTGCCGTTGTCCAGGGACTCCAGCACGGCCAGTTCGCGGGAGCGTTCCTGGATGATCCGGGCGATCCGGTACAGGTACTTGGCCCGGTCCCGGCCCGGCATCGGACCCCAGACCTTCTCGTACGCCTTCCGGGCGGCACGGACCGCGCGGTCCACGTCCTGCGGTCCGCCCTCGGCGACCTCGCTGAGCACCTCCTCGGAGGCCGGGTTGATCGACTTGAAGCTGCCGCCGTCGGCCGGGTCGACGAACGCGCCGTCGATGAACAGGCCGTAGGACGGTTTGATGTCCACCACCGAGCGGGACTCGGGGGCCGGAGCGTATTCGAACATCGCGGTCAGTCCAGGGTGAAGTAGTCGGGGCCGGCGTAGACGCCGGTCGTCAGCTTGGTGCGCTGCATCAGCAGGTCGTTGAGCAGGCTGGACGCGCCGAAGCGGAACCAGTCCGGGTCCAGCCAGTCCGGCCCGACGGTCTCGTTGACCATGACCAGGTACTTGATGGCGTCCTTGGTGGTCTTGATGCCGCCGGCCGGCTTCACACCGACCTGCCGGCCGGTGGCGGCGCGGAAGTCGCGGACCGCCTCCAGCATCACCAGGGTCACCGGCAGGGTGGCGGCGACCGGGACCTTGCCGGTGGAGGTCTTGATGAAGTCGCCGCCGGCCAGCATCGCCAGCCAGGAGGCACGACGGACGTTGTCGTACGTGCCGAGTTCGCCGGTCTCCAGGATCACCTTGAGGTGGGCTCGCGGTCGCCCCTGGCGACCGGCATCATCACCGCCGCAGGCTTCCTTGATCGCGACGATCTCGTCGTAGACCTCGCGGTAGCGGCCGGCCAGGAAGGCACCCCGGTTGATCACCATGTCGATCTCGTCGGCACCGGCCTCGACGGCGGCGCGGGTGTCGGCGAGCTTGACCTCCAGCGGCGCCTGACCGGACGGGAACGCCGTCGCCACGCTGGCCAGGTGCGGGGCGGTGCCGCCCGCCGCCCGCCCGGAACCGCGCAGCACCTCGGCCGCGTACGGGACCATCGAGGGGTAGACGCAGACCGCGCCGACGTGCGGGCAGGACGGGTCGGCCGGGTCGGGGCGCAGCGCCTTGGCGGCGAGCGCCCGCACCTTGCCCGGAGTGTCCGCGCCTTCCAGCGTCGTCAGGTCGACCATTCGGATCGCGAGGTCGATGGCCTGGGCCTTGGCGGTGGTCTTGATGGAGCGGGTGCCGAGTTGGGCCGCCCGCTGCTCGGCGCCGACCTGGTCCACGCCCGGTAGGCCGTGCAGGAAGGTCCGCAGAGCGGTCTCGGATCGTCCCAGCTCGGTGAGTTCCGAGTGGGCCGACGTCGCTGTCGCCGTCATGTCCCGAAGTCTACGCAGACCGATGGTGAGTGATCTTGACCAATGCGCTCCGGTGGTGAGCAGGGTCGCTGGTCGGGCCGGGGGGCCGCGCGCCGCCGTCGGCGGCGGGTAGGTTGAGCGATCGTGGACGTACTCGTCATTGACCACCCGCTCGCCCAGTCCCGGCTGACCGCCATGCGGGACGAACGCACCGATTCCTCCTCGTTTCGGGCAGCACTGCACGAACTCACCACCATGCTGGTGTACGAGGCTGCGCGCTCCTTCCCGATCGAGCGGTACCCGGTGCAGACGCCGGTGACCGCCACCGAAGGCACCCGGCTGGCCAACCCTCCGCTGCTGGTGCCGGTGCTGCGGGCCGGCCTCGGCATGGCCGACGCCGCGCTCGGGCTGCTGCCGGAGTCGTCCATGGGCTTCGTCGGGCTGGCCCGTGACGAAGAGACGTTCGAGCCGCGCGCCTACATGGAGTCGCTGCCCCGGGATCTGAACGGCCTGCCGGTGCTGGTACTCGACCCGATGCTGGCCACCGGCGGCTCGCTGGAGCACTGTTGCCGGCTGCTCGCCGAGCGCGGCTGCACCGACATCACCGTGCTCTGCGTGCTCGCCGCCCCCGAGGGCATCGAGCGCCTCAAGCGCTCCAACCTGCCGCTGCGCCTGGTCACCGCCGCCATCGACCAGGGTCTCAACGGCAGCAAGTTCATCGTCCCCGGCCTGGGCGACGCCGGCGACCGCCAGTTCGGCGGCATGCCCCGCTTCTGACCTGTGCCGTCAACCTCATGATCAACGGGGCGAGGCGGGGTGTCGGGGGCAGGGGTAGGGATAGCGTTCTGAGGCATGACGGGTGTTCCGCTTGCTGAGGAACTGCTCCTGCTCGCGTACGACGACGAGACCGGCAAGGCGACCATGCCGCGGATCAGCCTCGACCTGGGGATGGCTGCGGCGGCTCTGATCGAGTTGGCCCTGGCCGGACGGATCGCGTACGACGACGGCGCGCTGACGGTGGTCGACCCGACGCCGACCGGTGAGCCGGTCATCGACGACGTGCTCACCCGGATCGCCGCCGACACCCCGCACAGCCCGTCGTCCTGGGTGCAACGGCTGCGCCACGGCCTGCGCGACCGGATCCTCGGTGACCTGTGTGAGCACGGCGTCGTCCGCGATGTCGACGAGACCGAGCTGGGCTTCATCCACGTACACCGCTATCCGGTGCTGGACCGCTCGGTGGAGGCGGACACCCGGCAACGGCTCGCCGCCGCGCTGACCGGAGCGGCACCGGACGAGCGGACCGCGGCGCTGGCGACCCTGGTCGCCGTGCTCCGCATGGAGTCCGCCCTCGGGCTGAGCGGCGAGGCCGCCGAGCAGGCCCATCACCGGCTGGAGGAGATCGCCAGCGGGGCCGGCTTCACCGGCGAGGTCAGCATCGAGGGGTCGGTGGTCCGCCCCTCGGTCGGCCTGGTGGTGGCCGCCCTGGGCCGTGCCGTCCAAGCCGCCCTCGGCCCCCGCCACTGACCTGGTGTTAACAGGGGGCCCTTCCTATACCGCAGGCGTTAAGAAGGTGCCCTTCCTTACATGCCCAGGGCGTGTGCTGTTTGGGTGCGGAGCGTCGCAACGGCGAGCGCCGCGCGGGAGCGGGCCGCCGCGACGTCGCCGTCCGCGACAGGTTCCACCACCTCCAGGTACGCCTTGAGCTTCGGTTCCGTGCCGGAGGGGCGGATCACCACCCGGGCGGCGTCGGTACGCAGGATCACCACGTCCGCCTCGGGGAGCAGATCCTGTGCCTCGGTGACCGGCTGGCCGAGCAGGGTGGCCGGGGTGGCGGCGCGGATCCGGGCCATCGCGTCGGCGATCAGCCGCAGGTCGTCGACGCGTACGGAGAGTTGGTCGGTGTGGTGCACGCCGAACTCGGCGGCCAACTCGTCAAGCCGGTCGGTGAGCGTACGACCCTGCGCCTTGAGGCCGGCGGCCAACTCGGCGACGGTCAGCGCGGCGGTGATGCCGTCCTTGTCCCGGACGTGCTCGGGGGCCACGCAGTAGCCGAGCGCCTCCTCGTAGCCGAAGACCAACGGCTCGGCTCCGCCACCGGCCCGGACGATCCATTTGAACCCGGTCAACGTCTCGTCGTACGGCAGGCCCCGGGCGGTGCACATGGCCCGCAGCAGCGACGACGACACGATGGTGGTGGCGTACAGGCCGGTCACCCCGCGTCGCATCAGGTGGTCGGCGAGCAGCACCCCCACCTCGTCGCCGCGCAACATCCGCCAACTCTGCTCGCCCCGCACGGCCACGGCGCAGCGGTCGGCGTCGGGGTCGTTGGCGATGGCCAGGTCGGCACCGGTCGATTCGGCGAGCGCGACCAGCCGGTCCACCGCGCCCGGCTCCTCCGGGTTGGGGAAGCTGACGGTGGGGAAATCCGGGTCCGGTTCGGCCTGGTCGGGCACCACCCCGGGCACCGGGAACCCGGCGGCGGTGAAGGCGGCGGTCAGCACGGCCGCCCCCACGCCGTGCAGCGGGGTGTACGCCACGTTCAGCTCGCGCGGACCACCCGCCGGCAGCACCTCGACCGCGCGGGCCACGTAACCGGCGACCAGTTCGTCACCGAGCACCTGACCAGCCGGGCCGAGCGGCACCTCGGCGAGCGGGCCGACCGCCCGGATGGCGGCCTCGATGCCGGCGTCGGCCGGCGGCACGATCTGTGCCCCGGCACCCAGGGCACCGCCCAGTTCCGCGCCGAGGTAGACCTTGTAGCCGTTGTCCTGTGGCGGGTTGTGGCTCGCCGTGACCATCACCCCGGCCACCGCCCCGAGTTGCCGCACCGCGTAGGCGAGCACCGGGGTGGGCAGCGGTCGGGGGAGCAGCAGGGCGGCGCGTCCCGCGCCGGTGGCCACCTGGGCGGTCCGCTCGGCGAACTGCCGGGAGCCGTGCCGGGCGTCGTACCCGATCACCAGCGGGCCGGTGCCGCCCTGGGCCGCGAGCCAGGCGACAAGCCCGGCGGCGGCCTGGGTGACCACGGCGAGGTTCATGCCGTTCGGGCCGGCGCGCAGCGGGCCACGTAGCCCGGCGGTGCCGAAGGTCAGCGGTCCGGCGAACCGGTCGGCCAACTCCGGCGCGGTGGCGGGAAGACCGTCGAGCACCGCCCGCAGTTCCGCCCGGTCGGCCGGGTCCGGATCGTCGGCGAGCCAACGCTCGGCCCGCTCGCGAATGCTGTCAAGGTCTTCGGTGTCCGCCGCCATTGGCTCTTGATAGCACGACGGCGGATCACCACGGGCGCTCGCCCCGACTCAGCCGGCGTTGGTGAGCTGGAACGACTTCACCATCTCCTCGTAGATCGGCTTGCTCTCCTCGAAGCGGGAGTCGTTGGCGGTGAGGTAGAAGGAGTACATCCGGCCGTCGTGGGCCACCCCGTGCCAGACACCGTGCCGCATGGCCTCGCCCTGACCGCAGGTGTACTCGAACTCTGCCGACGGCTTGCCGGCCAGTTCCTTCTGCGCCATCGAGATCTGGTTGTACGGCTTGGCGCAGGATGTCGACTTGCTCTTCAGACCGTTCGCGGCGACCTCCGCCCAGCGGGCCGAGTCGCCACGCCACGGCTCGTTCAGGATGCGCACCCGACGGCCGCTGTCCTCCGGGTCGGTGTAGTCGACGTAGACGGCACCGGAGGGAGCGGCCTTCTTCCAGCCCTTGGGCACCAGCACCTGCACCCCGCGCCCCGAGTGCTCCTGCATCTCGATGCTGGGACCGGCGTCGGCGGAGGAGGAGGGGTCGGCGACCGGGGTGGTCGGTGACGAGTCGTCGCCGCCGGAGAGCGCCACGATGCCGATCAGCAGGATCAGCACCAGGCCACCGGCCGCGGCGAGCTGCATCTTGCGTGGCCAGCCCTTGACGGTGCCGACCAGTTGGCTGCCGGCCGCCTTCGCCTTGTCCAGCGGGCTGCCACCGGTGGGCGTCGGGCGGGCACCGTACGGCTGGCTGGGCGCTGCCGGCCACTGACCGCCGTAGTCACCGCCGATGTGCTGGGTGGCCTCCGGCTGCCCGCCGCCGTAGCCGAACGCCGCCGGCCCGACCCGCTGCGTGGCGTCCGCCCCACCGATCCGCTGGGTGGCGTCGGCTCCGCCGATCCGCTGGGTGGCATCGGCTCCGCCGAAGCGTTGCGTCGCGTCCGCCCCGCCGAAGTGTTGGGTCGCGTCCGCAGCGGTGCCGTAGGTGCGGCCGACAGGTGGCGGCGACATCGCGCCGTGCTGACCCGGTCGGGCCAGGCCGTCGGCGCTCGTCTCCTCCATCGCGGCGGCGCTGACCGGGGCGGCCTGGCCGGGGCGCTCACCGCGGCGCAGCGCGGCCAGCCGGTCGGTGAGCGACTCGCCGGGGGCGAGCATCGCCGAGCCGCCGATCTGGCCGGACGGCTTGGCCTTGGCCGGGGCGGGTGGCGCGCTGATCGGCGCGGGCTGCGGCACCTGCATCACCGAGTACGGGTCGGTCATCGAGTTGACCGCGGCGGCGTTGCTGCTCAGCGGGCCGGCGAGCAGTTCGCGCAGCATGGCACGGGCGGTGTGCACGTCGAGTCGGCGAGCCGGGTCCTTCTCCAGCAGGCCCATCAGCACCCGGGTCAGCGGGCCGCTGCGCTGCGGTGGGGCCGGCGGGTCCTCGACCACCGCGTGCATGGTCTCGATCGGGTCGCCCCGGTCGAACGGGGGTCGACCCTCCACCGCCGTGTAGAGCGTCACGCCGAGGGAGAACAGGTCGCTGGGCGGCCCGAACTCCTGCCCCATGGCCCGCTCGGGTGAGATGAAGTGCGGTGAGCCGAGCACCATGCCCGGCGTGGTGAGCTGCACGTCGGTGGGCATCCGGGCCACCCCGAAGTCGGTGAGCACGCAGCGCCCGTCGGAGCAGATCAGCACGTTTGCCGGCTTGACGTCGCGGTGCAGCACACCGATCGCGTGGGCCACCTCCAGGGCGCCGAGCAGCGCGATGCCGATCTTGGCGACCACCCGCTGGGCGATCGGCCCGTCCTCGATCACCATGTCGGCGAGGCTGCGGGCGTCCAGCAGCTCCATCACGATCCACGGCCGCCCGGCCTCGGTGACCACGTCGTACACCTGCACCACGGCCGGGTGGGCGATGGCGGCGGCGGCGCGGGCCTCGCGCAGAGTGCGTTCGTACATCGCGTCGCGGTCGCTCGGGGCCAGCCCCGGCGGGAGGATGACCTCCTTGACCGCCACGTCGCGGCGCAGCAGCGTGTCTGTGGCTCGCCAGACCGTGCCCATGCCGCCGTTGCCCACCGCCGAGCGCAACGAGTAGCGGTCACCGATGACGGTGCCGGGTGTTGCGCGTCCATTGGTGGGAGTGCTGACTGGTCCGCCGCTCCACGTCGGGATCTGAGTCACAGAAAAGCCACCGGGGAAGTCGAGGGGGCTGGGACACAACCCCCCTATCTTGCTGGTTCAGACGCCCGATGCGAAAGCCGGCGCGACGGACGTTTCCCCAACCGAACGGTACGTGTGCGACCCCTCACCTCTCGTCGTGGCGTCCGTCAAGGTCACTCGCGCGCCACCCCGAACCGGCTGAGCTGTTGCTTCGTCCTACCATCCGGTGATGAGCGAGTGGCGGTTGAGCGAGTCCGGTTTCCCGATCAAGGACGTCTACACGGCGGAAGACGTCCCCGGTGACCTGGATTCCCGGCTGGGCTCGCCGGGCGGGTACCCGTACACCCGTGGGGTCTATCCCACGATGTACACGTCACGCCCGTGGACCATGCGCCAGTATGCCGGTTTCGGCACCGCCACCGAATCCAACGCGCGGTACCACCAACTGTTGCGGGCCGGCACGATGGGTCTGTCGGTCGCCTTCGACCTGCCGACCCAGATGGGGTACGACTCCGACGACCCGATCGCCTCCGGCGAGGTGGGCAAGGTCGGCGTGGCCATCGACTCGATCGAGGACATGCGGCTGCTCTTCGACGGCATCCCGCTGGACCAGGTCTCCACCTCGATGACGATCAACGCGCCCGGTTCGGTGCTGCTGCTGCTCTACCAGCTCGTCGCCGAGGAGAACGGGGTGCCGGGCGCCGCGCTCAACGGCACCATCCAGAACGACATCCTCAAGGAGTACATCGCCCGGGGGACCTACATCTTCCCGCCGAAGCCCTCGTTGCGCCTGGTCGCCGACACGTTCGGCTACTGCCGGGCCGAGGTGCCGAAGTGGAACACGATCTCCATCTCGGGCTACCACATGGCCGAGGCCGGCGCCTCGCCCGTGCAGGAGATCGCCTTCACGTTGGCCAACGGCGTCGAGTACGTCCGGGCCGCGATCGCCGCCGGGCTGGCCGTGGACGACTTCGCCCCCCGGCTGTCGTTCTTCTTCGTCGCGCGTACCACCCTGCTGGAGGAGGTCGCCAAGTTCCGGGCGGCCCGGCGGATCTGGGCCCGGCTGATGCGCGACGAGTTCGGGGCGAAGAATCCGAAGTCGATGATGCTGCGCTTCCACACCCAGACCGCGGGCGTGCAGTTGACCGCCCAGCAGCCCGAGGTGAACCTGGTCCGGGTGGCTGTGCAGGGTCTCGGCGCGGTGCTCGGCGGCACCCAGTCGCTGCACACCAACAGCTTCGACGAGGCGATCGCGTTGCCGACCGAGAAGGCGGCCCGGCTGGCGCTGCGGACCCAGCAGGTGCTGGCGTACGAGACGGACCTGACCGCCACCGTCGACCCGTTCGCCGGGTCGTACGTGGTGGAGGCGATGACCTCGGAGATCGAGGAGGCGGCGGACGCGCTGATGGCCCGGGTCTTCGAGCACGGCTCGGCGGTGGAGGCGATCGAGGCGGGCTTCCAGAAGCGGGAGATCGAGCAGTCGGCGTACCGGATCGCCCAGGAGATCGACTCGGGGGAGCGGGTGGTGGTCGGCCTCAACCGGTTCGCCATCGACGCCGAGGAACCGTACGAGCCGCTGCGGGTGGACCCGACGATCGAGGCGGCGCAGGCCGAACGGCTGGCCAGGCTGCGCGCCGAGCGCGACGGTGCCGCCGTGCAGCGGGCCCTGGCCGATCTGCGGGAGGCCGCCACCGGCAGCGCCAACGTGCTCTACCCGATGAAGGAGGCGCTGCGTCTGCGGGCCACCGTCGGTGAGGTGTGCGGGGCGCTGCGCGAGGTGTGGGGCCTCTACCGTCCGACCGACCGGTTCTGACCGACCGTCGCGCTGCGTGTCGGTGCGCCCGTCCTGGGTACTGCGGTTCGAGTGCGCCCGTGGGCGTGCTCCGGCTGATCTCTGACGCACACGGTGTCCGGCCGGAGGGCGACCGTGCGTGTGAACGTGCCACGGTGCGCTCGTCGCCGGGTGTGGTCGGGTAATTGTCGTAGGGTCAGTTGATCGAGCGACTAATGCGACAATTCGGAAACAGTGCCGAAGGTCCGCCGAAGGATTTTCGGTCCGCTTACCCGATTACGCGTTGTAGGAGGTGAGGGGCGGATGACGACGTTCAACGGCGATCTACCTGCTGTCTCGCTCCGCTCCGGTGGCTCTCAGCAGGGCATACGTGACGCTGTGCGGTCCGACCATCACCGGAACGAGGTTGCGCAGAGTTACCACCAGGGGTCTACCCTGTCTGCTGTCCCCGATGATCCATCCATTTCTAGTGATCGAGATTTCGACGTGACGACTGCGTTGACGATGCCCACCGGCGAACAGTTGGTGGCGTCCTGGTCCGAAGCGCCGCCGCCGGGCGGCCAACCCCTGCCGGCCGAGTTGGACCACCTGCTCGCCCTGCGGGTACCGGGCCTGATCGCCACTCGCCGTCACATCCACTCGCATCCCGAACTGTCCGGTCAGGAGTTCGAGACGGCGGCCCTGATCGCCCGGGAACTCTCCCTGGCCGGACTCAACCCACGCATGCTGCCCAAGGGCAACGGGGTCATCTGCGACATCAACGGCCGCCCGGACGGCCCGGTGATCGCGTTGCGCGCCGACATCGACGCGCTGCCGCTGGCCGACGCCAAGGACGTCCCGTACCGCTCCACGGTCGACGGGGTCTGCCACGCCTGCGGTCACGACGTGCACACCACTGTCATGCTCGGCGTCGGCATGATGCTGGCCCAGCTCGCCGACCTGGGCGAGTTGCCGGGCCGGGTGCGGCTGATCTTCCAGCCCGCCGAGGAGATCCTGCCCTGCGGTTCGCTGGAGGTGATCGAGGCCGGGGGCCTCGAAGACGTGGTGCAGATCTTCGCGCTGCACTGCGACCCGAGCCTGCCGGTCGGCCGGATCGGGCTGCGGGTCGGCCCGATCACCGCTGCCGCCGACAACGTCACCGTACGACTCACCGGGCCGGGTGGCCACACCGCCCGTCCGCACCTGACCGTCGACCTGGTAGACGCTCTCGGTCGGCTCGTCACCGAGGTTCCCGCCCTGGTCAGCCGCCGCGTGCCGGCGAACAGCGGGCTGCTGCTGGTCTTCGGTCACGCCTCCGCCGGCACCCAGTACAACGTCATCCCGTCCGAGGCGTCCGCCTCCGGCACGCTGCGGGTGATGGACCGCGACACCTGGCACAGCGCCCCGGACATCGTCACCCAGGTGGTCCGCGACGTCCTCGCCCCGACCGGTGCCACTGTCGACATCGAGTACCTGCGTGGCCGTCCGCCGGTCAGCAACGACAGCCAGGCCATCAGCGTGCTGACCGCGGCCACCATCGCCGCGCTCGGCCCGCAGGGCGTCGCGGAGACCCCGCAGAGCATGGGCGGTGAGGACTTCTCCTGGTACCTGGAGTACGTCCCAGGTGCGCTGGCCCGGCTCGGCGTCGGCCGCGCCGGGCCCAACGTGGACCTGCACCGGCCGTCGTTCGACGTGGACGAGCGCGCCATCCCGGCCGGCGTACGGCTCATGGTGCAGACCGCGCTCCAGGCACTGGCGGCGCAGCGCTGACCTCGCCCGGCACGGCCAGCCCGGGCGGTGGCGGCGCGCCGACCGGCGCGACCAGCGCCGGCCCGGTCGGCCGGTTGCGCCGGCGTCGCCGATGCCACCACCAGAGCAACCCCAGCGGTACGCCGAACACCAGCAGCCACGGCAGGACCGCGCCGAGCACGGTGACCAGTACGGTCATCGAGGCCAGGAAGACCTTCCAGCCGCCGCTGAGCCCGACCAGGAAGCCGAGCTGATCCTCGTCCTCGGTGGTGCTCGCGTTCGGGCCGACAAGCGTGACGGTGATCGTGGACAGTGCGGTCAGGTCGGCCAGCCGCCGCTTCTTCGCCTCCAATGAGGCGAGGTCGGCCTCCCGGCGGCCCAGTTCGTTCTCCAGGCTGATCAGGTCGCTTATCGAGTCGGCCTGGGCCAGCAACCGCCGGGCGCTGTCCACCCGGGCCCGCTGGGTGGCGATCCGCGCGTCCAGGTCGATGGTCTCCTCGGTGACGTCCTGGGTGTCGATCTGCCGACGCTGCTGGCTGCCCAGCCGGGCGAGTTCCTCCACCACCGGGTAGAACCGGTCGGCCGGTACCCGCAACTGCAACTCCGCGACCGCGTCCGCCGCGGCGCTGCGCCGCTGGTCGCCGCCGACGAAGCCACCGGCCCGGGTCGCCGCCGCGACGGCCTCGCGGGCCTTCGCCTCCACATCGTCCACCTTGATCTCCAGGGATCCGGTGTAGATGATCGCGCGTTGGTCGACCCGGGTGTCCGTCGCCGTGCCGGCCCCGCCCTGCGCCGGCTCACCGGCCCCCCGGTCCGCCATCGGCGGTGCGGCGGCACCCGCGTCCGAGCTGGTCGCCTCGTCACTGCCGCTGCTACTGCCACAACCCGCGAGCATCAACAACGCGAGCAGCGCACCCGCCGCCGCTGTCCGGTGCCGACGGACTCTTCGTAGTCTCATCCCCGTTCCCCTCTTCCCGACCCCCGGCTGCGGGGTGATAACTCGGACGCCCCGCGCCACCTGACAGGTTCCGGCAGACTGCGCTGAAGAAGTCACGATTCGATATGGGAGGCATCACGATGCGGCTCACCAAGTACGCCCACTCGTGCGTACGGATCGAGCACGACGGTGGGGTGCTGGTCGTCGATCCGGGCATGTTGAGCGAAGCGGCGGTGGCGTTGGACGGCGCCGACGCGGTGCTGATCACCCATGAGCATCCCGACCACGTCGATGCCGAGGCGATCAACCGACAGCTGGAGCGACGGCCGTTCGTCATCCACGGCCCGGCGTCAGTGTCCACGGTGCTGGGCGACGCGGCCGAGGCGCTGCATCCGGTGAACCCCGGCGACTCGTTCACCGCCGCCGGGGTGCCGGTACGCGCCTACGGCGGTCGGCATGCGGTGATCCACCCCGACATCCCGGTGGTGGACAACATCGGCTACCTGTTCAACGACGTCGTCTACCACCCCGGCGACGCGCTCTTCGTGCCGCAGGACGTACCGGTCGACACCCTCTTCGCGCCGATCCACGCGCCCTGGTCGAAGTTCTCGGAGGTGGTCGACTTCATCCGGGCGGTCGCGCCGCGTCGGGCCTTCGCCCTGCACGACGGGCTGCTCAACACGAACGGCCTCACGGTGCTCGACCGGCAGTACACGGCGCTGTCGGGCAGCGAGTACCAGCGGCTGGAGCCGGGCAGCCGGATCGACGGCTGAGCCGATGCCCGAACCGGCGCCTGATCTCGTCGAGGAGCTCTACCGCACGCCGCCGGACCGGTTCGTCGCGGCCCGGGACGCCGCCGTGGCGCAGGCGCGCCAGGCCGGAGATCCGCGTACCGCCCGGGAGATCGCCCGGTTGCGTCGGCCGACCGTCGCCGCCTGGCTGGTCAACCTGCTCGCGTTGGACCGCCCTGAGCTGGTGGCAGACCTGGTGCAACTGGCCGACGCGCTGCGGACCGCGCAGCGTGAACTGCGTGGCCCACGGCTGCGCGAGCTGTCCGCGCAACGGCGCGCCGTGGTGGGTGCGCTCGTCGCCGAGGTGCGCCGGCTGGCGGCCGACGTGGAGGGGGCGCCATCGAGCGGGAAGCTGCCGCTGGCCGAGGTCGAGGCGACCCTGAACGCCGCTCTGTCCGACGTGCAGGTCGCCGAGCAGGTCCGCTCCGGACGCCTGCTGCGCTCCACCCACTACGCCGGGTTCGGCGAGGTGCCCCGGCCGCAACTGCGCCTGGTGACCGGGGGAGAGGAGCCGCCGTCGGCCGCACCGGCCCGGCAACAACCGGCCCAGCGTGGTGCGTTGCGCGCCGAGCAGGCCCAGCGGGCGGCCCGCGCCGAACGTGAGCGCCGCCGTCGCGCGTTGGACAAGGAGCTGACCCGGGCCCGTACCGATCAGGAACGGGCCGAGGACGAGCTGGCGGGCGCGGCGGCGGCCGAGCGCGACGGTGCCGCCGCCCTGGACCGGCTCGAAGCGGAACTTGCCGAGTTGGAGCGCCGCCGGGCCGTGGCCGAGCAGGAGCTCAGCCGAGCCCGGTTGGCCCGTCGGGCGGCCGAACGGGCTGCCGGTGCGGCCCGGCGGCGCACCGGCGAGGTCGAAGCCGCGGTCGAGGCGCTGGAAGCCGAGGAGGAGGATGCGGGCTCTGGCGGCGGCGCGGCAGACTGACTCCTCATGGACGGACCTTCGGCCAGCTTTCACCCGGACGGACGTATCCGCACGGACGGACGTATCCGCACGGACGGACCTTCGGCCGGGTGCCGGCCGCATGCGCCTTCCGGCGGTCGGGGATGACTCCGGAACAGGTGGCCGCGGCCAGCAAGCCGGCGGTGCTCGCGCTCGGTGACGCGTACAGCCGTTGTCCCACCACACTGCGTCGGGCCCGGCTGCTCGGCATCTCGGGCTGGGCCTTCTACATCACCGGCCGGGCCGGTGCCCTGGGCGACGTGCGGGCCGAGACCGTGGCCGCCGCGCTCGGCTTCATCGCCCCCGACGCGGTGGCCGACGGCTGGGACGCCGCCGCCCGCACGGTGCGACCGCTGGAGGTGGCCGCCGCCAGCCTGGTCGAGTGCTGCCGGTGGGGCGAGGAACGGCTGGCCGACCTGCCGCACCTGGACCGCCTGGTCGACCTGGTGGAACGGGTCGTGGCGGCGGCCGACGCCAGCGCGATGCCGTTGTTCGCGGCGTGGCGGGCCATGCCGTTGCCCGCTACCTCTGCGGGCGCGCGACTGGCCGTCGGGCTGCGCCTGCTGCGGGAGCACTTCACCGGCGCCCATCTGGTGGCGGTACGCGCCAGCGGGATGTCACCGCTGGAGGCGGTGCTGGCCGGGCCGGAGGGGGAGAGCGGTGCGATCGCGTGCGGGTGGCCACCGCCGTACCCGCCGGTCGCGCCGCTGGTGCGGCGGCGGCTGTGGGCCGAAGCGGTGACCAACCGTCTCGTCGCACCCGCGTTCGTGGCGCTGGGTCCGGCCGGCGGCGCGGAACTTGTGGAGCTGCTCGCCGCGACCCGGGCGCACACCGAGGGCTGACCTCTTGGCTGGCCCAGGGGACGAAAGCGGGCCGACCAGGACAGATCGCCCGGGTTCCGGGGTCGACGCCCGCCGTGCGGACGGCCGGTAGCAGACTGAGGGCGTGGGAGACGCGCTACGCCGACGCGGTGCCGGTGGGGCGGGACCGCAGTTCAAGGACGTAGTCGTCCGGCGCGCCCGCCTTCTCGGCGGCGTTCGCGATCTCGGAGAGGTACCACGAGGTGGGCAACCCACCCTCGTAGCCGTCGAAGACGTAGACCCAGGCCGTCACGTCGCCGTCCAGCGTCGACACTCGGACGGTCAGCTTCCGGTACGTGCCGGAGGTGACGCCCTCGATCTCGTCGAGCTGGGCGGCGTCGTACGGGTGGATGTCGTAGAGGGCCACGAAGACCCGGTCGCCGGGCGACTCGACCACGGTGCTGACCGCACCCTCCCAGCCGATGACGTCCTCACCGGCGAAGGTGAGCCGCCAGCCCTCCAGCCAGCCGATGCCCACCATCGGCGAATGCGGGCAGTAGGCACGCATCCGAGCAGGGTCCAGGTTCGAGCCGTAGGCGGCGTAATGACGCACGGCGATGACGATAGCCCGACGGGCGCTCGGGGGAGAATACGACGGTGCGTGTCGCACGCGCCGGGGAGAAGAAAGTCACTGTGAGCATGGACGAGGGGCGGTCGTGGTGAGCCGGATCGTGATCATTGGCGGCGGGCCGGCGGGATACGAGGCGGCGCTGGTGGCGGCCCAACTGGACGCCGACGTCACAGTCGTGGAGGACGAAGGTGCCGGCGGTGCCTGCGTGCTGTCCGACTGCGTGCCGTCGAAGACGTTCATCGCCAGCTCGGAGGTGGTGACCGGGTACCGCGACACCGAGGTCTTCGGGGTGCACTCCGACGGCCTGGAGGCGGTCACCGTCGACGCCACGGCGGTCAACGAGCGGGTCAAGCGGCTCGCCCTGGCGCAGTCCAGCGACATCCACGCCAAGCTGGTCAAGGCCGGGGTCACCTTCGTCTCCGGGCGGGCCCGGCTGGGCGAGGACACCCTCGGTCACACCCACCGGGTGATCGTCACCCCGCACGGCGAGGAGGCCGCGTACGCGATCGGCGCGTCGACGGTGCTGATCGCCACCGGGGCCACCCCCCGCCAGCTGCCCACCGCCGTGCCCGACGGCGAGCGCATCCTGACCTGGCGACAGGTGTACGACCTGCCGGAGCTGCCGGAGCACCTGATCGTGGTCGGCTCCGGGGTGACCGGCGCCGAGTTCGCCAGCGCGTACCTGGCCATGGGGGTGCAGGTCACCCTGGTCTCCAGCCGGGACCGGGTGATGCCGCACGAGGACGCCGACGCCGCGCAGGCCATCGAGCGGGTGTTCCGGGCCCGGGGCATGAGCATCCTGAACAACTCCCGCGCCGAGGGGGTGCGCCGTACCGACGACGGCGTCGAGGTCGAGCTCTCCGACGGCCGCAAGGTGTACGGCTCGCACGCGCTGATCGCGGTCGGCTCGATCCCCAACACCGAGGCGCTGGGCCTGGCCGAGTACGGCGTCGAACTGGCCCGGGGCGGCTACGTGACGGTCGACCGGGTCTCCCGTACCAACGTGCCCGGCATCTACGCGGCCGGCGACTGCACCGGGGTGCTGCCGCTGGCCAGCGTCGCCGCCATGCAGGGCCGGATCGCCATGTGGCACGCGCTCGGCGAGGCGGTCCGGCCGCTGCGGCTGCGGACCGTCGCGGCGAACGTCTTCACCGACCCGGAGCTGGCCACCGTCGGCGTCTCGCAGGACGAGGTGGACGCGGGCAAGGTGCCGGCCCGGCAGGTGATGCTGACGCTTGACGGCAACGCCCGGGCGAAGATGGACGAGGTGGCCGACGGCTTCGTCAAGCTGTTCTGCCGCCCGGCCAGCGGCCAGGTGATCGGCGGCGTGGTGGTCGCCCCGAAGGCCAGCGAGCTGATCCTGCCGATCACCATGGCGGTGGAGAACAACCTGACCGTCAACGAGTTGGCGCAGACCATCACGATCTACCCCAGCCTCTCCGGCTCGGTCACCGAGGCCGCCCGGCAACTGATGCTGCACGAACTGGAGTGACCTCCCGTCGCCCGGTCCGCGCGTGAGAGTGCGCGGGCAGGGCGACGGCGAGCAGGGCGAGCAGGGCGAGCAGGGTGACCTCGCTGAGGATGAGCCCCCGTTCGATGAGTCCGTAGAAGGCGCGGTCACCGGGATAGGCGGACCAGATCTGGGTGGCGGCCAGCAGCAGGCTGACCACCGCGAGGACGCGCAGCCAGTGGCGGGTACGGGCCCCGGTGGGCAGGTGGGCGGCGAGCAGCCAGCCGACGACCGGCAGGGCGAGGAACGCCACCACCGAGGCGTACCGGTGCACGTATGCGGCGGTGCCCATCTCGGTGCCCGGCGGGTTGGTCGGCACCAGACCGGCCAGCAGCAGCCCACCGGCCCACGCCGCGAGCAGCAGTTGGGCCGCGCCCAGCCGACCGGCGCGGGCCCCCGGCCCGGCGAGGCGACCCAGGGCCGGTACGAGCAGAGCCGACGCCACGCCCAGCGTCAGCATCGCCAGGTGGATGACTCCGCCGGATTCGGAGACGGCGTAGTCGCTGACGGTGAGGCTCACCGGGTCCAGGTCCCGTACGCCGAGGTGGCCGATGACGCCGAGCAGCGCGGCGAGGGCGATCCCGCCGAGGGCCAGTGCACCGTTGTTCCGGATTCCAGGCATGCCTCAGCCTGTCGCCGAACCCACCCCAGACGGATCCGGGACGAGCACCGAAATCCGACCCGGGGTGCACCCGGACCGGGTCATCCGGTGTTCCCCCCAGGGAGGCCGGTCGGCCTTCCGTGAGCCGTACGGGCTGACCTCAGTCGGCGGGCAGTTCGGCGGGGGCCGGGGTCAGCCGGGCGGCGATCAACGCCAGCGCCCAGCCGGTCAACGCGAAGCCGGCGGCGGCCACCGCCGCGATCAGCACCATCCGCCACGCCGACCCGGTCAGCGCCGCGCCGCCGAGGTGCCCGACCAGGCCGCCGTACGACGCCCAACCCACCGCCGCCGTACCGGCGTAGGGCAGGAACAGGCGCAGCGGATAACGGCCACGGCCGGAGGCGAAGCAGACAGTCATCCGGCCGCCCGGCACGAACCGGCAGAGCAGCAGCCCTGTCGGGCCGGGCCGGCGCAGGCCGGCAGCGAGCCGGCCGGTCAGCCGTCGGGCCCGACCGGTCACCTCGGGGCGCGGTGGCTGACGCCGTGACGTGCTGCGGCCGAGCAGGTAACAGGCCAGGTCCCCGGTGAACACGCCGAGCGCCCCGATGGCGATGGCCAGCGGCAGGTCCAGCCCGCCGTAGACGGTGAGCGCGCCGCCGGTGATCATCAACAGCTGCGTGGGTATCACCGGCACGAAGGCGTCCAGCGCCAGCAGACCGAACAGGAGGAGGTATGCCCAGTCAGGTGATGCCACCTGGGTGAGTAGTTCGGGCACCACTGTCCCCTCGCGCTGCGGCCGGTCCGGATACGTGTCGAGCCTGACGGTGTGTCCGGCATCACCGACGACGACCCCGCCCCCTCGTGACCAGCGACACTGCCCGGGCGTTGGGGCATGTGACTGCTTTCTACCGGCGAATATCTAAATATCCCGGTGTGGGGTGAGGGTCGCCGAAACGTCGCCGGGCGGCGTACCGTTGTCGGCGCGCGGCCCGCGCGTGCGTCGGGTCCCCCGTTCCTGATGCCCGGGCCCGCAGCCGGGCCGCTGACAGGTCCCGTGTCAGCGGCCCGGCCACCACCCTCAGGCAGGCACGGCGACCGGGTCGTCGCCGCTGACCGGCTGCTGGAACTGCGACTGGTAGAGCCGGTGGTAGGCCCCGCCCGCCGCGAGCAGTTCGGTGTGGGTGCCCTGCTCGACGATGCGACCGTCCTCCATCATCAGGATCAGGTCGGCGTCGCGGATGGTGGAGAGCCGGTGCGCGATGACGAAGCTGGTCCGCTCCGACCGCAGCGCCGCCATCGCCCGCTGGAGCAGCACCTCGGTACGGGTGTCCACCGAGCTGGTCGCCTCGTCGAGGATCAACAGCGAGGGTTCGGCGAGGAAGGCCCGGGCGATGGTGATCAGCTGCCGCTCGCCCGTGCTGACGTTGCTGCCCTCCTCGTCGATCACCGTGTCGTAGCCGTCGGGCAGGCTGCGGACGAACCGGTCCACGAAGGTGGCCTGGGCGGCGGCGAGGATCTCCTCCTCGGTCGCGTCCGGCCGCCCGTAGGCGATGTTGTCCCGGATGGTGCCGCCGAACAGCCAGGTGTCCTGCAGGACCATGCCGATGCGGCCCCGCAGGTCGTCGCGGCGCAGCGCGGTGATGTCCACCCCGTCGAGCGTGATGCGGCCGGCATCCAACTCGTAGAAGCGCATGATCAGGTTGACCAGGGTGGTCTTGCCGGCGCCGGTGGGCCCGACGATGGCCACGGTGTGCCCCGGCTCGGCGACCAGGGACAGGTCGGTGATCAGCGGCTTGTCCGGGTCGTACCGGAACGAGACGTGCTCGAACTCGACTCGGCCGTGCGGGTCGCTCACCCGGGCCGGAACCGCCGGATCCGGTTGCTGTTCCTCGGCGTCGAGCACCGCGAAGACCCGCTCGGCCGAGGCCACCCCCGACTGGAGCAGGTTCGCCATCGAGGCGACCTGGGTGAGTGGCTGGGTGAACTGCCGGGAGTACTGGATGAACGCCTGCACGTCGCCGAGGCTCATCGAGCCGGAGGCGACCTGCAACCCGCCGACCACCGCGATCGCCACGTAGCTGACGTTCCCGATGAAGAACATCGCCGGCATGATGATCCCGGAGATGAACTGGGCCCCGAAGCTGGCCGCGAACAGCTCGTCGTTCTTGGCGCGGAAGGCCGCCTCCACCTCACGCTGCCGACCGAAGACCTTCACCAGTTCGTGCCCGGTGAACGCCTCCTCGATCTGCCCGTTCAGCTCGCCCGTGTGGGTCCACTGCGCGATGAACTTGCGCTGCGACCGCTTGGCGATCTGCCCGGTCACCACCACCGACAGCGGCACCGCGACAAGCGCCACCAGGGCCAGCAGCGGCGAGATCCAGAACATCATGCCGAGTACGCCGACCACGGTGAGCAGCGCGGCCAGCAGCTGACTCAACGTCTGCTGGAGGGTCTGCGAGACGTTGTCGATGTCGTTGGTGACCCGACTGAGCAGTTCCCCACGCGGCTGCCTGTCGAAGTAGGGCAGCGGCAACCGGTTCAGCTTCTCCTCGACCTCGGCCCGCAGCTGGAACACGGTCCGCTGGACGACGCCGTTGAGCAGCCAGCCCTGCCACCACAGCAGCAGGCTGGCCACCACGTACAGGCCCAGCGCGAGCAGCAGCACCCGGCCCAGCGCGGAGAAGTCGATGCCCACCCCGGGCACCACGTCCATCCGGGCGAGCATGTCGGCGAAGTTGTTGTTGCCGGCCGCCCGGGCGGCGGCAACGGCCTGCTCGGCGGTGGTGCCCGCCGGCAGCTGCTGGCCGATCACCCCGGTGAAGATCAGGTCGGTGGCGTACCCGAGCACCTTCGGCCCGATCACGGTGAGCCCGACGCTTACCACCGCCAGCGCGATGATGGCGCTCAGGTGCAGGCGGTGCGGACGTAGCCGGCCCATCAGGCGCCGCGCGCTGGGCAGGAAGTTCAAGGAACGCTCGGCGGGCATGCCCATGCCCATGCCGCCGTGCGGACCGCCGCGGTGGCCGCCGCCGGGCAGCCGTTTCGGCGCACTCTCGCTGCCCGACTGCTGCGCCGGAATGGCGGCCTGAGATCCACGCTCGCTCATGCCGGCACTCCGCTTCGCTGCGTGCCGTCATGAGGCACCTTTGCGCTGAGCTGATGATTCGCTCGCTGGCGCTCGCTCATGCCGGCACCTCCGTGGTGCGTTGGGACGCCACGATCTCGGCGTACGTGGGACAACTCGTCAGCAGGTCCTCGTGGCGGCCCATCCCGACCACGCCGCCGTCCTCCAGCACGATGATCTGGTCCGCGTCGATGATCGTCGACACCCGTTGCGCGACGATGACCACGGCGGCGTCGGCGGTGACCGGCCGCAGGGCCGCCCGCAGTCGTGCGTCGGTGCCGAGGTCGAGCGCGGAGAACGAGTCGTCGAAGAGGTAGATCTCCGGCCGGCGGACCAGGGCACGGGCGATGGCCAGCCGCTGGCGCTGCCCACCGGAGACGTTGGTGCCGCCCTGTGCGATAGGTGCCGCCAGTCCTTCCGGCATCGCCTCGACGAAGTCCCGGGCCTGGGCGATCTCCAGTGCCGTCCAGAGTTCCTCGTCGTTGGCGTCCGGGTTGCCGTAGCGCAGGTTGCTCGCCACCGTGCCGGTGAACAGGTACGGCCGCTGCGGCACCAGGCCGATCCGATTCCACAGCTGTTCCGGTGCCAGTTGCCGGACGTCGACCCCGTCGACGAGCACGGCACCGGCGGTCACGTCGACAAGCCGGGGGATGAGGGAGAGCAGAGTGCTCTTGCCCGCACCCGTACTACCGATGATCGCCGTGGTGCTGCCCGGTGTGACCCGGAAGGAGATGTCCCGCAGCACCGGCTCGGCGGCCCCCGGGTACTGGAAGCGCACGTCGCGTAGTTCCAACTCGGCTCGGCCGGTCACCTCGACGACCGGGTCCGGGGCGGGCACCACCGAGGAGTCGGTGTCCAGCACCTCGGTGATCCGCTCGGCGCAGACCGCCGCGCGGGGCACCATCATCAGCATGAAGGTGGCCATCATGACGGCCATCAGGATCTGCATCAGGTACTGCAGGAAGGCGGTAAGCGCGCCGACCTGGATGGCGCCCTCGTCGACCCGCTGACCGCCGAACCAGAGCACCGCCACGCTGGAGACGTTGAGCACCAGCATCACCACGGGGAAGATCAACGCCATCAGCCGGCCGGTGCGCAGGGCGGTGGCGGTCAGGTCGGCGTTCGCGGTGGCGAAGCGTCGCGTCTCGTACGGCTCGCGGACGAACGCCCGGACCACCCGGATGCCGGTGATCTGCTCGCGGAGCACCCGGTTGATGGTGTCGATCCGGGTCTGCATCAACCGGAAGCTCGGCACCATCCGCCGGATGATCAGGCCCAGCACGATCGCCAGCACCGGTACGCAGACAAGCATCAGCCAGGAGAGCCCGACGTCTTCGCGCAGGGCCATCACCACGCCGCCGATGCTCATGATCGGTGCGGAGACCAGCATGGTGCAGCTCATCAGCACCAGCATCTGCACCTGCTGCACGTCGTTCGTGTTGCGCGTGATCAGCGACGGCGCGCCGAAGCGGGCGACCTCCCGGGCGGAGAAGCGGTTGACGTGTCCGAACAGCGTCGCCCGCAGGTCCCGGCCGAAGCCCATGGCGATGCGGGCGCCCAGGTAGACCGCCGCGATGAGGCAGATGATGTGCACCACCGTGAGGGCGAGCATCCATCCGCCGGTACGCAGGATGTAGTCGGTGTCTCCCCGGGCCACACCGAGGTCGATGATGTCGGCGTTGAGGCTCGGCAGGGAGAGGGAGGCCATCGTGCTGACGAACTGGAGCAGCACCACCACGGCCAGCGGTCGCCGGTACGGGCGCAGATTGGCCAGCAGCAACCGGATCAGCATGTCGGACCTCCCTCGGGCTTGCCGGCTGACTCGTCCTGGCCGATGACCTCGAGGAGGAACTGCCGGATCACGGCCGCCTTCGCCGGGTCGGCGTCGACCGAGGTGAGCGGGCGTCGAGCCCGGATCATCGCGGTGAGCGCGGCGACCCGGTCCCGGCCGGCCGGGGTCAGGGTGAGTTTGATGCTGCGCCGGTCGGCGCCGTCGCGGCGTCGTTGCACCAGGCCGTCGCGTTCGAGGGTGTCGACGATGCCGGTGAGGGTGGCCGGGCGGACGAAACACAACTCGGCCACCGCGCGGTGCGGCAGCTCCCCGTGCTCGGCGAGGGCCATCAGGGTGACCATCCCGGCCTGGGTGAGGCCGTGCTCGTCGGCGAGGTAGCGGTTCCATCGCTGGCCGGTGAGGTGCCCGGCGACGACAAGCAGTCGGCCGAGCGGTACGTCTCCGAGTTGGACCAGTTTCATACCGGCAGATTAGAACCCTGACAGTCAGGGGCCAAACTATTTTCGACCTGCCGTGTCACCAACTCGTCGGCAGTGGCATCCCCTCGGTGTAGCCGGCCGTGCTCTGCACACCGACCAGCGCCCGCTCGTGGAACTCGGGCAGGGTACGGGCACCGGCATAGGTGAACGCACTGCGTACCCCGGAGATGATCTCGTCGATCAGGTCCTCCACGCCGGGCCGGACCGGATCCAGGTACATCCGGGCCGACGAGATGCCCTCCTCGAAGATCGCCTTCCGGGCCCGGTCGTACGGGCTGTCCTCGCCGGTACGCGCGCTTACCGCCCGCGCCGAGGCCATCCCGAAGCTCTCCTTGTAACGGCGGCCGTCCTCGTCGGTGTAGAGGTCACCGGGGGACTCGTAGGTGCCAGCGAACCACGAGCCGATCATGACGTTGGACGCCCCGGCGGCCAGCGCCAACGCCACGTCCCGGGGATGGCGCACCCCGCCGTCGGCCCAGACGTGCCGACCCAGCTCGCGAGCGGCGGCAGCGCAGTCGAGCACCGCCGAGAACTGCGGCCGGCCGACCCCGGTCATCATCCGGGTGGTGCACATCGCCCCCGGGCCCACTCCGACCTTGACGATGTCCGCGCCCGCGGAGACCAGGTCGCGTACGCCGTCGGCGGTGACCACGTTGCCGGCCGCGACCGGGACGGACGGGTCGAGCCGGCGCACGGTCCGCAGCGCGGCGATCATCCGCTCCTGGTGGCCGTGCGCGGTGTCCACCACCAGGGTGTCCACCCCGGCCGTCAGCAACGCCGCCGCCTTGCCCGCCACGTCACCGTTGATCCCCACCGCCGCCGCGATCCGCAGCCGCCCCTGGTCGTCCACGGCCGGCCGGTACAACGTCGCCCGCAGCGCGCCCTGGCGGGTGAGCACCCCGACCAGCCGCCCGTCGTCGTCGACCACCGGCGCCAACCGCCGCCGCCCCTCGGAGAGCCGGTCGAATCCGGTACGCGGGTCCGCGCTCGCCGGCACGGTGTGCAGGTCGGCCGACATCACGTCCTGCAGTTGGGCGAAACGGTCCACGCCGACCGTGTCCGCCTCGGTCACCACGCCCATCGGCCGGCCCGCCTCGTCGACCACGACGACCGCGCCGTACGCCCGCTTCGGCAGCAGATGGATCGCGTCGCCGACGGTGTCCGTCGGGCCGAGCGCGACGGCGGTCTCGTGCACCAGGTGCCGCTGCTTGACCCAGGTGACCACCTCGGCCACCACGTCGATCGGGATGTCCTGCGGGATCACCACGATGCCGCCACGGCGGGCCACCGTCTCGGCCATCCGCCGGCCGGCGACCGCCGTCATGTTCGCCACGACCAGCGGGATCGTGGTGCCCGTACCGTCGCCGGTGGCCAGGTCGACGTCGAGCCGCGACGCCACCTCGGACCGGGCCGGGGCCATGAAGACGTCGTTGTAGGTCAGGTCGTGAGCCGGGGTCGTGCCATTGAGGAAACGCACCCGGCCATCATTGCTGCCGATGCGCCACCGCGCCGCCTGTGGTGGGCGAAACCACCCACTCAGCCAAGCACCAACGCCGCCGCCACCCCGACCATCACCACCGCGATCAGGCCGTCGAGCACCTGCCAGACGCGGGTACGCGCGAGCAGCGGGGCGAGCCGGTAGGCGCCCGCGCCGAGCGCGGTGAACCAGCACACACTGGCCAGCGCGGCCCCGACACCGAACCACCAGCGGTGCTGGTGCTGCTGGGCGATGCCACCGAGCAGCAGCACGGTGTCGAGGTACACGTGCGGGTTGAGGTAGGTGAAGGCCAGGCAGGCCGCCAGCGTCGCGCCGAGCCGGGCCGGTGGCCGCTGCGCGGGCGTGAGGGCGCTGGGGCGCAGCGCGCGGCGGGCGGCGAGGACCGCGTACCCGAGCAGGAAGGTGGCACCGCCCCAGCGGATCGCGGTGAGCAGGTCCGGTCGAGCGGCCACCACCGAACCGACCCCGGCGATCCCGACGCCGATCAGCAGCGCGTCCGACACCGCGCAGGTCAGGACGACCGGCACCAGGTGTTCCCGGCGCAGGCCCTGGCGGAGCACGAAGGCGTTCTGTGCGCCGATGGCGACGATCAGGGCGATGGACAACGAGAAACCGGCGACGGCCGAGGTGAGCATGGGTCGACGGTAGGGTCGGTCCTGATCATCAGTCCAACTAAAGATTCTTCAGATGGTTAAGGACAGCTTCATGAGCGGTCTGGATTCCGCCCAGCTCCGTACGCTCGCCGCCGTCGTCAGTGAGGGCAGCTTCGACGCTGCCGCCCGGCTGCTGCACGTGACCCCGTCAGCGGTCAGCCAGCGGATCAAGGCGCTGGAGGAAGCCGTCGGGCAGGTGCTCGTCCGACGTCAGCGACCCTGCGACGCCACCGAGGCCGGTCGCCCGCTGCTCCGCCTCGCCGGGCAGTTGGCGCTGCTGGAACGGGAAGCGTTGGCCGACGCGCGGGGGCCACTCGGCGGTGACCCCGGCCGTACCCGGGTCGCCGTCGTGGTCAACGCCGACTCGCTCGCCACCTGGTTTCCCGCCGCCCTGGCCCGGCTGCCCGCCGCACCGGAACTCTCCTTCGACATCCGGCAGGACGACCAGGACCACAGCGCCGAACTGCTGCGCGCGGGAGCGGTGATGGCCGCGGTGACCGCCCAGCGGGAGGCGGTGCAGGGCTGCCGGGTACGCCCACTCGGCGCGATGCGGTACCGGGCGCTGGCCGCCCCGTCGAGCCTGCGACGGTGGTTCGCCGACGGCCTCACCCGTTCGGCGCTCGCCGCCGCACCGGTGGTGGTCTTCGACCGCAGGGACCGCATCCAGCACCGCTTCCTGCGTACGCTGGCCGGCCGTGCCCTCGATCCGCCGGTGCACTACGTGCCGTCGGTGCCCGCGTTCAGCGCCGCGATCCGACTGGGCCTGGGCTGGGGGATGGTGCCGGAGCAGATCGCCGCCGACGACCTGGAATCCGGCCGCTGCGTGGACCTCGCGCCGGGCCGGGTGGTGGACATCCCGCTCTACTGGCAGCACTGGCGACTCGACTCGGCGGTGTTGACCGCGCTCACCACGGCCGTGTGCGCCGTCGCCGCCGAAACCCTGCGCTGAGCTGCGCGTGCGGCGGCGTGCCGTGTTAAAAGGGGGCCCCTTTACTACCCCAGGCGTTAACAAGGGGCCCTTCCTTACACCTCAGGCGATGGTGCAGATGGCGGCGCCGGCGGTGATCACCGCGCCGACCTCGGCCGACAGGCCGCTGACCGTACCCGCCTTGTGGGCGTGCAGCGGCTGCTCCATCTTCATCGCCTCCAGCACCACCACCAGGTCGCCCTCGGCGACGGTGTCCCCGTCGGCCACCGCGATCTTGACGATGGTGCCCTGCATGGGGGAGGTCAGCGCGTCGCCGCCGGCCGTCGCGCCGACCGTGGCACCGCCACCACGGCGGGCGGGCTTACGCGCGGCCGGGGCGGCGGACGCCGAACCGGCGGCCAGGCCCGCAGGTAGGCTCACCTCCAGCCGCTTGCCACCCACCTCGACCACGATCGTCTCGCGCTCGGCCGGGCCGGCGGAAGCGTCGGCCACGCCGGTGAACGGCGGCACGGTGTTGTCGAACTCGGTCTCGATCCAGCGGGTGTGCACGGCGAACGGCTCGGCGGTGAACGCGGGATCGCGGACCACCAGGCGGTGGAACGGCAGCGCGGTGGCCATCCCCTCGATCACCATTTCGGCGAGCGCGCGGCGGGCCCGCTCCAACGCCTCGGTGCGGGTCTCCCCGGTGACGATCAGCTTGGCCAGCAGCGAGTCGAAGTTGCCACCGATCACGTCGCCGGCCGAGATGCCGGTGTCCACCCGGACACCCGGCCCGGTGGGCAGCCGCAGCGCGGTGACCGTGCCGGGGGCGGGCAGGAAGCTGCGACCCGGGTCCTCACCGTTGATCCGGAACTCGATGGAGTGCCCACGCGGCGTCGGGTCCTCGGTGAAGCGCAGCTTCTCGCCGTCGGCGATGCGGAACTGCTCGCGGACCAGGTCGATGCCGGCGGTCTCCTCGGTGACCGGGTGTTCCACCTGCAACCGGGTGTTGACCTCCAGGAAGGAGATGGTCCCGTCGTTGCCGACCAGGTACTCGACCGTGCCGGCACCGTGGTAGCCGGCCTCCCGGCAGATCGCCTTGGCGCTGTCGTGGATCTGGGCCCGCTGCTCCGCCGTCAGGAACGGCGCGGGCGCCTCCTCGACGAGCTTCTGGTGCCGGCGCTGCAACGAGCAGTCCCGGGTGCCCACCACGATCACGTTGCCGTGCTGGTCGGCCAGGACCTGCGCCTCGACGTGGCGCGGCCGGTCGAGGTACCGCTCGACGAAGCACTCGCCCCGACCGAACGCGGCGACCGCCTCCCGGGTGGCCGACTCGAACAGCTGCGGAATCTCCTCCATCGTGCGGGCCACCTTCAGGCCGCGCCCGCCACCACCGAAGGCAGCCTTGATCGCCACCGGCAGCCCGTGGTCGACGGCGAAGGCCATCACCTCGTCGGCGCTGCCGACCGGGTCCGCGGTGCCGGGCACCAGCGGCGCACCGGCCCGCTGGGCGATGTGCCGGGCGGTGACCTTGTCACCGAGGTCGCGGATCGCCTGCGGGGTGGGGCCGATCCAGGTCAGGCCGGCGTCGATGACCGCCTGTGCGAAGTCGGCGTTCTCGGAGAGGAAGCCGTAGCCGGGATGCACCGCGTCGGCACCGGACCGGGCCGCCACGTCGATGAGCTTGTCGATGCGCAGGTAGCTCTCCGCGGCGGTGTCACCACCCAGGGCGTACGCCTCGTCGGCGAGCGTGACGTGCAGAGCGTCGCGGTCGGAATCCGCGTACACCGCGACACTGCCCAGGCCGGAGTCCTGGCAGGCGCGGATCACCCGGACGGCGATCTCGCCCCGGTTGGCGATGAGTACCTTGCGCACCTGGTGGCTCCTCCCCGAGGTTACTGACCGGGAGTTTAGCGACCGACCGGCAGGCCCTAACGAACGATCAGTGTGGGATGGCGCACGGATTGGTCCAGCGTCGATCCGGCGTGGTGTCGCACCGATGTGATCGGCTATCGATCACGATGGTGGCCGACAGCGGCCATGGACGGGGGAAGCAATGATCGAGACCAGAGGGCTGCGCAAGTCGTACCGCAGCCGGGCCGGTCGGGAGACGAAGACCGTCGACGCGGTCCGCGGCGTCGACCTGGACGTGGCGGCGGGCGAGATCTTCGGGTTCCTCGGCCCGAACGGCGCCGGCAAGACCACCACCCTGCGGATGCTGGCGACGTTGATCGAGCCGGACGGCGGCCAGGCCACCATCGCCGGTGCCGACCTGCGCACCGATCCGGGTGAGGTGCGCCGCCGCATCGGCTACGTCGCCCAGGGCGGCAGCACCTGGGACGAGTCCACCGCGCGGGAGGAACTGGTCCTCCAGGCCCGGCTGTACGGCATCTCGAAGGCCGAGGCGCAGCGTCGGGCGGTCCGCGCGCTGGAGGCGTTCCAGCTCACCGAGTTCGCCGACCGCAAGTGCAAGACCTACTCCGGGGGTCAGCGCCGTCGGGTCGAGATCGCGCTCGGCATCATCCACGAGCCGAAGATCGTCTTCCTGGACGAGCCGACCACCGGCCTCGACCCGCAGAGTCGGGCGTACATGTGGGACGAGATCCGGCGACTGCGCAGCGACGGCATGACCGTCTTCATCACCACCCACTACCTCGACGAGGCCGATGCGCTCTGCGACCGCATCGCGATCATGGATCATGGTGAGGTGGTAGCCGAGGGCACGCCGGCCGGGCTCAAACGCGAGATCTCCGGTGACGTGGTGCAACTCGGTCTCAGCATCAACGCCACCGCCGAGGCGGAGAAGCTGCTCGCCGTCGAGGAGTACGTCAGCCGGCTGGAGGCGCTCGAAGAAGGCGGGCTGCGGCTCTTCGTCGACGACGGGGCCACCGCCATCCCGCGCATCCTGCGTCGCGTCGACGGTGCCGGGCTCGACCTCAAGTCGATCGAGCTGCACCGCCCGAGCCTCGACGACGTCTTCCTCACCAAGACCGGGCGCTCGCTGCGCGAGTCCTGACCCGACCAGGAGAACTCATGAAACTCGCCCGCGACACCTGGCTGATCTTCCAGCGCCAACTGCACCTGCTGCTGCGCAACCCGGTGTGGGTATTCGTCGGCGTCTTCCAGCCGGTGATGTATCTGCTGCTGTTCGCCCCGCTGCTCAAGCCGGCGTTGAACGCACCCACCCAGGCCGAGGCGTACAAGATCTTCGTGCCCGGCCTGCTGGTGCTGCTTGCCATCTTCGGCGGCCTGTTCCAGGGCTTCGGCCTGATCGCCGAGCTACGCGCCGGGGTGATCGAGCGGTCCCGGGTCACCCCGGTGAGCCGGCTCGCCCTGCTGCTCGGCCGCTCCCTGCGCGACGTGGTGTCACTGCTGGTCCAGGCGGTCATCATCACCCTGCTCGCGCTCCTGTTCGACCTGCGCGTGTTCATCGGCGACCTGCTGCTGGCGTACCTGATGCTCGCCCTGATCGCGCTGATGACCTCGGCGGTCTCCTACGGTGTCGCGTTGAAGGTCAAGAGCGAGGACGCGCTCGCCCCGCTGATGAACACGGTCGCCCAGCCGGTGCTGCTGCTCTCCGGCATCCTGCTGCCGCTCGCCTTCGCACCCGGCTGGCTGCAGGGCATCGCCAAGTGGAACCCGTTCTCCTGGGCGGTGGACGGCACCCGGGCCCTGTTCAGCGGCGACATCGGCAACGACAAGGTCTGGCAGGGGCTGACCATCATCGCGATCCTGGCCGCTGCCGGCGTCTACTGGGCAGCCCGCCAGTTCGCCCGCAGCGTCCGCTGACCGGGTGAAAGGAAGGGCACCTTATTAACGCCTGCGGTAGAGCACGGGCCCCTTCTTAACATCGCAGCGCAGCGTGCGGAGAGTTCGCTCTCAGCACGGGTCGGGCGCGCGCTCCCGCTTGTAGCGTGGGCGCGTGCCCCGCCTCAATCACGACCGGATCACCTGGTTGGCGTACGCCCAGCTCGGTCTGTGGGGTTTCTTCCTCTACGGCTTCGGTCCGGTGGTGCCGTTGCTGCGCGACGAGCAGGGCACCAGCGCCGCCGTCGCTGGGCTGCACAGCACCGCCCTCGCGGCCGGTGCGCTGGCCGGCGGCGCGCTGTTCGCCCCGGTCGCCCGCCGGTTCGGCCGGGCGCCGACGATCTGGTTAGGGCTGGTCGGCGTCGCCGCCGGGGTGAGCGGGCTGGCCCTGCTGCGCCCGTTACCCGCCACCCTCGCCATCGTCATGGTGATCGCCACCGCCGGGACGCTGATCGTCAGCGGCGTGAACGTGGTGCTGACCACCCGGCACGGATCGGCCGCTCCGGCGGCCCTGGCCGAGGCCAACGCCGCCTGCGCCGGCATGGGCATCCTCGCCCCGCTGGTGATCGGGCTCAGCGTGAACGCCGGCTGGGGTTGGCGGCCCGGCATGTCCATCGTGGTGGCGCTCATCGCGTTGGTCGCCGTCGCCGCCCTGACCCGACGCGTACGCGGGCCGCGGGTCGCCGTCGTCCAGCCGCACAGGGCGTCGGTTTCCGCCGGTACGCGTCGACTGCCGAAGGCGTACTGGATCGCCTGGGTGTTGATGGCGGTCACCGGCTCGATCGAGGTCTGCCTGTCCCTGTGGACCGCCGACGTGCTGCGCGTACACGCCGGGATGGCACCCGGTGCCGCCTCCGCGGCGGTGGCTGCGATCGTCGCCGGTATGTTCGTCGGACGGATCTTCGGCGGCCGGGTGGCCCTCCGGCTCCGCCCGGTACCCCTCCTGCTCGCCGCGCTGGGAGTGTCGCTGGCGGGATTCGCCCTCTTCTGGGTCGCCTCGGTCGGCTGGCTGGCGGTCGTCGGCCTGGTGGTGCTGGGGCTGGGCAACGCCCTGCACTACCCGCTGGCCATCTCGCTCGCCCTCGCCGTCGCCGGTGACGCCACGGATCAGGCGGCGGGCTGGTCGGCGTACTCGATGGGTGTGGGTTTCGGGATCGCGCCGGTCGCGCTCGGCTGGGTGGCCGACGGCGTCGGCGCCCACCTGGCGTTCCTGCTGCTGCCCGGCTTCATCGCGGTGGCCGCGCTGCTCGCGGTACGACTCGGCCGGGCCCTGCCGACTCCGACGCCCGTCGAGCGGCCGACGCCCGCCTCCGTCTGACCGGACGGGTCTCCGCGCGACGTGCTGTTCAGCGGCGCTGGAGTGCGCCGACGGCGCGCAGGGCGATGTCGACGGAGGCCTGAAGGTCTTCGCGGCTCGCGCCGGCTGCGGCGTGCACCGCGTGGCCCTCGCTCAGCGCCATCACGAACCGGGCGAGCGCCCGGACATCCGTGTCGTCCGACAGGTCGCCCTCGTCCACGGCGCGGGTCAGCCGTTCCGCAAGGGCCGCCTCGGTGGCGGCGCGACCGGCGGCCAGGATCTCGGAGATCCCGGCGTTCTCCGGTGAGCAGGCCAGACCGCCCTGGATGGAGAGGCAACCGGCGGGGTGATCGGCGGCGGTGAGGCCGTCGGCGCTGGCGCGCAGGAACGCCTCGATGGCGGCGTACGCGCTGGGTTTGTCGAGTGCGGCGCGCGCGGCGGTCACCTGGGTCTCGTGGTACCTGGCGAAGGCGCGTTGGAACAGTTGCTCCTTGCTGCCGAACGTGGCGTACAGGCTCGGCCGGTTGATGCCCATCGCGCTGGTGAGGGCGCTCAGCGACGCGCCTTCGTAGCCGTGCTGCCAGAAGACCTCGGTGGCGCGATCGAGGACAGCCTCCTCGTCGAAGGCGCGGGGACGTCCGATCGTGCTCATGACAGCAGTCTACCGCTCGGTACAGAAGTGACCCGAGCCACCAACCGATCGGTACAAAACCCTGTTACGCTGACTCGCAACTGATCGGTACAAAAGGAGAAGCATGACCGTCACACTGGTTACCGGCGCCAACAAGGGCATCGGCTTCGAAACCGCCCGGCAGCTTCTCGCACTGGGCCACGTCGTCTACATCGGCGCACGCGACGTCGGGCGGGGCAAGGCCGCCGCGGCAGCACTCGGCGCACCGTTCGTACAGCTCGACGTCACCGACGATGCGTCGGTCAGCGACGCCCTCGCGACAATCGATGCGGCCGAGGGCCGCCTCGACGTCCTGATCAACAACGCGGGCATCCTCGGCGCCGGAGACATCGACGGACCGAAGGCCCTGCACGTGTTCGACACCAACGCGGTGGGCGTCGTCCGGGTCACCGAGGCCGCGTTGCCGCTGCTGAAGAAGTCATCGAACCCGACAGTCGTCAACGTCTCCAGCAGCCTGGGATCGTTCTGGGCGGTGAACAACCCCGAACGGCCGGAGTTCGGCATCCCGCTGGCGCTCTACGCGGCGTCCAAGTCAGCGGCCACCATGCTCACCGTCCAGTACGCCAAGTTGTACCCGGGCATCAAGTTCAACGCACTGGAGCCCGGCACCACAGCCACCGACATGACCGCCGACCTCGGGGTCGGACGGCCGGTCGAGGAGAGCGCCAAGACGGTCGTACGCCTCGCCACGCTCGGCGTGGACAGTCCGACCGGAACCCTCACCGACGACCACGGCACCCTGAGCTGGTAGGGCGACATGACGACGCAAGAGACGCCGTTCCGGACCTCCACTGGGAGGTCAAGGAACTGCTGTTCGACCGCAACCGCATCGCCGTACGCGCGATCAACACCGGCACTCCGGTTGCTGAGTGGCTCGGTGTCGCACCGTCCGGCGCCTCCTTCGAAATCGTCGAGTACGCCATCTATGAGGTCAGGGACGGCCGGTTCGTGCAGATGACGGCGCTGCACGACTCCGCCGAACTGCTTCGGCAACTGACCGCCTGAGCAGTTCGGCTTCGACACCGTGGGCAACAGCCCACCGAACGAGTCCTGGCACCCCTGCTCCTGACCCTTGCCCTGGCTCAGCGCACCCGGGCGAGGGTCAGACCGTCGGCGATCGGCAGCATCACCGCGTCCACCCGTACGTCGGCCAGGACATCGTCGTTGAACGCGGCGATGGCCCGGTCGTCGGCGTTCTGCGGTGCGATGACCCGACCGTGCCGCAGCACGTTGTCGACGGCGATCACCCCGCCGGGCCGCATCCGGGGCACCAGCTCGGCCCAGTAGATCGGGTAGCCGGTTTTGTCCGCGTCGATGAAGGCGAAGTCCAGGTAGCGCTCGTTCGGCAACTCCCGCAGCCTGTCCCCGGCCGGGCCGATCCGCAGGTCGATCCGGTCGGCCACCCCGGCACGCGCCCAGTACCGGCGGGCGACACTCGTGTACTCCTCGGAGATGTCGAAGCAGGTCAACCGCCCACCGTCGACAAGCCCACGGGCGACCGCCAGCGCGGAAAGCCCGGTGAAGGTGCCCACCTCCACGGCCTGCCGGGCACCGAGCAGCCGGGTCAGGAAGGTCAGGAAGGCCGCCTGCTCGGGTGCCACCTGCATGGACGCGTGCTCCGGCAGCAGGGCCAGCGTCTCCTCGGCCAGATCACGGATCACCTCGTCGGGCGGGGCACCGTGGGCCACCAGGTAACCGTGCAGTTCGTCGGTGAGCGGAATCGACTTCAGCGTCATGCCGGGACGTTATCCGAGTGGCTCGACCGACTGGTTACCCGGCGCGACCTTCGTCCACAGATCAGTGATCCGCAGGTCCAACTCGGCCAGCAGCCGCCGCAGCAGTGGTAGGGACAGCCCGATCACCGTGCTCGGATCACCCTCGATCCGCTCCACGAACGGCCCGCCCAGACCATCGATGGTGAACGCGCCCGCCACCGCGAGCGGTTCACCGGTCTCGACGTACGTGGCGATCTCGTGGTCGCTGATGTCGGCGAAGTGCACCACAGTCGAGGCCACCGCCTCCGCCTGACGCCCCGCCTTGACGTCGACGAGACAATGCCCACTGTGCAGCACGCCGCTGCGTCCCCGCATCCGTTCCCACCGCGCAGTGGCATCGGCGGGATCCGCCGGCTTGCCGAGGATCTGCCCGTCGAAGGCGAGCACGGAGTCGCAGCCCAACACGAGCGTGCGCTGATCGTCGGCGGGCCGCAGCCGGGCCACCACCGCCTGCGCCTTCAAGCGGGCCAACTCAAGGCAGAGATCCTCCGCCCGCTCGGTCACCACAAGCGACTCATCGACCCCACTGACCAGCACATCCGGCTCGATGCCGGCAGCTTGCAGCGTCTTACGGCGGGCCGGGCTCGCAGAGGCAAGCACCAGCCGAACAGGCATCACATCAGGCACCTCGCCGACGTTACCGGTTGCCCTTCCGCCCCCGCCCCTGCGCCCAGACGCACGTCGTCGTGTCGCAGCCGCTCGGCGTCATGCCGCAGCCGTCCGTCGTGTCGACGCGAGGTCAGCGACTGACCCGCGGTGGCGGATCATCGGACCTACGACGGTGACGCACCACCAATGCCCAGGCCATACCCCCCGCGACCAACAACCCCAACGTGACCAGCCCCCGCACGGTCGCCGCACCCCCACCACCGGCCGACGGCCCATCCGCCGCCGCCGTGGTCGGGCCAGTCGCATCCGGCGAGGTCGCCGGCACCGACTCAAAACCCCTCGGCGGTACGTCTGCCGTCAGCGCCGCCACCAGGTCAATGACCCCGTAGCCGTACTGGTCGTCGCGCCCCGGTGGCCCCTTGTCGATCGCGGTAGCGGTCAGCCGGTGCGCCACCTCATCCGCCGGCAGATACGGATACCTGGCCCGCACCAACGCCGCCGCCCCCGCCACAATCGCCGTAGCGTCGGAGGTGCCATTACTGCGGCTGTAGTTCCCGCCCGTGCTTGTGCTATAAATTTCCTCGGCTGGAGCTACAACATCGACTTCCGGGCCTGTAACGGATATGGGTGCAATTCCCCCTGACCGATTGATTCCGCCCACGGCTATGACGCCCGGATATGCGGCAGGGAACGCTACCGTGGCTTCCTGTGGGTGGTTGCCGGACCCGGCAACCACAACAATGTTCGCACGTATTGCCGACTCGATGGCCTGTTGTAGCTTAATGCTCGGTCCGGTTGCCATGGAAATGCTGATTACCTGCACGCCTCGCCCAACGGCGTAATTAATTCCGCTTGCCAAGTCGTCAACGTCCACGTGACGATTGTCGAGATTGACTCTTATTGGGAGTATCTTCGCTTTGGGTGCGATGCCGAGAGCGCCTTTGCTGGTCGCCTGCCCATGGGCAGCGATAAGACCTGCAACTGTTGTTCCGTGGCCATCTTTATCGCGTTGGCCATTCTCACTATTCTCCGATGTAATGTCGATTCCCGGAAGCAGGTTATCTGCGAGGTCGGGGTGTGGGTCAATCCCAGTGTCCGGAACCGCGACCATCACACCAGCACCTTGGCTGATCGTGTGTGCTTTGGCGGTTCTTAGGTATGCAAGATGCCACTGGTCGCTGCGAATTCGATCGACACCCACTGGGGCTGTCCTTGCCGGTCCGATCATGCCTGCTGTTGAGGGGGCAAGGATAGTGGCTGCTAGGGTAATTGTGCTGACGTGGGTAAGAAAGTCCATCTATTTGAGTCCGATTGCGGGTCCAGGGTCGATTGGCTCGTCGTCGTTGTTGGGCTTAACAACCGGAGGGACCCCCGGGTCTACTTGCCAGGGTTGATCTGGATCCCATCGCCTTGTCTCGCCGTCTTGGCTGCCGGATCCCCGCGAACTCATCATTCCGCCTGAGTTGGGCCAGCCGGCTGCTGGCATACTGGCGAGTGAGGAGTTGGCGCTGGAAATTCCACGGACTCCTCGGGGTCGCGAACCTGCTGCACCTGTAGGAGCAGTGCCAGCTGCACCACCTCCGATTACTCCTCCGACTGGGTTAACGCGCCGAGGCTGTGCGGCGCTTCCTGAGGACGGGCCGTTTATCATCCCAGGAATCCCGCCGATTAGGCCGTTATTGGCTGCGGGTCGAGGTGCTGTCGGCGAGTGTGGTCCGGGAGTCGGGCGTCCGATGGAACCGGGAGATGGCTGGCCCGTTCCAGGGCGCCTTGGCTGATAACCGAGGCCGGTTGATGGCTCAGGATGAATTCCGGAGCTCGTGGGGGGAGAAGGTGTCGACGAGGCCGCCTTTCCTGACGCTGTCGGCGGTGATTCCGAAATGGGTCGGTTGCCGCCAAGAACTGGCCCGGTTCCGGGGGCCTTGGGTACAGCAACTCGCTCGCCTGGTGGCTGTCCGCCTGGGATCGTACGAGCCCTTGGCGTTGGAATAGGAACAATAGGCGGAAGGATCGGAATTGGTCCGACTGTGGCCCCGTACACATTCGGTTCATTTTGGTTGATGCCGCGGCCTGCGGAAGGCGGAGGAGGGGGTTGGCGGAGCATTGCTTGGGCTTGTTGGAGTTCGCTGCTGAGGCCGTACATGATGCCGCGCGCTCGGACGTTGAGGCGTTCGAGTTCGGCATCGGTCACCGGGGGTTCGCTGGCCCGACTGCCGGCGGCGGCTTTGGGATCGGCGGCGATCGTCTCCCAGGTCCGCTTCTGCTGGAGTTTGCGGGCGTACTCCTCGTAGACCTTGCTCAACTCGGTGCGGGTGCTGGTGATGGCCTGGGTGGCGGCGGACAGCGCGGTCTGGTTGGCGGAGGCGGCGTCGTGCGTGCGTTGCACCTGGTCGATCAGGTCGTCGAGTTCGGCGACGTACGCCTTGGCGGCGGCGTTTGTCTCCGGCGGCCAGGCTCGGGCCAGGCCGTCGCGGTACGCCTTGAGCCGGGTGAGGTGCTGGCCGGCCAGGTCACAGACCTTGCGCCAGCCGGCGACGTGCCGCCAGTGCTGTTCGGTCTGGTGGTCCTGCACGCAGGCCCACATGTCGGCGACGTTCATCAGGTACCAGTTGGTGAGGCCACCGCTGCGGCCGACGCCCACGTCTCTCATGGCAGCACCACCGGTCCGGGCTGGTCGGGGCCGGTGGGGTCGGCGAACGACGGCGACGGTGTCGGCGGGGCGGCGGTGATGCCGGGTCGGGCGAGGGCGCGTTCGATGTCGGCGACCCGGGCCGCGGAGAAGGCGTCGGCGTCGCCGTAGCGCAGCGCCACCTGATGGGCGGCTTCCGCGAGGTGGCCGGTGGTGTGGCCGACGCCCCAGACGGCGTTGGTGGCGGCCTGCTGGGTCTCCCAGTGTGCGCGCATGAACTGCACCAGCTCGATGAAGGCATCGGCGGGGTTGGACACCTGGGTGAGCATGTCGCTGGCGATGTAGCGCAGGTGCGGGGTGTAGTTGCTCTCCACCTCGGCACGTAGCCGGTCAGCGAATTCTCGCATCTGCCGGATGTCCGCCTCGATGGTGCGGTAACCGCCCAACCAGGACGCTTGTCGATCCTCTTCAGGGATCATCGCCCCTCCCAACCGTCACGGCCCGGTTCCCCAGAGTGAGGTTAATGGGTGACGCCGCCCACGGCTGCCCCGTCACAGCCCCTGCGACAGCCGAGAAGCGGCTCGGTGAGGAGCGACGGGCCGGTCAGCGGGGCAGTGCGGACGCGCGCCAGGCGCCGGGACCGGGCAGGTGACCGTTGCTTCCCGGTCGGCCGCTGCGGGCCCACGTCGACGTCGGTGCCGGGGCAGGGTCGGCGGCCCGGGGGCGGGTGACGATGGCGCCCACCAGCGCGGCCAGTTCCTCCGCGGTCGGCACACCGCGCACGATCCGCAACAGCGGCTCTTCCCCACACATGCCGCTCAGGGTACGTGGCCACCTTGATCTTGGTCGCACAATGGCGTGCCGACGGTGTAGGTGTCAGCGCTGCCGGGTACCGTCTCAGCGATGTCAGACGCTTCCGCCTCCCAACTCGTCGCCGACCGGTACCGGCTCATCTCGCCGCTCGGTCAGGGTGGCATGGGTCGGGTGTGGAAGGCGCGCGACGAGGTGCTGCACCGCGACGTCGCCATCAAGGAACTCGTACCGCCGCCGGGTCTGACCAACGACGAGCGCCGCGAGATGCGGGAACGCTCGCTGCGCGAGGCGCGGGCCATCGCCCGGCTCAACAACATCAACGTCGTACGCATCTTCGACGTGCTCCGCACCGACGGTGACCCGTGGATCGTGATGGAGTACGTCGCGTCGCGTTCGTTGCAGGACACGCTCGCGGAGGACGGGCCGGTGTCGTCGGCCCAGGCGGTCGAGATCGGCCTGGGCGTGCTGAACGCCCTGAAGGCCGCGCACAAGGCCGGCATCATGCACCGCGACGTCAAGCCCGGCAACGTCCTGCTCGGCACCGACGGGCGGGTGGTGTTGACCGACTTCGGGCTCGCCACCATCCCCGGCGACCCGAACGTCACGCGCACCGGCATGGTGCTCGGCTCACCGGCGTACATCGCACCGGAACGGGCCCGCGACGGCACCGCCGGGCCGGAGGCCGACCTGTGGTCGCTGGGTGCCACGCTCTACGCCGCCGTGGAGGGCAAGTCCCCGTTCGCCCGGCCGTCGGCGATCGCCACCCTGGCCGCGCTGGCCACCGAGCCGGTGCCGCCGCCGCGTAACGCCGGGCCACTCAAGTCGGTGCTCACCGGGCTGCTCCGCAAGGACCCCCAGGAACGCATCACCGCCGAGTCCGCCGAGCGCATGCTCCGCAAGGCCAGCGGCCGGCGGGCCCGGAGCATCTCACTGCTGGGCGGTGTACGCCGACCGGGGCCGAACGGGCCGCGTGAGCCACGCCCGCCGTTGGTGCCGGCGCCGCGGCCGTCCGGGGAACGACCGGCGACCCCGTCCGCGCCGGTCAGCCCGCCTGCCCCGCGTACGCCGCCGGTTTCCGGCCCGCTCGCCGCCGCCGGCGCCGTCGGCTCCTCGATCAACTCGGACGCCGCGCCGACGGCGAAGGTCCCCGCCGACGCCGCTCCGGCGAGCAGGGCAGATGCTGCAGTCGGTTCCGACGCGACGCAACCGGCAGGCTCGGACGCGGCACCCACCGCCCTGGTGTCCGGTGCGAACAGCCCGGTGGACGAGGGCGAAGCGGCCGGTACGAACAACGATGCCGGCGCGTCCCGGAGCACCGACTCGGCGCCCGTAACCGCTGGCGGTACGGCTGACAGCGGAGCGGAGTCCGGCCTCGACGCCGACTCGGGCGCTACCGCTGGAGGGGGCGCTACCGCCGGGGCGGGAGAGGCGGACCAGTCGGGTGCGGCGGCTGTTCCCGGTGGTGCAGCGGCGGGCACCGGTACGGAGTCGACCGCGAAGGTCGACCGCTCGACGTCCACGATGGACCGGTCGACCGTGCACTCGGACGCCGATGCGACCCGCCGGGTGGCTCCTGCGCCCGCTGAGGACAACACCCGGGTCGTACCGCAGCGGACCTCGCTGATGCCGTCGGTGCCGGATGATCCGACCCCGGCTCGCGGCTCCGTCTTCACCTCGGGCTTCCTGCGCTCGGAGCGCAACCGTCGCGGTCTGCTCGTCGGTGCCCTGGTTGCGCTGCTGCTGGTTGGTCTGGTGGTGGCGGTGCCGCTGCTGACCGGCGATGACCGTGGTGACGACGGCACGTCGCCGGGTGCGGCCAGTAGTTCTGGGACGCCGACGGCGGCGACAAGCGAACCGGCCGCGCCCCCACCCACCAGCGCAGCCCCGCCGACCAGCGCAGCTCCGCCCAGCCCGTCGGCCACGCCCAGCACGGCGCCGCCGACCAACGGCGCGCTGCCGGACGGCTGGACGATGCGAAACGATCCGGTCGGCTTCAAGGTGGCCGTGCCGGACGGCTGGCGGCGCAGCGCCGGCGGGACCTGGGTGAAGTACCGGGACCCGAACGGCGTCAGCGAGTTGACCATCGACCGCACGGACAGCCCGGGACGGGACGCCGCCGCCACCTGGCGGCAGCTCGAGCCGGGCCGCAAGAACGTCCGTGGCGTGCAGAACTACCGGCTGATCGACATCTGGTCGTTCGACTGCAAGTGGCGTACCTGCGGCGACTGGGACTGGTACCAGACCCGTAACGGGGTGGAGCTACGAGTCCGCAACCGGGGCTTCGTCACCGCCAGCAACCGCGGTTTCGCGCTGCGCTGGGAAGTGCCGAGAAGCGAGTGGGAAGCGCAGCTGCCGAACTTCGAGACGGCCTTCCGGGAGTTCGTGCCCGACCGTCAGGACTGATCGACAGGCATGACCTTCCGCCGTTCGGGGTATCTGATCTCCGACGACGGAAGGGAGGCCCGAGATGGGTTACCGAGGAAGGGATGCCCGACCGCGGCTGGCACTGTGGACGCTCGTGGTGCTCGGCAACGTCGTACTGCTGGTCGCCGCCGCCGGAGTCGCGGTGCTGGCGACCCTGCTGAGTCTGGTGACGCTGGCCGGTGCCGCGCTCGCCGGCTGGCACCTCACCCGCCGAGGCAGCGTCACCCGCCGGGGTGGCATGAGCGTGCCGGTCGCGCTCGCCTCGCGACGACGGGCCTGAGCCCTTACGCACCGACAGCGACGCCCGGCCTGTGCGACAGCATCGCGCGGCTTGAGTGCCGCGCCTACGACTCACAGCGACGTCCGGCCTGAACGCCGCATGACACTTACACCGACGATCGGCCGACGTCCGCAGGGTCACGGGACGCCGGCCGGTGGTCGGGGCGTACGTCAGGTGTTGTTGGCCAGGGCGATCAGCCGGCTGCGGTCGCCGTTCCAGTAGTTGCGGTCCACCGCGCCGCTGATACCGGGGACGCTGCCGGAGTCGGTGTACTGCCAGAAGCTCCAGAAGGGCGCGCCGGCCGGCAGAGCACCCACCGAGGAGGACCAGCGGGCGATCCAGAGCGGGTGGTTGTTCCACGGGCCGCTCCAGCTGCCGGTGCACTGGTTCCAGAAGCTGGTGGTGGTGTAGATGACCGCGTAGCGGCCGGTGCGGGAGCGGTAGGTGTTGAGGAAGTCCTGCACCCAGTTGCGCATCGCGGTGGTGCTCAGGCCGTAGCAGTAGCCGCCGCTGTACGGGTTCGCCTCCAGGTCCAGGGCGGCGGGCAGGGTACGGCTGTCGGCCGACCAGGCGCCGCCGTTGGAGGCCAGGTAGTTGGCCTGGACCGCGCCGGAGGAGATGTTGGGCCGGGCGAAGTGGTACGCCCCCCGGATCACCCCGGCGTTGTACGCGTTGACGTAGTTGGTGTTGAAGTTCGGGTCCTTGTAGCTCGTACCCTCGGTGGCTTTGATGAAGGCGAACTGGATGCCGGCGTTGCGCACGCTGGTCCAGTTGATGGTGCCCTGGTAGCGCGAGACGTCGATGCCGGGCACGGTGGCCGCCGCGGCGGGGGTCGCGGTGGCGACGAGCCCGGCGGCGGCGGTGGCGAGCACGGTGAGTGCGGCGGCGGTCAGCCGACGCAGCGAAGACCTGACCTGACTCATGGCGTCCTCCTGAGACGACAGTCAATTGACAGTCATCTTTGGGTGGGCCTGCTCGGCCAGGCAATAGAGGTAAAGATAATTTTCGATGTCCGGCTTGTGGTGCGAGCCCACCTGGTGATCAGCGCAGGGTGGCCGGATCGATCTGCCAGCGGAACGGCTCGGCGAGGGTCAACGTCTCCCCGGCCTTGGCCACCTGATCCTCGACGTAGTGCCCTCCGTCGAGCCGGTACAGCCGCAGCGAGTGGGTGTCACCGTCCTGCTCGACCAGCAGGTACCAGGGGATTTGGGCGATCGCGTAGAGCTGCATCTTGAGCACCCGATCGGCGGCCGCGTTGCCCGGCGAGACGATCTCACCCACGAGCACCACCTCTGCCGCGTCCAGCACCGTCCCCTCGTCATCGGCGTCGGTGACCACGAGATCCGGAATCACCACGCGATCGACGCTGAGCCGGACGTTGATCGCGTCGTAGACCGAGAGGTCGTTGACCTCCGCCGCAGCCTCGATGCTGTTCGCCAGTCGCCTGGCGACTCGCTGATGCCGTCGGCTCGGAGCAGGGCTCGCGATCAGGCTCCCGTCGAGCAACTCGATCCGGTGATGGGTCTCGCCCATGGCGAAGTAGTCGTCCTCCGTCCAGAGGCCGACGTGGGGTTCCAGAGGGGCTGCGCTCACCGGCGTACACCTCCCGATCCGATCGCCACCCGGTCAGTCTCACACCGTACGGGCGGTTGGCCCGGCAATGACACCGGAACACGGGCGGTAGGCTCGCGCCCCATGGTGTCGATCGAGGGCATGACGGAGTTCTGGGACCGCCTGGTCGGCGCGCAGCCGGATCCGCCCCCGCTGCTGGTGCTGGTCACCGGCGTGGTCGCGCTGCTGGTGGTCAGCACCCGGCTGCCGTGGCGGGTCGCCCGCAACGCGATCACCATCGCGCACGAGGGCGGCCATGCTCTGGCCGCGCTGCTCACCGGCCGTAAGCTGCGCGGCATCCGGCTGCACTCGGACACCTCGGGACTGACGCTGTCTGCGGGTCGGCCCACCGGTCCGGGCATGGTGCTCACCCTGCTCGCCGGCTATATCGCGCCACCGCTGGTCGGCCTGGGCGGGGCGTGGCTGTTGGCCGGTAACCGGATCACGCTGCTGCTCTGGCTCGCGGTGATCCTCCTGCTCGCCATGCTGGTCATGATCCGCAACCTGTTCGGGGTGCTGTCGCTGCTGGTCACCGGCGGAGTGGTGCTCGCCGTCTCGTGGTACGCCAGCCCGCAGGTGCAGGCCGCCTTCGCCTGGACGAGTGTGTGGTTCCTGCTGCTCGGCGGCGTACGACCGGTGATCGAGCTGCAACGGCTGCGTACCCGGCGGGGGATGCCCGCCTCCGACGCCGACCAGTTGGCCGGGATCACCGGGTTTCCGGCGTTCTTCTGGGTCGTCCTCTTCGGTCTGGTCAACCTGGCGGTGCTGGTCGTCGGCGGTCTGATGCTGGCCGGCCCGTTGCTCGCGGAGGCCGGCATCACCTGGTGACCTGACCCTCCGGCGCGGCCGGTTCGCGTCCGGTGGCAACCGCACCCACCCCCTGGTGCGTGTCCTCTACGACCCGCAGGGAGGTGGCAGGTGCCGGACGTCGACGGGTTCGACGATTTCTACCGGGGCAGCCGACAACGGTTGCTCGGCTTCGTCTACGTGCTCACCGGTGACCTCGCCGAAGCCCAGGACGCCGTTCAGGAGGCGTACGTCCGAGCCTGGCAACGGTGGTCCACGGTGCGGCACTACGACGACCCTGAGGCATGGGTACGGGTGGTGGCCAGCCGGCTCGCGGTGAGCCGATGGCGCAGCCTGCGTAGTCGGGCTCGGGCGTACCTGCGGCACGGCGCGGTGGAGAGCGTCCCCGCACCGGGCACGGAGACCGTCGAGGTGGTCGCCGCCCTGCGCCGCCTGCCCGAGGAACAGCGGGTCGCCATCGCGCTCTACTACCTGGTCGGCCTGCCGGTCGCCGAGGTGGCGAGGCAGACCTCGGCCCCGGTCGGCACGGTCAAGGCCCGCCTTTCCCGGGGGCGTACCGCGCTCGCCGGACTGCTCGCCGTCTCTGACCTGGAGGAGGCACCCGGTGCATGACGAGATGACGTTCGTCGAGCGACTCCACAACGACCTGCGGAACGTCCGCTGGCCGGAACCTGCGGTGCTGCGGGAGCGGGCCCGCCGACGACGGCGTCGAGCCATGGTGGGCGCGGCGACCGCGGTGCTGCTCCTGGCCGCCGGGCCGATGATCGCGGGGCTACGTCTCGGGGCGTCACCGGCTGCCGTTCCGCAGCCGCAGGCGTCGCCGTCGGCGTACGTGGAGATTCCACACGAGGCGCTGGTGCAGCCGACAGACCTGACGGCGATGACTGACCCGCCGCTCGGTCAGGCAGGCTTCGGTGAACTGGTGCAGATCGACCAGTTGCTGCCGGTCTGCCTGGAGGAACAGGGCCGGGCAGCGTACTGGGAGCCGTCGCGGTACTCGCGTTCGCAGACCCTGCTGCGGGCGAGCGCGGACGGTGCCCGCCGGCCGGCCGACGTGCTGCTCAGCCAGGACGTCTACCGGATCGCACCGGAGCGGGTCGCCGGCTTCTTCAGCCGGCTCGACGAGGTGCTCGCACCTTGCGCGAACTGGCGATCGACCGGCGATGTCCTGTGGGAGGACCGGATCGCCCGAGCCGAGGCGGACCACCGGTGGGAGGTGGCCGACCGCGACTTCGCCGGCGACGAGGCGATGCTGATCCGGCACACCATCACGGCAACCCGCAACCTGGACACCGGCGCAACCCGGGAACCCCCACCCCCCGACACCACCGCTGTCCTGCGCGTCGGCGACCTCATCACGGTGCTGACCCTCAACCGCGACGCCCCCGACCCCGAGCTACGCCGCGTCGCCACCATCGCCGCCCAACGACTCTGCACAGCCGCCAACCCCCCCTGCTGACCCCCCTGCCCACCCCTTCGTCCCCGCGATCTTGCACTTTTGGCCCCTGCATAAGGGGCAGAAGCCGCAGAGCGGCGACCCAAACTGCAAGATCGCGGGCGCGGGGTGGGCGCGGGGTGGGCGCGGGGTGGGCGCGGGGAGGGGAGAGGGGCAGAGGGATCAGAGGGGGATGTTGCCGTGCTTCTTCGGGGGCAGGGTTTCCCGCTTGGTGCGGAGCACCCGCAGTGCCCGGACGATCTGGGTACGGGTCTCGTGCGGCGCGATCACCGCGTCGACGTACCCGCGCTCGGCGGCCACGTACGGGTTGGCGAGAGTGTCCTCGTACTCGGCGATCTTCTCGGCGCGGACGGCGGCCGGGTCCTCGGCGGCGGCCAACTCCTGCCGGTAGAGGATGTTCACCGCCCCCTGGGCGCCCATCACCGCGATCTGTGCGGTCGGCCAGGCGAAGTTCAGGTCCGCCCCCAGGTGCTTGGAGCCCATCACGTCGTACGCCCCGCCGTACGCCTTGCGGGTGATCACGGTGACCTTCGGCACGGTGGCCTCGGCGTACGCGTAGATCAGCTTGGCGCCCCGGCGGATGATGCCGTCCCACTCCTGGCCGGTGCCGGGCAGGAAGCCGGGCACGTCCACGAAGGTCAGCACCGGGATGTTGAAGGCGTCGCAGGTACGCACGAAGCGGGCCGCCTTCTCGCTGGCCGCGATGTCCAGGGTGCCGGCGAAGTGCATGGGCTGGTTGGCCACCACACCGACCGGCCGACCCTCGACCCGACCGAAGCCGACCACCATGTTCTGCGCGTAGAGCGGCTGGACCTCCAGGAACTCCCCGTCGTCGAGCACGTGCTCGATCACCCGGTGCATGTCGTACGGCTGGTTGGCCGAGTCCGGGATCAGGGTGTCCAGTTCCCGGTCGGTGTCGGTGACGTCCAGTTCCGCGTCGACCGGGAAGACCGGCGGCTCGTCCAGGTTGTTGGACGGCAGGTGGGACAGCAGCGCCTTGACGTAGTCGATCGCGTCGTCCTCGTCGGTGGCGAGGTAGTGCGCGTTGCCGCTGCGGCTGTTGTGGGTGCGGGCCCCACCCAGCTCCTCCATGCCGACGTCCTCACCGGTGACCGTCTTGATGACGTCGGGGCCGGTGATGAACATGTGCGAGGTCTGGTCGACCATCACGGTGAAGTCGGTGACCGCGGGGGAGTAGACCGCGCCGCCCGCGCACGGACCCATGATCAGCGAGATCTGCGGGATGACGCCGCTGGCGCGTACGTTGCGGAAGAAGATCTCGCCGTAGAGGCCGAGCGAGACGACGCCCTCCTGGATGCGGGCGCCACCGGAGTCGTTGATGCCGATGACCGGGCAGCCGATCTTCATGGCGAGGTCCATCACCTTGACGATCTTCTCGCCGAAGACCTCGCCGAGGGAGCCGCCGAAGACCGTGAAGTCCTGGGCGAAGACGCAGACCTGCCGGCCGTCGATGGTGCCGTAGCCGGTGATCACACCGTCGCCGTACGGGCGGGTGCGGTCGAGGCCGAAGTTGGTGGAGCGGTGCCGGGCGAACTCGTCCAACTCGACGAAGGAGCCCTCGTCGAGCAGGAGGTCGATCCGCTCACGGGCGGTCTTCTTGCCCCTGGCGTGCTGCTTCTCCACGGCACGGGCCGACCCGGCGTGCACCGCCTCGTCGACCCGTCGTGCCAGGTCCGCCAGCTTGCCGGCGGTGCTGTGCAGGTTGCTGCCGGTCTCGGTAGTCACCCAGGGAATATAACGATGGTTCAGGTCGGCGGCGGTCGGCAGGAGGGGTAAACCGTAGGCTGACGGGATGCCGGGCTCGCCGTACACCGATCTGGACCGTCCGCCACTGTCGGCGGCGCGGCTGCGCCGGGCGCTGGTCGCGCCGTACGGTCCGTGGGCGCGGCTGGAATTGCGCGCCGAGACGGGCTCGACCAACGCCGATGTCGCCGAGGCCGCCCGCGACGGCGAGCCGGAGGGCCTGGTGGTGGTGGCCGAGCGGCAGACCGCCGGCCGAGGGCGGCGCGGCCGGACCTGGCAGTCGCCGCCGCGCGCGGGCATCGCGACGAGCGTGCTGTTGCGGCCCGGGGAGGCGGTGCCGGACCGCGACTGGCAACCCGCACCACCGACGGGGTACGGCTGGCTGCCGTTGCTGGCCGGAGTGGCGCTGGTGGAGGCGGTCGGTCGGTTGGCCGAGCTGGACGCCAGCCTGAAGTGGCCGAACGACCTGCTGATCGACGGGGCGAAGTGCGCCGGCATCCTCGCCGAGGCGGTGCCCGGCCCCGAGTTCGGTGACCCGCCCGCCGTCGTGCTCGGCATCGGGCTGAACGTCACGCTGCGCGCCGACGAGTTGCCGGAGAACCCGACAGGTCTGCGAGCCACCTCGCTGCAACTGGCCGGTGCGACAGCCACCGACCGGGACCCACTCCTGCGCGCACTGCTCCGCTCACTCGCCGAGTGGTACGCCCGCTGGCGAGCCGCCGGCGGCGACGCGACCGCAAGCGGCCTGCGCGAGGCGTACCTGAAGGTCTGCGCCACTGTCGGCCGCGAAGTCCGCGCCCTGCTCCCCGACGGCACCGAACTCACCGGCACCGCCACCACCATCACCGGCGAAGGCCACCTCCTCCTCACCACCCCCCACCCCACCCCCACCACCCACTCCCTCCCCGCCGCCGACCTCCTCCACCTCCGCTAAACCCCCACCCCTCGCGCCCCTCGCGCTCGGCCCGTCGCGCGCGCCCCTCGCGCTCGGCCCGTCGCGCGCGCCCCCCGCGCTCGGCCCGTCGATCTTGCAGTTTTGGTCGGGGTTAAAGGTGCATATCGGGGCGTAAGGGGGACCGAAAGTGCAAGATCGGCGAGGTGTGGGTGGACGGGGTGGGGAGGGTGGCCGCGTGGTGGATGTGGCGGAGTGGGGGTGGGGGGTTAACGTCTGCGCGTCCGGTTCTGCGAGGAGGTATCCGTGGCGTTCCCCGAAGACGTGCTCACCGAGGACGAGCACGTCGTGCTGCACCTGCGTCCGCACTGGAAGGCCCTGATCCGGCCGGTGGCGGTGCTGGTGCTCGCCATCGCCGCGGTGGTGGTCGGCCTGGTGTTCCTACCCTCCGGTGGAGGCGGCTCCATCACCCTCGCCGTGATCGGCGGGCTGGCGGTGCTGGCCGTACTGGTGCTGGGTGCGTGGCCGTACATCGTCTGGCGCACCACGCACTATCTGTTCACAAACGAGCGAGTGGTGCTCCAGCACGGGGTCTTCTCCCGGGAGAGGCGGGACATCCCGCTCAGCCGGGTCAACGACCACTCGATGAACCAGCAGTTCGTCGGGCGACTGCTGGGCTACGGCACGCTCACCATCGAGTCGGCCGGCGAGCGGGGCCAGTCGGTGCTGCCCGACGTGCCGAAGGTCGACCGGGTCCAGACCAAGCTCTACGAGCTGGTCGAGGCGTTCCACGACAAGCACTCGTTGGGCGACGGGGAGCTGCGCGAGATCCTCGCGGAACGCGACAACAAGTCCGGCCTCTGAGCCCCCGACGCCTGAGCAGCCCGACCAGGCACGGGAGTACGCCCGACAGCGAGATGACCCAGCTTGCGTGAACGCCCGAGAGCGCCCGCCAGACTCGGCGGGCGCTCTCGGGCGTTCACACGGATCAGCGGCGCCGGAAGCGGCGGTGCGCCGGGGCGGGCTGGAGTTCTGCCGCCAGCTCGGCCTCCAGCTCCTTGTCCAGCGCGGCGGTGAGTTCGGCCTCGTTGCTCAGGGCCGCGGCGCGGGGCTGGAGCGGCCGAGGCGTCAGGCTCGGCGGCCGGGTGGCGGGTGGTTCCTCTTCCTCCAACTCGGTGACGGACTCGGCGAGTTCGGCCACCGGATCCATCCCGGCCATCGTGTCCCACTCGTCGCGGGGCAGGCCCTGCCAGGCCGGCCTGGCCTCGGCGGGCGCGGCAGGTTGGAAGACGAACGTGCGGTACGACCAGAAGCGGAACAGCGTCGCCAACACCACACCGCCGGTCTTGGCCACGTTCAGCGCCAACAGGCTGGTCATGCCCAGCCCGTACTTCGCGGCGGCGAGGACACCGAGTTCGATCAGCAGGCCCGCCCCGTTGAACAGGAAGAAAAGGGCGTATTCCCGCTGCATGGCCGATTTAGGGCGATCTCGGTACGTCCAGTGCCGATTCATCAGATATGACGTGATTGTCGCCACCACCGTGGCGATCACCGTCGCTTTCAGCTGACCATCGACAAAAATCGTCAGGGCGAGGGCGTTGAACACCGCATAATTGATGACGGTGTTGATGCCACCGACCAGGCCGAATTTGAGCGCCTCATGGATGAACTTCTGCCAGCGCTCAGGCAGCAGACGGACAAGAGGCATGCGTAACACCTTAGGGCAGTGGGCTCGGGCCGGCAGGCTCCGGCCGTACGGGTGGGCGGGAGGTCACGCCCCGCGGTCCCGGTCAACTTCCGCGGCGACGGGAGTTCCCGTATCCACGAAGACGAACCGTCGGTACGACCAGAATCGGAACAGCGTGCCGAGGCCGGTGCCCACGACGAAGCTGGCGATGTTGTCGGCCAGCCGGGTCTGGAAGACCTCCGGCCAGATGCCGCCCAGGCCGTAGCGGCTGATGGCCAGGCAGGCCACCGCGATGCCCAGGCCCACCGCGTTGAAGAAGAAGAACAGCGCGTACTCGCGGGCCGGGTGGGAGCGCTGGCGGTGCCGCCACGTCCAGAACCGGTTGCCCAGGAACGCGAACGTGGCCGCGATCACCGTGGAGATCGTCTTCGCCGTGATCTGTTCCACCCCGGCAGGGCCGATCAGGTAGTTGAACAGGGCGAAGTCGATGAGAAAGGCCACTCCGCCCACGGTCGCGAACTTGCTCATCTCGCGCACGAGGTGACCGAAACGGTCGCGCAGGGAGTGGATCAGACCCGATCGGGTCTGCCGGGAGCCTGGCTCTCCGGTCATCGTGGCGGCCACCGTGCGAGCGTACCGGTTGGTGGCCCCGCAGGCGGGTAGTGACGACCTGCGGTGTCCGGTGGCGCGGCGGTGCGGACGGGCACGAACGGAGCGTAACCGGACCGATTCAATCCGGAGTCGATTTCCGCTACCTCCCAGCAGGTGCCAAAGCGCCGTCGCCGGGTGGCCTTGATAGAGGTTCACCGCAAGATTTGCGTGAAACTGCGCGCGAAAGCGGGTAAAGGGCCGTGAAGCGGCAGCGTACCCGTACCTTGTGCAGTTCTTCACAACCAGTCCCACTGACTGTGGAGGTCCCTCGGTTTACGCTGAGCGCAATCCCAGGTTTCCACGAAGGCGACGCACAACGCGCGCCGAGACTCGTGCACTCCAATAGACCGGTCAGCGTCGACCACAAGGAGAAGTGTCATGGTTGCTCCGGCCACCGTTCGGGGTATCGATCAGGCCCCGACGTCCCACCCCAAACTGCTCGCCTGGGTCCGTGAGGTCGCTGAACTGACCACCCCTGACCAGGTGGTCTGGGTTGACGGGTCCGATCAGGAATGGCGTCGCCTCACCGATGAACTGGTCGAGGCCGGCACCCTCATCCGGCTCAATCCCGAGAAGAAACCGAACTCGTTCTATGCCCGGACCGACCCGACGGACGTCGCCCGGGTCGAGGAGCGGACGTTCATCTGCTCCGTGGACGAAGCGGACGCCGGCCCGACCAACAACTGGATGGCGCCGGCCGAGATGAAGCGGACGATGACCGATCTGTACCGCGGTTCGATGCGCGGTCGGACGATGTACGTCATTCCGTTCGTGATGGGTCCGGTCGAGGCCGAGAAGCCCATGTTCGGTGTCGAGATCACCGACAGCCCGTACGTGGTCGCCTCCATGCGGATCATGACCCGGATGGGTGCCAAGATCCTGGAGGCGATGGGTGACGACGCGGACTTCGTCCGCGCTCTGCACTCGATCGGTGCCCCGCTGGCCCCCGGTCAGCAGGACGTGGCCTGGCCGTGCAACGAGACCAAGTACATCTCGCACTTCCCGGAGACCCGGGAGATCTGGTCGTACGGCTCCGGCTATGGCGGCAACTCACTGCTCGGCAAGAAGTGCTACTCGCTGCGGATCGCCAGCGTGATGGGGCGCGACGAGGGCTGGCTCGCCGAGCACATGCTGATCCTCAAGATCACCTCGCCGGAGGGCAAGGTCTACCACATCGCCGGTGCGTTCCCGTCGGCCTGCGGCAAGACCAACCTGGCCATGCTGGAGCCGACCATCCCGGGCTGGAAGGTCGAGACCATCGGCGACGACATCGCCTGGATGCGCTTCGGCCCGGACGGTCGCCTCTACGCGGTCAACCCGGAGTTCGGCCTGTTCGGCGTGGCACCCGGCACCGACTGGAAGACCAACGCCAACGCCATGCGGACCCTGGACAAGGGCAACTCCATCTTCACAAACGTCGCCCTGACCGACGACGGTGACATCTGGTGGGAGGGCATGGGCGAGCCGCCGGCGCACCTGATCGACTGGAAGGGCAACGACTGGACGCCGGAGAGCGACAGCCTCTCCTCGCACGCGAACAGTCGGTTCTGCACCCCGATCGCCCAGTGCCCGATTCTCGCCGAGGACTACTACGACCCCAACGGCGTGCCGATCGACGCGATCCTGTTCGGCGGCCGGCGGCGGGACACCGTACCGCTGGTGACCGAGGCCCGGGACTGGGTGCACGGTGTCTACATGGGCGCCACCCTCTCCTCGGAGACCACCGCCGCCGCCTCCGGCGCGGTCGGTGTGGTCCGCCGTGACCCGATGGCGATGCTGCCGTTCATCGGCTACCACGGTGGCGACTACTTCCGGCACTGGATCGAGATGGGCAAGGGTGCCAACGGCGACGAGTCGAAGCTGCCCAAGGTCTACTACGTCAACTGGTTCCGCAAGGACCCGGAGGGCAACTTCCTGTGGCCCGGATTCGGGGAGAACTCCCGGGTGCTCAAGTGGGTCATCGAGCGGATCGAGGGTCGGGCGGAGGCCGTCGAGACGCCGATCGGCATGGTCCCGACGCTGGACTCCCTCGACGTCGAGGGCCTGGACATGACCCCGGAGGACGTCCGGATCGCGCTCAAGGTCGACCCGGACGAGTGGCGCAACGAGCTGCCGATGGTCACCGAGTGGTTCGAGAAGTTCGGTGACAAGCTGCCCGGTGTGCTCTGGGCCGAGCTGGACGCCCTGCGGGCACGACTCGACGCGGAACAGTCGCCGCGCGGGGTGTGATCGAGGCGGGATCCGAGGCATCATCGGATCCCATGAGGACGGCCGCCGAGACCGAGGTCCGGCGGCCGTCCGCCGTCCGGGCCATGACCGTGCTGCTCGCCGTGACCGCCGCGGCCACCGTCGTGGTCGAGGTGCTCAACTGGTGGTACGCCCCGGAGCAGGGCTTCGGGCTGGCGGTACGCACCGGCTGGGCGATGTTGCGGTCGATCGGCTTCCTGCTGCTGATCGGTCACGTACGACGAGGGCGTACGGTGGCCCGCCCGCTCGGCCTGATCCTCGCCGTCACGACCGTCTTCGCGGTCGGGCGGCTGATCGTGCCCCGGCACGGCGTGCCACCGCTGCCCGGTCTGCTCGGGTTCGCCCTGCTCACCGCGTTGTGTGTCGCCGTGGTCTGGCTGCTGTACCGCTCCCCGGCCATCGCCGGCCATCTGGTGCGGCACCGGCCCCGCCTGGTCATCGAGCGCTCCGGCATCTTCTGGCGGGAAACGCCCCCACGCCGACCGGAGGCCAACGCCTGGCTGCTGACCAGCCGGGTCGCCGCGTTCACCTACAGCCCGCTGATGCTCGTACCGGCGCTGGTGGCCGTCGCGGAGATCCTCGACGGCCGGCCGTTCGCACTGCCCGCGGTGCTGTTCTGGTTGGCGGCGGGGATCGCGACCAGCTACCTGGTGCTGTTCTGCACCGCGTTCCTGATGCGTGGCAAGCGCTGGGCGGGCATCCTGCTCGTGGTGATCACCGTGATCGTGCTCGCGGTGGACCTTCCGCTGTGCTGGTGGTTACTCGGTGTGGATGGCCTGATCCGCGACGGCACGCCACTCGTCGCCGCGGCGTTCCTCGCCCTCTATGGCGTACGCCGTGCTTCCACCGCCGCGCCCGCGTCCTGAGCTGGGGCGATTCGACCGGGTCTCGGCCGCTCGGTGCGGTATCTGCCACCGGCACGCTCTCCTGCGCGCGGGCTCGCTACTCTGCAAGTGATGACTCTGCGGAAACTTCTCTACTCCGTCTACGAGCGGCGGCTGACGGCCAAGCTCGCGGGCCGTCCGGTGCCCCGCCACGTGGGCGTGATGTGCGACGGTAACCGCAGGTGGGCCCGGGAGATGGGCTTCGTCGACCCGAACGACGGGCACCGGATGGGTGCCGAACGGATCAAGGAGCTGCTGCGGTGGTGTGACGCGGCCGGGGTGGGGCACGTGACGCTCTGGCTGCTCTCCACCGACAATCTCTCCCGCCCCGCGACGGAACTGGACCCGCTGCTCCAGATCATCGAAGATCTGACCACCGAGCTGGCCGAGGCGGGCAACCCCTGGCGACTGCGGATGGTGGGCGCGCTCGACGTGCTGCCGGCCCACCACGCCGCCGCGCTCAAGGCCGCCGAGGAGCGGACCCGGGACCGCAGCGGCGGCGCTCAGGTCAACATCGCCGTCGGGTACGGCGGCCGCCGGGAGATCGCCGACGCGGTCCGCTCGCTGCTGCTGGAGCACGCGGCCAACGGCGGCACGCTTGAGGAACTGGCCGGTTCCCTCGACGTCGACGACATCTCGGAGCACCTCTACACCCGCGGCCTGCCGGACCCGGATCTGATCATCCGGACCAGCGGGGAGCAGCGGCTGTCCGGCTTCATGCTCTGGCAGTCGGCACACTCGGAGTTCTACTTCTGCGAACTCAACTGGCCGGACTTCCGCCGGGTCGACTTCCTCCGCGCACTGCGCTCGTACGCCACCCGTCAGCGCCGCTTCGGGGCCTGACCAGGTCGGCCGTTCTTCCGGCCGTCAGGTCAGGTGATGGGTGGCCTCGGTGAGGAAGTCGCCCAGGGCGGCCGGTGAGTCGATGGTCAGGTCGGCGGCCTCGGCGACCTCGGCACCGGTCTCCGGGTTGGCGACAGCGACGCAGACTCCCATGAAGTCGGCATCGGCGGCGGCGCGGGCCCGCAGCGCGGCGAACGCCTTGATGTCGGAGACGTCGTCGCCGAAGTACCAGGCGCCCCCCGCGTCCTGCACCAGCTCGTCGATGACCATGCCCTTGTCGCGGTCGACCGGCGGCTTGATCTCCAGCACCATCCGGCCGATCTGCACCCGCAGCCCGAGGCGTTCGGCCTGGGCCCGGCCCCACTGCTCGACCGTCTCCGCCAGCTGCGGGGCGGTACGCCAGTGCAGAGCCACCGACAGCCGCTTGTACTCCACCAGGGCCTGCGCCGGAAGCTCGGCGCGGGCCAGGTCGGCCAGCTCGCTCATGGTGGGCACGAAGGGCAGGGCGGCCGGCTCGGTGACCGTCTCGCCGCCGGAGTGGCTGTGCTCCAAGCCGTACAGGCCGTAGAGGTCCACGCCGCTCAGCCCGTCGAAGTGCTCCCGCAGGAACTCGACGGGCCGGGCGGAGACGATCGCGATCCGCCGTACCACCGGGGCCAGCGCCTCGATAGCGGCCAGCACCTTCGGCGCGGGCTGCACCTTTGTCGGGTCGTCGGCGACGGGCGCGAGTGTGCCGTCGAAGTCGAAGAAGAGCACGGTCTCGCCGGCCCGGTCGGCGGTGATTCGCCAGGCCTGGTCGGCATTCAAAGGGATCTTCGGCGGTTGGTCGCCCAGATTCAACGGTGGCACGCGCCACAGCGTACCCCGGCTTTTGGCGATCAATCCTGGCCCGAGTCGGCTCGTTCGGCCCTTGCGCTCAGCGTTCGGCGGCTCCCCGTCCTCGGCGACCGAACGGCAATACGGCCGCTTCCTGACCGTGACTGAGCAGGTAGCCCTCCACGAATCCGGCGTTGCGGTCGCCGGTGTGCGCCTCGATCTCCCGAAGTCGCTCGACCAGGAACTCGGTGAGCGCGGTGACCCGGTCGTTGAGCCGCTCGTGCAGCTCAGCGATCACGGCCAGGACGATCGCGGTGCTCGCGGCGACGAGCGCGACGAGGTTGACGAGCAGCGGAAGCTGCCCGCCGTCGAGGGCCAGGGTCACCGCGTTGCCGGTGACGCAGAGTGTCACCGAGACTGTTGCGACCACGACTGCCGACCATTTCAGGGTCATGTAAAGACCCTCCTTCTGTCCCGCAGGGCTGGGTTCGGCCTTGTCCCGTCCCCCCGCCGACGACGAGCCCAAGCAGTACAGATACGGACGCTAGCGTGCCCGATCCCGCCCCGAAGCGAAACGAATGAGGCTGACCTGCTGTTCTTTCGCCATCTGAGAACTAGCTGGCCGCTTCCCCTCGCTTTCGGACACCGGTCGGAAGGGTCGGCCGGTATGCGAGGTAACGAATGGTTTCTCTGATGTGGAACTTCTCCGCGTCCGACACGTCGGGGTCGACCAGGCGTCGGAGCAGCGCCTCCACGTCGGGGTCCATCGGCGGGGGCGTCGAGGTGGACCGGTGTCGGGAGGAGGTCCGATCCCAGCCGAGTGCCGCGAAGGCCGGCGTCGGGTCGAGGCCGAGACCTTCGCAGAACGCCACCACCCGCTCGGCCTCCGGATCGCTGGCCCAGTCGCCGCGTACCCAGCGGTTGATCGTCTGCCGTGAGACGCCGGTGCGCCGGGAGACCTCGGTGCCGCTCCATGCCCTTGTGGCACGGGCCTCGTCGAGGGCCCGTCGGACGAAGGTGGCGAAGGCGATCTTCCGTGCATTGGCGGTCTCGGTCACCTCGTGACCGTACGACCGTTGGACCTGAGTAGGCGTCCTCGGCACGCCTTTGTCACGCTTACGTGACGCCGACGCTGACTGGTCAATCAGGGTTCCGACATTCTTCCTGAGGGGTGTCACCTGGGCAGGATAGATGTCCGTAGGTGCGGGGGCAAACGCACGAAAAGCTGATACTGTCACGCCCATGGGACAACCTACGGTGTGTCACGTGCCTGAGACGATAAGTGCTCACCTGCGTCACGCGCCCGGTGCACGGGAGGTGCGGTGACCGAACTCGCAACCCGTGCGCAGGCCTTCGGCCTGATCGCGGAGGGTGTCGCCGCAGGGCTCAGCGCGCCCTGGCGTCTTTACCTGGCCCGGGGCTGTCGCTACCTCTCGCTCAGTGTCGGCGACCGGACCGAGTGGAACGCCTGGCGAACTCACCTCGGCTGCCCGGAACTGAGCGTCCGGGTCTATGACGCCGGCGGCGAGATCCGCCGGTCGTCGGTGGCCGAAGTGGTCCTGGACGGCTGCCGGATCAGCGTCGAGCTGGTCGAGGAGGTCGGCACCGACGACCTCGACCGCCTGCTGGTGACCGACCCGACCACCGTCGAGCCGGAGGAACGATGAGCAACGTGCGAGGCACCGGAGCGGCCGGATGAGTCCCTTCCTCGCGATCTTCCTGGTGCTCGTGCTCGCTGCGACGAGCTACGCGGCCGGACGGCTGCACGGGCAGCTCAGCTACCGGATCGGCTACCGCTTCGGATATCGGCAGGGCTACTTCGACGGTGACCGCGGCGCCTGGAACCGCCGACGACGCGACGCCCAGGCCGCGATCGCCACCGCCCTGGCGGTCACCACCACACCGGCAAACGCCCGGGTGCCGGCCGCCGTGGCTCAGCCCGGCACCACGTACACCGGATCGTCGTTCACGACGCCGACCGCCTCGGTAACCGGGCGGCACCCGACCGGCACCCTCGTGCGACGAACCGGCTGAGACCGGTCGACGGGCTCGCGGGCCCGTCCAGAAACGCGGCGTACCGCTCGATCGGGCGTGTGCCGCGCGGGATCACGGCCAGACCGGTGGCGGTGGTCCCACCGGCCGGGGTGCGCGCAGGGGGCATGCATCCCGGCCGGTTCACCCCGCCCGGCCCAGGCTCGTCACCGGTGGGACGTTCTGAATCATGCTCTAGCCGGGACGGTTGCGGGGAGCTAGCGTCTAGGCATGGCGCGGGATTGTCCCGAGCCAGCCGGCCCGCCCGGCCTGCGACCTCGCGCACGGGGCCCGCATCCGCCCCGTGTCCGTCGGGCACCGGAGGAGGCGGACCGCGGGTGGCCGGGTGCCCATCCGCCGGAGCAGGCCTGTGACCACTCGCCGTACGACCGCCGGGGCCGAGCAGAGCCCGGCCGCGACTGCCACGACCCGCCGCACCACTCGGAGCCGCCGCACCGCGGCTACCGCGTCGGCCGACACCAGGGAGCCCCGACCAGCGGGGCAATCCTTCGTCCTGGACACCTCCGTCCTGCTCAGCGACCCGGCGGCGTTCCACCGTTTCGCCGAGCACGAGGTGGTCCTGCCGCTGGTGGTGATCTCCGAACTGGAGGGCAAGCGACACCATCCCGAGTTGGGCTGGTTCGCCCGGAAATCCCTGCGCATGTTGGACGAGCTGCGCGTACGTCACGGACGGCTGGACCGTCCGGTGCCCGCCAACGACGACGGTGGCACGCTGCGGGTGGAGCTCAACCACACCGACGACGGGGTGCTGCCACCGGGCTTCCGCAACGAGTCCAACGATGCCCGGATCCTCTCCGTCGCGTTGAACCTCGCCGCCGAAGGGCGGGAGGTGACGCTTGTCAGCAAGGACATGCCGCTGCGGGTCAAGGCCGCCTCGGTCGGGCTCCGGGCCGACGAGTACCGGCACGGTCAGGCGAGCGATCCGACCTGGACGGGGATGGCCGAGCTGGATCTGGCCGAGGAGGACATCGCCCGGCTCTACGGCGGGGAGAGCATCGACGCGGACGCCGCTGCCGGCCTGCCGTGTCACACCGGTCTGGTGTTGCACTCCACCCGCGGTTCGGCTCTCGGTCGGGTGCTGCCGGACAAGACCGTCCGGTTGGTCCGTGGTGACCGGGAGGCGTTCGGCGTACACGGCCGCTCCGCCGAGCAGCGGATCGCACTCGACCTGCTGCTCGACGAGTCGATCGGCATCGTCTCGCTCGGTGGCCGGGCCGGCACCGGCAAGTCGGCCCTGGCGCTCTGCGCCGGCCTGGAGGCGGTGATGGAACGCCGCCGACACAAGAAGGTGATCGTCTTCCGCCCGCTGTACGCCGTAGGGGGCCAGGAACTCGGCTACCTGCCGGGCTCCGAGTCGGAGAAGATGTCGCCCTGGGCGCAGGCGGTCTTCGACACGCTCGGCGCGGTGGTGCACGAGAACGTGCTGGAGGAGGTCACCTCACGGGGTCTGCTGGAGGTGCTGCCGCTGACCCACATCCGCGGGCGCAGCCTGCACGACGCCTTCGTCATCGTCGACGAGGCGCAGTCCCTGGAGCGTGGCGTGCTGCTGACGGTGCTCTCCCGGATCGGTCAGGGATCCCGGGTCGTGCTCACCCACGACGTCGCGCAGCGGGACAACCTCCGGGTCGGCCGGCACGACGGCGTCACCGCGGTGATCGAGGCGCTGAAGGGTCATCAGCTCTTCGCGCATGTCACGCTCAGCCGTTCGGAGCGATCTCCGATCGCGGCGATGGTGACCGATCTGCTGGAGGACATCCCGCAATGATGAGCCTTTAGGGCGTGTTCCCACCCATTTTTTGAGTGACGCACGTCACAATTGAGTCTGGTCGTTTCCCATCGGCCTCACTGTGCGCGATGGTGTCCAACGGGCGCCCACGCACCGCGGGCATCAACGGTGGCCGTTCGCCACTCCCGCCAGGGAGCGGACAGCCACCGGACATGACGGCGGTGTGTCTACGGTGACCGGCGAGCCGGTCGCGGGCGCTCGCGGTGTGCTTCGGCCCGGTGGGCCGGTCACTCCGCGTCCCTGACCCCGACGAAGGGATCACCACGTGAGTCGGCTGTGGAGCCGGTTCGCCGCCCGTGGCGTTGCTGTCGTGCTGCTCTCTGGGGGCGTGGCCGGCGGCTTCTACCTCAGCGATGACCGCCAGACGCCGCGCCCGGATCCGGGCGCGCAGGTGGCCGGCAGTGTCACCCAGATCGACGTCGACTACCGGCAGGAGCAGCAGGTCTCCCGCCAGGTGCGGGCCGCTCGCCAGCAGGCCGTCGAGACCCGCAAGCGCGCCCGCGCCGCCGCCGAGAAGGCCCGCAAGGCCGAAGAGGCGGCACGCAAGAAGGCCGCCGAGGAGAAGGCCGCCAAGGAGGCCGCCGCCGCTCGGGCCCGGGCCCTCAAGCCGTACGACGGGCCGATCCCGGAGTCCTGCGCGGAGTACAGCGGAAACCGGAAGACCGGCTGTGCCCTCATGATCGACGCGGGCTTCAAGATCGATCAGTTCCCCTGTCTGGACAAGCTCTGGAACAAGGAGAGCGGCTGGAACCCGCGGGCCCACAACAACTCCTCCGGAGCACACGGCATCCCGCAGGCCCGCCCGGGCAACAAGATGGCCACGGTCGGCTCGGACTGGGAGACCAACCCCGTCACGCAGATCAAGTGGGGACTGGGCTACATCAAGGGGCGCTACGGCACCCCGTGCAGCGCCTGGAACCACTCGCAGAACACCGGCTGGTACTGACCGGTCAGCGCATCGGCGGGAACGAGGACAGACGCCTCGTTCCCGCCGATGCGCGTTGATCGAGCCAGGGGGATGGGGCGTACCACCCGGAGTTGGGCCCGATGCGGATGCATCCGGGCCGCGTCGGACCCAACCGCCGCCCCCGTGGTCGTACTCACTCTGTCTGGCGGGGTGGAGATCCACCAGGCGCTCCCGGCACACGAAGCCTCACATCGTGTGGTGCGTACCGTGCGGCGTTCGGAGGTGTGATCGTGAGCGAAATCGTGGGTCAGGTGCTGCGGCACTGGCGCGGTCGTCTGACACGCGAGGACATCGGGCTACCGCCCCGGTTGCACCGCCGCCGCAGTGGCGGCCTGACCCAGGAGGACGTCGCCGAGGCGGTGGGGTACGGCCTGCGCGCGTATGTGGACCTCGAACGCGGCAGTCGTGGCCGACCCAGCGCCGACCTGCTGGAGCGGGTCGCGGAGGTGTTGCGCCTGGACGCCGACGAGCGCCGTACGCTGTGGGTGACGGCGACCGGCACGTCCCGGCCGGCGCAGAGCTACGCGACCGATCCCGACGCCGGCCTGACCCAGATGTGCGAGCAGATGGCCTGCCCGGCTTACGTCACCGATGCGGCCTGGCAGGTGCTCGCGGCCAACCGCGCTGTCGCCCAGTGGTTCGTCGACTTCGGATCCGTACCCACCGCAGAACGCAACATCGCCAAGTGGATCTTCGGCAACGTGCACGCCCAGCACGTCTTCGTCGATTGGCCGCGCTTCGCGGACGAATTCGTGGCCCGCTTCCGCGCCCTGTACGCGCCGATGGCCGGCAACCCGGGATTCTCGGCACTTCTCGACGATCTGCTCGGCTACCCCGAGTTCGCCGCCCGATGGGCCGCCACCTCGATGATCAGTGTCGACCCGCCCACCGCACGCCGCTTCTTCCGGGAGCCCGGTGCCGACCTCGACGATCCCGGTGTGCCGCTGGACATGGTGATCCTCGCTCCGATGGCACCGGAGGACGGCCGACGCCTCGTCGTGTTCCAGTTTCCGCCCGGCTACACGCCGCCGTCGCCGTCGGTCGACAGCGGGCCTGACAACTGTCCGGTCTGCACGCGACTGCGGGCATGACCCCGGCCCAGCCCGCGGGGGCCTGGCTGGCTGCCGTTCGCCGCAGCGTGGGATTGACCCAGGCCGCCGCTGCGTGCCAGGCAGGGATCACCAGCCGGGCCTGGCAGGCCATCGAGGCCGGTAACCGGTCGTCACCCCGTACTCTCGCCCGGGTTGCCGAGGTGCTCGACCTCGACGCTGCTGCCCGCCGACACCTGGACCGGCTGAACCGGCCGCCGTACGCGGCACCCGCGCCGCCGGACCCCGCCCATCTCTCACAGTTGGTCGCAGGCCTGGCCGTTCCCGCGTGGGTGGTCGACCCGGCATGGGAGGTGTTGGCGGCCAGCCCGGCCGCCCCAACCGTGCCCAACATCGCCTGCTGGGCGATCCAGGCCAACAGCCTGTGGGACGACTGGCCGGCCGTCGCCGGTCAGTTGGTGGCCCGTACGCGGTCGGTGGCTTCGTGGTACGCCGTCCCCGGCCAGGCGGTGCACGACGTTGTCGCGGCGCTGTGCGCGGCGAGCGGTGCCGCGACCGCCGCCTGGTCCGCCGGCCGCGTCGACGACGCACCCCATCACGAACTCGTCGGTCTGGCCGGCACCGCCATCACGTTGCAGTGGGCGTGGCTGGGCACGGACCCGTCAGCCCGGCTGGTGATGGTGACGGATGTCGACGGCCGCCTGCCGCTGCTGTCATCCTGACCTGATGGATCAACTTCCCACCACCAGTCTCGTTCTGGTGCACCCCGGTCCGGGCTGGGACCACTCCCAGCCGTTGGCAGCACAGCGCAATGCGATAGGCCATTTCGCCTGGATCAGGCGTCAGGTGGACGCCGGCACGGCCGTGGTCGCCGGTCCGATCTGGCGACATGACGAGCGACTGACCGGCGATCTCGTCGGTGCCCTGGTCCTCGCTCTGCCGCCAGGCGAGGCCGCCGATCTGACCGCGACCGATCCGGCCGTCATCGGCGGCCAGCTCACCATGACCACGCACCCGTACCACCAGGTCCAGCCCCGGTGAAAGCACGGGTAGCCGCTGCGGCCGGCTACCCGTGGCGCACGTCCTCACCGTCTCCGGCGGCGCCACCGAGCAGGTGAATGCGCTGCCGGCGTGGATCCGGGGCGACCGAAAGTGGCGGCTACCGGCGTTTGCTGATAGCTGTTGACGGGTGAGCCTGCACCCTGTCAACGGCGACCCGCACCGGTTCGGCACCGAGGCCTTCTACTCGTCAATCGGCCGAGCCTTCGTCGCCATGTGCGCCGTGGTGCCGGTGCTCTTCCTGATCGAGGGCCTCGACCAGTGGCTCGGCGCCGGCTTCGACGCCGCGGCCGGCATCATCCCGCAGCGCATCGAGGGGCTGGACGGTGTCTTCTTCTCACCGTTCCTGCATCACGGCTTCGAGCACCTCTACAGCAACAGCATCCCGCTGATCCTGCTCGGCACCTTCGTCCTGGCCGCCGGTGCCCGACGGTTCCTCTGGTCCACGCTGGTGATCGTGCTGGCCAGTGGCCTGGGTGTCTGGTTCACCGGGTCGCCCAACACGATCGTCGTCGGGGCGAGCGGGGTCATCTTCGGTTATCTCGGCATCCTGCTGACCCGCGGCATCTTCGAGCGAAGCTGGTGGAACTTCGCCGTCTTCCTGCTGGTCGGCCTCCTCTACGGCGGCCAACTGGCGCTCGTCCTGCCGACCGACGAGCGGATCTCCTGGCAGGGCCATCTCTTCGGCCTGCTGGGCGGCATCGTGGCGGCGATCATCTTCCGTCGTCGTCGGCCCGAGCTGGACGATCCGTACGGCTCCACGTCGCCGATGACCATGCCCTGAGTCGTACGCCTCAGGACGGTCGTCGGCGGGTGGGCAGCATCCGTCCGCCAAGCGTGGCCACGGCGACGGCGACCAGGGTGAGCAGCGCACCGAGGACGGTTCTCAGGCTCGGCTGCGACGCGGCCGTCGGAAGCAGCACGTCGAGCAGCACCGCGCCGATGACCTGACCGGCGATGGTCGCCAGCCCGAGCACGAGTACGCCGATGAGGCGGACCACCGACGCGGCGATCGCGATGAACAACACGCCGACCAGCCCGCCCAGGTAGAGCCATGGTTCGGTCGGCAGGTCACCGGAGGGTGCCCCGCGCACCACGACGCTGACGACGAAGGCGATGAGCAGGACAGTCGTCCCGGCGACGAAGTTCACCCCCGTCGCGGTCAACGTGCTGCCGGAGACCACCCGGACCCAACCGTTGACCGCCTGCTGCCAGGCGACCGCGATCCCGGCGACCAGTGGCAGCAGGGTCAGCCCGAGCGCGGCCGGCTCCAGTCCCCGGCCACCGACGGCCAGCAGCACCGCCGCCACGGTCAGCAGCGCGCCGGCCAGCCGGGCGCCGGTCACCGGCTGGCGTCCGCCCGGGCCGACACCCGCCCGGTCGACCACGAGGCTGCTCGCCGACTGGCCGGCGACCACCGCCACCGTGAACACGGCCACGCCGAGGGTGCCGACGGTGGCTCCCTGCGTGAACACCAGCAGCGCGCCACACGCCCCGCCGATGCACTGCCACGGGCGGATGGTGCCTGCGCCCAGGGCGGCGCGCAGCGCGCTGAGCCCCTGCCGCCCGCTACGGGTGGCGGGCACCAGCACCAACAGCAGCAGCAGACCCACCCCGAAGGAGATGGTCGCCGCGGCGAGGCCGTCGTCGAGGCGTACGCCCAGCTCGCCGTTGATGCGCGACTGGACGGCCACCGCCATGCCGGCGACGGCCGCCAGTGCCACCGCGCCGGCCCGGCGTCCCGCCGACCTCGCCGTCCGGGGCGCCGTGCCGGCCACGCTCACGCCGCCGCCCCGCTCCGCCCGCCAGCGGTACGAAACGGCCGGCCACCGCGCCTGAAGGTCCGCTCGCCGTACCCGCTCACGCCTGCTCGGCCAGCGGCCGGCCGTCGAAGTCGACAGCCGAGTAGAGCGCCAGCTTCTCCAACCGGTGGTACGAGTCGATCACCCGGATCGTGCCGCTCTTCGAGCGCATGACGATCGACTGGGTGTACGCCCCGCCGGCCCGGTAGCGCACCCCGCGCAGCAGGTCGCCGGAGGTGACGCCGGTGGCCACGAAGAAGCAGTTGTCGCCGGTGACCAGGTCGTCGGTGGTGAGCACCCGGTCCAGGTCGTGCCCGGCAGCCAGCGCCTTCTCCCGTTCGGCCTCGTCCTGGGGCCAGAGCTTGGCCTGCATCATCCCGCCCATGCACTTCAGCGCGCAGGCGGCGGTGATCCCCTCGGGGGTGCCGCCGATGCCCATCAGGACGTCGACGTCGGACTCCCCGCGGGCGGCGGCGATGGCACCGGCGATGTCGCCGTCGGAGATGAAGCGGATGCCGGCACCCGCCCGGCGGATGTCGTCGACCAGGCCGTCGTGGCGGGGCCGGTCGAGCACACAGACCGTCACCTCGGAGACGCTGGTGCCCTTGACCTTGGCGATCCGGCGCAGGTTCTCGGCGACACCGGCGTTGATATCGACGACGTCGGCGTAGGCCGGCCCGACGGCGAGCTTCTCCATGTAGAAGACCGCACTCGGGTCGAACATCGCACCCCGCTCGGCGACGGCGAGCACCGCCAGGGCGTTCGGCATCCCCTTGCTCATCAGCGTGGTGCCGTCGATCGGGTCGACCGCGACGTCCACCTCGGGTCCGGTGCCGTCACCTACCTCTTCACCGTTGAAGAGCATCGGCGCGTTGTCCTTCTCGCCTTCGCCGATCACCACGATCCCGCGCATCGGAATCGAGTTGATCAGCTTGCGCATCGCGTCGACGGCGGCGCCGTCGCCGCCCTCCTTGTCGCCCCGACCGACCCACCGGCCGGCAGCCATCGCTGCGGCCTCGGTGACCCGGACGAGGTCGAGAGCAAGGTTGCGGTCGAGATCTTGTGGGGTACGGGTCCTGGTGGTCGTCATCTGAACGGCTCCTCCTCGCGGCGGTGCGGGGTTGACCGGGCCGACGGTGGGCAGCTGCCGGCTTCGTTCCTGATCCTCACACGATGGCGGACGCGGAGCCGGGGCGGGGCGGTGATGGGCCGGATACCGCCGGTCGGGCAACTGCCAGAATGGCGGGGTGGAACCCGCACAGCATGCCGACCGCGAACCCGCAGACCAGACCCCGGGTGAGGACCGGCCGACCGCCGATCGCAGCGGTGGCCCGGGCACCGGACAGCCCTTGCCGGGCCCGTCTGCGGGTGCCGCGAAGCCGGCCTCCACCCGCTCGCCGCGTGACATGGCGATTTCGCTGCTGGTGCTGCTGGTGCCGATCGCCCTGCTGCTCGCCTTCTACCGGGGTTTCCTCGGCGGTGACCAGCCGACCTCCGTCGACCCGGCCCCCGCTTTCGAGCAGGCGCGGGCGGCCGCGGAGTTCCCGGTGAGCGAGCCGGCCGGGCTGGGCGACGGCTGGCGGACGGTGCGGGCCTCGTACCGCGCGGTCGAGGGCGGGGCCACTCTCCGGGTGGGATATGTCACTCCGGAAGGGCGCGGCCTGCAGTTGGTGCAGAGCAACGTGCCGCCGGAGCAGTTGCTGCCCACCGAGCTCACCGAACGGGGACAGCCGCAGGGGCAGGCCGATCTCGGTGGCGGCACCTGGCAGCGGTACACCGCGCGGGGCAACGAGCAGGCACTGGTGCTGCTCCAGCCGGAGCGGACCGTGATCGTGATCGGCGACGCCCGGGACAACGAGCTGCGGGAGATGGCCCGCGCCGTGGGCTGATTTCAGGGTCCCCGAAATGTCCCTCCGATCCGTTACGCTCCCGGACGGTCGTTTGTCGGACGGATCTGACCCGTCCGGTTTTCCCGATTTTGAGAAGAGATTGTCTGTGAATATTCGACGCTGGAGCGTGGGCGTTGTCGCTGCCGCGCTGCTCGTTCCCGGCGTGGCCGCCTGCAACTCCGGCGCCACCGACTCGCCCACCGCGTCGGGCTCCTCCGCTCCCGCCATCCCGAAGGACCCGAAGGAGGCGCTTGTCGCCTCCACCAAGGGGCTGGCCGAGGGCAACTTCTCCTTCACCGTCGCCTCCGAGTCGATCAACGGCAGTGGCAGCATCCACAAGCCGAGCAACAGCGCTCAGATGGCCATGACGGCCGGTGACGAGACCTTCACCATGGAGTTCGACGTCATCCAGATCGACTCCGAGACCTGGGTGAAGATGGATCTGGGTGACCTGCTCGCCGGGCTGCCCGGCATGGCGGAGATGAAGGACAAGTACCAGTACATCGACGCCGCCAAGGCCGGCGACGCCAAGAACCTCGACATGCTCAAGGACGGCAGCGATCCGGCAAACGCCGCCGAGATGTTCAAGGGGCTGTCGGACGTGCAGGAGACCGGGCCGGGCACGTACAGCGGCAAGGTCGACATGACCGCGGCGACGGACTCGGTCGCCGCCGACGAGGACATGATCAAGGCGCTGGGCGACCAGGCCAAGCAGATCCCGTTCACCGCGAAGCTCGACGACCAGGGTCGGCTGATCGAGCTGGTCATCTCCGTCCCCGCCGCCGGTGAGACCAAGGCGCAGGACGTCACGATCAAGTACGCCGACTACGGCGCGGCCAAGGCCGTCCAGAAGCCGCCGGCGGACCAGGTCGTCGAGGCCAACGAGCAGACGTACGAGATGTTCAAGTAGGTCTGACCGGTCATCACCCGAACGGGGGCGGATTCGTTCCGCCCCCGTTCGGCGTTTCCGCCCACCGTCGGGTGACGGCAGCCGAGGTGATTGCCCGACCGCCCGGCAGGGAACAGAGGAAGACAGCCGCCGGCGCGCGAGATGCGTCGGGTGACCCTGCTGGGAGACACCGATGACCGTACGACGACTGAGCGCCGGCCTGATGGCCGCCGCGTTGCTTACGCCCGGAGTCGCCGCCTGCACCGGCGACAGCACGGCCGGGCCCACCGGTACGCCGTCCGCCACTGCGAGCGCGAGCGCGAGCGGGGCGGCGGGTGACGCCGAGGCGAAGCAGGCGTTGCTGGACTCGACCCGGGAGATCAGCAACGGCAACTTCCGGTTCCGCATGTCAGGTGTCGGCTCCACCGCCGAGGGGCAGGTGCACCAGCCGAGCCAGAGCGCCCAGATGCGGGTGAACATCGGCGAACCGACCGACGACCTCGCGATGACCCTCGACCTGATCCACGCCAAGCCGGACAGCTGGGTCAAGCTGGATCTTCAGGGCGCGGCCGCGTCCAGCGTGCCGGGGCGGGACAAGCTCAGCCTCGGCAAGTACCAGCACCTCGACCAGACCCGCATCCAGGGCAACCGCAGCCTCGGCTTCGACTTCGAGAAGGTCGACCCGGCCGGCAGCGCGGTGCTCACCCAGGCCGTCACCGAGGTACGCCGTACCGGCGACGGGGCGTACGCCGGCACCATCGACCTGTCGAAGGCCGCCGAGGCGGGATCGCTCGACCAGAGCATGATCACGGCGCTCGGCGCGCAGGCGAACTCGGTGCCGTTCACCGCCACCACCGACGCCCAGGGTCGACTCACCGAGCTGGTCCTCCAGGTTCCCGGCACTGGTGAAACGGCGGCCCAGGAGATCCGGGTGACGTACAGCGACTACGGCAACGCGACCGCCGCTCAGCAGCCTCCGGCCGACCAGGTCGTCGAGGCTCCGCCGGAGCTGTACAACCTGTTCAACTGAGCGAAGCGGGATCGCGCGGCGGGGGTCAGGTGCCCCCGCCGCGTCATGCGTGGAGGCCGAGCGCCCCCGCCGCGTCGTGTGTGTGAGGCGCTCAGCCGGTGGGGTCCTGCCGGGTGGCGTCGATGCGGGCGCGGGCCCCGTCGAGCCAACGCTGGCAGATCACCGCGAGTTCCTCGCCCCGCTCCCAGAGCGCCAGCGACTCCTCCAGCGACGTGCCGCCGGCCTCCAGCCGTTCCACCACCGACGCGAGTTCGGAGCGGGCCTGTTCGTAGTTGAGCGGTACGTCCTTCGTCTGCTCGCTCATCGGAGCATCTCCTTGACCGTGGCCGACACCGTCGGCTTCCTGACCCGCGGTGCCTCTGTCGGTGATCACCGAGAGAGCGTCTGGGAGCCTACGGGGCGCTGACCGGGAACGGCGCCCGACTCGTCCGTCGGATTCGTTTTCCCGTCGGGCTGCGCGTCGTCACCGCGCTCGCGCCCGATGAACGGCACCAGGCACGCGATCGCCACGGCCAGGATGAGCCGGGCGTTCCCCCACACCACGCCGCCCGGCAGCCCGGCGCCGATCGAGGTCACCGGAGCGACCATCACGATCGCCACGAGCACGGCCCACGCCCGACGCTTCCAGACCGCGACACTTATCGGCAGGACGGCGGCCAGCACCAGCCAGACCTGGTGATGGGTCCAGGAGACCGGTGAGAAGACCAGACCTGCGGCACCGACGATCAGCGTCGCAGCCAGCAGGTTCTCCCGCCGGGACAGTCGGGTGGCCCGCACCAGGGCGATCAGGACGATGACGCCGCCGAGCAGCAGGACGGTGCCGGACCGGATGGAGTCGGGCAGGTCCAGCCGGAGCAGCGCCCCGTTGAGTGACTGGTTCCCGCCGGTGGCGATGTTGCCGACCCGCTCGACGTCCAGCAGTTCCTTCGTCCAGTAGCGCACCGACTCGTCGAACAGGACCAGCCAGCCGAGCAGGGTGGCGGCCACGAACGTGCCGAGCGCCTTCACGGCGGCCGCGCGTTGTCCGGCCAGCCAGAGGTACGGGATGAAGATCAGTGGTGTCAGCTTCAGCGCGGCGGCCAGCCCGGTGGCCACCCCCCGGTAGCGCTCGGGGACCACCTTCAACGCGTCGACCAGCACGAACAGGACCAGGAAGACGCTGATCTGCCCGAATCGCAGGTTGCTGCTGATGGGCGCGGAGAGGAAGAGGAGCAGGGCGACGGCCGGCATGGCCACATCCCTGCGGATCCGCCAGGTGCGGGCGGCGGCGCCTGCCGTGATCCTTGCGATGGCCACGACCGCGGCAACCGTGAGGATCGTCCACCCCACCATCACCGCCGTGGTGTTCAGGTGGCCGAGTGGCAGGAAGACGAGCCCGGCAAGCGGCGGGTAGGTGAAGGGGGCACCGGTGCCGGCTGCGGCGAAATCGTAGAGGCTGCCGCCCGCCGACCAGGTCCTGACACCGCCGATGTAGACCTGAAGGTCGCTGAGCCGGTCGGCCCAGGGTCGGCTGAGGCCCGCCCACGCCTGTGCGGCCGCCGCGACGCAGACTGCCACCCACATCAGCGGTACGAGAATCCGACCGAAGCCCGCGGCCGGCCCGCCGGAGAGCTTGGCCATTCTGTCGAGCACAGCAACTCCCTTCGGTGGGTGGGGCCTGGGCGCGGGGCGGGTCAGGAAGCGGCGGACTGTTTCGGCTCGCTGTGCTCTCTCTGGTCGGCGGCGGCGTCACCGTCGTCCGGCGTGGGTGTGGGGGTCGTGGCGCGTTGCCGCAGCCGTCGCCGTCGCCACCACCGCTCGCCGAAGCTGACGATCGCGAAGGTGCCCAGCACGTACGCCCAGCCGATCAGCACGTCGATGACGTAGTGCTCGCCCGAGTAGACGAGGGTGAACGTCATCGCCAGGGGATAGAGCAGCAGGATGGCGACGTAGCGCTTGCGGATGCGCCCGACGAAGAAGAGCACCACGAACAGGGCGAACGCGGTGTGCAGCGAGGGGATGGCCGCCACCGGGTTCGAGGCCAGCTGGCCCAGCCGGATGAGACTGAACGCGCCGTGCATGCCGAACTCGGCCCCGCCGCGCAGGCTCAGGCGCTCCACCGGCTCCAGGTATCCGTGGACCGCCGCCCACCAGGGGGGCGCGGCCGGGTACAGGAAGTACGTGATCAAGCCGGCGAGGCTGAGCACGAACCACCGCCGCATGAACGCCGCCCACCGAGGTCGTGCGGTGAGCCAGAGCGCGATGGCGACACCGAGCGCGACCACGAAGTGCGAGAAGTACACGTACGAGACGAGCACCTCCCACCACTGGACCCGGCTCGGGTCGTACAGCTCCTGCTGCAGCCAGACCGTCGGGACCTTGCCGTCGGTCAGCCACCCGAACATCCGCAGGTCAGCGTTGATGAGTTCGGTGACGTGCGGCTCCCGGATGTTGTCCGCGAAACCACGGGAGAGGTTGTAGACGGTGAGCAGGGCGATCACCGGCAGCCAGTCCCGCGCGAAGGCCAGGTGCGACCGTACGGGCTGGTCGATGCGCCAGGCCACCGCGAGCGCCCACAACCAGAGGAAGGCGTACCCCGGATCGGTCGGCAGGCCGAACGCGAGACAGGCGGCCACCAGCAGGACGGCCCACGCCGCGACCGCACGACTGCGGGTGACGGTGATCCGTCGACGCGGGCGGCGAGGTTCGTCACCGTGCCCCGTCGAGGTACCCGCTGCCTCCGCCTCCGTGGTGTCGTACGGCTGGTTGGTCATGGGGACGAAGCTTAGCTACTTCGCGCGGTCTGCTCGGTCATGGGCCGTTGGCGTCGGGACCCGAGGTCGGGCTGCACAGCCGGGCGTCGCGGGCCGCCGTCAGGAGCCGTTCACCGTCACGGCGAGGTCACCGTCGGCGAGGCGTACGCGCAGGGGGTCGCCCTTCGCCACCTCGTCCGACGCGCGTACGACGTGACCGTCGGCGCGCTGCACGATGGCGTACCCGCGGTCGAGGGTGGCGGCGGGGGAGAGCGCCCGCAGTCGGGCCAGGGTGTGCCGCAGGTCGTCGTCGGCGGCGGCGAGTCGGTGGCGCAGGTTACGTTCGGCGCGCTGGCGCAGGGCGGCCAGATCGGCGGCCCGCTGCTCGACCATCACCTGCGGGCGGGCCAGCACCGGCCGGGACCGGAGCGCGTCGATGCGGTGGGTCTCCCGGTCGACGAGGTTGTGTACCGCCCGGTGCAGCCGGTGGCGGGCCTGGTTGATCAGCCGGATCTCCTCGGCCAGGTCGGGTACCACCCGCTTGGCGGCGTCGGTGGGCGTCGAGGCGCGTACGTCGGCCACGTAGTCGACAAGCGGCGCGTCCGTCTCGTGGCCGATCGCGCTGACCACCGGCGTGCGGCAGGCGTGCACGGCGCGGCACAACGCCTCGTCGGAGAAGGGCAGCAGGTCCTCGATGCCGCCGCCACCCCGAGCCAGGATGATCACGTCGACGCTCGGGTCGCTGTCCAGCACCTTCAGCGCGTCGATGATCTGCGGCACGGCGCCGGGCCCCTGCACGGCGACGTTCACGGTGCGGAACTCCACGGCCGGCCAGCGGCGGCGGGCGTTGGTGAGCACGTCCCGCTCGGCGGCGCTGGCCCGGCCGGTGATCAGCCCGACGCGCTGCGGCAGGAACGGAGGGCGACGCTTGCGGGCCCGGTCGAACAACCCCTCGGCGGCGAGCAGCTTCTTGAGCTTCTCCAGCCGGGCCAGCAGCTCGCCGAGCCCCACCTGCCGGATCTCGTCGGCCCGCAGGCTCAGGGTGCCCCGGGCGGCGTAGAACTCCGGTTTGGCGTGCACCACGATCCGGGCGCCCTCACGCAGCTCGGGGGCACCGGAGTCGAGCACGTCGCGGTTGGTCGTGACGGTGAGGCTCAACTCGGCCGACGGGTCACGCAGAGTCAGGAAGACCGTGCTGGCACCGGGTCGCCGGCTGATCTGCGCCACCTGCCCGTCGACCCACACCCAACCCAGCCGAGCGACCCAGGCGCCGATCTTCTGGCTCACCACCCGCACCGGCCACGGCTCTTCCGAACTGCTCGCCGCCACCCCACCGTCCCCCACCCCCTCACCCTAGTTCCCCCACCCCTCACTCCCGCCCCACCCGTCTCGGTCGATCGTGAGGTCGATGGCCGTTCGAAGATCGACAACCGCCGCCAAGCTCATGATCAACAGGTCGGGGGCGGGGGAGAGCAGGGACGCGTAGGATGGGTGGGTGACTGAGGCTGGGACCGGTAAGCGCGTGCTTTTGGCCAAGCCCCGCGGTTACTGCGCGGGCGTCGACCGGGCGGTGCAGACCGTCGAGGAGGCACTCAAGCTCTACGGTGCGCCGATCTACGTGCGTAAGCAGATCGTGCACAACAAGCACGTGGTGCGGACGCTGGAGGCCAAGGGCGCGATCTTCGTGGAGGAGAACGAGGAGGTGCCCGAGGGCGCCACCGTGATCTTCTCGGCCCACGGCGTGGCACCCGAGGTCTACGAGCAGGCGAAGGAGCGGTCGCTCAAGGCCATCGACGCGACCTGCCCGCTGGTGACCAAGGTGCACCAGGAGGCGAAGCGGTTCGCCGCCGAGGACTACGACATCCTGCTCATCGGTCACGAGGGCCACGAAGAGGTCATCGGCACCGCCGGCGAGGCCCCACAGCACATCCAACTGGTGGACGGTCCGGAGGACGCCGACCGGATCACCGTGCGCGACCCGAACAAGGTCGTCTGGCTGTCGCAGACCACCCTGTCGGTGGACGAGACGATGGAGACGGTGGCCCGGCTCAAGAAGCGGCTGCCGATGCTCCAGTCGCCGCCCAGCGACGACATCTGCTACGCGACGAGCAACCGCCAGCACGTGGTCAAGGAGATCGCCGCCGAGTGTGACGTGGTGATCGTGGTCGGCTCGCGCAACTCGTCGAACTCCGTACGCCTCGTCGAGGTGGCCCTGGACGCGGGCGCCCGCGCCGGGCACCTGGTCGACTTCGCCCACGAGATCGACGACGCCTGGCTGGTCGGCGCGCAGACGGTGGGTCTGACCTCGGGAGCCAGCGTTCCCGACGAGTTGGTCCAGGAGGTGCTGACCCATCTCGCCGAGCGCGGCTACACCGACGTGGAGGAGGTGGTGACCGCCAACGAGCGACTCACCTTCTCGCTGCCGCAGGAGCTCAAGCGCGACATGAAGGCCGCCGCGGCGGCCCGCAGCTGAGCGGACCGACCCGAGATGATGGAACGAAACGCCCCGCTACCGCGTCAGAGTCAGGCATGAGGACCCTTCGGATCGCCGCCGCGGCGCTGATCGTCTGCACCGCGCTCGTCGCCTGCGCCGGTCAGGACGCCGGGGACGGCTCCGCCGCCCCGACGGGAGCGCCATCCGTGACCGATCTGCCCACCCCGGACCCGACCGGCGCGGTACCCCCGCCCGTCGACCCGGTGGACCCGACCGCCCCACTCACCAAGCCCGGCAAGCAGCCGGGCGGCCAGCCGCAGCCGACGTCCACAAGCGAGATGACCCTGACCGGTCGGGTCGAGTCCGGCGTCGAGCCAGGTTGCCTGCTGCTCGACGGCTATCTGCTGCTGGGCGGCCCGCGCGAGGTGCTCACCGCCGGCGCGTCGGTGACGGTGACCGGTCGACCCGCACCCGGCCTGATGACCACCTGCCAGCAGGGCACCCCGTTCCAGGTGGCGTCCGCCAAGCGCGCCTGAGGTAGCCGCCCGGCGACTGCCGGGCGGCCTCACTGTCGTGGTCGGACGGCAGGATGCATTGATGCGTTCACGATCACTGCTCCTGCCGTTGGCGGGGCTTCTGGCCGCCGTACACGTGGTTGGCGTGCTCACGGCCGCACCGATCCTGCGCTACGCCGAGGTCCTCGCGGTGGCCGTGCTTCTGGCGTACGCGCTGCTTGCCGGGTTGCCGTCGCCGCGCTGGGTGGTGCCGGTCGGGCTGATCGTGGTGGCCGTCGACGCATGGTGGACGATGCCCGTCGATCCTGCCGAAGGCGGCTACCGGTGGCAGGTCCTTGAGCCCGGTCCGCCTCCCGAGTTCACCGACGGACTGTGGACCGGGCTCGCGCTGACCTGGGCAGCACTGTTCTTCGTGCTGCTACTGGCCGTCGTAAGTTGGCCGCAGACCGACCGCCGCCCGAGCGGACGGCTGTCGGTCGGGGCCCTGCTGGCCGCCGCGGCAGTGGTGGGGTACGTGGTGTTCCGGTTGGCGGGCTACCACGGCGGGCAGCCTCGCGTGGCTGCCGTCGCGGTGCTCGCGCCACTCGCGCTTGCGCTCGCCGCCGTCCTGCTCGCTGCGCTGCTCGTTCGTCGGGGCCATCGGTTGGCCGCCGGTGGTGCGGTTCTGTTGCTGGTGGCCGCGCTGTTCCAGTTCGATGCGGCTCTCGCCCCGTACACCCTGCTGCCGCTGTCCCCGAACCGGGGGACGTTGTTAACCGGCGCCATGGCCGGTCCGGCCCTGGTCACGATGCCGGCTCTGACCGCCGCCGCCGAGCTGGCGGGCTACCTGCTGCTCGTGGCCGGACTCCGCGCCAGGCGTACGGAACGGTCGAGGGGGCAACCGGGGCCCGCTGCCGGGTAGGTCGGCGGCCGGGGAGGAAGTCCGCAGCGGGTCAGGTTCGAGGGTGAACGGGCGGGAGCCCGCCTCCGGTAGATCCGGAGGCGGGCTCCCTGGTGCGGTGGTGGTGCGTCAGTTCACCGCGCCGATGTTGACCGCGCCGCGGCCGACGACCGCGCCTTCGCTGGTCACCACGGCCAGCTCACCGGAGAGCGTCCGGCCCGCGGGCGGGGCGGACTGGGCGGTCACCGTACCCGTGAGGGTGCCGGTGGCGCCGTGCGCCAGGGTGAGGCTGCTGCTCGGCGCCGTCAGGGTGCCGAGCGCCGGGGAGGAGTACGAGTCCCGGTAGTCGTACGCGGTGCTGCCGCCCGCGCCGTCGACCGAGTACGCCTCCACGACGACCGTGTAGGTGCCGGCCGCCGGGTTGTTGAGGGTGACGAACTCCTCCGAGTCGCCGTCGGCGTTGTACGCCACCAGGGTGGTGCCCCGGTAGACGAACAGGTCGAGGTCGGCGCTGGCGTTGGAGACGTTGCCGATGCGGGCGGTGAAGCTGGTGGCACCCGCCGGAACCTCGACAGTGAACTCCTGCACGGCGAGCTCCACGATGGTCGGGCGCTCGGTGTGCGTGCTGGACAGCGAACCGCCCTGACCGGTGACCGTGACCGGGCCGAAGGTGTTCTTCAGCGACCAGGTCACCGGGGTCGGGGCACCGGTGGTGACCGACGGCAGTTCGACCACGGCCGGCTCGACCGCGACGCCCTGCACCCGCGCCTGGATCTGGAACGGGTTGTTCAGCGACGGCGAGGTACGACGGGACTCCACCTCGATCTCCCAGATGCCGGGCATCGGGTCGGCGTAGTCACGCTCGAACGGGTTGCAGACGACCGTGCTGACGTGGTTGGTGAAGCACGCCAGGCTGGAGGTGCTCTCCACCGGAACGCCGTACGGGTTGATCGCGATGAAGCGGGTCTGCGACGCGGTGGCGATGCCGGAGAGGTTCACCTGCAGCGCACCGGCACCCGGCGGCACCGTCACGAAGTACGACGTGGTGTGGTTGCGGTCCACCGAGCCCTGCGCCGAGTAGGCGAAGTTGGGCTTCGCGACGTCGTTCGAGGCCACCACGACGGCGGAGAACTCGAAGTCGATCGTGTTGGTGGCCTTGTCGTCCAGGGTGACGATGGTGCTGTGCGCACCGGCCGTCTTCGGCTTGGCGGTGACCGTGATGGTGACGGTCTTGTTCAGCGGCAGGGTGACGTTCTTCGGCGCGGAGAAGGTGCCGTTGTTGCCACGCAGGCCGATGGAGTGCTTGATGTTGCCGGCCGGACCGCTGGTCCGGGTCAGCTTCACCTGGTACGACTTCGACTGGTTGATCTTGTGACCACCGTTTGCGGAGTCGCAGCGGTTGTAGATGCCGGTGCCCTGGTTCGGGGTGGCCAGCTGGCCGGAGAGCGGGGTGCAGACCGGCGCGTCAGCGGTGTACGAGCGGGTCTGGACGCCCTTGCGCAGCAGCTTCCAGGCACCCGGCACGTCGAACATGCCGTAGCCCTGACCGTAGGTGGGGGTGTCGGCGATCGGCTTGGCCGAGGTGTAGATCGCCCGACGCAGCGCCTCCGGGGTGACCCCCAGGTGGTTCGCCTTGGCGGCCGAGAGCAGCAGTGCGGCGGCACCGGCGGCCTGCGGGGAGGCCATCGACGTACCGTTGAACATGCTGTAGCCCGGCGGCAGCGCGTAGCCGGCCTCGGCGACCGGGCCGCCGGCCTGCCAGACCGGGGTGGTGGAGATGGCCGAACCCGGCGCGGCGATGTTCGGCTTGGCGCCGCCGTCCTCACGCGGGCCGCGCGAGGAGAAGTTGAACAGCGCGTTCTTCTTCTTGACCACGGAGCCGTAGTTGGCCAGCCAGGTGTCCTTGCTGACACTGGCGGCCACGCTCACCACGTTGCTCGACGCCGACGGGTCGCCGATGGTGTTCACACCCGGGCCGGAGTTACCGGCCGAGATGAACATCTGCACCCCGTACGTGGTGATCAGGTTGTTGTAGAGGGTGGCGCGGGCGTTGTTGCCGTCGTTGAGCGCCGGCAGACCACCGATCGACATGTTGATGACGTCGACCCCACGGTTGATCACCAGATCGGCCATGCCGGTGGTGAGTGCGGCGTAGGTGCAGCCACCACCCCAGGAGCAGGCACGGGAGGAAACGATCTTGGCGCCGGGAGCGGCACCGTTGAACGCGCTGTTGCCCATCATGCTGTTGGCGGCGGTGATGCCGGCCACGTGGGTGCCGTGCGCGCTCTCGATGATGCCGATGTTGACGTAGTCGACCAGGCCCGGGCCACCGGCCGGCGTGGTGTCGACGTTCTTGCGGTACTCGACGACGAACGACATGCGCTCCTTGACCGGAGTAGCCGGGTCGTCGGTGCCGAAGTAGCCGACGTCGAACTTCTCCTTGTACGGCCGCATCAGGGCCTCGTCGGTGAAGTCGCCGTCCTGGTCGGTGTCGACCCAGATGTTGTTGGTCACCGGGTCGTACAGGACGCCCCACTGGTCGGTGCGGTCGCCGTCGCGGTTGACGTCACCGGCCGGCTCGCTGTTGTTCGTGATCGACTCACTGAACAGGTTGAACCGGTAGGTGCCCGCCGGCGCGGTCCAGGTGCGGCCGGCGAGGGTGAACGACGGGCCGGTCACCTGGTTGAGCATCGGGCGCCAGCTGGCGTCCTCCAGGGGATCGGTGGCGGTGACCCAGTCGACGATCTTCCGTTCGCCGGTGGTGGTCTTCTGCAGCGCCGGGTGCTCCAGGTCCACACCGGAGTCCATGATGCCGATGGTGACGCCCCGGCCGTCCCACTTCTTGTTGGACTTGACGAACTTGACCGCGCCGGTCTCGCCGGTCGGCATGTAGGGGTTGTCGGCGGGGGTCTTGGCACCCGGACCACTGAGGGTGCTGCCCTGCTTGTCGCCCTTCTTGCCGCCCTGGACGACCTCCGGCTTGGGGTCGGGCAGCTGGATCTTCTCGTCCAGGTCGACAGCGGCGACGCCGGGCAGGGTGGCGGCCTTGACCGCCTTGCTGGTCGGCACCTTGGCCAGCACGTAACCGATGGTGTCGTAGCGCTCGGTGACCGCAGCGCCCAGATCCTTGAGGTCGTCGGCGACGTCCTTCGCCTTACCCTTGTCGGTGGCGACGATCATCGTGACGGTCGGGGCCTTCTTGGCCTCCGCCTCGGCGAGCAACTTGGCGTCGTGCTCGCCCAGGGCCTCGGCGGGGGTGACCTGGGCCGGGTCGGTTCCGGCAGGAGCGGCGCTCGCGGTGGCGGCACCGCCCACCACGGACACGGCGCCAGCCGCCATGACCGAGGCGAAGAGCGCGGCGGAGGTACGCCGGCTCAGGTTTCGGGGTTTACTCACGTTCTCTTTCCTCCAGAGAACTCAGGCGCCCTCAGATGCAGGCACGCGTGAGCGAAATCCTTCGCGGTGTCGACCGTCAATGTCACTACCGACAGGTACGTTGTGACCATCTCGTGATAAGCGAGACGCGCAATGTCACATCGAAGGTGATAAGAGCCCGATTAGGTTGACCGACTTCGACCATCCGAGATGGAATCCTCGACCAGCAACTCAGGCGCCTGGGGCTGGCGGGGGGCCAGCTCCACCTGCGCCGGCGTGGTCAGCTCCTGATCAGACACACCCAGCTCAGCCAGCTTGCGGGCGCTCACCAACACCCGCGCCTCCAGCGACCCTACCGCGCGGTTGTACGCGGTCACCGCACCGCCGAGCGAGGCACCGAGTTTGCCGACATGATCGCCGAGCGTGGAAAGACGACCGTACAGTTCACGGGCCAGGGAATGCACCGCCACGGCGTTGCGGGCCAGCTGCTCCTGCCGCCACGACCAGGCCACGGTGCGCAGCATTGCGATCAAAGTGGCCGGGGTGGCCAGCACCACGTTGCGGGCGAATGCGTGCTCCAGAAGTGTGGGATCACGCTGCAGAGCCACGTCGAGGAACGGATCGGCCGGCACGAACAGCACCACGAACTCCGGCGTCGACTCGAATGCCGTCCAGTACGACTTCGCCGCCAGCGCGTCCACATGGCCCCGCAGGTGCCTGGCGTGGGCGTCCAGTTGAGTGTCGCGGCTGCGCTCGTCGCGAGCCTCCATCGCGGTCAGGTACGCGTCGAACGGCGCCTTGGCGTCCACCACGACCGTACGGCCGCCGTGCAGGCGGACCACCAGGTCGGGGCGTACGGTCTGCTGGTCGGTGGCGGCGGTGACCTGCTCGGAGAAGTCGCAGTGCTCCAACATGCCGGCCGCCTCGACGATGCGGCGCAACTGGTGCTCGCCCCACCGGCCGCGTACCTGCGGTGCCCGCAGCGCCGCGACCAGCTGTTTGGTCTCGGTGCGCAGCTCGCCGGAGACGCTGCTCATCGCCCTGACCTGCTCACGCAGCTCGGCGTACGCGTCCACCCGGTCACGTTCCAGTTCGGCCACCCGCTGCTCGTAGCGGCGCAGGGTGTCGTGCAGTGGGGCCACCGCGCGGGCGACCGCCTCCTGGGACTGGGCCGTCGCCTCGTAGCTCAGCGCCCGCATCGACTGTTCCAGTCGCCCCTCGCCCTCGCGGGTGGCCCGCAGGGTGGCGTCCAACCGGGCGATCTCGGTGGCCGCTCGGGACCGGGCCGCGAACCAGCCCACCGCGCCGCCCGCGCCGAGACAGACGACGACCACCGCCAGGGTCGCTAGCTCCATCCCCGGAGCTTGCCAAAGATGAGCGGGCGATGCCTCGGTGGGGCCGGAAATGCCGATGGGCCGGGCACAAGGCCCGGCCCATCGCCGGTCACCGCATCAGATCGACGCGGTGACCGGGTTCGGTCACTTCAGCTTGTGAGCGAGACCGAGGGTGGCGCCGTCACGCTCGTACGAGACGAGCAGCGAGGAGCCGGCCGGCAGGGCGCCGTTGAGCGGCAGGACCAGGGTGCGGTCCTTGTTCAGCGAGACCTCGGTCTGCGCCACGACCCGCTCGCCGTCCCAGATGAAGACCCGGGCGACGCCGGACTTCTTCGCCTTCAACTCCACCGAGACCTTCGAGGAGGACTGGGTGACCTTCTTGATCTTGAGGATCTTCTCGTCAAGAGCCGCGTAGCCACCCGGTGCCACCCCGTCCGAGGCGGACTGGAGGATGGTCTGCGGCGACTTGACGCTCTGCGCCGCGGTGTCGGGCATGATCGGAGCCTTCGGCGCCGCCGGCCGCGCCGGCAGGCCCGGCAGGGTGGCGACACCCCAGCGCCACGCGTCGGCCCGCACGCCGCTCCAGGTCGACCAGCCGATCCGGGTCTGCGTGGACAGGTCCTGCGTGTCCGAGTCGTTGACCAGGATGTTCATGCCCATGTTGTTCGGGTCGATGGTGTCCGGCAGCACGCTGAACGGAACCTTGACCTCGATCTGGTACCCGGTACCGGTGAGAACCGAGGCGACCTCGAGACCCGGTGCGGTCTCCGGGCCACCCTGGTGGTTGTCCCGCTCCCGGGCGAAGCACGGCGGGTTGCCGTTGGCCGGGTCGTCGGTGGCCGGGAAGAGCGCCACGTTGAACACCGTGGAGGTGTTCGCCGAGTTGCCCCGCGGGTCGATACCGAACTCGACGGCGTCGGCACGACGCGGACGCTTGCAGTCCTCCGGCAGCAGGAACCGGCCGAGCACGTCATCGGTGATGTTGAAGATGGCGTACAGGGCGTCGTCGGTGTGGGTGACCTGCGCGGTGCCGGAGATGTCCGCCGCCGTGGTGGCGGTACCCTCCCAGCGCGTCGAGATGTCGATGACCTCGCCGGTGTACTCGTGGCTGTGGCCGTGACCGTCGACGGTCGGCGCGGTGCTGGCCTTCGGGATCACCGTGGTCGGCACCAGGTTGAAGGCACCCGGCTCGGTGGCGCTGCCACCGTTGTAGGTGGTTTCGATCTGCAGCCGGTACGCACCGTTGTCCGGCGCCCGGTTGGCGGTCGGCAGCGTGGCGTCGGTGTTGGTCACCGTGAAGGTCACCGAGCTACGGGCACCGGGCTGGAGCCCGCTGTACGGCAGCTGCTGCGGGTTCGCCGAGAAACCGGCCGGCAGGTTCAGCCGGACGGTGCCGGACTGGACGGTGTCGCTGTGGTTGGCCAGGTCCACCCGGACGCTGCGGCTCTTGCCGCTCGGGATGTTGAGCAGCGACTCGATGAGGGCGTCGAGCTGCTTGACGCCCTTCTGCTCGGTCCACGCCCGGAAGTCCGCGATCTCCTCCAGCGGCTCGAGGGTGCCCCGAACCGGAGCGGTCGCCTGCACCCGTCCACTGCTGGTGCCGCTACCGTCCTTGTTGCTGGTCATCGTCGCTTCGATCTTGAAGCGGGTGCCCACCGGGAGCTGCGCGGGCGGGGTGACCGTGAAGCTCTTCACGACCTCCTTGCCCTTCTTCAGCGTGCCGACGTTGCCGTTGCCGCTGACCCGCCAGCCGGCCGGAACCTGCAGCGAGACCTTGGCACCCTTGATGTCCTGGGTGGCGTAGAGGACGGTGTCCACCTTGATGGACTTGCCGGCGAGCACCTCCCACTTCTCCGGACGCACGTGGATCTCGGTGCCGAGCGGCAGACCGCCCGGGGCACGGAGGGTGGCGCCCTGGAGCGCACCGGTGCCGGCGCCCACGTTCGGGTCCGGGAACGGGGTGCGGGTGTCGATCAGGGTCAGCCGGTTGCAGCCGATGTTGTCGGGGTTGGTCGTCGGGAAGGAGCTGTTGCCCCAGCCCTGCGACACGTACTCCCGGCGGGCCCAGGTCGTGACCGTGTTCCACCGGTTGCCGTCGTGACGCGCCGACTCGTAACCCTGCCAGGTGCCGAAGATGACGTTGCTGGCCTCAGCCGGCGTGAAGCTGGTCTCGCAGGAGGGACCCATGTTGCCGGAGCCGCTGCCACCGGTCTGGAAGATCCGGGAGACCCGCCAGGGCTCGAGGCCCTCCTTGGTGATCTGCTCCGGGAACTTCTTCGGGTCGGCCGCGGCGTAGAAGGCGTCCACGGCCAGCATCGCGGCTTCCTGGTGGTTACCGTGGTTGCCCTGGGTGGCCGAGGGGTTCATCGTGAGGATGACCTCGGGCTTGGTGGTCCGCAGCACCCGCACGATGCGGGACAGCGTCTCGTCGTAGCCCCAGACCTCGGCGGTCAGCGGAGCGCTGGCGGTGTACCAGAAGTCGAGGGCGTCGAGGTTGTAGATGTGCTCGATGCCGGCGTAGGCGACGGCCTTGCGCTCCTCGGCCTCCCGGAGGATGCCGAGCTCCGGGCCCTCCTCGAAGCCGGTGGCGTTACCGCCACCCTCGCCACGAGTGGTGGTGATGACGCCGGCCTTCATACCGTGATACTCGTTCCAGTATCCCAGCATGCCGAGCTGACCGGCCTCGTCGTCGGGGTGGGCGCCGATGAACATGATGTCCAGGTCGATCGGCTTGTCGGACTTCTTGTCCGGACCCTTCGGCTGGGCCTTTGAGGGGGACGGGTGCTTGGGCGAGTCCTTGGGGTGAGCCTGAACCGGAGCGGCCAGGCCCAACGAGAGCAGACTGCACATGGCGATTGTCGCCGGAGTGCGCCATCTCATGGGCATACCTCTTCGTATGGGAGCGCTTGCGTCTGGGACGGATGCAGGCCCGGCCGAGGCCCCCTGACACCTGGCTCGTGCCGGCCCTGACGACGGACAGCTGTCCACTGGAGACCACTGCGGTCTCCACGAGTGATGGTTGCTAGACGGGTCGTTCGTGCACGCGCACCGTCACGGCGTGAGCGGTGCGGACGGTGGTGGGGGTAGGTCCACCGTGAAGGCCTTCGGGCCGTAACGCTAGGAATCTTGGACTCCGGTAGTCAATAGGTCCGAGGGACTTTCTTACTTCTTCGAAAAAACGATCCCCCTGTTCAGGGGCGGTGGGCTGTCGCCACATCGGACCCTTGCGGCCCCTTTGCGCCCGATTTAAGGCGATCGACTTCTCCCTTGCGGTCCGATCTGTGCGTTAAGGCGCGATGGCCAGCCGGTGATCCCTCATCGATGCTTCGTTTCCGCAGGTCGGAGCTGAGATCATCTCGTTACTTGACGGCCCACTTTTTTCTCAGTAGGAAGAAACTGTGTCTGACAGAGCACCGACCAGTCCGGTCAGCCGTGAGCGGTCCCGCGAGATCAAGCGTCTCTCGGTGATCCTGGCTGCCCGGCAGGCGCGGCTGTTGTCCCGCGTGGACCTGGCCGAGATGACCGGCCTCCCCGCAGCGACGGTGACCGCACTCGTGCGGGAGCTCATCGCCGAGGGCTATCTCATCGAGCGAGGGCCGGGCGCACCCACCACCGGGCGACCGCGGGAGATGCTCGAGTTCAACCCGCGTGCCGAACTCGTCGCGGCGGTCTCGCTCGAACCACCCCGGATCAGTTGCGAGATCGCCGACAGCGAGGGCGCGATCATCGCGCACCGCACCGCACGGTTCGGCGGCGACGTGGTCGAGACCGTCTGCACGTTCGTCCTGGACCTGGTCGGCGACAACCTGCCGTCACTGCGCGGCGTGGCGATCGCGGTGCCGGGCGTCTCCACCAACGGCGCGGTACGCCTCGCGCCGTCGGTCGGGCTGGTCGAGGCGTGGCCGATCGGCGAGTCGGTCCAACAGCGACTCGGCGTACCGGTCGTCGTCGACAACGACGTCAACCTGATGGCCGCCGGCGAGTGCGTGGCCGGTGCCGGCGCCGACGTCGCCAACCTGCTGCTGATCCACGTCGCCGACGGCATCGGCGCCGGGCTCGTGCTCGACGGCAAGGTCCGGCGCGGAGCCAGCGGAGCCGCGGGCGAGGTGGGCTTCATGCCGGTGGACGCCGCGCCGGCGCGCAGCTACAGCGGCGTCGGCGAGTTCGAGGCCCGCTGGTCGGTGAACGCGATCACGGAGCGGCTGGTCGCGCTGCACCCGGGCCGTCGACCCGAGTCACCGGTACGGGAGCTGATCCAGCTCGCCGCCACGTCGAAGCCGGCCCGCGAATATCTCGACGAGGTCCTCGACGCCTGGGCGCGGCTCATCCTCTCCTGTGTCTGCGTGATCGACCCGGGGATGGTGCTGCTCAGCGGTGCCGCCGCCGAGCTTGACGACGCCGCGCTCGAACAGATCCAGAGCCTTCTCGCCGCCAAGACCCCCGCACCCACCGAGGTGCGTCGAGCCACCCTCGGGGACCAGGCCGTACTGCACGGAGCGATCAGCTACGCGCTCTCGGCTGCGGTCCCGCTGCCCTCACTGCCCTGACCACACCCTCGTAACCCGACCCCCACACCCCTGCAACCGCCACCCTCGTCCCCTACCCCGGAAGAACCGCCACCCGGAAGAACCGCCACCCCCGCACCACCACCGACCCCAAGCACCGATTCCCACGGGCACCCTGCCGCACCTTCGCGACCCCGTACGCGTCGGCGCGGCCGGCCACGACGTGGCCCGCTCCGTCGGCCTCGATCTCCGATCCGTGCCGCAACCGGCGGCCCACACCCTCCGGCATGCTCCGGAGCCCGATTTGCAGCTATCTATCGGAAATCTCCAATAGATCCCCCCGTCAAGTGGAGGTACCAATGAGACGTCGTCCTTTGGCCATTGCCATCGCGATCGGCGCAATGCTGGCTGTCACCGCAGGCTGCGGCGGCAGTGACGACAAGGACACCGGCTCGTCCGGCACACCGACGGCCGAGAAGTTCGTCATCTACAGCGCCCGCGACAAGTCGGTCACCGACTACGTCGTCGAGCAGTTCACGACCAAGAACCCCGAGTACAAGGGCAAGGTCGAGGTGCTCAACATGGGCGCCCAGGAGGTCCTGGAGCGGGTCCGGGCCGAGAAGGCCAACCCGCAGGCGTCCGTCTGGTGGGGCGGCACCCAGCAGGGTCTCGCCGCCGGTGCCTCGGAGGACCTGCTGGAGTCGTGGCAGCCCTCGTTCGCGGCGAAGATGGACGCGCGCTACAAGGACGAGCAGGGCCGTTGGTTCGGCGAGATCCTGCTGCCCGAGATCATCATGTACAACAACAAGGCGCTGACCCCGCAGACCGCGCCGCAGGACTGGGACGACCTGATCGACCCGAAGTGGAAAGACAAGATCATCATCCGGGACGTGGCTGCCTCCGGCACCATGCGCTCGATCTACTCCTCGATGATCCAGCGGCTCTCGCCGGACGGCTCCAACCCGCAGCCGGGCTACGAGTGGCTGCTCAAGCTCGACGCCAACACCGTCGAGTACGCCGCCAACCCGGCCGACCTCTACCTCAAGATGTCGCGTGAGCAGGGCGTGGTGAGCGCCTGGAACCTGCAGGACGTGCTGCTGCAGGCCAACGAGGGCATGCCGTTCGACTACATCATGCCGGCCTCCGGCGCTCCGGTGCTCGTCGACGGTGTCGCCGCGGTCAAGGGTGGCAACACCGCCGCCGCGCAGAAGTTCCTGGAGTTCCTCTTCGACGACTCGCTGCGCGCCACGCTCGCCAAGGACTACTTCCAGATCCCCGCGGTGGAGATCGGCGAGAAGCCGGAGTGGCTGGCCAACCTCAACCTCAAGCCGATGGACGTCGACTGGGACGTGATCGGCAAGAACGAGACGGCGTGGATCACTCACTGGAACGCCGAGATCAAGGACAAGGGCTGAGTTGACAGGGGTCCGGGTCGTGCCCCCCGGCACGACCCGGCTCCGTCCTGGAAGGACCCAGAAATGATCGATGTCCGGCTGACTGCCGTCAGCAAGCGCTTCGACAAGTCGAGCGATGCCGCGGCGGTCGACGATGTCACCGTCACCATCGGCGCCGGCGAGTTCTTCACGCTGCTCGGACCCAGTGGTTGCGGCAAGACGACGACCCTTCGGATGGTGGCAGGCTTCTACTTCCCGACCTCCGGGCAGATCCACTTCGGCGACGACGACGTCACGCACTTGTCGCCGAACAAGCGGGACACCGGCATGGTGTTCCAGAACTACGCGCTCTTTCCGCACATGACGGTGGCGCAGAATGTCGCGTACGGCCTCCGGGTCCGCCGGGTCTCCCGCGCCGAGCGGGACCGCCGGGTCGAGGAGGCGCTCGCCCAGGTCCACCTCTCCGGGTACGGCGCCCGACGCATCGACGCCCTCTCCGGTGGTCAGCAGCAGCGGGTCGCCCTGGCCCGCGCCCTGGTCATCCGGCCCCGCACTCTGCTGCTCGACGAGCCGCTGTCCAACCTGGACGCCAAGCTGCGCGAGGAGACCCGCACCGAGATCCGGCGGATCCAGCGGGAGAGCGGGAACACCGCCATCTACGTGACGCACGACCAGGCCGAGGCGATGGCGATGTCGGACCGGATCGCGGTCATGCAGTCCGGCAAGGTCCAGCAGGTCGGCTCCCCGCAGGAGATCTACTACCGGCCCGCGAACGCCTTCGTGGCCCGCTTCATCGGGCGCAGCAACGTGCTCAGCCTGCCGGTGGCCGGTGCCGGTGAGAACAGGGTCGAGGTGCGAATGCCCGACGGCACGACCCTCGAGGTCGGCGCCGCCCCGGGGCACGGCCTCACCGAGGGCGACACCGCGCTGGTGTCGGTCCGTCCCGAGCACATCACCATCGCCGGTGGGGAGGACGAGCCCGCCCTGCGGGGTCGGGTCACCCATGTCGAGTTCACCGGAATGGCCACCAACCTGACCGTGGACGCCGACGGCACCGAGGTGATGGCGGCCGTCATCGATGCGCCGTCGAGCATCAACGTCGGTGACCTGGTGGGCCTGCGGCTGGTCCGGGAACGCCTCTGGGTGGTCAAGCCGTGACCGTAATGCCCGAGACTTCACCGCCCCGGCTGGCCTGGTTGCGCCAGCGCCTGGCCGGCGGCACCAACTCACAGTGGTTCCCGTACCTGCTCGTGCTGCCGTTGGTCCTGGTGCTCTACGGCTACGTCGTGCACCCGATGTTCGCCACCTTCTCGGAGAGCGTCAGCGAGAACGGCACGCGCAACTACCTCCAGTTCTTCACCTCCTCCGGGGTCGCCCGGGAGTCGCTGTTCACCTCGCTGTTCATCTCCGCGGCGAGCGTGCTGCTCTGCGGCATCGTCGGCGTGGCGATGGCGTTCCTGCTCAAGCGGTTCAGCTTCCGCGGTCGCCGGCTCATCGAGGCGATCATCCTGGTGCCGGCCGCTCTGCCGCCGCTGATCGGTGCCGTGTCGTTCCAGTTGCTCTACAGCAACATCGGCATCGTGCCCCGGGGGTTGCAGGCACTCTTCGGCACCGAGCGGCCGATCATGGCCTTCGACGGGATCGCCGGGGTGCTCGTGGTGCACACGTTCACCATGTACCCCTTCTTCTACCTCGCGGCCGCCGCGGCGCTCGCCGGGATGGACCCGTCGGTCGAGGAGGCGGCGTACAACCTCGGCGCCGGCCGGGTACGGGTCTGGCGCACCGTCCTGCTGCCGATGCTCACCCCGGCGATGGTCTCGGCGTCGCTGCTGGTCTTCATGACCTCGCTGGCGTCCTACACCGCGCCACTGCTGTTCAACGTCAGCCAGACCATGACGATGCAGATCTACATCAACCGCACCAACGGCGACCTGCCGATGGCCTCGGCGTACGCCTCGGTGCTGGGCATCGTCTCCATCATCTTCCTGCTGGCGATGCGGTGGTACGAGGGTCGGCGCAGCTACCAGTCGCAGTCGAAGGGCATCTCGGCGAACCGTCGGGAGCTGACCAACCCGATCGGCCGGTGGCTCGCCCCGGTCGCCTCGGTACTGGCCACCATGGTGCTGCTCGCCCCGGTCGCCACGATCGCCCTCGTGGCCTTCTCCGAGAACCGGACCTGGACCACCCAGGTGCTGCCGGAGACGTACACCCTGGACAACTTCGTCACCATCTTCTCCGACCCCAAGGCGTTCGAGCCGATCCTCAACTCGCTGCAGATGAGCCTGCTCGCCGCCATCGGTTGTGTGGTGATCGGTGTGCTCGTCGCGTACGCCGTGCGGCGCCTGAAGTTCATCGGCCGTGGACTGCTCGACGTGGCGGTCATGATCGCCTGGGCACTGCCGGGCACTGTCGTCGCGATCAACCTGATCTCGGCCTTCAGCACCGGCAACGCGTTCAGCTTCGGGCAGGTGCTGATCGGCACCTTCTGGATCCTGCCGCTCGCCTACTTCGTGCGGTTCCTGCCGATCGTGTTCCGGTCCAGCTCCGCGGCGCTGGCGCTGATCGACCCGTCGCTGGAGGAGGCCGCCCGTAACCTCGGCGCCTCCTGGCTGCGGGCCTTCTACACCATCACCGTACGGCTGATGCTGCCCGGCGTGCTGGCCGGCGCGTTGCTGGCCTTCGTGCACGGTGTCGGCGAGTTCGTCGCCTCGGTGCTGATCTACACCTCCTCGACCGTGCCGATCTCGGTGGCGATCAACAACCGGATGTACTCGTTCGAACTCGGCACCGCCGCGGCCTACGGCATGCTCCAGGTGGCGCTGATCTTCGTGGTGATGTGGTTCTCCGGCCGGCTGGAGAGCAGCCGCACCGCGACCCGGAGGGCCGAGCAGTGGACGAACTGATCGAACGGTGGAAGGCCGAGGGCGGACTGCTGCCCATCACCCGGGTACCCGGCCACGCGCTGGCCGCCGTGGCCGAGGCCGCCGACCTCGCGGTGCTGCCGGTCGGTGCGGTCGAGTGGCACGGTCCGCACCTGCCGCTCGGCACCGACCTGCTGCTCGCCGAGGGGTTCGCCGGTGAACTGGCCACCGGTACGGCCCGCGCCGTGCTCTTTCCCGCCGCGCCGTACGCCGCCTGCCCCGGCCAGACCCGGCCCTGGCCGGGCACGGTGGCGCTGCGACCCGAGATCGCCGTGGGCTACCTCAGCGACGTGCTCGCCGGCATCGTGGAGTCGGGCTTTCCCCGGCTGCTCGTGGTCAACGGGCACGACGCCAACCTCTCCACGGTCCGTGCCGCGATGGAATGGGTGTCCGGCCGGCACCTGGCGAGCCTGCTGCTTGTCAACTGGTTCCAGCTGGTCGGCCCGGACGAGACGGGCGAGATCTTCGGTGCCCTGCCGGCCCGGGGACACGGCGGGGCGTACGAGAGTTCGGCAGTGCTCGCCTTCGACCCCGAGGCGGTGCACCTGTCCGCCACACCGGACCTGCCGCCGAAGCCGAAGCTGCCCACCCCGTACCCGTACGTGCTCATCGAGTCGCGACCCGACCCCTGGCAGGGCTGGTCGGGTCATGTCTCGCTGGCCAGCGAGGCGGCCGGGCAACGGATCCGCCACCTGGCCGGCGCGCGGCTGCGTGAGGTGATCGAGGCGTGGCTGGCAGCACCGTTACCCAGCCCGCCAGGGACGGACCAGCCCGGCTGGTCCGGCCGGCCGGCCTGGTCCGACCGACCTGACGGGAGCGGAAGGTCGGACCAGGCGGTCGGGTGACCCACTCGTCGGCTGCGCAGGACAACGGACCACATTGGGAGGCCACCATGACCCCGTCACTGACCACGTACCAACAGCACCATCTGCGCGTCGTGTTCGAGCATCACGCCGCCAACCTGTACCCGGCCATGGTCAAGGCCAGCCAGGCCCACGTCGTCATGCTCGCCGAGCAGGGCCTGATCCCCGCCGACTCCGCCGCGATGATGCTGCGTGGTCTGCTCGTCCTTGCCCAGGACCGGCCCGAGGACCTCGACTACGACGGCAGCGTCGAGGACGTCTACTACACGCTGGAGAAGCGGCTCGCCGCCGCCTGCGGGGTCGAGCCCTCCCAGCTCAGCGTGCAACTCGCCCGCAGCCGTAACGACCTCGACGCCGGGGTCTTCCGGATGGTGCTGCGCGACCAGCTGCTCGCCGTGCTCGACGCGGTGCTGGCGACCGGCCGGACCGTGCTGGACCGGGCCGATCGGCACGCCGACGTGGTGGTCACCGGCTACACCCACCGACGTCCGGCCCAGCCGACGAGCATCGGGCACGTCTTCGCCGGCTACGCCGAGGCGCTGGCCGGTGAGGGCGTCGCCTACGCCGACCTGCTCGACGAGATGAACCGTTCGCCCCTGGGCTCCTGCGCGTTCGCCGGCACCGACCTGGACATCTCGCCCCGCCGCCTGGCGGACCTGCTCGGCTTCGAGCGGCTCGTCGTCAACTCCTACGAGGCGGTGGCCGGTGCCGATCACCTGGTCCGGGTCGCCACCCTCAACGCGCAGTCACTGGCCACCGGGGCCCGGCTGGCCCGTACCCTGATGGACTGGCTGACCTGGGGCTGGGTGGTCACCCCCGGCTCGTTCACCCAGGGCAGCAGCATCATGCCGCAGAAGCGCAACCCGGTCGTACTGGAACACCTGGTGTCGATGGCCGGCGCTGCCGCGGCCGACGCCGCCAGCGTGCTCAACAACGTCGGCGCCGCCTGGTGGGAGGACTCCAACAACGCCACCACCGACGTGCAGGCCCGGCTCTGGGACAGCGACGACCGGGCGTACCGGTTCTTCAACCTGCTCGGCGGGCTGATCGCGGAACTGGATCCGCTGCGTCCGCCGACCAGCGAGGAGATCGTCGCCTCCGGTGCCACCACGACCGCCGCCGCCGACGCGCTGGCCCGCCACGGCGTACCGTTCCGGGGCGCTCACTCGCTGCTCGGCCGGCTGGTACGGGCCGGCGCGCCCGCCACCTGGACCGTCGAGGACGTCCGTACCGCGGCGGTCGACCTCGGCATCGCCGACCAGCTCGACGAGGTCGCGATCAGTGACCTGCTGGCCGCCGCCGTCCGCCCCGAATTCGTGCTCCGCCGCGCCCAGGCCGACGGCCCGGGCGAGACCGCAGTACGGGAGCAGGTGGCGCAGCTGCGGTCGATAATGGACGATGTGGCTGCGCGGGCGGATGCCCTGCGGGAACGGCTGCACCGTGCCGACGCGGCTCTGGCCGAGGCGGTCGCGGCGAGGGTGAGCCCGTGACCGGGCAGCAGACACAGCATCGTGTGACAGCGGCAGTTGTGTCACCGCGACCACAGAACCACCTGGACCGACGGCCCGAAGGGCGATTTGACATCACCATGGAACAACCGGCAAACCCGCGACTGCTCGGTATCGACTTCGGCGGCACGAAGATGGCGATCGGCGTGGGTGACGTCGATGGTCGGCTGCTCGTCTCCGAGCGCCTGCCGACAAACGCCGAGCAGGGTGCGCAGCAGGCTCTGACCCGGGCGCTCGACCGGGCGCGGGAACTCGCCGACGGTACGGGCGGCACGATCGTGGCGGCCGGCATCGCCTCTCCCGGCGTGGTTCACGACCACTCCATCGAACTGGCACCGAACGTCCCCGGTTGGGAGCAGCTGCGCCTCGCCGAGGAGGTCCGCGCCCACCTCGGAGTGGCCTCCGTACGGGTGGCGAACGACCTCAACGCCGCCGCCTACGCCGAGCTGCGCCACGGCGCGTTGCGCGGCGTCGATTCCGGCCTGGTGATCGGGCTCGGGACCGGCGTGGCCGCAGCGGTGACGATCGGCGGCGAGGTGATCGCCGGACACCACGGCGCGGCCGGCGAGATCGCCTACGGTCTGACCGACCACAGCTGGCCCGCCGGTCTGGAGCCGATGCTGGAGGCGACCTTCTCCGGTCGGGCCCTGGACGAGTTGGCACAGCGCCTCGGACTGACCGGGCAGGCCGCCGCGCTCTGCGCCGCCGCGGCCCAACCCGGCCGGTTCCGGGACGAGCTGCGCCTGCGCGTCGACGAGTTGGCCCGCCACCTCGTCACCTGCTGCCTGCTGCTCGACCCGCACCGGATCGTGCTGGTCGGCAGCGTCGCCGGCAACGAGGTGGTGCGGGAGTTGCTCATCGAGCGGCTGACCCACGCGCTGCCGTACCAGCCGGAGATCGTCCTGTCGGCGTTCGCGCAGGACGCCGCGCTGCTCGGCTCGCTCGCCATGGCCGTGGAGGCGCTCCCGGCGACCGTCTGAGAACTCGTGAACGGCGAACCGGCCCAAGCTGTCGCTCGGGCCGGTTCGCCGTTTCGCCAGATGATGCCGGCGTCAGCCGGTGTTGCGCATGCCGGCGGCGATGCCGTTGACGGTGGTGAGCAGGGCACGTTCCAGCGCCGTACCGTCGTTGGGGGCGCGCCGGCCGCCCGGTGCGGTGACCACCGCCCGACCGGCCGCACCGGAGTCGCGGTACTGCCGCAGCAGCGCGACCTGGAGGTGGTGCAGCGGCTCCAGGTAGGTGTCGCGCACCGCGAGGGTGCGTTGCAGCACGGGGGAGTTCTCCAGCAGGTCCGGTGAATCGGTGACGGCCAGCACCTCGCGCCGGGTCAGCTCGTACTCCGCCTCGATCTTGTCGAAGATCGGGTGCAGCTTCTTCGGGACCAGGGTCTCCACGTACCGCCGGGCGATGCCGAGGTCGGTCTTGGACAGCATCATCTCCACGTTCGACAGGAACGTGCGGAAGAAGTGCCAGTTGCGGTGCATCTCGGCCAACACGTCGGCCAGCCCGGCCTCGCGTGCGGCGGCCAGGCCGGAGCCCACGCCGTACCAGCCGGGCACGATCTGCCGGGTCTGGGTCCAGCCGAACACCCACGGGATGGCCCGCAGACCGGACAGCCCGGCCCCGGTGTTCGGGCGCTTCGCCGGACGGGAGCCGATGTTCAACGCGCCGAGCAGCTCGGTCGGCGTGGACGCCCAGAAGTACGCCGGCAGATCCGGATCCTCCACGAGCGAGCGGTACGACCGGTAGGCCGACTCGGAGACCGCGTCCATCGTGGCGTCCCAGCGCTCCAGCATCTCGGCGGGCTGCCGGGGTGCGGTGTGCAGCAGGGTGGCCTGGAGCACGGCGGCCACGGTCAGTTCCAGGTTCTCCCGGGCCAGCGCCGGCAGGGTGTACTTGTCGGAGATCACCTCGCCCTGCTCGGTCACCTTGATCGCGCCGTCCAGGGTGCCGTACGGCTGGGCCAGGATCGCGTCGTGGGTGGGGCCACCGCCGCGACCCACCGTGCCGCCCCGGCCGTGGAACAGTCGCAGGTGCACCCCGTGCCGGGCGGCCACGTCCCGCAGCGCCCGCTGCGCCCGGTGGATGGACCACTGGCTGGTGGTGATGCCGGCCTCCTTGTTGGAGTCGGAGTAGCCCAGCATCACCTCCTGCACGTCACCCCGGGCCGCCACCAGCGCCCGGTACGCGGGCAGCGACAGCAACTCGTCGAGCAGCTCACCACCGGCGTTCAACTCGGCGGGAGTCTCCAGCAGCGGCACGATGCCGATGCGTGCCCGCCCGCTGTGCACGTCGACGAGCCCCGCCTCGCGGGCCAGCACCACGGCGGCGAGCACGTCGTCCACCCCGAGGGTCATCGAGATGATGTACGACTCGATGACCTCGCTGCCGAACCGGTCCTGCGCCTCGCGGATGGTGCTGAACACGTCGAACGTCTTGCGGGCCGACTCGGACAGCGGAGTGTCCGCAGCCGACAGCGGTCGGCGGCCGGTCAGCTCGTCGGCGAGCAGCTTGGTGCGCTCCAGCCGGCTCAACGACGGGTAGTCGTCGACCTCGCCGACCGCCGCGTACAGCTGGGCCAGTACCTCGTGGTGCTTCTCGGCGTGCTCCCGCACGTCCATGGTCGCCAGGTGCAGGCCGAACGCGGAGACCGTACGGATGGTCGAGGCGAGCCGCCCCACGGCGGTGAGCTGACCGGAGTTGCGGGCCAGCGAGGCGCGCAGCAGCTCCAGGTCGGCGATCAGCTCGGCCGAGCCCCGGTAGTCCCGCCCCGGCACGTGCGGGGTGCCCTGACGCAGCCGGGCCCGGGTGTTTGCCAGCTTGGCGCGTACGCACCGGGCCTTGAGCCGGTACGGCTCCTCGGCGTTGACCCGGCGGAACCGGGGGGCCACCTCGGGCAGCGCGTCCAGGTCGGCGGCGAGGCTGGCGGACAGGTCCAGCGACACCCCGCGCAGCCGGCGGGACACCGACACCTCGTTGATCAGTTCTTCCATCGCCGCCTCGGTGGCGGTCAGCCCGTGCTCGTGCTGGATGGCCAGCACCTCGCGGGTGACCGTCGGGGTGACGAACGGGTTGCCGTCCCGGTCGCCGCCGATCCAGGTGCCGAAGGTCAACGGGCGGGCCGTCGGTGAGGTCTCCACGCCGAGGGTGCGCAGCGTCTCGGCGAGGTCGTCGAGCACCTGCGGGGCGGCCTCGGCGTACAGGTCGCGTAGGTAGTAGATGGCGTTGCGGGCCTCGTCGGTCGGGTCGGGACGATCCAGCCGCAGCTCGTCGGTCTGCCACATCAGGTCGAGCAGCTCGGCCAGCCGACGGTTCGCCGGGCCCTCGTCGCTGGCGCCGTAGAGGATCGCGTTCGCGGTCTCGGTGTCCAGCTCGTCGGCGATGGCGCGCAGCTTCGACAGGATCGACCGGCGGGCCGCCTCGGTCGGGTGGGCGGTGAAGACCGGCCGGATCGCCAACCGGCGGGCCACCGCGGCGATCTCCTCCGCCGGCACTCCCCGCTCGGAGATCATCTTGGCCGCCTGGTCCAGCCAGCCACCCTGCACGGCCCGACGTCGACGCAGGTCGCGGGCCCGATGCACCTGCTCGGTGATGTTGGCCAGGTGGAAGTAGGTGGAGAAGGCGCGAGCCAGCTTCGTGCCGGTGGTCACGTCCAACCCGCCGAGGCGGCGGGCGGCGGCCGGGGCGTCGGTACGGACCTGGGCGCGGATCTCCTCCACGAGGTCGAGCAGCGGCCGACCCTCCTGGCGCGCCAGGGTCTGCCCGAGCAGGGTGCCCAGCCTGCGGATGTCGGCGCGCAGGGCGGCGTCGGGGCCGTCGTGATCGTGCTGGTCGGTCACCATGCGCTCCTCACGGTAGTGCGAAGGACAGCGCTGTCCGACTTCCCCCGATCGTATCCGCGTCAGCCCGGCTGAAAGGAGGGGACCCTTGTTATCGCTTTCTGTATAGGAAGGGCCCCTTCTTAACGTCACGGGCTGTCGATCGGCGAATATCAGTGCTGGTCGGGACGGTGGTGTCCGCGAGCGAACGCCGGTGTGCGGGCCGCCGAAACGGGGCTGCGGTGATCAATCCCACGTCGGTACCGTCGGGGCGTGGCAGCGTTGATCTACCCGCCCAAGCCCCGGCCCGGCCGGAAGGCGCGCCGTTACGCCGAAACGGTGGGATCCGCAGGGGTGGGAAGCCGCCGTTACGGCGTAACGGAGTCGATCAAGAGAGCCCTCAGGTGAGGTGGCAGCGGTTGGCGCTGAAGTGAGCGACGGCGGCGAGGATCTCCGCCTCGGACTTGTCAGCGAAGTTGAGGGTGGCGACCAGGCCGGAACCGTGCAGGGCGCTCAGCGCCGCACTGTCCAGCGCCGTGTAGAAGCCGGCCTTCGGCAGTATCCGGGGATCGTAGGGCTTGACCACGAGCATCTTCTCGAAGAGCCAGCGGCGACGGGAGATCTGCGCGATGGCCTCCCAGGGCAACCAGACCGCCTGACCGCGGGTGGGCCGGGTACGGATCCACAGCCCGGCCGGGCTCAGCGCCAGCACCGGGGCACGCCCGAACAACCACAACTGGATCCCGATCGGGACGGCGCTCAGCGCGAGCTCGGGGCGCGGCTGGCGGCTGGCCGCCGTACGGCGGTTGCGGCGGATAGCCGGGTGGCGGGTTGGTCACGGTACTCCGGTGTCAGACGGATACGGACGTCCAGCGTGGGAAGCCGATCAGAGACAGGCGACAGCGTCAATGTTCTCCGGTGCGCGTGGGTGAGCCCGAGCACGGCAACAGCCGTGGACGGCGCGGGATCGTCGCCCCGGAGAGATAGTGTCGACCGGTATGACCCCCCGTCCGTTCGGACGCGGGGTGCTCGTCGTGTCCTCGCGTCTCGGAAGTGATCATGACTGCGCTCACCGGACTGTTCGCCGCCGCCCTTGCCGACCCCGGTCTGGCGCGGGTCCGTGACCTGGCGCGCTCCGGTGCGGCCCAGGTCGACGGGCTCGACCTGACCGCCCCGCCGGCGCTGCGCCCGTTCGCGGTAGCCGCCGTCGCGGCCGACCCCACCACCGGAACCGGCAAGCAGGGCAGCGGCAAGCAGGGCGCCGGCAAGCAGGGCGGCGACAAGCAGGGTGGCGGCGCGGGGCGGCCGGTGCTGGCGGTGACGGCGACCAGCCGCGAGGCCGAGGACCTGGTCGCCGCGCTGGGCACGCTGCTGCCGGCCGAGCAGGTGGCGATCTTCCCGAGCTGGGAGACGCTGCCGCACGAGCGGCTCTCGCCGCGCTCGGACACCGTGGGCCGCCGGCTGGCGGTGCTGCGCCGGCTCGCGCATCCGGACGCCACCGACGCGCACGGGCGTACCGGGCCGTTGCGGGTGGTCGTGGCGCCGGTGCGGTCGCTGCTGCAACCGCAGCTCAAGGGGCTCGGTGACCTGGAGCCGGTGCGGCTGTCCGCCGGGGACGAGGCCGACCTGGAGCAGGTCGCCCGCCGGTTGACCGACATGGCGTACGCCCGGGTCGACCTGGTCACCAAGCGGGGCGAGTTCGCCGTGCGCGGCGGCATCCTGGACGTCTTCCCGCCCACCGACGAGCATCCGTCGCGGGTCGAGTTCTGGGGCGACGAGGTGGAGGAGATCCGCACCTTCGCCGTCGCCGACCAACGCACCATCGAGCAGGTCGCCCAGCTCTGGGCGCCGCCCTGTCGGGAACTGCTGCTCACCCCGGCGGTACGCGAGCGGGCCGCCGCGCTGGCGCAGCAGCACCCGGAGCTGGCCGAGATCCTGGACAAGCTGGCCGGCGGCGTACCGGTGGAGGGAATGGAGTCCCTCGCCCCGGCGCTGATCGGCACGGACTCCATGGAACTGCTGCTGGACTGCATGCCCAGGGGCACCCACGTCCTGCTCTGCGACCCGGAGCGGATCCGCACCCGCGCGCACGACCTGGTGCGTACCTCGGACGAGTTCCTGGCGGCCAGCTGGGCCGCGGCCGCCGTCGGAGGCAAGGCCCCGATCGACCTCGGCGCCGCCGCCTTCCGAACCCTGGCCGACGTACGCGCGCACGCCGCGACCCTGCGCCAGCCCTGGTGGACGCTGTCCCCCTTCGGGCTGGCGGAGCCGGGTGCCGCGGCTGCCCGGGAGCCCTGGGAGGACGCACCGGACACGGTCGACGTCACCCCGGACGACGCGATCGCGGTGACGCTCGCCGCCCAGCCGGCACCGCTCTACCACGGTGAGACGGCCCGGGTGGTCGACGACCTGAAGCGGTGGGCCGGCGAAGGCTTGTCGATCGTGCTGGTCTTCGAGGGGCACGGTCCCGCCCAGCGGGCGGTGGAGGTGCTGCGCGACGGTGGCCTGGGTGCCCGGCTGACCGAGCAGGTGCCGGCCGCGCCCGCCCCCGGCGAGCTGCTGGTCACCTGCGGCAGCCTGACCGGTGGCTTCGTCGACGAGGCGGCCCGGTTCGTGCTGCTCACCGGCAACGACGTCACAGGTGGTCGGGGTGCCTCGACCCGGGACATGCGCAAGATGCCGAGCCGGCGGCGCAACACCATCGACCCGCTGGAGTTGCGGGCCGGCGACCACGTGGTGCACGAGCAGCACGGCATCGGCCGGTACGTGGAACTGGTGCAGCGCACGGTCAACGGCGCGTCCCGCGAATACCTGGTCATCGAGTACGCCCCGAGCAAGCGCGGCCAGCCGGGCGACCGCCTCTTCGTCCCCACCGACCAGCTCGACCAGCTCAGCCGGTACGTCGGCGGCGAGCAGCCCACCCTGCACAAGATGGGTGGCTCGGACTGGCAGAAGTCCAAGGCCCGCGCCCGCAAGGCGGTCAAGGAGATCGCCGCCCAGCTGATCCAGCTCTACGCCGCCCGCAAGGCGTCCAAGGGGCACAACTTCGGGCCGGACACGCCGTGGCAGCGGGAGTTGGAGGACGCCTTTCCCTGGCAGGAGACGCCCGACCAGCTCGCCGCCATCGACGAGGTCAAGCGGGACATGGAGCAGAGCGTCCCGATGGACCGGCTGATCTGCGGCGACGTCGGCTACGGCAAGACCGAGATCGCGGTACGCGCGGCGTTCAAGGCGGTGCAGGACGGCAAGCAGGTCGCCGTGCTGGTGCCGACCACCCTGCTGGTGCAGCAGCACTACAACACCTTTGCCGAGCGGATGAGCCAGTTCCCGGTGACCATCCGGCAGCTGTCCCGGTTCCAGACCCCTAAGGAGGCCGAGCAGACGCTGGAGATGGTGGCCAACGGCACGGCCGACATCGTCATCGGCACTCACCGGCTGCTGGCGGCCTCCACCCGGTTCAAGTCGCTGGGGCTGGTGATCGTCGACGAGGAGCAGCGCTTCGGCGTCGAGCACAAGGAACACCTGAAGTCGATGCGGGCCGCCGTCGACGTGTTGAGCATGTCGGCCACCCCGATCCCGCGAACCCTGGAGATGGCGATCACCGGCATCCGGGAGATGTCGACAATCGCCACCCCGCCGGAGGAGCGGCACCCGGTGCTCACCGCCGTCGGGGCGTACGACGACCGGCAGGTGGCCGCCGCGATCCACCGTGAGCTGCTCCGCGACGGCCAGGTCTTCTACCTGCACAACCGGGTCGAGTCGATCGAGCGGACCGCCCGCAAGCTGCGGGAACTGGTGCCCGAGGCGCGGGTCGCGGTGGCGCACGGCCAGATGGGCGAGGACGCCCTGGAGAAGGTCATGGTCGGCTTCTGGGAGAAGGAGTTCGACGTCCTGGTCTGCACCACGATCGTCGAATCCGGCATCGACATCCCGAACGCCAACACCCTGATCGTGGAGCGGGCCGACCTGCTCGGCCTGGCCCAGCTGCACCAGATCCGGGGCCGGGTGGGCCGGGGGCGGGAACGGGCGTACGCGTACTTCCTCTACCCGCCGGACAAGCCGCTCACCGAGCACGCCCACGAGCGGCTGGCCACCATCGCCCAGCACACCGAGTTGGGCGCCGGCATGTACGTGGCGATGAAGGACCTGGAGATCCGGGGCGCCGGCAACCTGCTCGGCGGCGAGCAGTCCGGTCACATCGAGGGCGTCGGCTTCGACCTGTACGTCCGGATGGTCGGCGAGGCGGTGTCGGCGTTCAAGGGCGAGCAGCCCGAGGAGGAGACGGACGTCAAGATCGACCTGCCGGTGGATGCGCACCTGCCGCACGACTACGTAGGTGTGGAACGGCTGCGCCTGGAGATGTACCGCAAGCTCGCCGAGGCCCGCGACGAGGAGCGGCTGCGCGAGGTGGCCGCCGAGATGACCGACCGGTACGGCGAACCGCCCGCCCCGGTGCAGAACCTGATCGCGGTGGCGCGGTTCCGGCTGCTGGCCCGCCGTTACGGCCTGACCGACGTCAGCGTGCAGGGCAAACACCTGCGCTTCAGCCCGCTGCCGCTGCCCGACTCGAAGCAGATGCGGCTCAAGCGCTACCACCCCGACTCGGTCTACAAGACCGCGTTGGACCAGGTGAGCGTTCCGCGTCCGACGACCCGCCGGATCGGTGGGGAGCCGCTGCGCGACCAGGCCCTGCTGGACTGGTGTGCCCAGTTGCTCTCCGACGTCCTCGGTGCCCCCACCGCCGCCCAGCCCGCGACCGCCGGAGCCCGCTGACCCGCCACCGCCGGAGCCCGCTGATCCGCGACTGCCGGAGCCCGCTGACCCACCAGTCGGCTCCGGCGGAACCCTCCCAGGCAGGGCGGGAACCGGTCATGAGAGAGTGACGGAATGCGTGCTCGCCGTCTTGTCGCCGTCGCCAGCGTGGCGGTCGGCCTGGTTGCCCTCTCCGCGTGTCGTTCCGAACCCGGTGTCGCCGCCTACATCGGTGATCACTCGATCACCGAGGATGCGGTCACCGCGCTCATCGACGACGCGCGGACGAAGAACCCGGCGCCGACCGAGGAGGACGCGGCCATGCCGGGGCAGCAGCCGCGGCTGCCCGGGCGCAGCGAGGTGGTGAGCGTTCTGGTGCTCAGCGAGGTGTGCGAGCGGGTCTCCGCCGCCGAGAACTACCGGCCCCAGAACGTCGTCGATCCCGCGCAGATCGCCCAGGGTGTCGGCATGAACCCCGAGACCGAGTACGTGCGGCGTACCGCCGAGCTCTACAGCTGCCTGTCCGGCATTCCGGTCGGCGAGCCGGTGGCCCCGACCCAGCAGGAGCTGACCGAGCTGGTCAACGCGGGCAAGCGGGCCGGCGCGGTGCCGGCCGAGGTGACCGTCGAGGAGGCCGCCGGCCAGCTCGACGGTGAGCAGCTGCGCTACGCGCTGGCCAACCGCAACTCGCTGGCCGAGGCGGTCGAGGCGTACGACGTGACGGTCAACCCCCGTTACCGTCCGCTGGTGTTCCCGGTGTTGAGCTTCTCGGGTGCGACTCCGATCGTCGCGGTGGGCGTGCCGCTCGGTGAGCCGGCCTCCACGGCGGTCACCGACGTCTCCACCCCGAAGCCGCAGTTGGCGGACCACGCGGACGAAGGGGACCACGCGGGTCACGGGCACGGCTGAGCATGCCTCGGATCGTCCTGCTGGTGACCTCACCCCGGTTGCCGGCCGGTCTGCTGACGGCAGCCGCCTGGGATGTCGTACGCGCCGCTGTGGTGTTGGCCGGGGCGGAGAGTGAGCTGACCACGGCGATCCGGTCGGCGGGCGGGCAGGTGCGGGTGCCGGACGGCCCGGTGGTGCCGGCGCTGCTGGACGCCGCAGCGGCGCACGACACGGTGGTCTGGTTGGCCGGCCCGGCCGGTGACGAGGCGCTGGCCCGGGAACTCGGCCTGCGGCTGGCCCGGGAGCCGGGCCTGGCCGAGATGGAGCTGATGTACGGCTCCTGGGATCCGCCAGGTGCCCGGCTGCTCGACGCGGTGGCGGTGCTGGACCGGCTGCTCTCGCCCGGCGGCGATCCCTGGAAGCGGGCGCAGACCCACCAGAGCCTGGCCGGCTTCCTGCTGGAGGAGTGCTACGAGGCGTACGACGCGATCGTCGCCTCGGACACCGACTCGCTTCGCGAGGAGTTGGGCGACGTGCTGCTCCAGGTGGTGCTGCACGCTCGGCTGGCCGAGGAGTTGCCCGAGGACGAGCGGTGGACCATCGACGACGTGGCCGGTGGCCTGGTCGACAAGATGATCCGCCGTAACCCGCACGTCTTCGCCGGTGCCGAGGCAGGCAGCCTGGAGGAGATCACCGCCAACTGGGAGCGGATCAAGCAGGCCGAGAAGGCTCGTAAGTCGGTGCTGGACGGCGTCGCCCTGAGCCAACCGGCCCTCTCCCTGGCCACCCAGATCCTGGAACGCGCCACCCGCGCCAACCTCATCGCTCCCCTCCCCACCCCCGAAACCCAACCAACCCCCGAACAGACCCTGGGCGCCACCCTCCTCTCCACAGTGGCCAATGCCCACGCCGCCGGCCTCAACCCGGAATCCGCCCTCCGCCACACCACCCTCACCTACGCCAAAACCCTCCCCACCCCCGAACCCCCACCCCAACCCCCCACCCCGTCGAGTTGATCAAGAAGTTTGCGTCTGAATCGCTGCCCTGTCAGACGCAAAGCTCTTGATCGACAAGCGTGGCGTCGGGGGGTCGGCCCGGTGGGTAGGGTCGGGGGATGGAGCGGTTCGAGGTGGTGGCGGAGCGGATCGTCGAGGCGCTGCTGGTCAGTCGGCCGGGGTTGGCCGGGGTGGCCGGGGATCATCGGTTCGATGATCGGTTGCCGGATCTGAGTGCTGACGCTGTCGCGGGGGACCGGGCGATGCTCGTCGACGCGGCGAGTGTGCTGTGTGAGACCGACGGAGATTCCCTCGATGTCGAGGAGCGGGTGGATCATGCGCTGCTGTCCACGCTCGTCGACCGGCAACTGTTCGAGCTGACCGAGATTCGCGAACACGAGTGGAATCCGCTCGTGCACAACCCCGGGCCACTGCTGAACGGGCTCCTCGTCCGGCCGTACGCGCCGGCCGAGCAACGGCTGACCGCGCTTGTCGGCCGGCTGACCGCCGTACCGGATGCCCTGGCCACCGCGCGCGCGACGCTGCGTGACATGCCCCGCGTGCACGCCGAGACGGCCGTCGGGCAGTTCACCGGCGCAGCCGCGCTGATCCGTGACGAGGTGCCGGCGCTGCTCGCTCAGGCACCGGCGTTGCTGGACCAGGTCGAGCCGGCGGCCACCGGCGCGATCGCCGCGCTGGAGGAGTTCGTCGCCTGGCTGCGCGTCGGTCTGGCCGCCGACGCGGGGCCCGGCCGCGATCCGCGACTGGGCCGCCGCCGGTGGGAGGCGCGGCTGTGGTACGCCCTCGACACCGAGCTGAGCGCCGCCGAGATCCAGCGCCGGGCCTGGGAGAACCTGGACCGGGTCGGCGAGGAGATCCGCGCGGCGGCGGTCGAACTGGTCGGCGGCCCGGCCGACGACGAGGCGGTACGCCGAGCCCTGGACCTGCTCGCCGCCGAACATCCGGACGATCACACAATCGTCGACCTGGCCTCGATCACCATGGACGAGGCGAGCGACTTCGTCCGCGCCCACGACCTGGTCACCGTGCCGGAGGACCCGTGCGTGATCCAGGTGATGCCGGAGTTCGCCAGGGGCGTGGCGGTGGCCTACTGCGACGCGCCCGGTGCGCTGGAGACGGCCGAGGTGCCCACGTTCTACTGCATCGCGCCCACCCCGGCGGACTGGCCGGCGCACCGGGTGGACTCGTTCTATCGCGAGTACAACGACCACATGATCCGCAATCTGACCGTGCACGAGGCGATGCCGGGGCACTTCCTGCAGCTCGCCCACGCCCGCCGCCACCTGGGCTCCACCCGGGTACGGGCGCTGACCCGTTCCGGCCCGTTCGTGGAGGGCTGGGCGGTCTACGCCGAGCAGGTGATGTCCGAGCACGGCTTCGGTGGTCTGCCGGTGCGTCTGCAGCAGCTCAAGATGCAGCTGCGGATGACCCTCAACGCGCTGCTCGACCAGTTGGTGCACGCCGAGGAGCTGCCCGAGGCCGAGGCGATGGCGCTGCTTACCGGACGCGGCTTCCAGGAGGAGGGCGAGGCGGCGGGCAAGTGGCGACGTGCCCTGCTCACCTCCACTCAGCTGTCCACCTACTTCGTCGGCTACAGCGAGGTGGCGGAGATTGCCGCAGCCCGTCCGGCCGAGGTGTCGCTCCGCGACTGGCACGACGCGATGTTGGCCCACAACTGCCCACCGCCGCGCCACCTGCGCACCCTGTTGGGGTGCTGAGGCTCAGGAGCCGGCCCGACGGCGGTCCACGATCCCGGCGCCCTGCGGCAGCTCGAAGGTCGCCCCGTCGACCTGCTCCTGGAATCGGCTCAGCGCCAGTTCCACAGGTTCGCCGTCGACCCGGCCGGTGAAGCTGCCCAGCGCCCCCTCACCTGTCACGCAGGCGGAGAAGTTCTCGACGGCCTGCTGCACCTCGACACAGGTGGCGAGGAGACCGGCGACGGTGGTGCCGCTCTGGGTGATCACCGCGCCCGGGTCCAGGCCGGCGGCGGTCAGCAACCCCATCACCATCGGCGGGGTGACCAGACCTTCCCGCTCGGCGGCGGCGTAGACGACCGTCGAGGGGTTGCTGTCGGCGGCGGGCGGGGCGTGCAGGGTGCAGACCGTACGCTTGCCCTCGGTGTCGCAGCGGGCCGTCGCCTCGGCGGTGGCCGTCAGCTTCCCGCCCGGCCACTCGTACGCCGACCGGTCCGGGTCCTGCGCGATGAGGGCGGTCCGCCCTCCGCCGAGCTGGTACTCCGCCGAGTAGGTCAGCTCCAGCGCCCGATTCATCCGGGCAGCCAGATCGTTGACGATGTCGGTCCGCCCCATGGCCCGCCCGGCGTCGTCCAGAGCCTGACAGCCCGTGACGCTGAGCAACACGACGACTGACGCGGCGAGCGCACGAAGGGTGGCCGAGGGGGCGGGCATGGTGACCAGCCTGATCGATCGGATCCCGCTCGTGCAAACCCGTTGTCGGTTGACGCACGAGAATCCGGGAATGTCCGACCCGTCCCTACGGACCAGTGCGGCCCGGTCGCGGTGTGGGCAGGCGGTGACCGATACGCTGCGTTCAACACACCTGCCTCAGCCGCACCGTCGCGGCCGATACCGGACGAGACCACACAAGAGGAGCGACTCAGTGGCAACCATCGAGGTAATCGAGGCTCGGGAGATCCTGGACTCGCGGGGTAACCCGACCGTCGAGGTCGAGGTCGGGCTGGACGACGGGACGATCTCCCGGGCGGCCGTGCCTTCCGGCGCCTCGACCGGCGCCTTCGAAGCGGTCGAGCTGCGCGACGGTGACAAGGGCCGCTACCTGGGCAAGGGAGTGGAGAAGGCGGTCGCCAACATCGAGGACCGGATCGTCGACCAGCTGATCGGCTACGAGGCCAGCGAGCAGCGGGTCATCGACCAGAAGATGCTCGACATCGACGGCACCGACAACAAGTCCGAGCTGGGCGCCAACGCCATCCTGGGCGTCTCGCTCGCGGTGGCGAAGGCCGCGGCCGGCAGCGCCGAGCTGAGCCTGTTCCGCTACCTCGGTGGGCCGAACGCGCACCTGCTGCCGGTGCCGATGATGAACATCCTCAACGGTGGGGCGCACGCCGACAGCAACGTCGACATCCAGGAGTTCATGATCGCGCCGATCGGTGCGCCGAGCTTCCGGGAGGCGCTGCGTTCCGGTGCCGAGGTCTACCACGCGCTGAAGTCGGTGCTGAAGAAGAAGGACCTGTCGACCGGGCTCGGTGACGAGGGCGGCTTCGCCCCGAACCTGCCCACCAACGCCGCCGCGCTGGACCTGATCGCCGAGGCGGTGGAGAAGGCCGGCTACCGGCTCGGCACCGACATCGTCTTCGCCCTCGACGTGGCGGCCACCGAGTTCTTCTCCGACGGGACGTACACCTTCGAGGGGGTCGCCAAGACCGCCGAGGAGATGAGCGAGTACTACACCAAGCTCGCCGACGCGTACCCGATCGTGTCGATCGAGGACCCGCTGGCCGAGGACGACTGGACCGGCTGGCAGACGCTCACCGCCGCGATCGGTGGCCGGGTGCAGATCGTCGGCGACGATCTGTTCGTCACCAACCCGCAGCGCATCGCCCGGGGCATCGCCGAGAAGGCCGCCAACGCCGTCCTGGTGAAGGTCAACCAGATCGGCTCGCTCACCGAGACGCTGGACGCCGTCGACCTGGCCCACCGGGCCGGCTTCAAGTGCATGATGAGCCACCGTTCCGGCGAGACCGAGGACACCACCATCGCCGACCTCGCGGTGGCCACCGGCTGCGGCCAGATCAAGACCGGTGCCCCGGCCCGTTCGGACCGGGTGGCGAAGTACAACCAGCTGCTGCGGATCGAGGAGGAGCTGGCCGACGCGGCGCGGTACGCCGGCGCGGGCGCTTTCCCGCGCTACCGTTCCGCCTGAGCCGATGCGAGACCTCGGGGGAGGGGTGTGATGCACCAGCGCCGCACGCCGGGTGGTCAGCGACCGGCCCGCCGGCCGGCTCGCCCTGGCACCGGCCGGGGCACGGTCCGCGACGGCGGGGTGCGCGCGCAGTCGCGTACCGCCGGTCGCGCGCCGTCGGCCGCTCGCGGTGCCGAGGGCGTACGCTCCGCCAAGCGGCCTGCCGCCAGGCGGGCGGCGGCCGGCGGGGTGACCCGGCTGGCCGCCCCCCGACCCCGAGGTCTCACCGGACGCGCCACCGTCCTCATCGCGGTGTTGATCGCGTTGGCGCTGGCCTACACCTATCCGGTCCGGGTCTACCTGGATCAGCAGGCGGACATCGAACGGATGGAGGCCGCGCAGGCGGCCCAACGGGAGCTGATCGCCGAGCTGACCACCCAGGCCGAGAAGTGGCAGGACAAGGCGTACATCGAGACGAAGGCCCGGGAGCGGTTCTTCATGCACCGGCCCGGCGAGAAGATGGTGATCCTGCTGGAGGATCCGGCCGGGGCGGCCCGGGACGCGGGCGAGAGCGGGGAACCGACGGCACCTGTCGAACCGGACGCCTGGTACGAAACCCTCTGGTCGAGTGTGCGGGCCGCGGACGCCGCGCGGACCGACGTCGAGACCGACGCGCAGCTGGACGAATGAGCACCGAACGAGAGATGGCACCGTGACTGTCGTACCACCGCCGGAGCCGGCGGCGGCTTCCGTACCCCCGCCCGAGCGTGAGCCGGCCACCGAGGCCGACCTGGCCGCGGTCGCCGCGCAGCTCGGCCGCCCGCCCCGGGGGACCCGCGCGGTGGCCCACCGCTGTCCCTGCGGCCTGCCCGACGTGGTGGAGACGACCCCCCGGCTGGCCGACGGCACCCCGTTTCCCACCCTGTACTACCTGACCTGCCCCCGGGCGACCGCCGCGTGCAGCCGGCTGGAGTCGGCCGGGCTGATGCGCGAGATGGCGGACCGGCTGGCCACCGACCCGGAACTGGCCGCCCGCTACCGCGCCGCGCACGAGGACTACCTGGCCCGCCGGGACGCCATCGCCGAGGTGCCGGAGATCGCCGGCATCTCGGCCGGCGGCATGCCGGGCCGGGTGAAGTGCCTGCACGTGCACCTCGGTCACGCGCTCGGCGCCGGGCCCGGAGTCAACCCGTTCGGTGACGAGACCCTCGACCTGGTCGAGCCCTGGTGGACGGCCGGGCGCTGCGTCGACGTGCCGGAGAGCGAGTGACCGCCGAGGCGACCCAGGCGGTGCCCGACGACATCGTGATCCGGCGGGCCCGCACCGCCGACGTACGGGCCATCCGGCGGCTGGTGGACACCTACACCGACGATCGGCGGCTGCTCAGCAAGGCCACCGTGACCCTCTACGAGGACGTGCAGGAGTTCCGGGTGGCCACCCGGGTCAGCGACGGCCGGGTGGTGGGCTGCGGCGCGCTGCACGTCATGTGGGAGGACCTGGCCGAGATCCGTACCGTCGCCGTCGACCCGTCCTGCCGGGGACGGCGGATCGGGCACCGGATCGTCGCCGAGCTGATCGACGCGGCCCGCGAGCTGGGCGTGGCCCGGATCTTCGTACTGACCTTCGAGACCAGCTTCTTCGCCTCGTTCGGCTTCACCGAGATCGACGGTGCGCCGGTGCCGCACGCGGTCTACGAGCAGCTGCTGCGCTCCTACGACGAGGGTGTCGCCGAGTTCCTCGACCTGGAACGGGTCAAGCCGAACACCCTGGGCAACACCCGCATGCTGCTGCGGCTCTGACCTCGGCGGGGCGGGACGCCCGCGAGCGCGGTCAGGTCGGGTCGTGGCCGGTACCGGCGAGCAGGCGTTCGCGGCTTGCCGGCGCTATAGGGTGACCGACGTGACGACGCGTGTGGCCGCCATCGACTGCGGAACCAATTCCATCCGGTTGCTGGTCGCCGACCTACCCGACCCGTCGGCGGGCTCGACCGCGCCCCTGGTCGACCTGAGTCGGCGAATGGAAATCGTCCGGCTCGGGCAGGGGGTCGACGCGACCGGCCGGCTGGCGCCGGAGGCGATCGAGCGGACCCGGGTCGCGTTGACCGACTACGCCGCCGACATCGCGAAGCTGGGCGCCGAGCGGGTCCGGATGTGCGCCACCTCGGCCACCCGGGACGCGGAGAACGCGGCTGACTTCCGGGCCATGGTGGAGCAGACCCTCGGGGTACCGCCCGAAGTGGTCAGCGGCGACGAGGAGGCCCGGCTCTCCTTCACCGGCGCGGTGCGCGGGCTGCCCGCCGACGCGCAGTCGCCGTACCTGGTGGTGGACATCGGTGGCGGTTCGACGGAGTTCGTCGTCGGCAGCCGCGACGCGGGCGTGCACGCCGCGATCTCGATGGACATCGGCTGCGTCCGGATGACCGAGCGGCACCTGCACGGCGACCCGCCCAGCCTCGACGAGGTCGCCGCCGCGCAGGCGGACATCGCGGTCGCGGTGGACCGGGCGCTGACCGCCGTGCCGGGACGCGAGGCGTCCACCCTGGTCGGGCTCGCCGGTTCGGTCACCACCGTGGTCGCGATCGCCCAGGAACTCACCGAGTACGACCCGACCCGCATCCACCACGCCCGCGTGTCGTACGACCGGGTGGCCGAGGTGACCGCGCGGCTGCTGACCCTGACCCGTGAGCAGCGGCTGGCCATCCCGGTGATGCACCCCGGTCGGGCCGACGTGATCGGTGCCGGGGCCCTCGTCCTCCGCGTGATCATGGAGCGGGCCGGCATGGATTCGGTGGTCGCCTCCGAGCACGACATCCTCGACGGCATCGCCTGGAGCCTGGCGGCGACCTCGAGATAGGTGCTTCCCCTGCGTGTGGCCGGTATCATTTCCATATGATCACCACGGTCAATCTCCCTGACGGACTGCACGAACGGCTCAAGCAGCTTGCCGAGCAGGAGCACCGGTCGATGAACGCCACCATCGTTGTGGCCGTCGAGGAGTACGTCTCGGCGCGCAATCATCGTGCCCGCGTGCGGGATCTTGCGCGGGAGGTTGCCGAGCGTGACGCCGAGCTGCTGCGGCGGTTGGCGGAGTGATCAACTAATTCGAGGTCGACGACCTCGTGGAGATCGCCTCGATCGTGTTGGGTGAGACGCCGCAGGTCCGTGATTTCGGTCTGCTCTCTTCGGCGGTGGTCCGCCCGGCCACCGTGGCGTTCGGCCAGGAGGCTTATCCCGACCTCTGGGCCAAGACCGCCGCGCTGCTGCACTCGGTCTGCATGAACCACGCGCTGATCGACGGGAACAAGCGTCTCGCCTGGGCGGCGGCGCGGGTGTTTCTGGCCCTCAACGAGGTGCCGATCCAGGATGTCGACGTTGATCAGGCCGAGGCTCTCGTGATGTCGGTGGCCAGCGGCACCCTGACCGAGGTTTCGGACATCGCCCGCGAGCTCCGCAAGCTCTATGTCTGAGCCTTCGACAGAACCTCTGTCGCAGATGCCGGACGGTATTTCCTGGAATCTCGCCGGTTGACACGTCTTCCGCAGCGGCCAGCGCGGATGCGAACAGGAGGTGAATGCCACTGTTTCGGCATCTTCCGGCGGGAGGTCACCGCGTGGCAGGCTACCGGCACGTAGGACCACTGGGCGACCAGCCAACGATGACTGACCGCTAGGAGGACGGGCCGATGGGCGAAATGGTGACCTACCGTGGCGGTGGCGGTACGGGTGAGGGATACCTCGCGATACCTGCCACCGGTACGGCAAGTCCCGCGGTGATCGTCATCCAGGACTGGTGGGGGCTCGCGCCGCACATCCGGTCGGTGGTGGACCGGTTCGCCGAGGCGGGCTTCGTCGCCCTCGCCCCGGACTTCCGGCACGGTGAACCGGCCGGCAAACCGAGCGAGCCGCAGCAGATGCTGAACGGGCCGCAGATGGACGAGGCGGCGCGGGAGATCGCCGCAGCCGCCGAGTACCTCGCCGGCCGACACGAGGTCACCGGCAAGATCGGCTGTGCCGGGTTCTGCGCCGGGGCCAGCCTGGCCCTGTGGGCCGGGAACTTCTCCGAGCGGATCGTCGCCACCACCGCGTTCTACCCCCGCCTGCCCTGGGAGGGCATGCGGTCGGAGTGGACGGAGTACGCCGGCAAGGACGCCCTGGTGCACTGCTCCGAGGCGGACGGCACCTCGGCCGACCCGGGAGTGCAGACCGTACGCCGGGCCATCGAGAACGCCGGTGGCACCTGCCACCTGCACGACTACCCGGGCACCTCGCACGCCTTCTTCAACGAGGACCGGCCGGAGCACTTCGACCAGCGCGCCGCCACCAGCGCCTGGGCCCGCAGCCTCGAACTCTTCCGGGCGAAGCTTGGCTGAGCCACGTACCCCCGCCGAGGTGGTCGCCCGCGCCGCGCGGGCGACCGACCTGGCCGACCTCGACGCGGCGGTGAGCGACTGTTTCGCCTGCCCGAGGCTGGTCCAGTGGCGGGAGGAGGTGGCGCGTACCAAGCGGGCCGCCTTCCGCGACCAGGAGTACTGGGGTCGACCGGTGCCCGGCTTCGGCGACCCGGCGGCGCGGATCGGCATTCTCGGGCTGGCCCCGGCGGCGCACGGCGGCAACCGCACCGGGCGGATCTTCACCGGTGACCGTTCCGGCGACGTGCTCTTCGCCGCCCTGCACCGCGCCGGGCTGGCCAACCAGCCGACAAGCGTGGCCGCCGACGACGGGCTGACCCTGCGGCACACCCGGATCTTCGCCGCCGTCCGCTGCGCCCCACCGGACAACAAGCCCACCCCCGCCGAGCGGGACACCTGCGCGCCCTGGCTGCATCGAGAGGTGGCGCTGATCCGACCGACCCTGCGGGTGGTGGTCGCACTGGGCGCCTTCGCCTGGGCCGCGTGGTGGCCGGTGTCGCGGGACGTCTATGGCGTCGCCGCGCCCAGCCCGCGACCGTCGTTCGGCCATGGGGCACACTGGTCCGGCACGGCCGTACCGGAACTGCTCGGCTGTTACCACGTCAGCCAGCAGAACACCTTCACGGGACGGCTGACACCAGGGATGCTGGACGATGTGTTCACCGAGGCGAAACGGTTGGCCGAGGTGGACTGAGGCTGCGGGGTGGTGGCGATGACGGACAGGACCCCTGACCTGCCCGACGTACGCCCCGGTGGCCCGGAGGCAGGCCGGATGGACCTCGTACGCAGGTGGTGGTCGGTCGCACTGGTGGCCGGGTTGCTCGCTGCCGTGGCGTTGGCCGCCACCCATTCCTCCATCGGAGCCAGCCGGATCCCGCCCGCCGTGCAGGACGCTCCCTTCGTGCTGGAATACCCGACCGGCGACCCCAGACCCTCCATCCCGGCCGAGCCGCGGCAAGCCGCCGAGCAGGCCAGCACCGCCCTGCCCGCCTGGCTCGGCACGGTGGCCGTGGTGCTGCTCGGGATGGCGCTGCTGGCCGCCCTCAGCTATCTGGGGTGGAGTGTGGCGCGGTCGGTGGCCCGGCGGGTCACCCGGCGGCTGCCGGTCGGCATCAACCGGCGCAACGCCGAAGGCACCGCCCGGGAGGTCGTCGCCGCGGTCGACGCCGGTCTGGTCGAACTGGACGATCGCGCCACCGACCCCCGGACCGCGGTGATCGCCTGCTGGGTACGCCTCGAAGAGGCCGCCGCCGCGGCCGGGGTGCCCCGGCTGGCCGGGGACACCCCGACCGACCTGGTCACCCGGCTGCTACGCGGCGACCCCTCCGCCGGTGTGCCGGCCATCGTCAGCGCCGATGTGCTCGCCGAGTTCGCGAACGTCTACCGGGAGGCCCGCTACGCCACCCGGCCGGTCGACGAACACACCCGCGACCAGGCGCGGGCCGCCCTGCGTCGGTTGCGCGGTGAACTCGCCGCCACCGTCGAGCAGGTGCCGACATGAGCAGCACCAGCATCGACGACCTGCTCAGCTTCTCCGAGGAGGACCGGTCGGTCCAGCCCGAGCAGCGCCCAGCCGGGCGGGTACGGTCCGTCGCCACCTTCCTCGGTGTCGCGGCCGCCAGCACGGTGGTGCTCGTCGCCGGGCTCCGCGCCGTCGGCCTGCGGGTGTCGTTGCTGGTGCTGGTGGCTGCGGTGGTCACCCTGCTGCTGGTGCGTCGCATCGTCGTCCTGCTCGCCCCGCCGCCGAAGCCCCCACGGTCCACCTCGGGTTCCGGTGGCGAGGAGGACGGCATGTACAACTGGGACGCCCGGGACGCGTTGCGTGCCGCGATCAACGGTTGGGAAATGCCGCTGGAGTGGACGAAGTCCCGTCCGGAGCGGTTCACCACGCTGGTCCTGCCTCGGCTGGCGGAACTGGCCGACGAGCGGCTCCGCCTCAAGCACGGCGTGACCCGTGAGTCGGACCCGACCCGGGCCCGTGCCCTGCTCGGTGACCGCCTGTGGATGTTCCTGGAAACCCCGCCTCGTCGTACCCCCTCACCGCGCGACCTCGCGGTGATCGTCGCCGAACTGGAGAAGATCTGATGAACGACGCCGCCCGGACCATGCCCCCCACCGAGGTCGGTCACCTCGCCCGGGCGGTACTGGACGCGGTGGGCCAGGTCGTGGTCGGCAAGCGGGACGCCCTGGAACTGGTGCTCGCCGGCATCCTCGCCGGTGGCCACGTGCTGCTGGAGGACCTGCCCGGCCTGGGCAAGACCCTCACCGCCCGGTGCTTCGCCCAGGCGCTCGGGTTGGACTTCCGCCGCCTGCAGTTCACCCCGGATCTGTTGCCGGCCGATGTCACCGGCTCCTTCCTGTACGACCAGCGCAGCGGAGACTTCGCCTTCCGGGCCGGGCCGGTCTTCACCAACCTGCTGCTCGCCGACGAGATCAACCGGACGCCGCCGAAGACCCAGTCCGCCCTGCTGGAGGCGATGCAGGAGAAGCAGGTCTCGGTGGAGGGCGTGACCTACCGGCTCGACGAGCCCTTCCACGTGCTGGCCACCGCCAACCCCATCGAGTACGAGGGCACCTATCCGCTGCCGGAGGCGCAGCTGGACCGGTTCCTGTTGCGGGTGTCCTTCGGTTATCCGCCCCAGGACGAGGAGTGGGAGGTGCTGCGCCGCCGGATGGCCCGCCGCCGCGAGGAGGCAGACATCAAGCCGGTGGTCGACGCGGCGACCCTGCGGGCCATGCAGGGGGCGTTGGAGGACGTCACCGTGGAGGATTCGGTGGGCCGCTACATGGTGGCATTGACCGCGGCCACCCGCGAACATCCCTCGGTGCTGGTCGGCGCCTCGCCGCGCGGCTCGTTGGCCCTGCTGCTGCTGGCCCGGGTACGGGCGGTGCTCTCCGGGCGGGACTTCGTGGTGCCGGAGGACGTCAAGGATGTGGCCGCACCGGCCCTGGCCCACCGGATCACCCTGCGGCCGGAGATGTGGCTGCGTCGGGTCGATCCGTCCTTCGTGGTCGGTGAGGTCCTCGACCAGACCCCGGCACCGGCCAGCGGGGCACTGCCCAGCTACGCCGCCGGGCGGCAGGGGATCTGACCCGACGTGAGGCTCGCGGATCGATCGGCACCTGCCAACTGGGCGCCCACTGCGGCACTCGGTCGGGCGGTGCTGCTCACCGGCCTGCTGCTGGTCGCGGCGGTGCTGCTGGGCCGGGTGGACCTGATCGTGCTGGCCGCCCCCTTCGCCCTCGGCACGGCGTACGCGCTGCGCAATCGCCCCACCGAGCTGCCCCGGGTGTGGGTCAGTGTCGACGAGGGGCACCTGGTGGAGGGTGGTGAACTGGTCGGCCGGGTCAGCGTCGGCAACCCGGACGCGACCCCGTACGACGTGGCCGTGCTGCGTACCCGGGTGTCGCCCTGGCTGCGCATCGACCGGGCCACCCTGGCTGGTGGCGCGGTCAGCGGGCGCAGCGGCGACCGCCGTTCGGTGACCGACCGGCCGTTCGTCACCTCGGTGGACCCGGACACCGCTGTGGATCTGGAACTGACCGGCACCGCCCTGCGCTGGGGACGGCACCCGTTCGGCCCGGCCGGTGCCCGGGTCGCCGCCGCGCAGGGTCTGCTGGTCTCCCGCGCGGTGATCGCCGAACCGGTCGTCAACCCGGTGTACCCGAAAACCGAGCCCTTCGAGGCGGTCAACGCGATGCCGCGGGCGGCCGGGCTGGTCGGCGCGCACCACTCGCGGCGGGCCGGGGAAGGGGGAGAGTTGGCCGGGGTACGGGTCTTCGCCCCCGGTGACCGGCTCCGTCGCATCGACTGGCGGGTGTCGCTGCGGGCCCGGCAACTGCACGTGGCGGCCACCCTCTCCGACCGGGACGCCGAGGTGGTGGTCCTGCTGGACGTGCTGGCCGAGGCGGGCCGCTCCGGCGGCATCGCGGGCAAGGCCACGGTGCTGGACACCACGGTCCGGGCCGCCGCCGCCATCGCCGAGCACTACCTGCACCGGGGCGACCGGGTGGCGCTGCTGGAGTACGGCCCGAACGCCCGGCGACTGCGTCCGGCCACCGGCCGGCGGCAGTACCTGACAGTCCTGGAATGGCTGCTGGACGTCAAGGCACAGCATTCCCCGCACGAGCCGTACGACCAGGTCTTCGGTTCGCAGCTGCTCTCCGCGGACGCCCTGGTGGTGGTGCTCACCCCGCTGCTGGAGGAGCGGTCCGCGCAGATGCTTGCCCGGCTGGCCCGTTCGGGACGGTTCGTGGTCGCCGTGGACACCCTGCCGGCCGACCTGTCGCCACCCAAGGACCGGGGCTGGGCCGAGGTGGCGTACCGGCTGTGGCGGCTGGACCGGGACACGATGATCGCGCAACTACGCGAGCACGGCGTGCCGGTCGTACCGTGGGCCGGCGCCGGCAGCCTCGACCAGGTCCTGCGCGACGTGGCCCGCCTGGCCACCGCCCCCCGGGTGGGTGGCCGGTGAGCGCGAGGAACGCAGCGCAGCGGAGTCCCGCAGTCGCGAACGAAAGGTGGGCTCGGTGAGCGCGAGGAACGCAGCGCAGCGGAGTCCCGCAGTCGCGAACGGAGAGCCAGCTCAGTGATTGGAAGCCTTACCGGTCGGATCCGGGAGTTGCAGACGGTGGCGAGCCGGATCGCGTTGGCCCCGGTGTTGATCCGTCTCGGGATCTTCGTCAGCTCGCTGGCGGGCCTCCTGCTCGCGTACCCGGCCGAGGTCGTCGCGGGGCAGGCCCTGCCGGCGTTGCTGGGGGTCGCGGCGCTGCCCGCGCTGGCACCGCGCCGGTTTTGGCCGACCTTCGCCGCGCTGGTCACCGTCGGCGGCTGGCTGATGGCCACCGACGGGTACGACCGACCGGTCGCCCTGTGGCGGCTGATGGCTGTGGCGGTGCTGCTCTACCTCACCCACACCCTCTGCGCACTGGTGGCGGTCCTGCCGTACGACGCGGTGGTGGACCCGGATCTGATCGTGCGTTGGCTCACGCGTACCGGCTGGGTGTTGCTCGCCACTGCCGTGCTCGGGGTGCTGCTGCTGGAGTTGGGCCGCATGGGGGCGGGTACGGCCGGCTGGCAGTTCGTCACGATCGCCGGTCTTCTCGTCGCGCTGGCGGTGACCGCGACGCTGGCCTGGCTGCTGAAACGCCGGTGACGACGGGGAGGAGTGCCGTTTGGGGCGGTCCTGCCCGGGTGCCCGAAGTGCCGTGAGTGGCCTGGGTAGTCCAGGTCACACAGAGGTTGTGCTCGGTCACAGAAGGGGGCCGGGAACGGGATTAGTGCTGCCGCTGGGGGAAAGATGGTAGGCGTGAATCCGAAGCGGATCCTTGTGGTGGGTGCCGGGCACGTCGGTCTCTACGCGGCGCTGCGCCTGTCGAAGAAGCTGAGTTCCCGTGAGGCTGAGGTCATCGTCGTCGACCCCCAGCCGCACATGACGTACCAACCGTTCCTGCCGGAGGCGTCCGGCGGCAACATCTCGCCGCGGCACTCCGTGGTGCCGCTGCGCCGGGAGTTGCGCCGGTGCACAGTCGTGTCCGGTGCGGTGACCCGCATCGACCATCACCGCAAGACCGCCACCGTGCAGCCGATCGTCGGCCCGCCCCGGGAGATCGCGTACGACCATGTGGTGGTCGCGCCCGGTTCGGTCTCCCGTACGCTGCCGATTCCCGGTCTGCACGAGCACGGCATCGGCTTCAAGACCATCGGTGAGGCCATCTATCTGCGCAACCACGTGTTGGAGCAGTTGGACGTGGCCGCCGCGACCACCGACCCGCAGGTGCGCCGCCGGGCGCTGACCTTCGTGTTCGTCGGTGGCGGGTACGCCGGCATCGAGGCGCTCGCCGAGATGGAGGACATGGCCCGCGATGCGCTGCGGTACTACCCGGAGCTGAAGGCGTCGGACATGCGGTGGGTGCTTGTCGAAGCCACCCAGCGGGTGCTGCCCGAGGTCGACCGGGACATGGGCGCCTACACGGTGCAGCAGTTGCTGAAGCGGGACATGGACATCCGGCTGGACACCCGCCTGGAGTCCTGCGTCGACGGGGTGGTCAAGCTCTCCGACGGCGACAGCTTCGCCTCCGACACCATCGTCTGGACCGCCGGGGTGAAGCCCTCGCCGATGCTGGACGCCACCGACTTTCCCCGTGACGACCGGCGGCGGGTCACCTGCCTGCCGACCCTCCAGGTGGTCGACGGCGACCGGGTGGTCGAGGGCGCGTGGAGTGCCGGGGACTGTGCCGCCGTACCGGACCTGACCAAGGCGCCGGGCAACTACTGCTCGCCGAGTGCCCAGCACGCGGTGCGCCAGGCCCAGCGGATGGCCGACAACATCGCCGCGGTGATCCGGGGGCGCGAGCCGGTCGCCTACAAGCACAAGCACGCCGGCAGCGTGGCCAGCCTCGGCCTGCACAAGGGCGTGGCCCAGGTGTACGGCATCAAGATGACCGGCTGGCCGGCCTGGTTCATGCACCGCACGTACCACATGAGCCGGATTCCGTCGTTCAACCGGAAGGTCCGAGTGGTGGTCGACTGGACGCTGGCGTTCTTCCTCAAGCGTGAGGTGGTCGCCCTCGGCCAGCTGCACGACCCCCGCGAGGAGTTCGCCGAAGCCTCCCGCAAGTAGGAACGCATGTAAGGAAGGGCCCCTTCTTAACGCCTCGCGTAGAGCAGGGGCCCCCTTTTAACACCTGCGCCTATGCCGCATCTAGCTGCGTCCGCCCGGTTGTCGTCCGATTGGGGCCGGGGTGCGTCGACGTGTGTCGTTTTGGACCGGCGCTGGAGTGGTCGGCGCACGGGACGTCGTATCGGCCGGGAAACCGCTACCGTGGCACTGCACCGCCGCGTGTCGGCGCGTCGGGGTCACCCGCCCGGGTGGTGGAACGGCAGACACGGCCGCCTTAAAAGCGGCTGCCGCAAGGCGTGCGGGTTCGACCCCCGCCCCGGGCACTCTCAGCGTTCCTTCAGCCTTCCGACGTCCACCCGACTGTTTCGGCCGTTTACTCTTATAGGGCGCGTTGACGTGCCACGACCCCCTTAGGGAGGCCAGACAGTGAAGACTTCGAACCCGGTACTCGCTCGGCTCGGCCAGGCGGCCGAGCGGGAGCGTGCCGCCGGGTACGCCCCCACCGGGCCGTACGGACAGCCCGGTTACCCCCAGCAGTACCCGCAGGCCGGCTACCCCCAGCAGCCTGGTTACCCCCAGCAGTACCCGCCGCAGGCCGGCTACCCCGGCGCGCCGGGCTTCCCGGCGGCACCGCAGGCCGTCACCCCCATGTCGATCGACGACGTGGTGGTCAAGACGGTCATGCTCCTGGCCATCGTCGGCGTCTCCGCCGCAGCGGCCTGGATCCTGGTGCCGGACGCACTGCTCGGTGTTGCTTGGATCGGTGCCGCCGTTGTCGGCCTGGTGCTCGGCCTGATCATCTCGTTCTCGAAGATGGCGAACCCGGCGCTGGTCGTCGCGTACGCCCTCGTCGAGGGTGTCCTGGTCGGCGCGATCAGCAAGTTCTTCGAGGCGCGTTACCCGGGCATCGTCATCCAGGCGGTCGTCGCCACCTTCGGTGTCTTCTTCGTGATGACCATGCTCTACAAGGCGCGGGTCATCCGGGCTACGCCGAAGTTCACCAAGGGTCTGATCGCGGTGATGGCCGGCCTCTTCGCGGTCATGATGATCAACCTGGTGCTGTCGCTGTTCGGCGTCAACACCGGCCTGCGTGACGGTGGCGCGTTGGCCATCGGCTTCAGCCTGGTCTGCATCGTGGTGGCCTCGCTGAGCTTCGTGCTCAGCTTCAAGGAGGTCGAGGACGGCGTCCGGATGGGCCTGCCGCAGCGCTACTCCTGGGTGGCCGCCTTCGGCATCCTGGTCAGCCTGATCTGGCTCTACATCGAGATCCTGCGCCTGCTGAGCTACTTCCAGGGCGACGACTGACCCTCGCCGCCCCACGACCGACCGGCGCCCGCTCCCGCCCAGGGAACGGGCGCCGTCGTCATTCCCCCACCCACAACCCCACCCCAGCCCCTGCCCACCCAGCCCCGCCCTCCACCCAGCCCCGCCCACCTCGGCCCCGTCGATCATGCAGTTTTGGTCGCCGAAACGTCCTTTCTGAACCTTATGTCGCGACAAGAAGTGCATGATCCACGCTGATTGGGCGTGCGGGGCGGGGGCGCAGTACGGCGGGTGGTAGGTGCTGGCGGCGTACGGGGACGGCGACCGCGCGGGAAACGAGCGCGGGCGGAGTGGCGGTTGTGGTGCGGCATGGTGGCGTGGGGCGGGGACGTGGCGGGCTGGCTGGGAGGGGTGGTGGGTAGGGTTTTGGGGTGGGGGATGTGGAGTTGGGGCGGGGCGTGGAGTTGCTGGTGCGGCAGGTGGGGCACTGGCAGCAGGGGCGATGGTCCGTTGTCGCCTCGGCCGGCGAGGTGTCACGGGCCGATCTGGTGTATCGGCTGGTTCAGGACATCGCTGATCTGGCGGCCGATGCGGAGGAGCAACCACGTCGGCCCGTCCCTCGGCTCGACAACGACCTGGCTCTGGCCGACCAGCTCCGGGTGGTCGCGGCCGACCTGCTCGCCGCCGGTCCGTCCGACGAAGTCCTGGCCCGGGCCACGGCCGAGGTGGCCGCGACCCGAGCCGCGCTATAAGGTCCGCCGAGCGCCGAGCGCCGAGCGCCGAGCGCCGAGCCGCCGAGCGCCGAGCGCCGAGCGCCGAGCCGCCGAGCGCCGAGCGCCGAGCGCCGAG
>NZ_BOPA01000007.1 GCF_016863515.1 Micromonospora gifhornensis
GCCGAGCCGCCGAGCGCCGAGCGCCGAGCGCCGAGCCGCCGAGCGCCGAGCGCCGAGCGCCGAGCCGCCGAGCGCCGAGCCGCCGAGCGCCGAGCGCCGAGCCGCCGAGCGCCGAGCGCCGAGCGCCGAGCCGCGAGCTCTCAGCTGAGGCGTTCCAGGACCATGGCCATGCCCTGTCCGCCGCCGACGCACATGGTCTCCAGACCGATGGTCTTGTCGTGCCACTGGAGGGCGTTGAGCAGGGTTCCGGTGATCCGCGCGCCGGTCATCCCGAACGGGTGGCCGACGGCGATCGCCCCGCCCATCACGTTCAGCTTCTCCTCGGGGATACCGAGCTGGCGGTACGACGGGATGACCTGGGCGGCGAACGCCTCGTTGATCTCGACGAGGTCGACGTCGTCGATGGTCATGCCGGCCCGCTTGAGGGCCTGCCGGCTCGCCTCGACCGGGCCGAGTCCCATGATCTCCGGGGACAGCGCGGTGACGCCGGTGGAGATGATCCGGGCAAGTGGGGTGATGCCCAGTTCCTGTGCCCGCTGGGCGCTCATGATGACCACGGCGGCGGCCCCGTCGTTGAGCGGGCAGCAGTTGCCGGCGGTGATCCGGCCGTCCGGCCGGAAGACCGGCTTGAGGGCGGAGACGGCCTCCAGGGTCACCCCGGCACGCGGGCCGTCGTCGGTGCTGACCACCGTGCCGTCCGGGGTGGTCACCGGGGTGATCTCGCGGGCCCAGAAGCCGTCCGCGATCGCCTTCTCAGCCAGGTTCTGGCTGCGTACGCCGAACTCGTCCATGTCCGCGCGGGAGATGTCGTACACCTGGGCCAGGTTTTCCGCGGTCTGCCCCATGGCGAGGTAGACGTCGGGGAGCGCGCCCTCGTCGCGCGGGTCGGTCCAGACCGGTGCGTCGCCCTCGGAGCGGGCCTTGGAGCGCTTGCGAGCCTCGGCGAAGCGCGGGTTCTCCCAGCGGCCCACGAGGGCCTGCGCCTCCGGCGGCAGGCCGTCGGAGCTGCCCCGGGCGTACCGGGAGACGGCCTCGACCCCGGCGGAGATGAACACGTCGCCCTCACCGGCCCGGATCGCGTGCATCGCCATCCGGGTGGTCTGCAGCGACGAGGCGCAGTAGCGGGTGAGGGTCGCCCCGGGCACCTGGTCCAGGCCCATCAGGATGGTGACCACGCGGGCCATGTTGAAGCCCTGCTCGCCGCCGGGCAGACCGCATCCCAGGTAGAGGTCGTCGATCTCCTGCCGGTCGAGCTGGGGGAGCTTGTCCAGGGCGGCCTGCACGATGGTGGCGGCGAGGTCGTCGGGGCGGAGGTCACGGAGGGAGCCCTTGTGTGCCCGACCGATGGGCGAGCGGGCGGTGGCGACGATCACGGCATCGCGTGGCGACTCAATCGGCATGACCCAACGTTAACCCGCCAGTAACTTGTGAGGGAAGCGGCCGGTGGCGGTCAGCGGCGGGGAGAGACGGCCGCTGCGGCGGCCACCGCCGGCAGGAGCGCGTGCGCCCAGACGCGGTAGCCGTCGGCGGAGGGGTGGTAGCCGTCGTGGCAGAACGTGCCGGGGTCTGCCCGGAACACCTGGCCGGTCTCGGCGGCCAGATCGACCACCGTCCCGCCGGCGTCGAGGACCGCCTTGGTCTGGGCGCGGCCGACCTGGCGGCCGACCCAGCCGACGATCTGCCGCAGCGGTGGAGCGATGGCGCGTACCGCGCCGAGATCCGGGCAGGTGCCGACGACGACCTCGACGCCGGCCTGACGGAGTCGGTGCACTGCCGCGCCGAGGTAGGCGGCGGCGTCGGTCGGGCGGCGCAGGGTGGTGGCGTCGTTCGCCCCGATCAGGATGACCGCCACGTCCGGCTGCTCGCCGAGCAGCGCCCGGGCCACCTGGGTCGCCAGGTCTGTGGAGCGTGACCCGGAGACACCGACGCTGGACAGCCGCACCTGACGCCCCGCCGCACCTTCCGCGAGAAGCTCGGCCAACTGCCCGCCGATGGTGTCGCCGAGTCGATCGACGCCGACCCCGAGGGCGGACGAGTCACCCAGCAGGACCAGCCGCAGCGGCGGGGCCCCGGTCCGGCCGACCGTGGCACGCAGCGCCAGACCCAGCTCGGGCTGGGCGTAGCGGCGGCTGCGGGCCACCACGGCCTGCCCGGCGAGCACCGCCGCGCCGCCGATCGTGCCGGCGAGCAGGGAGGCTGCGGCCGTACGGGCCAGCCAGCCGGCGAGCCGGCCGCCGGGGGTGCTGTTCATCGTGCTGCCCCGGCCCGGGTAGCACGGGTGAACGGGAGCATCGTCCGCTCGGTCATCTGAGTTCCTCCACTGCGGGTGAGTCGGCACCGGCCGGTTGTGACACCGCACCGACACCGAACAGCCCTCGGCGACGCAGTTGCGCCCAGCGGCCGCCCGGACCGCTCTCGCTGCCACGGACCTGCGTGCCGCTGACCTCCGTCCCCGGATGCCTCGCCGCTTCGTGAGCGGCCTTCGGCAACGACCGTACGCCTTCGACGCGGGTTGGCGAAGGCCTGCGTTCCGCTCCATGGCCGAGTGCGGCCAGTGCGGTGGGCAGAATGGCGGCGGCTGCCACCGCGTACCCCTCAGCGGAGGGATGGAACCGGTCCCAGGCGAACATTCGCCCCGGCTCGGCGGTGAAACGTGGCCCCAGCAGATCGCCGAGGGAGACCGTCCAGCCGCCGGCCGAGACCACGGCCACGGTCTGGGCGGCGGCGAGTTGGCGGCTCCACCGGCGGGCCAGCCAGCGCAGCGGTGGCTGGATGGGGCGGATCGTGCCCAGGTCAGGGCAGGTGCCGACGACCACCTCGGCACCTGCCGCACGCAGTGCCCGGACCCCCTCGACGAGGTGTCGCACGGCCAGGCCGAGGGGGGCACGGTTCGTCACGTCGTTGCCGCCGATCAGGATGACCGCGATGTCCGGGTCGCCCTCCAGCGCCGCCTCGACCTGGAACTTGAGGCCGGCGGAGATGGCACCGACCACCGCGAAGCAGCGCAGCCGCACCGGGCGTTGCAGCCGCCGGGACAGGCCGGTGGCCAGTAGTGCGCCGGGCGTCTCCCGGCGGCGGTGCACGCCGTAGCCGGCGGCGGAGGAGTCGCCGAGCACGACCAGGTTGAGCGCCGGGCCGGGACACTTGGCCCCGTAGACCCCGTCGCAGCGCGGTGGCGGTGCCTCGGCCATCGGGATGGTGCGGCGGGCCTGACGGGCCTGACCGAGCAGAATGCCGGTGGCGGCGGCCGCAGCCGCCGCGGTGGCGCCGGTGCCGAACGCGGCCAGTCGGGCCACCCGCCAGGCGCGCTGCAAACGCGGACGGTCCGGTACGACAGAACCAACGGCCCCCATAGGGCGACATTAGCGCGCCGGTACGACGTTCCGCGGTGCTCGCCAACTGCACCCGTTGGCCTGGAAACTGACAGCTCTGGGTATTTGATTGCAGGGTGTTGCGTCGGGTCGTCACGCTGCACGTGGAGAGGAGCAAGACGATGGCTAGGACGTTGAAGCGGGGTGCCGCCTTCGTGGCCCTGGGCAGGGCACTGACCGCCGGCGCGCGGGGCGGACCGTCGCTCGGCGCGCGGATCGGCGCGCTGCCCAGGATGATCGCCGCCACGGCCCGCGGCCGGTACGACGGGGGCCTTCGACTGGCCATGATGACGGCGGCGACGGCGTACATCGTCTCCCCGGTCGACGCGGTCCCGGAGTTGTTCCTGACGGTGTTCGGGTTGATCGACGATGCGGTGATGGTGACCTGGCTGGCCGGGGCCGTGCTCGCCGAGACCGAGCGGTTCCTGGAGTGGGAGGCCCGCACCAGCACCGTGGTCCCTGGTCACGTGGTGCCCTGATCCACGTACCCTTGGCGCGGGAATTTCACGCCAGATACCTCGCCAGGCCTGCGGCGCCGGCGTCGAAGGAAAGGGCACAACGAGGTGCAGTACTACGACAACGTCGTCGAGTTGATCGGCAACACCCCGCTGGTGCGGCTGCGCAACGTGGCCGAGGGCATCCAGGCCACCGTGTTGGCGAAGGTGGAGTACCTCAACCCCGGCGGGTCGGTGAAGGACCGGATCGCGCTGCGCATGGTGGAGGACGCGGAGGCCGCGGGCATCCTCAAGCCCGGTGGCACCATCGTCGAGCCGACCAGCGGCAACACCGGCGTCGGGCTGGCCCTGGTGGCCCAGCTCAAGGGCTACAAGTGCGTCTTCGTCTGCCCCGACAAGGTCAGCCAGGACAAGCAGGACGTGCTGCGGGCGTACGGCGCCGAGGTGGTGGTCTGCCCGACCGCCGTCGCGCCGGAGGACCCTCGCTCGTACTACAACGTCTCCGACCGGCTGGCCCGGGAGATCCCCGGGGCCTGGAAGCCCAACCAGTATTCCAACCCGGCGAACCCGCGTTCGCACTACGAGGTGACCGGCCCGGAGCTGTGGAAGCAGACCGAGGGGCGGATCACCCACTTCGTGGCCGGCGTCGGCACCGGCGGCACCATCTCCGGCATCGGCCGGTACCTCAAGGAGGCCTCCGGCGGGACGGTGAAGGTCATCGGCGCGGACCCGGAGGGCTCGGTCTACTCCGGCGGCACCGGCCGTCCGTACCTGGTCGAGGGCGTCGGTGAGGACTTCTGGCCGGAGACGTACGACCGCAGCGTGGCCGACCAGATCATCGAGGTGTCGGACAAGCAGTCCTTCGAGATGACCCGGCGGCTGGCCCGCGAGGAGGGCCTGCTGGTCGGCGGCTCCTGCGGGATGGCGGCGGTGGCCGCGCTGGAGGTGGCCCGCTCCGCCGGCCCGGACGACGTGGTCGTGGTGCTGCTGCCGGACGGCGGCCGGGGCTACCTCTCCAAGATCTTCAACGACACCTGGATGGCCCGGTACGGCTTCCTCGACAACTCCGGCTCCGAGCCGACCGTGGCCGAGGCGCTGGCCGGTAAGCCGGGTGGCCTGCCCGAGCTGGTGCACGTCCACCCGACCGAGACGGTCCGGGACGCGGTCGACTACATGCGCGAGTACGGCGTCTCGCAGTTGCCGGTGCTCAAGGCCGAGCCGCCCGTGGTGACCGGCGAGGTGGCCGGCTCGATCGCCGAGCGGGACCTGCTCGACGCCCTGTTCACTGGCCAGGCCCAGCTGCACGACACGATCGAGCGGCACATGGCACCGCCGCTGCCGATGGTCGGTGGTGGCCAGCCGGTCAGCGAGGCGGTCAACCTGCTGGAGAAGTCCGACGCCGCCCTGGTGTTGATCGACGGCAAGCCCAAGGGCGTCCTCACCCGTCAGGACCTGCTCGCCCACCTCGGCGCCCGCTGAGGTGTAAGGAAGGGCACCCTTTTAACGCCCTATGCATAGCAGGGGCCCCTTGTTAACACCCGCCCGCCCGTTGCGGGACCGAGTGTTAACAGGGGGCCCTTCCTCTACCGCAGGCGTTAAGAGGGTGCCCTTCCTTACATCAGGTCGCGGGTGTAGCGGAGTTGGCGGACGGGGAACGGGCCGACCGTCTCGTCGCGTTCCAGCCCGGTCCGTTGCCAGCCGCCGCGCTCGTAGAAGCGGCGGGCGTGCGCGTTGTCGCGCAGCACCCAGAGCACCGCGCGCCGCCAACCGCGCCGCCCCATGGCGGCCAGCGCGTCGATCATCAAGGTCCGGCCGACGCCGCGACCACGCTCGGCCGGCTCCAGGTGGATGGCGTTGAGCAGGCCGGTGTGCGGGTCGTCCTCGTCGTCCGGCCCGAGGTAACTGAAACCGACCAGGGTGCCGTCCCGCTCGGCCACGGTCATCCGATGGTCGGACCGCTCATAGCTCCACCGGAGCGTCCAGTACTCGGCCATCGCCTCCGGCGTCGGGTCGGCAAGTGCCTCGGGCGGCAGGATCGACGAGTACGCGGCGACCCGCGAACGCTGGTGGAGCCGGCCCACCGCGGCGATATCGTCAGCGGTCGCGGCACGCAGCGTGACAGTCACCCAGCCGAGGGTACCCGCCGGGGTGGGACCTGCACGGTGGTGAGGTCCTCGGCGATCACCAGGTCGCCGTCGAAGTGGGCGCGGGCCTCGTCGGCGAAACGGCGCGGGTCGGCGTACCGCTGGGAGAAGTGGGTGAGCACGAGACGGCGTACCCCCGACTCGGCCGCCACCCGCGCGGCCTGGCCGGCGGTCAGGTGGCCTACCTCGGCGGCGAGCGCCGCCTCCGACTCCAGGAAGGTCGACTCGATCACCAGCAGGTCGGCCTGCTCGGCCAGCGCGTACACCCCGTCGCAGAGGCCGGTGTCCATCACGAAGGCGAACCGCTGCCCCGGTCGCGGCACGCTCACCTCGTCGCGGGTGACGCGTCGCCCGTCGAGGTCGAGGTGGCCGACGCGCTGCAACTCGCCGACCGCCGGCCCACCGATGCCGTACGCGGCCAGCCGCTCCGGCAGCATCCGGCAGCCGTCCGGCTCCACCAGCCGATAGCCGTACGTGTCGATCGGGTGCCGCAGTCGACGGGCCTCCAGCGTGCCGCAGCGCAACGCGATGCGCTGCCCGTCCGCCTCGATCGGCGTCACCGCCAGCTCGGCGGTCTCGTAGAAGGAGCTGGCGTGCCGCAGTCGGGCGAAGTACTCGGCACCCTCGGCCGGGAAGTGCACCGCCACCGGGCGGGAGACCCGGTCCAGGGAGAGCCGCTGGATGGTGCCGGGCAGGCCGAGGCAGTGATCGCCGTGGAAGTGGGTGATGCAGATCCGGGTCAGGTCGGTGGCGGTGACCGTGGTGTGCAGCAGTTGCCGCTGGCTGCCCTCTCCCGGGTCGAAGAGGATCACCTCGTCGTCCCAGCGCAGCACGTACCCGTTGTGGTTGCGGGCCCGGGTCGGGGCCTGGCTGGCCGTACCGAGCACCACCAGCTCACGCATCGACACGGCGGCCTCCCGTGGAATGAAGCGACCCCCGGGGCTTCCGCGCGAACGCGGGCCGACTGGACTGGGTCGGCACCCCGGGGGTCGGGTGGCTTGTCGTGGTTTCGCCGCACCGCTGCCACACGGTCTCGACGACTTCTTACTGCCCGCCTGGGATCAGACGGTCACTGTCGAGGACAGCGGCTAGCGGACAGCCACCTCACGAGTCCGATTGCTATACAAGTCTGGACCACCTCCTTTCCCGTGTACCGCCACGCTATCCAGCGCCGAAGCCGGCGGCAACGGATTTCGATCACAGCCGCCCCGGGAATGCCGGGGCCGGCGGGTCACGAGCCGGGGGCGATACCTATCGGACCCTCGCGGGGGCCGTCCTCGCTGGCCGGCTGCACCGACAGGGACGGGAAGTTCGCCAGGTCACCCTCGGGCTCGGCGTCCCACTCCGGGAAGACCAGGTCGCTCTGCAGGTAGAGGCAGAGCAGTTGGGCCAACTGCCGCAGCCCCTCCAGGTGGGTGCGTTCGTGGCCGTGGGTGGCGTCGACGCCGAAGCCGAGCAGCGCCACCCGGGCGTGCGCGCCGGCCTCCACCGCCGCCGCCACGTCCGAGCGGTAGTAGTCGAAGACGTCGCGGACCAGCTCCACGCCGTGCTCCCGGGCGATGGCGGCCAGGTTGCGGGTGAGGTGGTAGTCGAACGGGCCCACCCCGTCGCCCATGGCCAGGGTGGCGGCGTCCTCCCGGGACTGCTGCCCGGGGGCGACCACCGCGGCGTCGACCGAGACGATCTCCGCGACGTCCGGGTCGAGGCCGTGCGAGGCACCGTGGCCGATCTCCTCGGTCACGGTGATCAGCAGGTGCGCGGTGACGGCCGGCTGCACCCCCGCGTCGACCATCGCCTTGATCGCGGTGAGCACCGCGGCCACCCCGGCCTTGTCGTCCAGGTGACGGGACTTGACGTACCCGCTGGGGGTGACGGTCGGGTTGGGCAGGAACGCCACGAAGTCGCCCGCGTCGATGCCGAGCGCCCGCAGGCCGTCGATGTCCTCCACCGGCTCGTCGACGCGTACCTCGACCTGCTCCCAGCCGATGCCCTGCTCGTCGACCGCCTCGTTGTAGCGGTGGCCGCTGGCCTTGAGCGGCAGCACCTGACCGGTGATCACCCGCTCCAGGTCGTCGGTGAAGATCCGGACGTGGGCCCCTTCGGCGAACCGGGCGCTGTGCGTGCCGATCGGCTTGAGTTCGAGCCGGCCGTTCTCCTTGAGCCGCTTGACCATCCCGCCGATGGTGTCGGTGTGCACCACGATCGCCCGGTCCGCCCCGTGCTCCCGAGGGCCGGGCAGGCAGGCGCTGAGCGCACCCCGGCGGGTCAACGTCGACGGGATGCCGAGCGCGGACAACCGCTCGCCGACGTACTGCTGCACGTGGTCGGTACGCCCCGAAGGGCTGGGGATGTCCAGCAGTTCGAGCAGCACTTGGTGCAGGTAGTCCAGGTCGAGCGGCAGCGGAATGGTCTTGCGTACGGTCATGCCCCAGATGGTGCCGCACCCGCCGGGGTCCAGAGCCGTTGCGGTGCCCGCGTCCCGGGAAAGAGGAGATCCACGAACCGTTCCGCGGTGGGCTGCGGCTCGTGGTTGGCCAACCCGGGCCGCTCGTTGGCCTCGATGAAGACGTGCTCGGGCTGATCCGGTGCCGGTACCAGCAGGTCCAGACCGGTGACCGGGATGTCCAGGGCCCGGCTGGCGGCCACGCACGCCTCGGCGATCACCGGATGCAACTCCCCGGTGACGTCGTGGATGGTGCCGCCGGTGTGCAGGTTCGCGGTGCGGCGTACGGCCAGCACCTGCCCCTCGGGCAGGACGTCGTGCAGCGCGTACCCGGCCTCGGCGACCACGTCGCGGGTCATGTCGTCAAGCGGGATGCGGGACTCGCCACCGGTGGCGGCGGCCCGACGACGGCTCTGCCGCTCGATCAGCTCGGCGATGTCGTGCACCCCGTCACCGGTGACCGACGCGGGACGGCGGACCGCAGCGGCCACCACCTCGTGATCGATCATGACTACCCGGAGGTCCTCACCGGCGCACAGCTCCTCCAGCAGCACCTCCGTGCAGTACCGTGCGGCCAGCTCGACCGCGGCGGCCAGCGCCTCGGGCGTCCTGACCCCGACGGTGATGCCGTTGCCCTGCTCGCCGCGGGCCGGCTTGACGACCAACTCGCCCACCTCGGCCAGGAACTCGGCGTCGGCGGCGTCCCCGGTGGCGGTGCGTCCGCGCGGCACGGACAGCCCGGCCTCGGCCAGGATCCGGCGGGTGACCCGTTTGTCGTCGCAGCGGCTCATCGCCACCGCCGAGGTCAGCTCGGACAGCGACTCGCGGGTGAGGATCGTCCGGCCACCGGTGGACAGCCGCAGCTCACCCCACTGCGGGTCGGTCACCTCCACCCGGATGCCGCGCCGCATCGCCTCGTCAGCGACGATCTTCGCGTACGGGTTGAGCTGGTCGTACCCCTCCGGCATGGCGGGCAGGAACAGCCGTTCGTTGATCGGGTTCTTGCGCTTCACGCAGAGCGTCGCGGTGCGGTAGAAGCCGAGCCGCTCGTAGAGGCGGATCGCGCCGACGTTCTCGGCGAGCACCGACAGGTCGACGTACGCCCGACCCCGGGCGACCAGCCGGGCGGCCAGCTCGGTGATCAGCGCCTGGCCGGTGCCCGGCGGCGCCTGGTTGAAGTCGACGGTCAGGCACCAGAGGCTGGCACCGTTGTCCGGGTCGTCGAAGACCGCGACGTGATCGATGCCGGTGATGGTGCCGACGATCTCGCCGGTCGTCACCTCCGCCACCAGGTGCAGGAAGCGGTCGGTGGCGGCGTTGTCCACGAGCACCTCGACCGGTGCGGTGACCATGCCGTTGGACGCGTAGATCCGGTTGACCGCGTCCGCGTCGGCGGCGTCGCGCAGCCGACGGATGCGCACCCCCGGCAGCTCCGGTGGGCCGCCGGTGAGCGCCGGGGTGCCGGCGCTGCCGGTCTGCTCGCCGGTGCCGGTGTCGGCCCGGGGGCCGTACAGCGGCAGCCGGTAGGTCAGCGACGGGTCGATGAACAACTCGTCGGGCAGGCGGGACACCAACACGTGCGGATCCCGCAGGTAGATGCAGATGTCGCGGGCGCCGGCCGCCTCGGAGCGCAGGATGTCGGCGACCGCAGCCTGGTCATGGAAGGTCTGGCCGAAGACCAGCCGCCCCCAGCCGCAGTCGAGCACGACACCTGCGTCGTCGCGCGGGCGTTCGGCGTCCTCGCCGGGGTCGGCGCTGCCGCCTGCGGCGATCGGATCACCGCCCGGGCCGACCCGCTCGTACCGCCGTCCGCGGCCCCGGTCGGTCCGAGCTACCCCGGTGGCCAGGGTGTCGGTCACGGTCAGTCGATTCCGTGGCTCTGGAGCCACATTTCCAGGAGTCCGAGTTGCCACAGTTTGTTTCCGTTCAACGGGGTCAGTTCGGCGTTGGGTGCGTCGAGCAGGGCGTTGACGTAATCGGGGCGGAAAAGGTCGCGGCGACGGGCCTCGGGCGCGTGCAACGCGTCCCGTACCCGGTCGAGGAGCTTGCCCTCCAGGTGGGTGAGGCCCGGCACCGGGAAGTAACCCTTCGGCCGGTCGATCACCTCGTGCGGCAGCACCCGGCGGCCGATCTCCTTGAGGACGCCCTTGCCGCCCTGGGCGAGCTTCAGCTCGGGCGGGCAGGCGGCGGCCAGTTCCACGAACTCGTGATCCAGGAAAGGCACCCGGGCCTCCAGCCCGTGCGCCATTGTCATGTTGTCGACCCGCTTGACCGGATCGTCGGTCAGCATGATCTGGGTGTCGATACGCAGGCCGGCGTCGACGGCGGTCTGCGCGCCGGGGGCGGCCAGGTGCGCGGCGACGAACTCCCGCGCCGGGTCCCCCTCGGCCAGCCAGTCCGGGTTGAGCACCCGGGCCAGGCCGGCCGCGTCCCGGTCGAAGAACGCCCGGGCGTACGTGTCGAGGGCCTGCTCGCGGTCGATGCGGTGCAGCGGCGGATACCAGTGGTAGCCGCCGAGGATCTCGTCGGCGCCCTGGCCGGACTGCACCACCTTGACGTGCCGGGACACCTCCTGACTGAGCAGGTAGAACGCCACGCAGTCGTGGCTGACCATGGGCTCGCTCATGGCCGCGACGGCGGCCTCCAGCGGCGGCACCAGATCCTGGGCGGCGACCCGGATCTGGTGGTGGTCGGTGTCGAAGGTCTTGGCGACCACGTCGGAGTAGCGGAACTCGTCACCCTCCCGGCCGCCGACCGCGTCGAAACCGATGGAGAAGGTGGACAGTCCCCGCTGTCCCTCGCCGGCCAGCAGTGCGACCACCAGGCTGGAGTCCAAGCCACCGGAGAGCAGCACGCCGACCGGCACGTCGGCCACCATCCGTCGGCGTACGGCGGTGGTCAGGGATTCGAGCAGGGCGTCCTGCCAGTCCTTCTCGGACCAGTCGGCGTGCTCGTCGCGGCGCAGGAACGGCGGGTTCCAGTAGATCCGCTCGTGGCTGCGGCCGTCGGGCTCGTAGACCCGGACGGTGGCCGGTGGCAGCTTGCTGACCCCGCGCAGGATGGTGCGCGGCGGCGGCACGATGCTGTGGAAGCTCAGATAGTGCGCCAGCGCGACCGGGTCGATCGTGGTGTCCACGCCGCCGCCGGCCAGCAGGGCGGGCAGGGTGCTGGCGAACCGCAGCACACCTGCTGATTCGGCGAGGTAGAGCGGCTTGATGCCGAGCCGGTCCCGGGCGAGTACCAGGCGACCGCTGTCCCGCTCGCTGATCGCCACGGCGAACATCCCGATCAGGTGGTCGACGAAGTCGAGCCCCCACTCGGCGTACGCCTTGACCACGACCTCGCTGTCCCCGGTCGAGAAGAACTGGTGGCCCTTGGCCGACAGTTCGGCGCGCAGCTCGCGGTAGTTGTAGATGCAGCCGTTGAAGACGGCCGACAGCCCGGTGGTCGAATCCACGATGGGCTGACCGCTGGCCGCCGAAAGGTCGATGATCTTCAGGCGTCGGTGGCCGAGCGCGACCGGGCCGTTCGACCACACTCCGCTGCCGTCAGGCCCGCGGTCGCACATCGTGGCGGCCATCCGTTCCACCGCGATGACATCTGCGCGCGTCGCGTCCGTTCGGAATTCCCCAGCCAGTCCGCACATGTCAGAACATGCTGCCAGAGGATGTTGCAGTCTGCCTGTTGAGACAATGACAGTCCTGTAACAGACTTGCTAGAATCCGCGCCCCGCGTAACCTGCCTGCGCCCTCGTTCGTGACCTCGGGCGTCGGCTGCCGCATCGTGCCCGGATGCCCGGGTCGGCTGGCTCTTCGCACTGTGACGTACGCCCTAATACCCGGCGCGTAGCGAGAGGCCCGGTCGGTGAGACCGGGCCCCTTTTCGCTTACTGGTCGTGCTCAGCCGGCGGTACGGGCCAGTTCTTCGTCCGGTGGCGCCCCGCTGGGTGACGGATGGATTCCAAACTTTTCGATCATGAAGCGCCAGAACAGGGGGACAGCGTCCTCGGCCGGGCGCCGGATGCGGTCGTTCCTGCCGTTGTGGGTCAGCGTCTCGACCGTGATCCATGGGTCCTGGTACCGGACGATCACTTCGTCGTACGGCGGGCTGATCACCGGGGTCGGGACCACGACCAGGTCCGTCATGGACAACAACCCGGCCAGGTGGGCATCGGCTCCTGAGGCTAGGACGCTCCTGACGATGTCAAGCATGGGTCGCATCTGCGGCGACCGGGCGCACCACTCGGCGAGTCGGGCTTCGATCGTCGTCCACGGCGCGTCGCGAAACTCGCCGGGGTAGCCCATCGTCCGCATAGGGGAAGCGTGCAGCAATACCGCCCCCGAGACAACGCCCGGGGCCTCGCCGGCCCCGGCCCAGGTTGGCAGTTCTGGCGCGGATCCCGTGGACCCGCGCCAGAACTACCGCAAGCTCAGGCCGTCCTGGCCACGCCGACCGGGCAGCTCATCCCGTTCGGGCCATGGTTGCAGTAGCCGTTCGGGTTCTTGGTCGGGGCGAGGTACTGCTGGTGATAGTCCTCGGCCAGGTAGTAGTCACCGAGCCGGTCGATCTCCGTGGTGATCTCGCCCTTGCCCGCGCGCGCCACGATCGGCGCGAACGCGTCGCGGGACGCCTCGGCCGTCGCCAACTGGTCGTCGGTGGTGGCGTAGATCGTCGACCGGTACTGGGTGCCCACGTCGTTGCCCTGGCGCATGCCCTGGGTCGGGTCGTGGTTCTCCCAGAAGACCTTGAGCAGGTCCTCGTAGCTGATCCGGGCCGGGTCGTAGACGACCTGGACCACCTCGGCGTGCCCGGTCATCCCGGAGCAGACCTCCTCGTAGGTCGGGTTCGGGGTGTAGCCACCCGCGTAACCGGCCGAGGTGGTGAACACGCCCGGCAGGGTCCAGAACAACCGCTCGGCGCCCCAGAAACACCCCATACCGAAGACCGCGACCTGCGACCCCTCGGGGAACGGGCCCTTCAGCGGGGTGCCGAGCACCTCGTGCCGGTCGGCGACCGGCATGGCTATCGGACGGCCGGGCAGCGCCCGGTCAGGGGAGATCATCTCGGCCTTCATGCGGCGGAGGAACACGATGGGACTCCTTTCGTACCCTTCCCCGCGTGCAACACCGGCGGACCGTACTTCCTTACCCGCCCCGCCGCCGGTCAGGCCCGCTCCCGCCGCCAACGTGTCTCCGCGTACTCCTGGAATCGAATTTGTTCGGCAGCGGGGAAATAACCTGAACGAACAATTTCGGGGTACGAGGCCGGGGTCGTCAGGGCAGGGCGGCACGGATCCGGTCGGCGTACGAGGTGGCTTCGGCGTCGTCGGCGTAGCGGGTCCGCGGCCAGAAGAAGCCGCGCAGGCCGTCCCCCTTGGTGCGAGGCACCACGTGGGTGTGCAGGTGGGGGACGGACTGGGACACCTTATTGTTCATCGCCACGAAGGTGCCGCCCGCGCCCAGCCCGGCCTCGACCGCGACGGCGAGCCGCCGGACCAGCCCGAAGTAGTCGGCCAGTGACTCGGGCGGCAGGTCAGCGAGGGTGACCAGGTGGGTGCGGGGCACCACCAGCACGTGTCCCTTGAACACCGGCCGGGTGTCCAGGAAGGCCAACCCGGCCGGCTCGTCCACGACCCGGAAGGCGGGCATCTCGCCCGCCACGATCCCGCAGAACACGCAGCCCGCCATCGCCCCAGGCTAGGGCAACTCTCCGATCCCGTCGCTCACCACAGGCCGACGGGCATCGGGATGGCGGTGCCCCCGGTGAAGTCGCCGTCGCCCGGGATCGCGCCGCCGCGCGGGTGACGGGTTCCGTCCGTTGGGACGGACTGGACGACTAACGTTCCGGGCATGAGTCACGGCTTCGACACGCTCGCCATCCACGCCGGCCAGGACCCGGAGGCCCGCACCGGCGCGGTGATCCCACCTATTTACCAGACCAGCACGTACGCCCAGGACGCCGTCGGTGCGCCCCGACAGGGCTACGAATACAGCCGTTCCGGCAACCCGACCCGCGACGCGCTGCAGGAGTGCCTGGCCGCGCTGGAGGGCGGGCCGGTCGGGCTGGCCTTCGCCAGTGGCCTGGCCGCCGAGGACGCCCTGCTGCGTACCGTCTGCGTCCCCGGTGACCACGTGGTCATCCCCGACGACGCGTACGGCGGCACCTACCGGCTCTTCGCCAAGGTGGCCGAGCGGTGGGGACTGTCGTACACCCCGGCGAAGGTCTCCGACCCGGATGCCGTGCGGGCCGCGATCCGGCCCGGCAGCACCAGGATCGTCTGGTTGGAGACGCCGACCAACCCGCTGCTCGGCATCGCCGACATCGCCACCCTCGCCTCGGTGGCGCACGACGCGGGCGCGCTGCTGGTGGTCGACAACACCTTCGCCTCGCCGTACCTGCAGCAGCCGATCGCCCTCGGCGCCGACGTGGTGGTCCACTCCACCACCAAGTACATCGGCGGACACTCCGATGTGGTCGGCGGTGCCCTGGTGGCGGCCGACGCCGCGCTCGGCGAGGAACTGCGCTACCACCAGAACGCGATGGGCGCGGTAAACGGCCCGTTCGACGCCTGGCTGACCCTGCGCGGGATCAAGACCCTCGGTGTACGGATGGACCGGCACTGCGACAACGCCGAGCGGATCGCCGGGTACCTGGACGGGCACGCCAAGGTGGCCCAGGTGCTCTACCCGGGGCTGCCCAGCCACCCTGGACACGAGGTCGCGGCCAAGCAGATGCGCCGGTTCGGCGGGATGATCTCGTTCCGGGCCGCCGGCGGCGAGGAGCACGCCGTCGAGATCTGCAACCGGGCCAAGCTCTTCGTGCTCGCCGAGTCGCTCGGCGGGGTGGAATCCCTGATCGAGCACCCGGGCCGGATGACACACGCGAGTGCTGCCGGCTCGCCGCTTGAAGTTCCCGGCGATCTCGTGCGACTGTCTGTCGGCATCGAGACGGTCGAAGACCTGCTCGCCGATCTGGAGCAGGCGCTGGGCTGACCGCTGGCTGGGAGGGTGGCCGTGCAGGACATCATGCCGACCTGGGTGGGGGCGACCGCCAAACAGATCGCCCGAGGGGTACGCCGAGGAGACGTCTCGGCCACCCAGGTGCTGGCCGACCATCTCGACCACATCGCGAAGGCCGACGCCGACCTCGCCGCGTTCCGTACGGTGCGTGGCGGGGAGGCGGTCACCGAGGCGGAGAAGGTCGACGAGCAGGAGGACCTGGCGAACCTGCCGCTGGCCGGGGTGCCGGTGGCGGTCAAGGAGAACACTGCGGTCGCCGGCGTGCCCACCTGGAACGGCTCCGCGACGGTGCGTACCTCCGTGGCCGAGGCCGACCACGAGGTGGTCCGCCGACTGCGTGGTGCCGGCGCGGTGATCCTCGGGGTGACCCGGATGCCGGAGCTGGGCCTGTGGGCGGTGACCGACGACGACACCGGGGTCACCCGCAACCCGTGGGACCTGACGCGTACCCCCGGCGGCTCGTCCGGTGGCGCGGCGGCGGCCGTGGCGGCCGGGCTGGTGCCGATCGCGCACGGCAACGACGGGCTCGGTTCGATCCGGATCCCGGCGGCCTGCTGTGGTCTGGTCGGCCTGAAGCCCGGCCGTGGCGTGGTGCCCTGCCAACTCGGCGCGGAGGACTGGTTCGGGCTGACCGAGCACGGCATGCTCAGCACCACAGTCGCCGACGCGGCGGTCGGCTTCCAGGTGCTCGCCGGCCGCGCCCAGCAGAAGCTGGTTCCGCCGCAGCGGCTGCGCGTCGGCGTCTCGCTGCGCTCGCCGGTGCGGGGCGTCTCGGCCGACGCTCCGAACCGGGACGCGGTGGCCGCCGCCGGCCGGCTGCTCGCCGCCGCCGGGCACGACACCGTGCCCGCCGACCCGGTCTATCCGACCGCGCTCGGCCTGCAGGGCATCGCCACCTGGTTCGCCGCCGCCGCTGCGGACGTGCGGGCCGCCGGAGTCGAGCGACGCAGCCTGCAACCGCGCAGCCGGCGACACGTGGCACTCGGCGAATGGGCCTTGCGACGGGGGTACGTCCGGGAGGCCGACCGGCTCGCCTGGCGTGAGCGTTCCGTCGGCTTCTTCACCGACCACTCGGTGGACCTGCTGCTCACCCCGGCGCTGGCCGCCGCACCGCCGCCGGCCACCAGCTGGTCGGCCCGGTCCTGGCAGGCGAACATGCTGGCCAGCATCAGGTACGCCCCGTACGCCGCGCCCTGGAACGTGGCCGGGCTGCCCGCCCTGGTGGTGCCGGTGGGCCGCCGCCCGGACGGGCTGCCGCTGGCCGTGCAACTGGTCGGGCCACCCGGCTCGGAGCTGCTCCTGCTCGGCGTCGCCGGCCAGTTCGAGATGGAGGCCCCCTGGTCCCGGCACGCCCCCGGCTATCCCCGGGTCGGCACCGGCTCGCCGGCCACCGCGTGACCCACCCACCGCGCGCGGCGGTGTGAGCCGCGGGCGTGCCGGGCGCTGCCGGCATCCCACGGGCTGGGTGGCACGATCGGGGCATGACGGAACTTGTCAGCCTGGACGACGTGCGAGCAGCGCGGGAACTGATCGCCGGCGTCACCCGTACCACCCCGCTGGAGCCGTCCCGTCCGCTGAGCGCCGCGCTCGGCGGACCGACCTGGCTCAAGTGCGAGAACCTGCAGCGGGCGGGGTCGTACAAGGTGCGGGGCGCGTACGTGCGGATCTCGCGGCTGTCGACGGCGGAGCGGGAGCGCGGGGTGGTCGCCGCGAGCGCCGGCAACCACGCCCAGGGGGTGGCCCTGGCCGCCGGGCTGGTCGGCGCCCGGGCCACGGTCTTCATGCCGGTGAACGCGCCACTGCCGAAGGTCGCCGCCACCAAGGGGTACGGCGCCCAGGTCGAACTGGTCGGCGCCAACGTCGACGAGTCCCTGATCGCCGCACAGGCGTACGCCGAGCGGACCGGCGCGGTGCTGATCCATCCGTTCGACCACCAGGACGTCATCGCCGGACAGGGCACTGTGGCGTTGGAGATCCTGGAGCAGTGCCCGGAGATGAAGACGATCGTCACCGGGGTCGGTGGCGGTGGACTGATCTCCGGGATGGCGGTGGCGGTCAAGGCGCTGCGCCCGGACGTGCGGGTGATCGGGGTGCAGGCGGCCGGGGCCGCCGCCTTCCCGCCGTCACTGAAGGCGGGCGAGCCGCTACGCCTGCCCGCCTTCGCGACGATCGCCGACGGTATCGCGGTGGGCCGACCCGGCGAGATCACCTTCGCCCACGTCAGCAAGCTCGTCGACGAGGTCGTCACGGTGACCGAGGAGGACATCTCCCGGGCGCTGCTGATGCTGCTGGAGCGCGGCAAGCAGGTGGTGGAACCGGCCGGTGCGGTGGGGGTGGCCGCCCTGCTGGCCGGTGTGGTCGAGGTGCAGACCCCGGTGGTGGCGGTGCTCTCCGGCGGCAACATCGATCCGCTGCTGATGCTGCGGGTCATCGAGCACGGACTGGCGGCGGCCGGTCGTTATCTGCGGATCACGGTGCGCTGTTCGGATCGGCCGGGGCAGTTGGCCTCACTGTTGAGTGAGATCGCCGAGCACCGGGCCAACGTGGTCGACGTCGTGCACCAGCGGGCCAACCCGCGCCTGGGCCTCGGCGAGGTCGAGGTGGCCCTGTCGGTGGAGACCCGGGGGGTGGAGCACTCCGTGAAGCTGATCGGTGCCCTGCGGGACAGCGGCTATCAGGTGACCATCGCGCCGGAGGCGTGACACCGTGGGGTGTCACGCCTCCGTAACGCGGGTGCCGGCGGTCGCGACGCCGGGTGGGAGTCAGCCGGAGAACGGCTCGAAGCTGACCACTGTCACCTTGATGTCCGCGCCGCTGGGCGCGGTGTAGGTGCAGGTCTGGCCGGCCTTGCCGCCCAGGATCGCCTTGCCGAGCGCCGACTCGGGGCTGTAGACCGTGAGATCGGTGGTCGAGGCGATCTCGCGGGAGCCGAGCAGGAATGTCTCTGTGTCGTCGGCGTCGTCGTCGAAGTAGATCGTCACGACCATCCCGGGGGCCACCGCGTCGACGGTCGGTGCCTCACCGACCTGGGCCGTGCGGAGCAGCTCCTTCAGGTAAAGAATGCGTCCCTCGGCCTTGCCCTGCTCCTCACGGGCGGCGTGGTAGCCGCCGTTCTCGCGCAGGTCGCCTTCCTCGCGCCGGGCGTTGATCTCGGCGGCGATGATCGGCCGGTTGGCGATCAACTCGTCGAGCTCGGCCTTCAGGCGGTCGTACGCGTCCTGGGACAGCCAGGTGGCGGGCGCCTCGTTGCCATTGGACACAGGCGGTCCTCCTCGGTTGTGCGTGCTGGCTGACAGGTGAACCTTTAAGTTACCAGTGTCGTACGACAAGGAGTGTCGGCGATCACGTCGCCCACCTCGGCCGCCGGGCGGACCGACGGGGGGCGGCCGGACGGACCCGGTGGCCTCAGGCCGGCGGGCGGCAGCGGACCACTTCGCCGATGAAGGGGCGTGCAGTGGTGGTCAGCCGATGCCGGACGGTGACCTGGCGCTGCCCTTCGGTCGCAGTCACCGGGACCTCCTCGCGGGCGACCTCCGCGCCGGCGTTGTCGCGGGCGCGCAGCAGACACACCGCCGACCCGCCCTCCGGCAGGTTCACCCGGAAGTCGACCACCACCTGGTTGTCCGTGATGTCGGTGTAGGTGATCACCTGGGCGTCGTACGTCGGGTCACCGTACTGCCGGTAGAGCCGGACCGAGACGGCGGTGAGCGCGGCCACCGAAACGACCACCAGAAGGACGGTCAGCAGGGGTCGACGGCGGCCCGGCTCCCGGCGGCGTCCGTACCGGCCGGGCGGGAACACGGGCGCGCCCGGTGGGATTGTGGCGTGCGTCTCGGTCACCGGCGGGTATCTCCTGGCGTTGTTGTCGGCGGTATGGGCAAGAATGGCGGAGGTTCGTCCTTCTGCCCGGCTCGGTCTTCATGGCTGCTCGGTCTTCATGGCTGCTCGGCTTCTCGTGGCGGCCCGGTTCTTCTGGGTTCCGTGGCGTCAAGAGTGCCTGGTGCCAATGATGGCTGACGTCAAATATGACAGGCTGGCGCGGGCCCGCACCGCGACGGGCAGGAATCCCGCAGGCCAGGGTGGCCCGGCGGGTGGACGATCACTGGGCAGAGACGAGGAGCGCCGACGTTGGCAGAGCAACTTCGACTCATGGCCGTCCACGCACATCCCGACGACGAATCGAGCAAGGGCGCCGCGACCATGGCGAAGTACGTCGCCGAGGGTGTGGACGTGCTGGTCGTGACGTGCACCGGCGGCGAGCGCGGCAGTGTTCTCAATCCCAAGCTCGATCGACCGGAGGTGTGGGCCAACATCGGCGACATCCGCCGGGCCGAGATGGACGCGGCTCGCGCCATCCTCGGCGTCGAGCAGGCCTGGCTGGGCTTCGTCGACTCGGGCCTGCCCGAGGGCGATCCGCTGCCGCCGCTGCCCGAGGGCTGCTTCGCCCTGCAGGATGTCGAGGTGGCCGCCGGTCCGCTGGTGCGCCTGATGCGTGAGTTCCGCCCGCACGTCGTCACCACGTACGACGAGGAGGGTGGCTACCCGCACCCCGACCACATCATGTGCCACAAGATCAGCGTGGCGGCCTTCGAGGCGGCCGGTGACGCGGAGCGCTACCCCGAGCTGGGCGAGCCGTGGCAGCCGCTGAAGCTCTACTACGACATCGGGTTCTCCAAGGGCAAGATCCTGGCGTTGCACGAGGCCATCCTGGCCACCGGGGCCGAGTCCCCGTACGAGGAGTGGCTGACCCGCTGGGAGGGCCGCATCGACAAGGGTCCCCGGATCACCACCCGGGTGGATTGCGCCGAATACTTCCCGGTCCGGGACGACGCGCTGCGGGCCCACGCCACCCAGGTCGACCCGGACGGCTTCTGGTTCCAGGTGCCGATGGAGCTTCAGCAGCGGGCCTGGCCGACGGAGGACTTCCAGCTGGCCCGGTCGCTGGTCGACAGCCCGCTGCCCGAGTCCGACCTGTTCGCGGGCGTACGGCAGACGGCCCATGCCCGCTGACCTGCCGGCCGGTTATCCTGGCCGGATACCGCATTTCGGAGGAATTCCATGCTGACCGCTGTCCAGGTGCTCGCGCAGAACAACTTCGGGGACACCCGGACGGGTGGTCTGGCCGGTCCGATGGGCCTGTTCCTCATCCTGGTTCTGGGCGCCGCGACCGTGCTGTTGATCCGTAACATGAACGCCCGCCTGCGCAGGCTGCCCGACGAGTTCCCCGCCCAGCAGCCCGAAGTGCGCCGGCACGCCGCGGGCCGGACGGTCAGTGATCCGACAGATGGGACCGTCACGGCGGATTCATCCGTGGACGCCGCCAACCGGCACCAGCAGCACCGGGACGGTTGAGCGGGGCATGATTCACGTCGAACCGGATGGTCGCCCCCTGTTGCGACCACCGCGTTTGGCTTAGCCTTCCGCCGGGGGACCGGAAGTCCTCAAGCTGCGCGGGAGGGGGCGTCGATGAGCATGGCGATCGTGTCCGCCGCTCACGTGTCCTCCCGTCGGCCGGCAGGAGGAGGTCGGTGACCTCCGGCAGGGCCGGTCACTCGATCGATCGGCCCGATGGCCGTGGAACCCCACTCGGGTTGCATCTGCTCACGGCCGCAGTCCTGTGCACCGCACTTGTCGCGGCCGTCGTCGGTCTGAGTCTCCCCGCGCGGCTACCGGTCGACGACCCGCTCGGTGGGCCGGCCCGGTTCGGCATCGCGGTGGCCGCCTTCGCCCTGTCGCAGCTGGCCCGGTTGCGGTTCCGGGCCGCCGCCGGCGTCGTCAGCGTCACCTGGGCCGAGGCGGCGCTGATCGTCTGCCTGCACCTGGTGCCGCCCGGGTGGCTGCCCGCAGCGGCCATGCTCGGCGTCGCGCTGGCCTGGACGGCCATGACCATCGTGGACGAAGGCCGGACCACCTGGGAGGTCGCCCGCATCGCCGGGGCTCAGACGGCCGCCGTCGCGCTGGCGGTCGCGGTCACCACCGCCATCGGTCAGCCGCTGCTGGCACCCCTGACGCCGGCACTCGCGCTCGCGGTCACCGCCGGGGCGGTCACCTACCTGCTGGCGGGCGCGGCGCTGGGCGGGTTCATGCTGTCGGTGCGCCACGGCATGCCGATCGGTCGCCCGCTGCTCGCCGCGGTGCGCGGCAAGCTGCTGATGTTCGTCGGCAACCTGGTGGTCGGCGTACTCGTCGTGGTGCTCATCGAGATCGACCTGCGGTGGTTGCTGCTGCTGCCCGTCGCGCTCTGGCTGCTTCAGCAGACCTACCGGCAGCGGCTGCGCGACGACCGCGAACGACGCACGTGGCGGTCGTTCGCCGAGGCCACGGCAGCGCTCAACCAACTCGACGAGCGCGGGGTGGCGGTGGCGGGGGTCACCGGCGCGCTGGCGCTGTTCGAGGCGGAGATCGTCGACGTGGAGGTGGCCCGGGCCGACGGACGCTGGTGGCGCTACCGGGGTGATCCCGGTGGGCGACTGGTCGACCGCGAGATACCGCCGCCCAGGGACGTGACCGACTCGGAAGAACTGGTCCGTGACCTGTCGGTGGGCGACACCCGGGTGGGTCGGCTGCGGGTGCGTCTGCCGCGTACCGCCCCGTCCAGCGGGCGGGAACGCGACGCCCTCGCCGCGTACGCCGACGCGCTGGCCGCCGCGCTGCACGACGCGGCGACGCACCGGGAGCTGCGACTGGTCACCGCGCGTTCGTCGTACGAGGCGGTACACGATCCGCTGACCGGGCTGGTCAACCGGGCTGCCCTGCTCAGCCAGGGTGATCAGGCGCTGCGGCAGCTCGCGCACGATCATCCCGTCGCGCTGCTGCTGCTCGACGTCGACCAGTTCAAAGAGGTGAACGACACGCTCGGGCACGCGGCCGGCGACCAGCTGCTGCGGTTGACCGCGAACCGGCTCACCGCCCTGACCCGCCCCGGTGACCTGCTGGCCCGGCTCGGCGGAGACGAGTTCGCGCTGTTGCTGACGTCGGTGCCGGTGCTGGGGGACCACACCGCTGCGCTGGCGTACGCCCTGCGTCAGGCGCGGGAGGTCGCCGAGCGGCTGGCCGCGCCGGCCGAGGTGGCCGGGGTGCGGATGTCCGTCGAGGTGTCCGTCGGGGTGGTGGTCGCCGCCGCCGGCACCGCCGACCTGACCGAGCTGCTGCGCCGAGCCGACATCGCGATGTACCAGGCCAAGTCGGGTGGCGAAAGCGTGGCCACGTACGACAGCACGCGGGATGCGGCAAGCACCGATCAGCTGGCCCTGCTCGCCGAGCTGCGTGAGGCGTTGCAGACCGACGACCAGCTGGTCCTGGTGTTGCAGCCGGCAGTGGACCTGGCCACCGGGGCGCCGACCGGCGTGGAAGCGTTGATCCGGTGGCGACATCCACGCCGGGGCCTGCTCAGTCCCGCTGACTTCATCCGGGCGGTGGAGAACAGCGACCAGCTGGGCAGCTTCACCCGGTACGTACTGGACAAGGCGTTGGCGGTGGCCGCCGGTTGGGCCTGCGAGGGTCTGGACATCCCCATCTCCGTCAACATCTCCGCCCGGAGCCTGCTGGACCCCCGGTTGCCCACCGAGATCGCCGAGGCGTTGTGCCGGCATCAGGTGCCGGCGGGCCGGCTGGTCCTGGAGATCACCGAAACCGTGGTGATGAGCGAGCTGGAGGTCATCGACCAGGTGCTTTCCGCCCTGCGGGCGATGGGCGTCCAACTGGCGGTCGACGACTTCGGCACCGGCTTCTCCTCGCTCAGCTTCCTCGCCCGCGTCGCCGTGGACGAACTCAAGGTCGACCGTTCGTTCGTCCTGCGGATGGGTGAGTCGCCCGAGGCGGCGGCCATCGTGCGCTACACCGTCGGGATGGCCCACGAGCTGGGCCTGCGGGTGGTGGCCGAGGGCGTGGAGACCGCCGCCCAACGCTCGGCCCTGACCGAGCTGGGCTGCACCGCCGCCCAGGGCTACCACTTCTTCAAGCCGATGCCCGCCGACAAGATCGCCGCCGTGCTCAACTCCCTGGCCCGCCAGACCCCCACAAACGTCCTCCCGCTGCGCGCCGACGGTGCCTCCTGACTCCTGCGCTCAACCTGTGCCGCCAACCTCATGACGGACGGTGGCGGATGGGTAGGGTCGGGGGGTGAATCGACTCGCTCACGCCACAAGCCCCTACCTGCTCCAGCACGCGGACAATCCGGTGGACTGGTGGCCCTGGTGTGACGAGGCGTTCGCCGAGGCCAAGCGGCGCGACGTGCCGGTGCTGATCTCAGTTGGTTACTCCGCGTGCCACTGGTGTCACGTCATGGCGCACGAATCGTTCGAGAACGAGGGCGTCGGTCGGCTGCTCAACGAGGGCTTCGTGTCGATCAAGGTGGACCGTGAGGAGCGCCCCGACGTCGACGCGGTCTACATGACCGCCACCCAGGCGATGACCGGCCAGGGTGGCTGGCCGATGACGGTCTTCGCGACCCCGGACGGCACCCCGTTCTACTGTGGAACGTACTTCCCCCGGCAGAACTTCGTCCGGCTGCTGGAGTCGGTCGGCACCGCGTGGCGTGAGCAGCGCGACGCCGTACTGCGGCAGGGTGCCGCGGTGGTCGAGGCGGTCGGCGGGGCCCAGGCCGTCGGCGGCCCCACCGCCCCGCTCACCGCCGACCTGCTCGACGCCGCCGCCACCCAACTGGCAAGCGAGTACGACGAGACCAACGGCGGCTTCGGTGGCGCACCGAAGTTCCCGCCGCACCTGAACCTGCTCTTCCTGCTCCGCCACCACCAGCGCACCGGCTCGCCGCAGAGCCTGGAGATGGTCCGGCACACCTGCGAGGCGATGGCCCGGGGCGGCATCCACGACCAGCTCGCCGGCGGCTTCGCCCGGTACTCGGTGGACGGGCACTGGACCGTGCCGCACTTCGAGAAGATGCTCTACGACAACGCGCTGCTGCTGCGGGTCTACACCCAGCTGTGGCGGCTCACCGGTGACGCGCTGGCACTGCGGGTGGCCCGGGACATCGCCCGGTTCCTCGCCGACGAGCTGCACCGACCCGGCCAGGGGTTCGCCTCCGCGCTGGACGCCGACACCGAAGGCGTCGAAGGGCTCACCTACGTCTGGACGCCGGCCCAACTCGTCGAGGTGCTGGGCGACGAGGACGGCCGGTGGGCCGCCGACCTGTTCGCCGTCACCGAGAGCGGCACCTTCGAGCACGGCACCAGCGTGCTGAAGCTGGCCCGCGACGTCGACGACGCCGACCCGGCCGTACGGGAGCGCTGGCAGGACGTCGTACGCCGGCTGCTCGCCGCCCGGGACACCCGCCCGCAGCCGGCCCGCGACGACAAGGTGGTGGCCGCCTGGAACGGCCTGGCCGTCACCGCGCTCGCCGAGTTCGTCCGGCTGGTCGAGACCTCCGGTCGGATCGGCACCGAGGGGGAGGCCAACCTGCTGGAGGGGGTCACCATCGTCGCCGACGGTGCGATGCGCGACACCGCCGAGTACCTCGCCCGGGTGCACCTGGTCGACGGGCGGCTGCGGCGCGCCTCGCGGGACGGTCGGGTCGGCGAGCCGGCCGGCGTGCTCGAGGACTACGGCTGCGTGGCCGAGGCGTTCTGCGCCATGCACCAGGTCACCGGTGAAGGACGATGGCTGGAGTGGGCCGGGCAGCTGCTGGACACCGCGCTGGCGCACTTCGCCGCCCCCGGTGGCGCGTTCTACGACACCGCCGACGACGCCGAGCAGCTGGTGGCCCGCCCCGCCGATCCGACCGACAACGCCACCCCCTCGGGGCGTTCCGCGATCGCTGCCGCGCTTGTGGCGTACTCGGCGTTGACCGGGCAGACCCGCTACCGGGAGGTCGCCGAGGCGGCCCTGTCCACCGTCGCGCCGATCGTCGGGCGGCACGCCCGGTTCACCGGCTACGCGGCGACGGTGGGCGAGGCGCTGCTCTCCGGGCCGTACGAGATCGCGGTGGTCACCGCCGACCCCGCCGGTGACCCGCTGGTCGCGGCGGCGCACCGGCACGCCCCGCCCGGCGCGGTGATCGTGGCCGGGCAGCCGGACCAGGCCGGCGTACCGCTGCTGGCCGACCGGCCGTTGCTCGACGGCGGGTCCGCCGCGTACGTCTGCCGGGGTTTCGTCTGTCAGCGGCCGGTCGACACGGTCGAGGACCTGGTGGCGCAGCTGACCTGAGCCGGATCCGCCGGGCAGCGTCCCGACCGGCCCCGATAGGCTGGCGCGGCTATGGATTCCCGTACCGGTCTGCCTGTTGTCGGCATGGTGGGTGGTGGCCAGCTGGCCCGGATGACCCACCAGGCCGCGATCGCCCTCGGCCAGTCGCTGCGCGTTCTCGCGCTCACGCCGGACGACGGGGCGGCCCTGGTGGCCGCCGACGTCCAGTACGGCGACCACACCGACCTGGCCGCACTGCGCACCTTCGCCAAGGCGTGTGACGTGGTCACCTTCGACCACGAGCACGTCCCGACCGAGCACATCCGCGCCCTGGCCGGCGAAGGGGTGAAGCTCTACCCGCCGGCGGACGCCCTGGTGCACGCCCAGGACAAGCGGGTGATGCGGGAGCGGCTCGACGCGATGGCCGCCCCGAACCCGGCCTGGCGGCCCGTCGAGTCGACGGCCGACCTGGTGGCCTTCGGCGACGAGGTGGGCTGGCCGGTGATGGTCAAGGCCGCCCGGGGTGGATACGACGGTCGGGGAGTCTGGCCGGTCGGCGACGCCGCGCAGGCCACCGAGCTGGCCGAGACGCTGCTCGCCGGCGGCACCAAGCTGATCGTCGAGGAACGGGTGGCGCTGCGGCGCGAACTGGCCGTGCAGGTGGCCCGGTCCCCGTTCGGGCAGGTCGCCGTCTATCCCGTGGTGGAGACGGTGCAGCGCGACGGGATCTGCGTCGAGGTGCTCGCGCCGGCGCCGGACCTGCCCGAGGAACTGGCGGTGGCCGCCCAGCAGCTCGGCATCGACCTGGCCACCGCGCTCGGCGTGGTGGGGTTGCTGGCGGTGGAACTGTTCGAGGTCGCCGACCCCTCGACGTCCAGCGGCAGCCGACTGCTGGTCAACGAGTTGGCGATGCGCCCGCACAACTCCGGGCACTGGACCATCGAAGGCGCCCGCACCTCGCAGTTCGAGCAGCACCTGCGGGCGGTGCTGGACTACCCGATGGGCGACACCGCGCTGACCGCGCCGGTGGTGGTGATGGCGAACGTGCTCGGCGGTGAGCCTGGCGGCATGCCCATCGACGAGCGGCTGCACCACCTCTTCGCCGCCGAACCGACCGCCCGGGTGCACCTCTACGGCAAGCAGGTCCGCCCCGGCCGCAAGATCGGGCACGTCACGGTGCTCGGTGACGACCTGGACGAGGTACGCGCCCGCGCCGCACGGGCGATGCGCTGGCTGCGCGACGGCACGGAGGGAACGGCGTGAGCACCGTTGGTTTGATCATGGGCAGCGACTCGGACTGGCCGACCATGAAGGCCGCCGCCGAGGTGCTCGCCGAGTTCGAGGTGCCGTACGAGGTCGAGGTCGTCTCCGCGCACCGCACCCCGGTCAAGATGATCGACTACGGGCGGGCCGCCGCCGGGCGGGGCCTCAAGGTCATCATCGCCGGTGCGGGTGGTGCCGCCGCCCTGCCCGGCATGATCGCCTCGGTCACGCCGCTGCCGGTGATCGGAGTCCCGGTGCCGCTGAAGCACCTCGACGGCATGGACTCGCTGCTGTCGATCGTGCAGATGCCGGCCGGTGTGCCGGTGGCCACCGTGTCGATCGGCAACGCCCGCAACGCGGGACTGCTCGCGGTCCGCATCCTGGGTGCGTCCGACCCGGCCCTGCTCGACCGGATGTCGGCGTACCAGGCCGATCTGGAGCAGTTGGTCGCGGAGAAGGACGCGGCTCTGCGGGCTTCTCTGGCTTAGGTTTTCTGCTGGCGGGTTTCGCTGGTTGCGGTTTTCGCTGGTTGCGGTTGGGGCTGGGGGGCGACCGTCCCCGGCTCCGGGCGGTCAGGCTTGATCCCTGCGCCGGGGACGGTCGCCCCCCAGCCCTGCCCTGGGCGGGCTGTCCTGGTGGCTCAGCTCTTCTCGACCCCCCGGTTTGTTTAGCTCTTCTCGACTCCGTTATGCCGTAATGGTGGGGTTCTGCTGCTGCGTGTTTGCCGTCTCGGCGTGACGGTGCGGCGGTGATGACGGGGGTGGGGTTGACCTTGACATCGTGAGAAGGGGTGGACTGGGCGCGGGGGTGATTTGCAGTGGCCGAGTCAGAGCGGGCTACGCAGGCCGCACAGACAGAGCGGGGTGCGCAGGCGGGGCGGGTGGGTGCGGGGTTGGCGCACGGTAGTTCGTCGGTGCGGTTGCGGGTGGCGTTGGCGGCCGGGACGACCCCGGATCCGCAGGTTGTGGACGTGCTTGTCGAGCGGTGCGCGGTCGAGCCGGAGTTCTTCGTGCGCGAGATGCTCACCTGGGCGCTCACCCGACAGCCGGCCTCGGTGACGGTTCCCAGGCTGATCGAGGAACTGCGCTCGGCGTCCGGGCAGGCGCGCAGCCAGGCGTTGCACACGCTGTCCAAGATCGGGGACCGGCGGGCCTGGCCGGCGATCACTCACGAGCTGCTGACCGACGCCGACGACGAGGTGGCGCGCAGCGCCTGGCGGGCTGCGGTCGTACTCGTGCCGGAAGGTGCGGAATCCGGGTTGGTCGCGGTGCTGGCGACGCAGCTCGGGCGCGGCGAGCGGGAGACGCAGCTGAGCCTCAGCCGGGCACTGGTCGGGCTCGGCGAGGTGATCATGCCGGTGCTGCGCGCCGCGACGACCCATCCCGACCCGCGGGTACGCCAGCACGCGATCTCCACCGAGCGGCTCTGGCGCGACCCGGACACCGGCTTCGACTTCGCCGTCGAGGAGGCGAAACGCATCGTCGCCCTCGGCCCGGCCCACCAGGATGCCGGGTGACGGGCAGGAGGGAGACGGGCCGTGTTGATCGGTGAGGTGGCCCGCAGGTCCGGGGTCAGTGCCCGGATGCTGCGGCACTACGAGGCGCTCGGGCTGGTGCGGCCGACGGGTCGGACCGGGTCCGGCTATCGGGAGTACGCGGACGAGGACATCCGGCGGATCTTCCACATCGAGAGCCTGCGGTCGTTGGGGCTGTCGCTGCGGGAGGTCCGGCGGGCCCTCGACGACCCCGGGTTCGCACCTGCGGCGCTCGTGGACGACCTCATCCGGCAGACCCGGAACCGCATCGCTGCCGAAACGGATCTGCTCACCCGACTTCGTCGAGTCGGTGCCGCGGAACCCGCCGACTGGGCGGAGGTGCTCCAGATCGTGGCGCTCCTTCAGGCGCTGCGGTCGGACAGCGCCGGTGAACGTCAACGCGCCGCCCTGTCGCTGCCGCGCGCGGCAGCGATGCCGGTGGAGGCGCTGGTCGAGGCGGTGCTGAGCGAAGAGGATCCGAACGTCGCCGGCGCCCTGCGCTGGGCGTTGGCGCAGTCGGGCGAGGGTGGGCTGGCGCTGCTGGCGGAGGGCCTCGACGCACCGACGGCCGAGGTACGCAGACGGGCCGTCGAAGCCATCGCCGAGATCCCGAGCGACGCTGCGACCGTACTGTTGCGGGACGCCCTCGCCAACGCGGACCTCGCGGTCGGCCGGTACGCGGCCCTGGCGCTCGGGGCCCGTGGCGTCGCCGACGCGGTTCCCACCCTCGTCGACATGGTCGTCGAGGAGGCCGGTGACGTCGACGCGGCCGACGCGCTGAGCGTGCTCGCCGGGGAGGCCGCCCTGGCGGAGCAGATCTCCGCCCGCCTGGTCGAACGCCTCGATGCCGCCGCCGACGCGGCCACCCGTCGACGGCTGGTGGGGGCGCTGGCGGACATTCCGGGGGACACCGCCGCACAGGCCCTCGCCGACCTGTCGGCGGACGCCGACCCGGTCGTCGCGCACACCGCCGCGCACCTGCTCCGACTACGCGCGGCGCGGTAGAGGCGTCAGCGCATGCCCCGCAGCGCGGTCTGGAGGCGTTCCTGGGCGCGTCGGCGACGCTCGTTGCTCGCGCCGAGGATCAGCAGCAGGAACCCGACCGGGATCAACGCCAGCCAGGGGCCGAGGCTGAACAGGGCGTGCACCGCCGCGATGGCGGTCACCACCGCACCCACGATGACCGGCGCCTGCTGCTGGCTCATCGACCCGAAGACCAGCACGGCCACCGCACCGAGCAGCAGCAGCACCTGACGCAGCGTGCTCGAATCCGTGGCCAGCACGATCGCCAGGGTCGGTACGAAGGCGGCCACCAGCGCCGGACCGTACGCCACCCAGCTGCTCATGTCGGCCCGCTGCCGCAGTTCCAGGACGCCGACCAGCAGGGCCAACGCGGCGAACGGCAGTGTGTACGCCTCGGGCAGCGCCACGTCGGCCACCCACATCAGGATCCACCAGGCGGTGATCTCGCAGATCACCACCGCCCAGAACAGGATCCGCCGCTCCACCGGTCGACGCCCCGGCCGCATCGCCGCGACGCCGAGCACCGCGCCCCAGCCGGCCAGCAGCGCGGCGATGTGCCGCGGCGAGTCGAAGGCCAGAGCCAGCGCGATCAGGGCGGCGGCGTGGCCGCTCCATTCCACAGTGGCGGCCTCCACCCGTGCCTCGGGGCGACGCAGCCGAGGCAGTCGGGCGGCGAAGACCTGCAACGCGGCACCGACCGCGAGCACCCCGAAGGCGGACCACACCGGCGCGAGCCCGGCCACCAGGCCCACGGTGAGCACGAACAGTTGCGCCATCAGCGAGGCGAACAGCCAGCCGAGGATGCGGGCCCGCGAGGTGGTGCCGAACAACGCCGCCACCACGCCGACCCCGACCGCACCGCCGAGGCTGAGCAGGGTCAGCTCCCGGGTGGCGAGGCTGCCGGCCAGGCCCGCCCCGCCGGCCGCCAAGCCGATCAGGAAGACGAGTACCCGGGCCAGCCGCAGCGAACGCGCCCGCTCCACGAGGGACGGTGGCGGCGTCAACGCCAGTCCCAGCATCGAGATGGTGAACACCACGAGCGCCGCCCGGGTGCTCATCGGCCAGCCACTGCCCAGCGCGATCGGGGCGATCAACAGGGTGATCGCGGCACCCGGCAGCACCACCGGCACCGCCCGGGAGCGTCGACCGGCGCTGAATCCGGTGGCCGCCAGCGCCGCCGTCGCAGTCAGCAGCAACGCGGTCAGCACGTGCGTCGGGTTGACCGCCGCAGCCGGTGGGTCGAGCAACTCCGGTGGTGGCCCCTGCCAGACCCGGCGGAGCGTACGGATCGGGTCGACCAGGGCAGCCGACAACGCCGGCGCGATGGAGATCACCGCCAACAGGGTCGGCAGAGCGGCGGCACCCAACGCCCCCGCAGCCGGGCTCACCCGCCAGCGGGGACGCAGACCGTCGTCGGGAGTCCGCCGGATCGCCCCGTCCAGCAGCACCGTCCAGCGGCGCGGCGGCTGGATCGGATCGGCGGGAGGCTCCGTCGCCTCACGGACCAGCTCGGCGAGCACCCCGAGCAGGGCAGCCGCGGCCGCGTATACCCCGACCTGCAGACCCAGCGGTACGGCGGCCAGCGCGGTCACCACCGCGCCGCCGACCACACCGGCGCTCGCCCAGGGCAGGTACTGCGGGATCAGCCCGCGGACCCCGGCGACCACGGCCAGGCCGAGACTGGTGGCGGCCAGACCGGCGGTGAGGATGGCCTGCGGCGGGTGACCGAACTCGGCGGCCAGCGCGGCCGTGGCACCCGGCAACGCCAGCAACGCCGCCCCCACGGCCGCTCCGCCGATCTGCGCCAGGTGCGGCGGCATCCCCTCGGCCCGGATGTCCTCGACGAAGGAAACCGACATCGAACGGGCCAACGCCGCCACCACCGCACCGATCACCACGACGCTGATCAGCGCCAGCGCGGTGGTCCACGGGCGGACCAGGCCCGCACCGGCGGCATGCAGCGCGACCACCCCGGCGACGGTGATCCTGGACAGGGCCGCGCGGGGGTCGACGGAGGCGACGGCCGCCATCGCGAACACGGCGGCGACCATGCCGCCGATCACGACCGGCGACCACCAGGACAGGTCGAACGCGGCCGGGGCACCGATGGTGGCCAGGACCGCCGCCACGCCGGCCACGTCGTAGCGCCACGGCGGCGGCAGCAGGATGGCGGCGGCGAGCGCCAGCAGAGCCAGCGCGATGGGGGCCTGCCAGGTGGTGCCACCGGTCGGTGCGGCCGGCCACCCGCTGAGGTCGCCGTTCCAGATCGGACCGGGGGTCGCCAGGACGCCGACGCCACCGCGCAGCGCCATCCAGCCGGCCAGCAGGCCGATCAGCACACCGCCGACCGCGAGGCCGAGCACCGGACCGCGTCGCCACTGTTCCGGCATCGCCCGCGCGGCGACGGCGACCACCAGGACCAACGCCGCGGCGACGGCGAGTTGTCCGCCGGGGGCGAGCACCGTGCCGATCCTCAGCAGCGTGGCGACCAGGGCCGCGGTCACCGCCGCGGCGGCCAGGTCGGAGCCGTCCATCGTCAGGTCGGAGCGACGTCCCGCGTCGATCGACGGGGCCAGGAAGAGGAGTACGGCGGCGACCAGCAGCAACGCGCTGACCCAGGCGTCCGCCACGGTGGCACCGGGTGCCCCGAATCCGGCAGCCGCGACCACCAGCGCACCGAGGCCGGCCCCCACCGACAGTGGCATCGGAATGTGCCGCTGGGACACCTGGACGATCGCGGCGTAGCCGAGCGTCACGCAGACGGCGAGGAAGCTGGCCGCCAGCACCGGCACTGTCGCCTCGCGCAGGCTCGCCGGAGTCAACGTCGGTTCGCCGTACCGGAGGGCGGCGACGAACGCGGCCACCGCCCCGGGCAGGGCGAAGGCCGCACCGCCGGCCGCCCAGGCGGAGATCTCGTCGGCGGCGGCCGGCGCGAGCCGGATCCGAGGGGCGACGGCGATCAGCACGCCGGCCACGACGAAGGCGAGCAGCACGGCGGCGGTCAGCGCGGGCCGGGCCAACGCCGCTCCGGCACCGGCCAGACCGACGACGGCAGCCGCCACCGCGTGCGCCCGGGCGGCCCGGGTCGTCCGGGCGGACAACCCGATCGCACCGATGCCGATCGCGGTCAGCACCATCGGCCACGGCGCGACCGACCAGCTCAACCCGAACGAGGCGGGTACGGCGAGGGCAGTCAACGCGGCACCGGTCACCGCGAACTCGCGGCGTATCTCGGCGGGCAGCGCCACCACCGCCGCCACGGTCAGCAGAAAGGCGCTGGCGGCGAGCTGCCAGCCGGCAGGCCCTGCGGCGGCGGCCAGTTCGGCCGGGTACCGGTCGAGGTTGGCGGCCCAGGCCGGCAGCGCGGCCTCGACGGGTGCGATTCCGGCGCGCAGGGCGCTGCCGGCCACCACCACTCCGCTGACCGTGAGCGCTATCGCGGAGGCCAGTTGTGGGCCGCGACGGGCCGACTCGGGCACCGCCCGCACCACCAGACCGGTGGCCGCGATGACCGCCGCGATCAGCAGCAGCGAGCGGCCGGGCAACGCCACCGAGGCGACGCGGCCGAGGGCGCCGATGACGGCGAGGGTGAGCACCCCCGCGCCGATGTCGGGCAGCGGCGGGCGGCGCAGCAGCAGCGTGCCGGCCAGGCAGACGGTGGCGGCGAGCAGCAGCACCAGCCCGGCGCCGATCGCACCCGGCACGGTGGCGGTGCGCAGCAGGGCGGTCACCGCGTAGCCGAGGGCGAGGACGACGGCGACGCCGTGCAGCGCCCAGGTCAGCTCCCGTAGCCCCGGCACCGGCTGCGCGGGTGCAGCGGCGGGGGTGCCGACGACGGGGTCGATCAGCTCACCGGACTCCTCCGGCGCGCCCTCGGGCCGCCCGTCGGCGGTGCGCTGGCGCGGGGTGGCCGCCCCAGCCGGTGCGGCATCGGTCGACCCGTCGACGGCCGGTCGTTGCACGGTGACCGGCGAGCGCGCCAGCCAGAGGTCGAGCACGGCCACCACTGTCAACACCAGCGCCCAACCGGCGGGGCCGCTGATCCGCTCGTATGCCAGCAGTGGCACCACCGGCTGGGCGGCCAGCACGGCGGCGAAGCGGGGAGCGCGGAGCCGGGTCAGTCCGGCGTACCCGACGGAGACGGCGGCGGTCACCGCGAAGATGACACCGGCGAAGAGGGCTCCGGAGCCGCCGCCGATCCGGTTCACCGCCCACAGCGCGTACCCGGCGAGCGGCACCAGCAGCAGTCCCACCGCGGCGATGGTCTCGGCGGTCGAGGTCAGCCCGCGCTTGGTGAGCACCGGCGGGGCGAGCAGCATGAGGACGGTGGCGAGCAGCAGGATGCCGAGGCGGGTCAGCGCATCCATCGAACTGGTCGCGAGGACGGCGAAGACCACGGCGGCCACGCCGAGCAGCAGCGCGCCGAGGCCGAGGGGGATGTTCTGGACCTCCCGCGAGGAGGCCTCCGGCGGATGCTCCGGATTGTCGGCGTCCAGCCAGATCGGCGTGGTCGGCGGCAGATCCTCGGCGCCGTCGGTGGCGCCCTGCCGTGGCACCCGTGGTGGCGGTGGACCACCGTCGCTCGGCTTGCGCCGGGTGGGTGGGACGGTGCCGGCACCAGGCGACTTGTAGGCCGGTCGGCGGCGCAGCACCCGGCGGGGCCGACCGGCCTGCCGGGTCCGACCGTCGCCGACGTTACCGGCGTGCGCCAGGGTGTCCCGCTGGAAGATGGCGGCCTGCATCTTGGACGCGAGCTGCCGTTGTTCGCTGGCGATCGCGGCCTCGCGCGCCTTCATCTCCGCGATGGACCGCTCGATCTCCGCCAGGTGCTCGGCCCACTGTGGCTGGTGCGCGCCGCAGTGCGGGCAACGGACCGCCGGCTTGATCTCCTGCTGGCACGAGGAGCACTGAAAGGTCGCCACGACACCCCTCCACCCACACTGTGGATTCCCACTGTCGCAGCATGCCCAATGCGGCCCCGGAATTCGACACTTGTCGGCGGGTCACCCCCACAGCTGTCCACCCCGCATCCCTGACCAGGGCACGACGACGGTGGCCGTGGAAGTCAGGTCAGGGACGACCCAACCCCCGGTACTCCCACCCCGCCTGCGTCCACAGCGTCGAGTCGAGGCAGTTGCGGGCGTCGATCACCCGCCGCCCGCCGACCAGCTCACCGAGGACGGTCGGGTCGGCGTTGCGGAAGTCGGCCCATTCGGTGAGCACGCAGACCAGGTCGGCACCGGTCACCGCCTCGGCCATGCCCGGCTCGTAGGTCAGCTCCGGTACCGCCCGGCGGGCGTTGTCGATGCCCTGCGGGTCGTAGACGTGCACGTCCGCGCCGGCCTTGCGCAGCAGCGCGGCGACGGCGAGGGCCGGCGCGTCGCGTACGTCGTCGGTGTTGGGTTTGAAGGTCGCGCCCAACACGGCGATGCGGGTGCCGGACAGGTCGGGGCCCGCGGGCCCGTAGCGGCGGTCGAGCAGCTCGGCGGCGAGGTGGAGTACGCGGGTACGGCGACGCAGGTTGATCAGGTCGACCTCGTGCAGGAAGCGCAGCGCCTCACCGGCGCCGAGTTCCTGGGCGCGGGCCTGGAAGGCGCGGATGTCCTTGGGCAGGCAGGCGCCGCCGAAGCCGAGACCGGCCTGGAGGAACCGGTTGCCGATGCGGGGGTCGTACCCGATGGCCCGGGCCAGTTGGGTGACGTCGCCGCCGGCGACCTCGCAGACCTCGGCCATCGCGTTGATGAAGGAGATCTTGGTGGCCAGGAAGGCGTTCGCGGCGACCTTGACCAGCTCGGCGGTGGCGAAGTCGGTGACCACCAGGGGCACCTCGCGGTCCTCGGTGGCGGCCAGGTCGAACACGCCCTTGTGCGCCGCGTAGAGCATGCCGTTGGCCCACTCGCTCTTGACGCCGACCACGATCCGGTTCGGTCGCAGCACGTCGTCGACGGCGAAGCCCTCCTGGAGGAACTCGGGGCTCCAGGCCACCTCGACCCCGAGGTCGGCGGGGGAGTGCTTGCTGACCAGCTGCTCGACCCAGTCGGCGGTGCCGACCGGGACTGTGGACTTGCCGACGATCAACGCTTTGCGGGTCAGGTGCTGGGCCAGGCTGGTCACCGACGCCTCGACGTACGACAGGTCGGCGCCCATGCCGTCGGCGCGCTGGGGGGTGCCCACGCAGATGAAGTGCACGTCACCGAAGTCGGCGGTCTCGGCGATGTCGGTGCTGAACCGCAGCCGACCGGCGGCGAGGTTGCGCCGCAGCAGTTCGTCGAGGCCGGGCTCGTGGATCGGCACCTCACCGGCGTTCAGCTTGGCGATCTTGTCCGGGTCGACGTCGTAGCCGAGCACCTCGTAGCCGAGTTCTGCGTAGCAGATGGCGTACGTCGCGCCGAGGTAACCGGTGCCGAGGAAGGTCACCCGAGGACGGGAGGAACCCGAGGGGGGTGTCACCGCGGCGATGACGGGCATCGGCTGGGTGTTCGGGTACGGGATGGTCACGCCTGTCTCTCCGCTCGCACTGGCGGCGCGCAATCGCGTCGCGTTCCGCAGCGGCGCCGGGCCGGCGCCGGAGGGGTTGTTTGTTGTGGTTCTGTCATCGCCGAGCGGCGGCGTACACCGTGATGGCCAAGCCTACGCGCCGGTAACATCGGCTGAACTGTGGTCGCTATCCTTCAGTCTGCGCGGGGGGCGTCCACGTGACGCTACAGACTGCTCATGATAGCCGTGAAGGGGAGGGGCCGGCATGGCCGCAGAACGGTCGTTCGACGCATATCGGTTGCCCGAGGAACATGAAGCAATCCGGGAGGCGGTTCGCGAGGTCTGTGTGGCGAAAGTTGCGCCACACGCTGCTGAGGCGGACGAGACCGGTGAATTTCCGAAGGCGTCGTACGACGCGCTGCGCGCCGCTGACTTCCACGCCCCGCACATCCCCGAAGAGTACGGCGGCGCCGGGGCGGACGCGCTGGCCACCGCCATCGTGATCGAGGAGGTGGCGCGGGCCTGCGCCTCGTCCTCGCTCATTCCGGCGGTGAACAAGCTGGGCACCATGCCGCTGCTGCTGGCCGGTTCGGAGGAGTTGAAGCGCCGGTACCTGCCCCCGGTCGCGTCCGGCGAGGCGATGTTCTCGTACTGCCTGTCCGAGCCGGAAGCCGGCAGCGACGCGGCCTCGATGACCACCCGCGCGGTACGTGATGGTGATCACTGGGTGCTCAACGGCGTGAAGCGGTGGATCACCAACGCCGGTGTCTCGGAGTTCTACACCGTCTTCGCGGTCACCGACCCCGCTGCCCGGTCGCGGGGCATCTCCGCCTTCGTGGTCGAGAAGTCCGACCCCGGAGTGAGCTTCGGCGCACCCGAGAAGAAGCTCGGCATCAAGGGCTCCCCGACCCGTGAGGTCTACCTGGACAACGTGCGGATCCCGGCGGACCGGATGATCGGTGCCGAGGGCACCGGTTTCGCCACCGCGATGCAGACCCTGGACCACACCCGGGTCACCATCGCCGCCCAGGCCGTCGGCATCGCCCAGGGCGCGCTCGACTACGCCAAGGGGTACGTCGCCGAACGCAAGCAGTTCGGCAAGGCGGTCGCGGAGTTCCAGGGTGTGCAGTTCATGCTCGCCGACATGGGCATGAAGCTGGAGGCCGCCCGGCAGCTCACGTACGCCGCCGCCGGCCGCTCCGAGCGCGGCGACGCCGACCTGACCTACTTCGGTGCGGCGGCCAAGTGTTTCGCCTCGGACGCCGCTATGGAGATCACCACCGACGCGGTGCAACTGCTCGGCGGCTACGGCTACACCCGGGACTACCCGGTGGAGCGGATGATGCGCGACGCCAAGATCACCCAGATCTACGAGGGCACCAACCAGGTCCAGCGCATCGTCATGGCCCGCCAGCTCCTCAAGGACTGAACCCGGGCCCACCCCGGCCCCTGCTGATCATGAGGTTGGCGGCGGATGGATCTCCGGATCGCCGCCAACCTCATCAGCCGGGTCAGCGGGGGGTGTCGTCGTGGCGGGGAAGGTTGCCGGGTGGGGCCGACCAGGGCGAGGTGTGGCCGGTACGGCGGGGCAGCGGCTCGGTCGGGGTCGGGTCCGGGTAGCCGAGGGTGAGTGGGGCGGTGTCCTGCTCGTTCGACTCGACCGGCGACCAGTCGGTGAGGGTCTGCTCCGGAGCTGCGGCCTGAGCCGGCGGTGCGGTCGAGGCCGGCATCGGTGCGGCGACCGGCTGTGGCCAGCGGCGCCAGCGTTGGCCGCTGAACGTCGCCACCAGCAGCAGCATGCCGATCAGGAACAGGGTGCCGTTCTCCACCGGCAGACGCAGCGGCAGCGGATCACCGAGGAACTCCCGGTCCGCCGGGATGCGGTCGCGCACCCCGAACGGCGTGACGAACATCCCGATGTACGGAGTGACAAGCAGCAGCCCGGCCACCAGCGGGCCGAGCGGTGAGATGCGCAGTGTGCCGAGCAGGCCCAGCACGATGCCGCCGACCGCGAGGTAGACGGCCGGCTCGATGAGATTGGCCGTGTTCGAGGTGCCGATCTCCACCCACCGGTTCACCGTGCCGGCCGACCCGTCCTGCCCGAGAGTGACCAACACCCAGGTGACCGGCGCCACCACCAGACCGGCGAGGAAGCTCCACAGATGTCGCATCCGCGCACCGTACCGTTTTCGACATGACCGAGCACCTCTCCGCCATGCCAGGTAAACCCACGTCGTACTCCCGCGTCACGCTCAGTCGGATCATGACCGCGATCGACGTGAACCTCTACGGAACCGTGCACGGCGGCGTGCTCATGAAATTCGTCGACGACGTGGCCGGCGCGGCGGCGGCCCGGCACAGCGGCGGTACGGCTGTCACCGCCGCCATCGACGAGATCGTCTTCTCCGAGGCGGTCCGGGTGGGTGACCTGGTGCACGCGTACGCCCAGGTGAACTGGACCGGGCAGACCTCGATGGAGATCGGCGTACGGGTGATGGCCGAGCGTTGGGACTCGGCCGAGCAGGAGCCGGTACGGGTGGCCACCGCGTACCTCGTCTTCGTCGGCGTCGAGGTCGACGGCGCGCCACGGCCGGTGCGACCGGTGCTGCCGGAGACCCCTGAGGACGAACGGCGCTGGCGGGAGGCGGAGATCCGCCGGGCGCACCGACTGGCCCGCCGCCGTGCCATCCAGGCCCACCGGGCGGGCTGACTCCTCGCCCGCACCCACCGAACCGGGTCCGCTCGTGTGGGCCGGGCACATGCGCCCGCGGGGTTCGGCTGCGGAGAATGGCGCTTCGGGGTAGGGCAAGATGGCGCCACGGCCCACCGCACAGCGTCGTGCCGGGCCAGGGGAGGAGTGAGCAGTGACTGACGTGCTGTGGACGCCGCCGGCGGACGTGCTCCAGCGGTCGCGGATCGGGGCTTACCTGCGCTGGCTGGCCGAGCACCGGGGGTTGGAGTTCGCCGACTACGACGCGCTGTGGCAGTGGTCGGTCACCGATCTGGACGCCTTCTGGCGCTCCATCTGGGACCACTTCGAGGTGATCGCGCACACCCCGCCGACCGCCACCCTGTCCGGGCGCGACATGCCGGGTACGCGCTGGTTCCCCGACGCCACCCTCAACTACGCGCAGAACGTGCTGCGGATGCCCGGTCGGGCCGACGACGACCCGGTGGTGCTCGCGTACGGGCAGACCCGCGAGCCCGAGGTGCTGACCGCCGCGCAGCTACGCGACCAGGTCCGGCGGGTGGCCGCCGGGCTGCGCCGCCTCGGCGTCACCACCGGCGACCGGGTGGCCGCGTACGCGCCGAACATCCCCGAGACGTACGTGCTGATGCTCGCCACCGCGAGCCTCGGCGCGATCTTCTCCTCCTGCGCGCCGGAGTTCGGCACCCGCAGCGTCACCGACCGCTGGCAGCAGATCGAGCCGAAGGTGCTTGTCGCGGTGGACGGCTACCGCTACGGCGACAAGCCGGTCGACCGCTCGGCGGAGGTGGCCGCGATCCGGGCCGCGCTGCCGTCGCTGCGGCACACCGTCGGCATCTCCTACCTCGACCCGGCGGCACCCGCGCCGGACGGCGCGTTGTCCTGGGCCGAGCTAGCGACGGCGACCGACGAGCCGTTGACCTTCACGCCGGTGCCGTTCGACCATCCGCTCTACGTGCTCTACTCCTCCGGCACCACCGGCCTGCCCAAGCCGATCGTGCACGGCCACGGCGGCATTCTGCTGGAGCACCTGAAGATGCTGGCCCTGCATCACGACCTGGGCCCGGCCGACCGGTTCTTCTGGTTCACCACCACCGGCTGGATGATGTGGAACTTCCTGGTCTCCGCCCCGGCCGTGGGTGCGGCGATCGTGCTGTTCGACGGCAACCCGGGCCACCCTGACCTGGGCGCGCTGTGGCGGCTCGCGCAGGAGTCCGGCACCACCTACTTCGGCACCTCCGCGCCGTTCCTGCTGGCCTGCCGCAAAGCGGGCCTGGTGCCGCGCGAGATCGCCGACCTGTCCGCGCTGCGCGGGGTCGGTTCCACAGGTGCGCCGCTGCCCGCCGAGGGCTTCACCTGGGTGTACGACACCGTCGGCAGTGACCTGCAACTCCAGTCCCTGTCCGGCGGCACCGACGTGTGCACCGGGTTCGTCGGCGGCGTGCCGCTGCTGCCGGTGTACGCCGGTGAGATCACCTGCCGCGCGCTGGGCGCCAAGGTCGAGGCCCGCTCCGCCGACGGCACCCCGGTCCTCGGTGAACTCGGCGAGCTGGTGATCACCGAGCCGATGCCGAGCATGCCGGTGGGCTTCTGGAACGACCCGGACGGGGTCCGCTACCGGGAGGCGTACTTCGACGTCTACCCGGGCGTCTGGCGGCACGGCGACTGGATCACCGTCAACTCGCGCGGCGGTTGTGTGATCACCGGCCGCTCCGACGCCACCCTCAACCGGGGCGGCGTACGGCTGGGCACCGCCGAGTTCTACTCGGTGGTGGAGGCACTGGACGAGGTCGTCGACTCGGTGGTGGTGCACCTGGAGGACGACGAGGGCGGCGCGGGTGAGCTCCTGCTGTTCGTGGTGCTCGCCGACGGCCTGACCCTCGACGACGAGTTGCGCAGGAAGATCTGCCGGGAGCTGCGTACCGCCCTGTCACCCCGGCACGTGCCCGACGAGATCCACCAGGTACGCGCCGTCCCCCGCACCCTGTCGGCGAAGAAGCTCGAAGTCCCGGTCAAGAAGATCCTCACCGGCACTCCCGTGGACCAGGCCGCCGCCAAGGGCGCCCTGGCCAACCCCGAGTCCCTCACCGCCTTCGCCACCCTCGCCCACCACCGCACCCCCTAACCCACCCCCGCCCCTTCGCCCTCATCCCGCCCCCGCACTCCATCCCGCCCTCCGCCCCTCGCTCCTGCCTCCCGCGCCACGGCCTCGCCCCCGCGATCTTGCACTTTTGGTCGCGGCATAAGTCGCGCAAAGGGCATATCGGCGACCGAAACTGCAAGATCGCGAGGGCGGGGAGCGGGCGCGGGTGCGGGCGTGCGTGGCGTGGCGTGGCGAGGGCGGGGGCGTGGGCGTGGAGGGGGTGGGGGTTAGGGGAGGGTGTGGGTGGTGTGTTCGGTGGATTGGCGGGTGGGGAGGAGGGCGGGGTCGGGGTGGGCGCAGAGGACCAGTGTGGCGTTGGCGGTCAGGGGGGCCAGTAGCCAGTCGAGGGGGTCCGGGTGGCGGTCCACGTCGATCAGCACCCGGTCGGCCGGGGAGATGCCCAACTCGGTGGCGCGTGCTCTCGCCTTGTCGATGAGCGCGGTGTGCGTCGGGCCGCCGGGCGGGTACGCGCCGAAGTGGTCGCCGTGCACCCGTACCTCGGTGACGTAGTCGGCGAAGCCGGCCGGTACCTCCCGCAGCGGCAGCGCGAAGGGGTGCAGCGCAAGGGCGTACTGCTCGTCGGCCGACCAGGTGTCCGCCTCGGCGACCCGGTCCGCGGCGGCGAAGAGCACGTCCACGTCACCCGGCTGCTCGGCCACGGTCAGCCCGGCCGCCCAGCAACCCAGGAGTACGGCGGCGGTCTGCCAGTGCGGCGGAAGCAGTACGGCGGCGGTGCCACCCGGTCCCAGCGCCAGCTCGTCGGTGAGCAGGTTGGCCGTCTTGGCCACCCAGTTCGCCAGCGTCGCGCCGGAAAGCTCGGTGCGCTCGCCGGTGGCGTCGTCGTACCAGGTCAGCAGGGGTCGGTTCGGGTCGGTCGCGATCGCGTCGGCGAACACCCGGGCAATGTTGTCGGCCATCGACGCGAACGATACGCGGCCGGCGGCCGTACTCGATGGCAACGACAAGTCGGCGTACGGTCGGGTCGCAGTCAGCGTCCGTACCCGGCTCCGGCGTAGGCTTGCCCGAAAGTGTTGTTCCCCACAGTCCCGCCATCGCAAGGAGTCGCCCCGTGACCGCCGGCCGCCCGCCCCGCGTGCTCATCGACGCCACGAGTGTCCCCGCCGACCGTGGCGGCGTCGGTAGATACGTCGATGGCCTGCTCGGCGCCCTCGGCAAGGTGTGCGGGTCGGCGGTGGATCTGGTCGTCGTCAGTCTCCGCACCGACCTGGAGCGCTATCGCAGGATGCTGCCCGGCGCGGAGATCGTCCCTGCTCCGGCCGCTGTCGCGCACCGCCCCGCCCGACTCGCCTGGGAGCAGACCGGCCTGCCCCTGCTGGCCCAGCAGGTCGGCGCGGAGGTGCTGCACGCGCCCTTCTACACCTGTCCGTTGCGGGCTGGTTGTCCGGTCACCGTCACCGTGCACGACGCGACCTTCTTCACCGAGCCGGAGCACTACGACAAGTCCCGCCGGACGTTCTTCCGGAGTGCGATCAAGACCTCGCTGCGCCGCGCCGACCGGGTGATCGTGCCCAGCAAGGCCACCCGGGACGAGTTGATCCGGCTGCTGGACGCCGACCCGACCCGCATCGACGTGGCGTACCACGGCGTCGATCCCTCCGCCTTCCACGCCCCCGGCGACGAGGAGAAGGCTCGGGTGCGTGCCCGGCTCGGCCTCGGCAGCAGCAGTTACGTCGCGTTCCTCGGTGCCAAGGAGCCGCGCAAGAACGTACCGAACCTGATCCGGGGCTGGGCTCGGGCGGTGGCCGACCGGCAGGACCCGCCGGCCCTGGTGGTCGCCGGGGGTCAGGGGCACGACGACGACATCGACCGCGCGGTGGCGGAGGTGCCGTCGCACCTGCGGCTGCTGCGTCCCGGCTACCTGCGCTACGCCGACCTGCCCGGCTTCCTCGGCGGTGCCCTGGTGGCCGCTTACCCGTCGTACGGCGAGGGTTTCGGGTTGCCGATCCTGGAGGCGATGGCGTGCGCCGCCCCGGTGCTCACCACGCCCCGGCTGTCGTTGCCCGAGGTCGGGGGCGACGCGGTGGCGTACACCAGCGAGGACCCGGATCAGATCGCCACCGACCTGGCGGCCCTGCTCGACGACGAGCCCCGTCGCCTGTCGCTGGCCAAGGCCGGCTTCGACCGGGCGAAGGAGTTCACCTGGGAGTCCAGCGCCGAGGTGCACATCGCCGCCTGGTCCCGGGCCCGGCCCTGAGGTCGCCAACCCGAGGCCCACTCGGTCGCCAACCCGGAGGCCCACTCCGGGCGGTTCGGGCATGATGTCCTGGTGATCTATGTCGTCATTCCGGCGGGTGGCAGTGGCACAAGGTTGTGGCCGCTGTCCCGGGCCGGCCATCCCAAGTTTCTCCATCCGTTCACCGGTACGTCCGCTTCGCTGCTCCAGGCGACGGTGCAGCGGGCGGCGCCGCTGACCACACCGGAGCAGACCATGGTGGTCACCGGCGCGGCCCACGCCGCGGCCGTGGCCCGCCAGCTGACCGGGCTACCGGAGGAGAACATCCTGGTCGAGCCCTCACCCCGGGACTCCTGCGCGGCCATCGCGCTGGCCGCGGCGGTGATCGCCGTACGGGATCCGGACGCGGTCATGGGCTCGTTCGCCGCCGACCACCTGATCGGTGACCCGCAGAGCTGGGTGCAGACCGTGCAGGCGGCGATCCGAGGCGCCGAGCAGGGGCTGTTGATGACCGTCGGGATCACGCCGACCCGGCCGGAGACCGGTTACGGCTACCTGCAGACCGGCGACCCGGTCGGGGACGGTCCGATGCGGCCGGTCACCGAGTTCAAGGAGAAGCCGAACGCCGAGGTGGCCGAGGCGTACGTCCGTTCGGGCCGTTACCTGTGGAACGCCGGCATGTTCGTCTGGCGGGTGTCGGCGTTCCTCGCCGAACTGGCCCGTCAGCAGCCCGCCCTGCACGCCGGGGTGACAAGCATCGCGGCGGCCTGGGGCAGCGACGAGCAGGACGACGTCCTCGGCGCGGTCTGGCCCACGTTGCCGAAGATCTCCGTCGACTACGCGGTGATGGAGGGCGCGGCCAGCGCGGGCCGGGTGGCGACCGTACCGGGTGACTTCCGGTGGAACGACGTGGGCGACTTCCACACCCTCGGCGAGGTGCTGCCGGCCGACGCCGACGGCAACGTGGTGCTCGGGATGGACGACAAGGCCGAGGTGCTGCTGCGCGACAGCAGCGGCATGGTGGTGGTGCCGCAGTCCGGCCGGCTGGTGGCCACCGTCGGGGTGCGCGACCTGATCGTGGTCGACACCTCCGACGCGCTGCTGGTCTGCCCGCGTGACCGCGCCCAGGACGTCAAGGCGATCGTGGACGAACTCAAGGAGCGGGGCGAGGACAAGCTCGTCTGAACGCGGCCCGGCCCGGTGCGACCAGCCGGGCCGTCCCGCCGGCCAGCGGATGTGGCAGCTGGTCCGGCGGGAACCAGCCGAGGGCCTCGGACTCCGCGCTGACCTGCGCCACCGCCGCCGGCGGGGCGAAAATGGCGAAACGTACGTCGTAGTGCAGTGATCCGCCCTGGCAGGCGACCGAGTGCACGTCCACGTCGATCGGCAGCGGGTCCATCCACAGGCCGTCGATGCCGGACTCCTCGGTGGCCTCGCGCAACGCGACCCCGGCCAGGGTCCGGTCGCCCGGCTCGCAGTGCCCGCCGAGCTGCACCCACATGCTCAGCTTGCCGTGCAGGCAGAGCAGCACCTCGGTGCCGGTCGAGTCGAAGACCAGGGCGCTCGCGGTGACATGACCGGCCCGGTGCGTCCGGCTCATCGCGATCGTGCCGACCGCCAGCAGGTCGAGCGTACGATCGCGGGCCGTCGCGGCCTCCGCGGAGGTCGGCTCCCAGTCGGTGAGCACCGCCAGGGCGTCGGCGTGCAACGCCGCCCAGCTGTCATCGTGCTGTAGCGAGGGCCCGGCCAGTACTGGAGGCGTTGACATCGAGCCCTTCCTTCACGGGGTTGGCGAACGGGCGGCACCCCTGCGGAATATATCCGCCGCAGACCCTCGTCTGGCGCCGCCCGTTCAACCCTTCCCCCACCTCGGTCGTGCCTGCGGCACGTCCGAGGAACGCCGCACCCGTGCGACATGGGGAACTATGGCGTACTCGATCGGAGCGCGTCGAGGTCTTTTAGCCCAGCCTTAACATCCCTTGTCGGACACGCTCCAGGTAAAGTTCGGCAGGTCGCCAGGCGTCCCTAACCAGGCGATGGGGAGACACTCCATGCTGAAGATCCACTTCTCCGGCGAGGACATCCTCCGGACCAGGGTGGCTCCGGCGGCGAATCCGGTCTGGGAAGCGGTGCTGAGTCTGCACCTGCTGCCCAAACGTACCGGCGACCCGTTGCTGTCCGGGTGGCGTCGCGACGTCCTGCGTGATCTGTACCGCGAGGAGAACGTCGACGGCCTGCGGCTGTTGCTGGCGCTGAATCCGCCACGCGGATATTTTCCGGACTTCCTCACCCCGTACGAGAGCGTGGACGGGTTCGAGGCGGGGATGGAGGCCGTCCGGCGTACCCCGGTGTCGCTGCTGCACCGCGACCTCACCCTGGTGGCCAACACCCGAAGCCTGCCCGCCGACGCCGGCGCGCTGGCGCGGGGCGAGCCGGGTGCCCTGGAACAGCTGACGACCGCGATGGGCCGCTACCGTGAGTTGGCCCTTGGGCCGTACTGGACGCACGTCCAGGCGGCGGTGGAGGCCGACCGGGCCCGGCGGGCGCGGACCCTGCTCGACGGTGGCGTCAAAGGGCTGCTGACCGGTCTGCGGCCGGGAGTGCGGTGGGACTCGGGCATCCTCGAAATCCCCGGTTATCCGAACAGCCGCGAGTTGCACCTGGAAGGACGCGGCCTGCTGCTGGTGCCGTCGTTCTTCTGCGCGGACACGCCTGTCGCGTTGCTCGATCCGGAACTGCCGCCGGTGCTTGTCTACCCGGTGGACCGGCTGGGTGGCCTGGCGTCGGGCAAGCCGGAGAAAGCCAACGCGGCGTTGGCCGCACTGCTCGGACGGACCCGCGCGGCGGTGCTCGCCGCCAGTGACGAAGGCTGCAGCACCGGTGAACTGGCTCGCCGGCTGTACATCTCACCGGCCGCCGTCAGCCAGCACACCACCGTCCTGCGCAATGCCGGTCTGCTGGTCAGTCACCGCGACCGCAACACCGTCCTGCACACCCTCACCCCCCTGGGCCGCGCCATCCTGAACACCTGACCACGTTCGGCGGCGGGACTGCGCCTCGCGACGATCGACCACGTGCGGTCGACCTCGTGGATCAGAGGGCCAGGGCGGCGACGGCTGTGGTGTGGGCGGGCGGTGGGAGGAGTTGGGAGGGGACGCCGTGCGCCGCGAGGGCGGTGCGCAGGCGCTGCACGTCGGCACCGAAACGGACCAGTTGCACCGGGCCGACCGGAGTGGGTGGGGAACAGAGCACCAGGGCGGTCGCCTCGGCCGGCCAACCGGCCACGGTGGCGACCAGACCACTGCGTACGTCGCTGTCGGTGACCTGGGTGAAGACCGTACCGGGGGTGACCACGTCGGCCACCGCGGCGATCGCCCGATCCACCGCCACCGGATCGGGGGCGGTGTCACCGGGGCGGTCGGCGATGGTGGCGGCAGCGGCCAGCCCGGCAGCCGTCGCCTCGGCGGTACCGAGTGCGAACAGGTCCATCGAGGCGTCCCGGACCAGGGCCCGGGCTCCCTCGCCGTCATCGGGCGGCGTCGCGTTCAGGTAGCCGCGGATCACCGCCACCGGCATCTGGTCGCACTTGCCCTTGATCAGTTCGCCGGCCCCGGCCAACTCGTCGGCCACCGCCATCTGCGTCAGCACCAACTCGTTGCCGTAGGGGTCGACCTCACCCCGGTGATCGCGGATGGCGCTCATCCCGGCCACGCCGAGAGCCACGTCGGTCAGCCCGTTGCGCCAGGGCCGCCCCATGGTGTCGCTGATGATGACGGCCACCTCCACGCCGTACCGGTCGCGCAGGCCGGCACGCAGCGCGCGGGCCGAGGCGTCCGGGTCCTCGGGAAGCAGGACCAGCCGCGTCTTGTCGACGTTTGAGGCGTCGATGCCGGCCGAGGCCATCACGAAGCCGTGCCGGGTCTGCACGATCCGGGTCGCACCCCGGGTGGCCACCACCCGGGCGGTCTCGGCGGCGAGAATCTCGTCCCGAGCGGCCTGCCGTTCCGGGCCGTCGGCCGGTACGTCCACCAACCGGCCCTCCGCCTTGGACACGATCTTGCTGGTCACCACGAGCACGTCGCCGTCGCGCAGCCAGGGCGCAGCCGTCGCGATCAGTGCGGCCAGGTCGTCGCCCTCAGTCACGTGGCCGATGCCGGGCACCGGCAGGATCTCCAGTTTCATGCCATCCCCACCGCGGCGCGGACCATCGCCACCGTCGCCGCCTCGTCGGTCATCCGCAACGGTGCCGCACGCACAGACACCTGCGGTACCAGCGCCTGCGCATCCTCCTCCGCCACCAGCCAGCCGTCGAGCAGGCCACCGGCCGACCGCGCGCCGTACAACTGGCCGACACCGGCCGCGCTGCACTCCACACCGACCACCGCCAGGCACCGGTCCGCCATGCCCCGCACCGGCGCGCCACCGATGATCGGCGACACACCCACCACCGGCGCCGGCCCGTTCGCCACCGCGTCCCGCAGACCCGCCACGGCCAGGATCGGGGTGATGCTGACCACCGGATTGCTCGGCGCGATCAGCACCACGTCCGCCTCGGCGATCGCCTCGGTCACGCCGGGAGCCGGCTTCGCCGCATCCGCCCCGACGAAGACGAACCGGTGAGTCGGCAACTGCGCCCGATGCCGCACCCACCACTCCTGGAAGTGGATCGCCTGCTGAGTACCGCCGAACCCGACACCATCGGCGTCGCTCGCGGCTGCGGGGCTCGCAAGCTCACTCCTCGCAAGCTCACTCCTCGCAAGCTCACTCCTCGCGCTCACGA
>NZ_BOPA01000008.1 GCF_016863515.1 Micromonospora gifhornensis
ATGGCGTGGGTTTCGAGGCGGTCGTTGGTGGCTGGGAGCAGGCGGATGCCGGGCTGCCAGCGGGTCGCCAACGCCTCGGTCACCTCGTGCAGGGGGTAGCCCGCGTCCAGCATCTGGGTGCGAACCAGGTGGGTGGCGAGGTCCTTGTCGCCCAGCCCGAACCAGCTCGGCTCGGCACCGTACGCGGCCAACTCGTCCTTGACTGTCCAGCTCTCCCCGGTGCGGCCCCAGCCCCGCTCCGGGTCGGCACCCCCGCCCAGGGTGTACATGACGCTGTCCAGATCCGGGCAGACGCGTAGCCCGTGCAGGCGTAGGTCGTCGCCGACGTTGACCACGGCGGTAACCTCCGCGCCCACCTCCCGGGCGTAGGCCCGCACCCCGAGCAGGAAGCGGGCTCCGCCGATTCCCCCGGTCAGAACCACGATGCGCATCCGACCATCCTCGCCTACCTGACGCCTGCGGCGGGAAGTCGCCCCGGGAGACTAGGCTCACGTCGGCATCTGTCCGCTTTCGCCCCCAGGGAGAGTTCGTGACCAGCCCCGCCGAGCCCCCGCCCCACACCCCGACGCCGGCCGCTCAGGTGACCGGGCCGCTGCGGGAACTCGCCGCCCTCGTGCTCCTCGCCGCGAACGCCGTATTCCTCTTCGTCGGTCTGATCCGGCTGGTCACCCCCCAGGGCGCCTACAGCACGGTGACCGGCCGTGCGGGCAGTGCCTTCTTCGCCTTCATCGGGCTTGAGGCGGTCGTGCTGCCGGTGCTGGCCGTGCTGCTGGCCACGCACATCGCCCCGGCGGTACCGAGAGCCAAGTTGATCACGCAGGTCGCGCTCGTGGAGTACGCGGTAAGTGCCGTGCTCGGCGGGCTGACCCTGTTGATCTGGACGGTCGGTCGGCTGGCCGAGGCGCAGATCTTCGACGCCCTCACCGGCATGCTCACCCGGGCCGCCTGGGTGGCGCTGTTCGGGGTGGCGGCGTACGTGGTGTGGAGCATCTGGCGGCGGCTCTACCACGTGCCCCGGCCCAAGGCCGAGCCCGGCATGTACGGCACCCCGCAGTCCGGCTGGCCGGGCAACCCGGGCCAGCCCGGCGGTGCTCCCGGTCAGCCCTGGTACCCGGGCCAGCCCGGTCCCGGCGGGGCCGGCCAGTCCGGATATCCGGGTCAGCCTGCTCCCGGCCAGTCCGGATATGCGGGTCAGCCGGGCCCCGGTGGGGTCGGCCAGTCCGGATATCCGGGTCAGTCGGGTTCCGGTGAGGGCGGGCAGTCCGGTTATCCGGCCGGGGGATGGTCGAGCGGCGGGTGGTCTGCTGGTGACCAGCCGAGCAGCACCGGTGCGGGTCAGGAAACCGGCTCCGGTGCCGGGTGGCCGATGGCCGGGCAGGCACCGTCTTCGCCGGAGTCGTCCGCGTCCCCGCACACCTGGCCGCCGCACGGTCAGCCGGCCGTCCCCCCGCAGTCGCCACCGTCCGCGTCGCAGCCCTCCGCGCCGCCGTTCGGTCAGCCCGCGTCGACCGATGCCACCCAGACCATCGCGCGCCAGAACGCCGAGCCGACCGAGGCCATCGCCCGTCCGGGCGCCGAGCCGACCCAGGCCATCGCGCGTCCGAGCGAGGCCACCTCCAGCGGCGATCCGACCGAGGCCATCGCGCGTCCGGGCGCGGAGCCGACCCAGGCGCTGCCCCGACCGGACGGTGACGAGGACCGTACCCGGCGCATCGATCTGGGCGGGCAGTCGACCTGACGTGTGACGCCACGGTGTGGTTGCCCACGCCAGCGCAATGGGACGGGCCGCAGCGAATAGGCTGAGCGGATGGTTGACGGGAGCGGGCCCGTGTCGAACGAGACCGGCGTGCGCCGGGCGTTGCGCCGGGCTGCGGCCGGGCGGGCGCTCGACGTCGAGGAGGCGTCGACACTGCTGACCGCGCGCGGCGCGGCGCTTGACGAGTTGCTCGACATCGCCGGGGCGATCCGCGACGCCGGTCTGCGTGACGCCGGTCGGCCGGGTGTGGTGACGTACTCCAAGAAGGTCTTCATCCCGCTGACCCGGCTGTGCCGGGACCGCTGCCACTACTGCACCTTCGCCACCGTGCCGCACCGGTTGCCGGCCGCGTTCCTCGACCGCGACGAGGTGTTGGAGATCGCCCGGGCGGGTGCCGCGCAGGGGTGCAAGGAGGCGCTGTTCACGCTGGGCGACCGGCCGGAGGAGCGCTGGCCGGCGGCCCGGCAGTGGCTCGACGAGCGGGGCTACGAGTCGACCCTGGACTACCTGCGGGCCTGTGCGGTGGCGGTGCTGGAGGAGACCGGCCTGCTGCCGCACCTGAATCCGGGCGTGCTCTCCTGGTCGGAGTTGCAGCGGCTCAAGCCGGTCGCGCCGAGCATGGGCATGATGCTGGAGACCACCGCGACCCGGCTCTGGTCGGAGCCGGGTGGCCCGCACTACGGCTCACCGGACAAGGAACCGGCGGTACGGCTGCGGGTGCTCGACGACGCCGGCCGGGTCGGTGTCCCGTTCACCACCGGCATCCTGATCGGCATCGGTGAGACCCTCGCCGAGCGGGTGGAGGCGATCTTCGCGATCCGTCGGGCGCACCGGGAGTACGGCCACCTCCAGGAGGTGATCGTGCAGAACTTCCGCGCCAAGCCGGACACCGCCATGCGGTCGATGCCCGACGCGGAGCTGCACGATCTCGCCGCGACGGTGGCGGTGGCCCGGGTGCTGCTCGGCCCGAAGGCCCGCATCCAGGCCCCGCCCAACCTGATCGCCGGCGAGTACGACCTGCTGCTGCGGGCCGGCATCGACGACTGGGGCGGGGTCTCCCCGGTGACCCCGGACCACGTCAACCCGGAGCGCCCCTGGCCGCAGCTCGACGAGTTGGCGGCGCGTACCGCCGGGGCCGGGTTCACGTTGCGGGAGCGGCTGACCATCTACCCGGAGTACGTGCGGGCCGGCGACCCGTGGCTGGATCCGCGGCTGCTGCCGCACGTCGGTGCGTTGGCCGATCCGGCGACCGGGCTGGCTGTGGAGTCGGCCCGGCCGGTGGGTCGGCCGTGGCAGGAGCCCGACGAGGCGTACGGCGGGCGTACCGATCTGCACGTCACCATCGACACCACGGGGCGTACCGCCGACCGGCGGGGCGACTTCGACCACGTCTACGGCGACTGGTCGGAGGTGGCCGCCAAGGCCGTCGTACCCCCGACCCGGGCCGCTGCGGACGGCCAGGCAGCAGCGGCCGGCCGGTCGGCCACCGCGGGCGTCGGCGACGCCGACCTGCGCGCCGGGCTGCGGCTGGCCGCACAGGATCCGGCGGCGCTGCTGGAGCCCCGGCACGCCGACGCGGCACTTGCGTTGTTCGCCGCCGACGGCGAAGCGCTTGACGAACTCTGCCGTACCGCCGACGACCTGCGCCGCGACGCGGTGGGGGACGACATCACCTACGTCGTCAACCGCAACATCAACTTCACGAACGTCTGCTACGTGGGGTGCCGCTTCTGCGCGTTCGCCCAGCGTGAGCGCGACGCTGACGCGTACCGGCTGTCGGTGGAGCAGGTCGCCGACCGGGCCGAGGAGGCGTGGCAGGCCGGTGCCAGCGAGGTCTGCCTCCAGGGCGGCATCGATCCGAAGCTGCCGGTGACCGGCTACGCCGACCTGATCCGCGCGATCAAGGCGCGGGTGCCGCAGTTGCACGTGCACGCCTTCTCGCCGATGGAGATCGCCACCGCCGCCGCCAAGGCCGGCGTGTCGGTACGCGAATGGCTCAGCGGACTGCGCGAAGCCGGGCTGGACACCATTCCGGGCACCGCCGCGGAGATCCTCGACGACGAGGTGCGCTGGGTGCTGACCAAGGGCAAACTGCCGACCGCCGCCTGGGTCGAGGTGGTCAGCACCGCCCACGAGCTGGGCATCCGGTCCAGCTCCACGATGATGTACGGACACGTGGATCATCCGGGCCAGTGGCTTACGCATTTCCGGGTGCTGGCCGGGATCCAGGATCGTACGGGTGGGTTCACCGAGTTCGTGGCGCTGCCGTTCGTGCACACCAACGCGCCGATCTACCTCGCCGGCATCGCCCGGCCGGGGCCGACCTGGCGGGACAACCGGGCGGTGCACGCGATGGCGCGGGTGCTGCTGCACGGCCGCATCCACAGCATCCAGTGCTCCTGGGTCAAGCTCGGCGACGAGGGCAGCGCGGAGTTGCTGCGCAGTGGCTGCAACGACCTGGGCGGCACGTTGATGGAGGAGACCATCTCCCGGATGGCGGGCTCGGGCAACGGGTCGGCGCGTACCGAGGAGCAGTTGCGGGCGATCGCGGCGGCAGCGGGACGGCCGGCGCGTAGGCGTACGACTGCGTACGGTCATGTTCAAGCCTGACGTCGAACCTTCGTCAGTCGCCGGCCGTACCTGTCGATGCCGACACCAGCACCGGCCCGTTCACCCAGGTTTCCCGACTGGGTAACCCGTTGTTCAAAGAGGCAGCGGAACAGTCCTGCTCGATCTGGGTGGCGACACCGGCGCTTTGATCATTTACACCGGGCGTCAACTGCTCGGCCGGGAAATCGAGATCAGCCCGCTGGGTGAGGACGGTGGACCGCGTACCCATGCTGCGGTGCGGGAACGCCCGGTCCGGGACGGGACATTCCACAGTGCAGTGTATCCGGACCTTTGTGCTGGTCTGTATACCGTATGGTGGGACGAAATGCGGTCGGCCGGTACGGTCACCGTGGCCGGTGGCGGTGTGGCCGAGTTCGTCTGGCCCACCAGGGATTCTCCACCCGCTGACTGACTCTGATCGCTCCGCCGACGGCCGCGCCCAGTCCACAATGTGGACGAGGTGCGGCCGTCGCGTTTGTGGCCGACGGGCAGGGGCGGCGAAGTCGGGATAACCTTGCGGGTCAAGATCAAAGGTTTGCCGGGGAGACTGCCGGAAGCGCTTGCGCGCGGCCCGACGGGGCTGGCCGCGGAACGAGCGCCACGGGAGAAAACTCGCGCAACTCGCCGGGAGGGGCGTTACTCGGCCGGGGTCTGAATCGATAGGGCAGGGCGAGACCGGGTGGTCCGGACGGCAGTCCGGGGGCGTGTCGGGAGGGCGACTCCATTATCAAGTTTGGCTTGACGGCGCACGCATTACACGCGTGTAATTTGAATGGGGTTGTTCGCACGGAACGCAACAAAACGGGGCCGGACGGACAAACACGCCTTTCGCGTGGGGGGTTGCAGCGGCGATGACGCCGGTGCGCGACAAGGAGGCAATTGATGGACGGCCAACTCGAGGCGGCCGACCTGCTCGGAAACGCGCCGGAGTGGCAGGAGCGGGCGTTGTGCTCGCAGACCGACCCGGAGGCGTTCTTTCCCGAGAAGGGCGGCTCGACCCGCGAGGCGAAGCGGATCTGCTCGCGGTGTGAGGTCAAGACGGAGTGCCTCGAATACGCTCTCGGACACGACGAGCGGTTCGGGATCTGGGGCGGGCTCTCCGAACGGGAGCGTCGCAAGCTCAAGCGGCGCGCCGCCTGATTCGTCGTCGGGGTGGGGGCGGTGGGGGACCGCCCCGCCCGGGCTGGGACGGCGTGTCGCGGTGGGGGCCGCGACAGTCGTTCGGACCCGAGGGTCAGGCCAGCTCGTCCGGGTCGACGCCGAGCAGGTTCGCCACCTGCTCGATGATCACGTCGTGTACCAGGTCGGCCAGGTCTTCCCGGTCCATCGCCCGGAACTCCAGCGGTCGGCGGTACAACACGATCCGGGGCGGCACCTCCTGGCGGCCGGGCCGACCCGGCAGCAACCGGGCCAGCGGGACCTCGCCGTCCTCCAGCACGTCGGAGTCGTAGACGTTGAGCTCCGGCGGGACGTCCTCCACCGCGAACTCCACGCCGGCCAGCTCCTTGGCGAACCGGCGCTCCAGCGTCTCGACGGTGTCCAGCACCAGGTCGTCGAAGATCTCCGCCTTGGTGCGCGCCAGCGGCACGGTGGCCGGCACGAGCCGTCCGCGCAGGCCACGGCCATGCCGGTCGCGGTGGCCGCGCCGGCTGCCGCCGGGGCGGCGGCTCTCCGGGCTCGTCATGAGCCAAAGGGTAGCCTCCGCCCGGGGCAGGTCACAGCTGCGTCGGCACGTGGCGCGTCGGACCCTCGTGTAGGAAATGTGATCACCAAGACGGGCGTGTCGTAACGCGAAGCGGTGCGCCGGACCCGGTAATGGAGATACCCTGCGCCCGTGAGGTCACCACGGCGCTGCTCCCGCAACGGCTGCCCCCGGCAAGCAGTCGCCACGCTGACCTATGTCTACAACGAGTCGACAGCCGTGGTCGGCCCACTGGCGGCCTTCGCCGAACCGCACACGTACGACCTCTGCGAGCCGCACGCCCGCAGCCTCACCGCCCCCCGGGGTTGGGAGGTGGTCCGGCACGAGGGCGAGTTCGAGCCCCCGCCGCCCACCACCGACGACCTGGTCGCCCTCGCCGAGGCGGTACGTGAGGCCGCCCGCCCCGCCCCCCGTCCGCCCCAGGACGACCAGAAATCCAACGCCCAGGCGAGCACGCCCCCCGGCTCTTCGACCTCCCGCCGCGGCCACCTCCGCGTGATCCCCCCGTCCCACTGACCCGCGCCGGCGTCCCGCCCGGTGCCAGAGGTGGGGACGGAAGGGCTCAGCTGTCGAGCAGGCGGGAGAAGGTCTCGGCTCGGCGGGAAGGGCGGCCGGTGCGACTTTCGGCGTCGTCGGCGGAGTACATGACCCGTAGGCCGGCGTTGACGGCCAGCCAGCGCAGCGGCTCCGGCTCCCAGCGCGGAGAACGGTGGTTGACCCAGGGCAGCGCGGTCAGTGCGGTCTGCGCACCCCGGATCAGGTCGGCCAGGGTGCGTCCGGCCAGGTTGCTGGTGCCGACACCGTCGCCCACGTACCCGCCGGCCCAGGCCAGCCCTTCGCTCGGGTGGTAGCCGACCGAGGCGGTCCAGTCCCGGGTCACCCCGAGCGGCCCACCCCAGGTGTGTGACACGGGCACGTCGGCGCCCAGCACTGGGAAGAGTTCGGTGAGCGTGCGACGCAGCGCCGCGAAGACCCGCGGCTCCCGGTCGTACGCGGCCCGCACCCGCGAGCCGAAATGGTACGGGGCACCCCGCCCGCCGAAGGCGAGCCGACCGTCGGCGGTGCGTTGGCCGTAGATGATGACGTGTCGGAGATCCGTGAACGTCTCCCGTTCGACCAGGCCGATGTGGGCCCAGGTGGCCGGCGGGAGCGGCTCGGTGGCGAGCATCAGCGAGTAGACCGGAGCGATGGCCCGCCGCTGCCCGGGCAGCCCCGGGGTGTACCCCTCGGTCGCCCGCACCACCACCGGCGCGCGTACCGTCCCGTGCGGGGTCACCGCCGCGCCCCGACGGATCTGGGTGACCGGGGTCCGTTCGTGGATGGTCACCCCTCGTCGCTCGACCGCCCGGGCCAGCCCGCGGACCAGCCGGGCCGGGTGCACGGTCGCGCAGTGCGGGGTGTACGTGCCACCCCGTACCCCCTCGGCGGCGCACCGGGCCTCGGCCTCGTCGGGACCGAGCAGGGCGAGATCCTCGGCGCCGAAACCGAACTCCCGAGCCTCCAGGACCGTCGCGCGGGCCCGCTGGAGTTGCGGTGCGCTGCGGGCGAGCACGACGGTGCCGGCGTACGCCCAGTGGCAGTCGATGCCCTCGGCCGCGACCACCCGACCGACCTCGCGCACCGTGTCGTGCATGGCGTGCTGCATGGCGATCGCGGCGTCCCGGCCGTGTCGACGGGCCAGCCCGGTCAGCGAGGTGGGCAGCAGGGCGGAACACCAGCCGCCGTTGCGCCCGGACGCGCCGAACCCAGCCACCTGACGCTCCAGCACCACGATGCGCAGCGTCGGGTCGGCGTGCGCCAGGTAGTACGCCGTCCAGAGCCCGGTGTAACCGGCACCGACGATCACCACGTCGGCGTCTGCGTCACCGCCCAGCGTCGGACGCGGAGTCAGCGGCTCGTCGACGGTGGACAGCCAGTACGACAGGTCGTGATAGGACACGGCGACTCCCGACGCTGCTGGTCGGACCGGACCTGTGACAGCCCGGCCCGACCAGGATGGACGCTGGCGCGGCCCGGCTTGTGTCAGAGGCGGGACCAGGCCTCGGTGAGCACGCTGCGCAGGATCTGCTCGATCTCGTCGAACTGCTGCTGCCCGGCGATCAGCGGCGGAGCGAGCTGCACCACCGGGTCACCCCGGTCGTCGGCCCGGCAGTAGAGCCCGGCGTCGAAGAGTGCGGTGGAGAGGAAGCCGCGCAGCAGCCGCTCCGACTCGGCCTCGTCGAAGGTCTCCCGGGTCTCCTTGTTCTTGACCAGCTCGATGCCGTAGAAGTAGCCGTCGCCCCGCACGTCGCCGACGATCGGCAGGTCGTGCAGCTTCTCCAGGGTCGAACGGAACGCATCCTCGTTGGCCCGTACGTGCCCGACGAGGTCCTCACGGGCGAAGACCTCCAGGTTGGCCAGGGCCACCGCGCAGGAGACCGGGTGACCGCCGAAGGTCACCCCGTGGGCGAACATGCCGGTCTCGGTCAGGAACGGCTCCATCAGCCGGTCGCTGGCGATCATCGCGCCGAGTGGGGCGTACCCCGAGGTGATGCCCTTGGCGGTGGTGATGATGTCGGGCTGGTAGCCGTAGCGGACCGCGCCGAAGTACTCGCCGAGCCGCCCCCACGAGCAGATCACCTCGTCGCTGACCAGCAACACGTCGTACGCGTCGCAGATCTCGCGGACCCGCTCGAAGTAGCCGGGCGGCGGCGGGAAGCAGCCGCCGGAGTTCTGCACCGGCTCCAGGAAGACCGCCGCGACCGTGTCCGGCCCCTCCCGCTCGATGGCGCGGCCGATCTCGTCGGCGGCCCAGCGGCCGAACGCCACCGGGTCGTCGCCGTGCTCCGGTGCCCGGTAGAAGTTGGTGTTCGGCACCTTGATGCCGCCCGGGACCAGCGGCTCGAAGTCCGTCTTGATGCCCGGCAGGCCGGTGATCGACAGGGCGCCCATCGAGGTGCCGTGGTAGGCGATGTACCGGCTGACCACCTTGTGCTTGGTGGGCTTACCGACCCGCTTGAAGTACGCCCGGGCCAGCTTCCACGCCGCCTCCACCGCCTCGGAACCGCCGGTGGTGAAGAAGACCCGGTTCAGGTCGCCGGGGGTGAGGCTGGAGATCCGTTCGGCCAGCTCGACCGCGGTCGGGTGCGCGTACGACCAGAGCGGGAAGTAGGCAAGCTCGCCGGCCTGCTTGGCGGCGGCCTCCGCCAACTCGGTGCGCCCGTGGCCGGCGTTGACGACGAAGAGCCCGGCGAGCCCGTCCAGGTAGCGGCGACCCTGCGCGTCCCAGACGTACGCTCCTTCGCCGCGCACGATGGTCGGCACCTCGCCCGCGGAGTAGCTCGCCATCCGGGTGAAGTGCATCCAGAGGTGGTCGGTGGCGTTGGCCATGTCAGCCCCATCGGTCTCGGGCCGGTCAGGGGTCACCGGCCGCTCTGCCCACGGTTATCCCACAGTCAAGCGACGAATGGCAAGTGCAATCGGTTGGCCAAGCGGCCCATGGCGACGGATTCAGCAAGTCCGGACCTTGCAGGCAACGGAATCCGTATTCGAGTGTGACGCATGTCGGCTCCGGGGCCGCTGGTGGGGCCGGGCCGGGTGGGGGCATGTCGGGGGCGATTGGGGGGCGTTTCGGGGACGTTTGAAGTGTGCGAAACAGTCCTTACGCGACACGCCGGGAGCGGGCGGACAGGGCCACGCAGGGTGGCTAGCGTGCTGCGCAACGTCATGGGCGGGGTGGAGGTCGGGAAGTGAACGAGGTGCTGCGGCTGGCGATGGCGAACAAGGGGGAGACGGCTGAGTCGTTGGCCGGGAAGGTTGGCGTCGACCCGAAGACGGCGGGTCGGTGGATCGCGGACGGGCGGGTTCCGCATCCTCGGACCAGGGTCGCGGTGGCCACGGTGCTCGGGCGGCAGGCCGAGGAGCTGTGGCCCGAGCCGTTTCGCCGCCGCGATCTGCCGTGGTTCCGGGAGTGGGCGGATCTGGAGCAGAAGGCCAGCTCACTCCGATCATATGAGCCGCTGTTGGTGCCGGGGTTGCTGCAGACCGAGGCGTACGCCCGGGGGGTGCTGGCCACCGGCGGCCTGATGTCGCCGACGGAGGTCGAGGAGATCGTTGCGGGGCGGATGGCGCGGCAGCGGGTGTTGGAGCGGGAGAGTCCGCTTCAACTGGTGGCGGTGATCGACGAGGTGGTGCTGCGTCGGCAGGTGGGCGGCGATCGGGCGGTGATGGCCGGGCAACTCGGCCACCTGGCGGAGTTGAGCGATCGGGAGCACGTGCAGGTACGGGTGATTCCGGCGGAGAACCCGTGGCACACCGGGCTGGCCGGGCCGTTCGTGCTGGCCCGCACACCGGACGGCGGCGAGGCGGCCTATCTGGACAATCAGCTGCGCGGTCAGGTGGTGACCGAGCGTGCCGACCTTGCTAGCCTGAGCGCGAGATGGGAGAGCGTCACCGGTGAGGCGCTGCCCCGTCGCCAGTCCATCGAGCTGATCAGGGAAGTGGCGACGACATGGAGATGACCGGCGCCCGTTGGCGCACCGCCACCCGCAGCAGCAACAACGGCGGCAACTGTGTCGAGGTGGCCGACAACCTGCCCGGCCGGATCCTGGTGCGCGACAGCAAGGACCGGGCCGGCGGCGTGCTGACCTTCGCTCCTGACGCCTGGCGCGCCTTCGTCGCCGCCACCGGGCGCCGACCCGGCCGCTGACTGTCGCGGTTCGCCACGTCGATCAAGCACAAGCCGGTTGGCGGGCCAGCCCGGCCCAGCCCGGCCGGGCCGAGGCGGGCAGGGCAGGCGGGCCGGGTCCAAGCGGGCAGGGCGGGTGGGTCAGGCGGTGCCCCAGGTGTAGGTCTGCTTGCGGAGCTTGAGGTAGACGAACGCCTCGGTGGAGACGACGCCGGTGACGGCGCGCAGGCGTTGCAGGATCTCCAGCAGGTGCTCGTCGTTGCGGCAGACCACCTCGGCCAGCAGGTCGAACGAGCCGGCGGTGATCACCACGTAGTCGACCTCGTCGAACTCGGCGATCCGGTCGGCGACGGACTCCAGGTCACCATCGGTACGAAGGCCGATCATGGCTTGTCGGGGGAAGCCGAGTTGGAGCGGGTCGGTCACCGCGACGATCTGCATCACCCCGGCGTCGAGCAGGCGCTGCACCCGCTGGCGTACGGCTGCCTCGGAGAGCCCGACCGCCTTGCCGATGGTGGCGTACGGTCGGCGTCCGTCCTGCTGCAACTGCTCGATGATCTGCTTGGCCACGTCGTCGAGCAGGGCGTGGCTCGCGCCCTCGCGCACACTGACCCGGCGGCCCCCGTTGCCGTTGCCGTTGCCGTTGTCGTGCTGCCGGTTCGTCATCGACCGCTCCCCATGTCCGTCACCGGGATGAGCCTAATGCCATCGGAGAGTTTGGCGTAATTCGTCGTCGGAAGCTAATGCGGCAACGGAATCCCTTGTACGAGAGGGTTGCTCATGTCAGGATCAGTCGTCCATCGCCATTGATCCTCCCGTTGGCGCGCCACCCCCGTCTCGCCGCCGACCGATCAATAGGAGTCGTCATATGCGTAGTGCCTTCCGGCCCCTCACCCGGCGTGGTCTGCTCACTGGCACCCTCGGTTCGGCTGCACTGCTCGCTGCGGGTGGAACCCTCGCCGGCTGTGGCACCCCGGCCGCCCAACAGACCGAAGAGGGCTGCGTCAGCGAGGACCTTTCCGGTACGGAGAAGAAGCTCGCCTTCTCCAACTGGCCGCAGTACATGGACGTCGACGACGACGACAACGCCAAGCGACCCTCGTTGGACGGATTCGTCAGCAAGACCGGCATTCAGGTGGCCTACACCGAGGACGTCAACGACAACAACGAGTTCTTCGGCAAGGTGCAGAACCAGCTTGCGGCGTGCCAGGGCACCGGGCGGGACATCATGGTGCTCACCGACTGGATGGCCGCCCGGATGATCCGGCTGGGCTGGATCCAGAAGCTGGACAAGGCGAACCTGCCGAACGTCGAGGCGAACCTGCTGCCGTCGCTGCGCAACCGCCCCTTCGACGTGGACAACCACCTCGCCGTACCGTGGCAGTCCGGTCTGGCCGGGCTGGCCTACAACGGCCGGGTCACCGGCGAACTCCGTACGCTCGACGAACTGCTCACCCGCCCGGATCTCAAGGGCAAGGTGACCGCGTTGACCGAAATGCGTGACACCATGGGGCTGCTGTTGATGTCCAACGGGCACAACCCGTCCGACTTCACCAGCAGCCAGTTCGACGACGCGCTCAACAAGCTCAAGCGGGCCGTCGACTCCGGGCACATCCGCCGGTTCACCGGCAACGACTACGCGCCCGACCTGGCCAAGGGGGACATCGCGGCGTGCATCGGCTGGTCCGGTGACATCATCCAACTCGGCTTCGACGACGAGCAGATCAAGTTCGTGGTGCCCGAGTCCGGGGTGATGCTCTGGTCGGACAACATGCTCGTGCCGAACAAGGCGACCCACAAGGCGAACGCCGAAGCGCTGATCAACTACTACTACGACCCTGCGGTCGCCGCCCAACTCGCCGCCTACGTCAACTACATCTGCCCGGTACAGGGCGCGCAGGCGGAGATGGAGAAGATCGACCCGGAGCTGGCCTCGAACCCGCTGATCTTCCCCGACGAGGCCATCCTCTCCAAGGCGCGGGTCTTCATGGCGTTGGACGAGAAGCAGGAGCGCGAGTACGAGACCAAGTTCCAGCAGGTTATCGGAGCGTGACGATGGCGCAGGAGACACCGGCGGGCGACCTGCGCCTGGCCAACCTCACCAAGACGTTCGGCCCGTTCACCGCCGTCGACGATCTCAGCCTGACGATCGCCCAGGGCTCGTTCTTCGCCCTGCTCGGTGCCTCCGGCTGCGGCAAGACGACCACGTTGCGGATGATCGCCGGGCTGGAGGAGCCGACCAGCGGGCAGGTGCTGCTCGGTGACCGGGACATCGCCGGGCTGCGCCCGTACAAACGGCCGGTCAACACGGTGTTCCAGAGCTACGCCCTCTTCCCGCACCTGGACATCTTCGAGAACGTGGCCTTCGGGCTGCGGCGACGCGGCATCCGGTCGGTGGACAGCCAGGTGCGCGAGATGCTGTCGCTCGTGCAACTCGACGGCTACGAGCGACGCCGACCGACCCAGCTCTCCGGCGGGCAGCAGCAGCGGGTCGCGTTGGCCCGGGCGCTGATCAACCACCCGCAGGTGCTGCTGCTCGACGAGCCGCTGGGCGCGCTGGATCTCAAACTGCGTCGCCAGATGCAGATCGAACTCAAGCGGATCCAGACCGAGGTCGGCATCACCTTCGTGCACGTCACCCACGACCAGGAGGAGGCCATGACGATGGCCGACACGGTCGCGGTGATGAACGCCGGACGGATCGAGCAACTCGGCGCACCAGCCGACATCTACGAGTTCCCGGCCACCGCCTTCGTGGCCAACTTCCTCGGCCAGTCCAACCTGATCGCCGGTGAGGTCTCCGGCAGCAACGGCGACGACACCCTGGTCACCGCGCGGGGGGCGCGGTTCTCCGTGCCGTCGGCCCGGGCCCGCGCCGACGAAGGCCCGGTCTACCTCGGCGTACGCCCGGAGAAGCTGCACCTGGCCGGTGCCGCCGTGCAGGTGCCCGCCGGCAGTCAGCATCTCGAAGGGACCATCTCCGACGCCTCGTACGTCGGGGTGAGCACTCAGTATCTGCTGCGCACCAGTTGGGGCACGGAGCTGAGCGTCTTCGTCGCCAACAGCGGGACGCAGCAGCGCTTCGCCGTCGGGGAGCGGGCCGTGGCGTACTGGGACCCCCGGCACGCCTTCCTGCTCGGCCGTCGCGCCGACGAGGACGACCGCACCACACCGGTGCTCGACCAGCCGGTGGGCGCTTCCTCATGAGCATCCTGGCGCACGTACCCGCCGGATCCGGTCAGCCGGCGTCGCCGCCGCAGACTGCCCGATCGGCGCGGTACCGGTTCCTGCCGTACCTGCTGTTGTTGCCCGGCGCGGCCTGGCTGTTGCTGTTCTTCGCCGTGCCGCTCGTGCAGCTCGCCTCGGCCAGCCTCTACGACCCGGAGGGCTCACTCTCCACCGGGTACGCGCTGACCTGGGCGTTCGGCAACTATCCGACCGCGCTGCAGCAGTACTGGCCGCAGTTCAGCCGGTCGTTCCTGTACGCCGGCATGGCGCTGGTGCTGGCGCTGCTGATGGGCTACCCGCTGGCGTACGCGATCGCGCAGAAGGCCGGCCGCTGGAAGAACCTGCTGCTGGTCTGCGTGGTGGCCCCCATGTTCACCAGCTTCCTGGTGCGCACGCTGGCCTGGAAGACCATCCTGTCGGACAACGGCTGGCTTGTCGGACTGCTGCGCGACGTGCACCTGCTCGGCCCGGACGGGCGGCTGCTGGCCACCCCGATCGCCGTGGTGCTCGGCCTGACGTACAACTTCCTGCCGTTTCTGGTGCTGCCGCTGTACGCGAGCCTGGAGCGGCTCGACTACCGGCTGCTGGAGGCCGCCAGCGACCTGTACGCCAGCCCGCTGAAGACCTTCCGCCGGGTCACCCTGCCGCTGTCGATGCCCGGTCTGATCGCCGGCACCCTGCTGTTCTTCATCCCGGCGACAGGTGACTACATCAACGCCGAACTGCTGGGCACCCCGAACCAGTACATGATCGGCAACGTCATCGACTCGGCCTTCCTGGTCCGGCTGGACTACCCGCAGGGCGCGGCCCTGTCGTTCCTGCTGATGTCGGCGATCCTCGCGGTGGTCTTCGTCTACCTCCGCCGGGCCGGTACGGAGGATGTCCTATGAGCCGCGTGTCCCGATGGCTTGCCCAGCACTGGGTGATGGGGGTCGCGCTGCTGGTGCTCGGCTACCTGTTCCTGCCGATCGCCGTGGTCGCCGCGCTGTCGTTCAACCGCCCGTCGAGCCGGCTGTCGTACGACTTCAACGAGTTCACCCTCGACAACTGGCGTAACCCGTGCGCCACCTCCGACATGTGCGACGCGGTGCTGCGCAGCGCGCAGATCGGCTTCCTCGCCACCGTGGCCGCCACCGCGCTCGGCACGCTTATGGCGTTCGCGCTGGTCCGACACCGGTTCCGGGGCCGCTCCGGGCTCAACGTGCTGATCTTCCTGCCGATGGCCACCCCGGAACTGGTGATGGGCACCTCGCTGCTCGCCCTGTTCGTCGCCGGTGGGGTGCCGCTGGGCTTCTGGACCATCGTCATCGCGCACGTCATGTTCTGCCTGTCGTTCGTGGTGGTGACGGTCAAGGCGCGGCTGGCCGGGATGGACCGGCGGCTGGAGGAGGCCGCGATGGACCTGTACGCCAGCGAGTGGCAGACGTTCCGCCGGATCACCCTGCCGCTGGTGCTGCCCGGCATCGTCGCCGCCGCCCTGCTGGCCTTCTCGTTGAGCTTCGACGACTTCATCATCACGAACTTCAACTCCGGCACCACCGTCACGTTCCCGATGTACGTCTGGGGTGCCGCCCAGCGGGGCATCCCACCGCAGGTGAACGTCATCGGTACGGCCATGTTCGCGATCGCGTTGCTGCTGGTGCTGGCCACCATGCTGCGGGGGCGGCGGGCCCGCCGGTCGGCGATCACGGCGGCCGTACCGGCACCCCGGGCGGCCAGCCGGTCATGAACCTGCCGCCGCCCGGCCGCGCCCTCACCGACGCGGTACGCGCACCGTACTGGCTCGACCGGCCGGAACGCCCCGATCCGGTCCCGCCGCTGGCCGGGCCGACCAGCGCCGACCTGCTGGTGATCGGTGGCGGGTACGGCGGGTTGTGGGCCGCCCTGCTGGCCAAGCAGGCCGACCCGGGACGGGACGTGCTGCTTGTGGAGGCGGGCACCTGCGGCTGGGCGGCCTCTGGACGCAACGGCGGGTTCTGCGCCGCCTCGCTGACCCACGGGCTGGCCAACGGGGTGCAACGCTTCCCCGACGAGATCGACGAGTTGGAGCGGCTCGGCCGGGAGAACCTGGACGCCATCGCGGCGACCGTGGCCGCGTACGGCATCGACTGCGACTTCGAACGCACCGGCGAGTTGGCGGTGGCGGTCGAGCCGTACCAGCTCGACGGGTTGGCCGAGGACGTCGCGCTGGCCCGCCGGTACGGCCACGACGTCAGCCTGCTCGACGCCGACGAGGTACGGGCCGAGGTGGACTCACCGACGTACCTCGGCGGATTGTGGGACCGCGACCGGGTGGCGATGCTCGACCCCGCGCGACTGGCCTGGGGGCTGCGGCGGACCTGCCTCGACCTCGGTGTACGCATCCACGAGCGCACCCGGGTGACCGGGCTGCGCCGGGCCGGTGCGGCGCTGCTCGCCGAGACCACAGGCACCGACGACGTGCCCGGGGCGGTACGCGCCGACCGGGTGGTGCTGGCCACCAACGCGTTCCCGCCGCTGCTGCGTCGACTGCGCGCCTGGGTGGTGCCGGTGTACGACTACGCGCTGATGACCGAACCGTTGACGCCCGCGCAGCGCGACGCCATCGGCTGGCGCAACCGGCAGGGGTTGGCGGACACCGGCAACCAGTTCCACTACTACCGGATCACCGGCGACGGTCGGATCCTGTTCGGCGGCTACGACGCGGTCTACCACTACGGCAACCGGGTGGCCCCCGCCCTGGAACAGCGTGACGCCACCTTCACCGCCCTGGCCACGCACTTCTTCACCACCTTTCCGCAACTGGCCGACGTGCGGTTCAGCCACCGGTGGGGCGGGGTGATCGACACCTGCACCCGGTTCTGCGCGTTCTTCGGCACCGCGTACGACGGGCGACTGGCGTACGCGGGCGGCTACACCGGGCTGGGGGTCGGGGCGACCCGGTTCGGTGCCCGCGTGCTGCTCGACCTGGTCGCCGGGGCGGACACCCCGCTGACCCGGCTCGCCCTGGTGCGGGACAAGCCGATGCCGTTTCTACCCGAACCGGCCCGCGCGGTCGGCATCGGGCTCACCCGCTGGTCCATGGCCCGCGCCGATGCGCATGAAGGGCGGCGCAACCTCTGGCTCCGTACGCTCGATCGGTTTGGTCTGGGGTTTGATTCCTGATGCGTGTCCTGCTTGTCGGCGCTGGTGGGGTCGGTGCCGCCGTGGTCGCCATCGCGGCGCGGCGCGCCTTCTTCGAGGCCATTGTGGTCGCCGACCACGACCCCGCCCGCGCGGCGCGGGCGGTCGCCGGCCGCGACGCCCGCTTCGTCGCCACGACGCTTGACGCCGGCTCCGCCGAGGCGGTCGCCGCGGCCTGCCGCGAACATCGGATCACCCACGTGCTCAACGCGGTCGACCCGCGGTTCGTCATGCCGATCTTCGAGGGGGCGTACGCGGCCGGCGCCGACTACCTGGACATGGCGATGTCGCTGTCGAAGCCGCACCCGATCCGGCCCTACCAGGAAACCGGCGTCAAGCTCGGCGACGAGCAGTTCGCGGTCGCGCAGCGCTGGGCCGACGCGGGCCGGCTGGCGCTGGGCGGCATCGGCGTGGAACCGGGCCTGTCCGACGTCTTCGCCCGCTACGCCGCCGACGAACTCTTCGCCGACATCGACGAGATCGGGGTACGCGACGGAGCGAACCTGACAGTCGACGGCTACGACTTCGCGCCGTCATTCTCGATCTGGACCACCATCGAGGAATGCCTCAACCCGCCGGTGATCTGGGAGGACGGACGGGGCTGGTTCACCACCGAGCCGTTCAGCGAGCCCGAGGTGTTCCACTTCCCCGCAGGCATCGGGCCGGTCGAGTGCGTCAACGTGGAACACGAGGAGGTGCTGCTGATCCCGCGCTGGGTGCCGGCGAAGCGGGTCACCTTCAAGTACGGCCTCGGCGACGAGTTCATCGAGGTGCTCAAGACGCTGCACAAGCTCGGCCTTTCCGCGACCTCCCCGGTACAGGTGGGCGGGGTGTCGGTGTCGCCGCGCGACGTGGTGGCCGCCTGCCTGCCCGACCCGGCCACCCTCGGCGACCGGATGCGCGGCAGGACCTGCGCCGGCACCTGGGTACGCGGCACCGGCGTCGACGGCCGCCCCCGCGAGGTGTACCTCTACCACGTGGTCGACAACGAGTGGTCGATGCGCGAGTACGGCCACCAGGCGGTGGTCTGGCAGACCGCCATCAACCCGGTCGTCGCCCTGGAACTGCTGGCCGGGGGCGTCTGGTCGGGTGTCGGCGTGCTCGGCCCCGAGGCGTTGCCCCCGAAACCCTTCCTCGACCTGCTCACCGATTACGGCTCACCCTGGGGCATGGAGGAACGATGACCCGCTACGGCCCGATGTTCGGCCCCGACGTGACCTTCCTCGGCGTGCCACCCTGCACCATCGAGGAACCGGTGACGTACGCCGACGCCGACGTGGTCATCATCGGCGCGCCCTTCGACGGCGGCACCTCCCACCGCCCCGGCACCCGGTTCGGCCCGTCGGCCATCCGCCAGGCCTGCTACCTGCCGCACGACGGCTCCCGCCCCTCCCTGGCCCTGCGCGTCGACGCCCTCAAGGACCTGTGCGTGTACGACGCCGGTGACGTGGAGATGTTCTCCGGCGACATCGAACGCTCCCTGGCCGCCCTGGAAACCGCCGTGTACGCGGTGACCTCGGCCGGCGCGATCCCGGTGATCCTCGGCGGCGACCACTCCATCGCCCTGCCCGACGCCACCGGAGTCGCCCGCCACCACGGGCTCGGCCGGGTGTCGCTGCTGCACTTCGACGCGCACGCCGACACCGGGGACATCGAGTTCGGTTCCCTGCACGGGCACGGCCAACCGATGCGTCGACTCATCGAATCCGGTGCGGTACGCGGCGACCGCTTCCTCCAGATCGGACTGCGCGGCTACTGGCCGGGCCCGGAGACGCTGCGGTGGATGGCCGAGCAGCGGATGCGCTCGTACGAGATGACCGAGATCGTGGCCCGAGGCCTGGACGACTGCCTGTCCGAGGCGTTCGGCATCGCCACCGACGAGTGCGAGGGTGTCTTCCTCTCCGTCGACGTGGACGTGGTCGACCCCGGCATGGCACCCGGCACCGGCACCCCCGAGCCGGGCGGCTTCACCTCCCGCCAACTGCTCGACGCGGTCCGCCGGGCCTGCTACGAACTCCCGATCGTCGGAGTCGACGTGGTCGAGGTCGCCCCACCGTACGACCACGCCGACATCACCGCCTACCTGGGCAACCGCATAGTCCTGGAAGCCCTCTCCGCCATCGCCCGCCGCCGCCACGACGCCACCGGCGCCCCACCCTGGACCCCCACCCAACCCCTCCTCGACTCCCCCTGACCCCACCCTCCCCGCACCTCGCGCCCCTCACCCCGCAAGCCCGCCCTCCCGCGCCCTCGCCGCCCTCCCGCGCCCTCGCCGCCCGCGCCCGGCCCAGCCCCGTGCTCCAGCCCCGTCGATCTTGCACTTTTGGTCGAGGAATAAGGGGCATAAGCCGTGAATAGGCGACGGTAAGTGCAAGATCGGCGGGGTGGGGGCGGGGCAGGGTGGGGTGGGGCGGGGTGGGGTGGGGGTGGGGGTGTTTAGCACGAGGGTGGGGGTGGGTGGGGGTTATCCACAGGGTGGGTGGTTGTCCACAGGGGGCGGGTGTGGGGTGGAGGGGCGGGCGGGCTGCGGGGCAGGGTGCCGGGATGACTGCTCAACTGTGGCGGGTGGAAACCCTGATGCGCACACTGACCGCCCGTCGTCTTCGTACCCGGCTCAGCCGGGAGGAGTTGCGCCGGGTGCGGCGAGGTGTCTACGCCGATCAGCCCGTCGACGACGAGGACGAATTACGGGCGCTCCTGCTGTGTCTGCCGGCGGGGGCCATGCTGGCCCGGCAGACTGCGGCCCGGCGGCACGGATTCGGCGTACTGCGCGACGATCTCGTGCACGTCCAGGTGCCACCCACCGTGCCGAAACCTCGACTGCCCGGGCTGGTGGTGCATCACTGCGTGCTGCCGGTGCAGCCGGTCCTCGTGCAGGGCCTGCCGTGCGTACCGGCGGCGCGCTGTGCGATCGACCTCGCGCGTACCGTGTCGCGGTTCGATGCCCTTCCCGTCCTGGATTCTGCGCTGCGCGCCGAGGCGGTGACGCCGGACGATCTGCTCGCCGAGGTGTACGCGCATCGCGGGCTGCGCGGGGTGCGGCAGGCGCGCGAACTGGTGCCGCTGGCGGACGGGCGGGCGGAATGCCGTCAGGAGAGCCAACTGCGGTTGGTGCTGCTGGACGGCCGGCTGCCTCCACCCGAACCGCAACTGTGGGTTCCGGACCGCTACGGCGCGCTGCGTTACCGCCTTGACCTGGGCTACCGAGAGCGCAGGGTCGGCATCGAGTACGACGGCCTCAGCCACCTGGATCGCGATGCCCTGCGGCACGACCGGGAACGCGTCAACTGGCTCGACGCGCAGGGCTGGCGGATGCGCTACTTCACGGACCGCGACCTCTACCGCCGCCCGTCCCACATCGTCGCCACCATCCGAGCCGCCCTCTCCTGACCGACCCCACACCCCGCCGCACTCCCACCCCCCGCCCGCGCCGCCCCGCGCCGCCCCGCCAGCCCCGCGATCTTGCACTTCCTGTCGCCGCAAAAGGGATGTAACTAGCCAAATGTGCGACCGAAAGTGCAAGATCGCGGGATCTGGGCGGGGTCGGGGCGGGGTTGGGGTGGGCGGGGTTGGGGTGGGGCGGGCGGGGTGGGGGGTGAGGTGGGTCACTTTGAGGGGGTGGGGAGGGGGTGTTTGGGGGTGGTTGGGGTTGCTGGGTAGGCGGCTGGAATGGGGTGGGGGGCCTGGACTTGTTGTCGGGGCGGTGGCGTGGAGTATTGCGGCGGCAGGCGCTTACAGAACCCTTAACTCCGGCCTGCGAACGTGTGCCGGACAGTTGCGGATCACGGGGGAGTGCACGTGCGGGTGTTGGTGGCGGACGACGAGCGTTTGCTGGCGGACACGGTCGCCGAGGGGTTGCGCCAGTTCTCGATGGCGGTCGACGTCTGTTACGACGGCGGCGGTGCCCTGGAGCGGATCGGGGTGAACCGGTACGACGTCGCCGTGCTGGACCGGGACATGCCGGTACACACCGGTGACGAGGTGTGTCGCAGCCTCGCCGAATCCGGTGCCACCACGCGGGTGCTGCTGCTCACCGCAGCTGCCGGCATCCGGGACCGGGTGGAGGGGCTCGGTCTCGGTGCGGACGACTACCTGACCAAGCCGTTCGCCTTCGCCGAGTTGGTGGCGCGGGTGCAGGCGCTCGGGCGGCGCTCGGCACCGGCGGTGCCGCCGGTGTTGCGCCAGCACGGTGTGGCGCTGGACGTGGCCCGGCACACGGTGACCCGGGACGACCGCGAGGTCAGCCTGAGTCCGAAGGAGTTCGCCGTGTTGCACGTTCTCATGCGCGCCGAGGGGCGGGTGGTCAGCGCGGAGGAACTGCTGGAGCAGGCCTGGGACGAGTTCGCCGACCCGTTCACCAACGCCGTGCGGGTCACCGTGATGACGTTGCGTAAGAAGCTCGGCACGCCGCAGATCATCCACACCGTGCCGCGAGCCGGCTACCGGATCGGCGGTGCGGCAGCATGACGCCGCGTCGGCGGATCGTGCTGGTCGGCGCGGCCGCCCTGATCGCCGGGATCGCCATGCCCCTCGTGGTGAAGAGGGTGCTGAACCTGGTGTGGCTCTACGGCCAGCGGCTCTGCGACGCTGGGGTGCCGGGGGTGCGCACGGCGTGCGGGGCGGCCGGGAGTGTCGTCGGCCAGCTCAGCACGTTGACCGGCCTCGTGGTCCTGCTGATCGCGTTGATCGGGATCTGGGTCGCCGGGGCGTGGTGTCTGCGCCCGGTGAGTGATCTCGCCGGGCCGATCGCGCAGGTCGGGCCGCAGAACCTCGGCTACCGGATCCGGCCGCGCGGCAACGACGAGATGGCCCGGCTGGCCCGTGCCATCGACGAGATGATGGAACGCATCGCGGCCGGCTACGAGGGCCAGCGTCGGTTCGCCGCGAACGCCTCGCACGAACTGCGTACGCCGTTGGCGGTGCAGCGGACGCTGATCGAGGTCGGGATGGCCCGTTCGCTCACCGGCGAGCAACTCGAACTGTTGACCAGCCAACTGTTGGAGACCAACGAGCGCAACGAGCGGCTGATCGAGGGTCTGCTGGCGCTCAGCGAGAGCGACCAGGGTCTGCGGGCACGGCTTCCGCTGCGGCTGGACGAGATCGCCGGCACGGTGCTCGCCGGCTACCAGGAACGGGCCGAGGAGGCCGGGGTGACCGTGCAGAGCCACCTCGTACCCCGGGTGGTCATGGGTGAGCGGGTGTTGCTGGAACGCCTGGTCAGCAACCTGGTGGAGAACGCGATCAAGTACAACCGGCCGGGCGGGACGCTTACCGTCACGGTTGGCCGGGAACCGGCGCTGACCGTGGTCAACAGCGGTCAGGTGGTGCCGGCCGAGGCGGTGGCCGGGCTCTTCGAGCCGTTCCGCCGACTTGCTCGGGACCGTACGAATCACAGCGGCGGGGCGGGCCTCGGCCTGGCCATCGCCCGCTCGATCACCCAGGCGCACGACGGCCTGATCGCCGCCCGACCGGCCGAGTACGGCGGGCTACGGGTCGACGTCCAGCTACCCAAGGCGCCCTGACCCGGTCCAGCCGACCGCGCACCGCACCCACCCCGACAGCACCGCACCCCACATCGACCGCCGAGCGCGGCAACTCGGCCTTCGGCGTGCCCGGAATCGGGCGCTGCCCGGCAGAGAGGAGCAACATCGTGACCACCCGAGAGCACACGGCACCGCCCACCAGCGCTGCCCCGGCTCCGACCGGGCCGGCCCACGACGAGCAGGCCGGGTCGGTGCCGGTCGGGAAGTCCGGGCCGGCGCACGGCGGGGTGGCTGCTGGGCGGCTGGCCTGGGCGGACGTCGCCAAGGGTGGCTGCATCGTCCTGGTCCTGCTCTGGCACGTGATCATGAAGGACTACCTGCAGATCGAGTGGCAGCTCGCGGTGCCGGTGCCCGGCGCCTGGGGTGTCTTCGGCGAGCTGTTGCTGCCGATGCGGATGCCACTGTTCTTCACCATCTCCGGCATGTTCGCGGCCGCCGCCGTGCACCGGCCGTGGCGGGCGGTCGCCCGCTCCCGGGTCGCCAAGTTCCTCTACCTGTACGCCCTCTGGCTGCTGATCCACACCGCCGTGCTGGCCTTCGCCCCGGACTTCCCCACCGACCGGGCGAGCAGCGTGGGTCAACTGCTGGCCCAGCTCACCATCACCCCGTCCAACCTCTGGTACCTGTACGCGCTGGCGCTCTACTTCGTACTGGCCAAGGCGTTGCGTCGGGTCCACCCGGCGGTGCTGCTGGGCGCGGCGGGCACCCTCGCCGCCGTCGCAGCCACCGGGCTGCTGGACACCCCGGGCAACCGGGGTGGGCTCTACCAGAATCTGGTGTTCTTCCTCGCCGGTCTGCACCTGCGGCCGTACGTGCTGAGGTGGGCGCAGGCGGTCACCGGCCGACGTCTGCTGCTCGCGGCGGCGGCGTACGGCGTCGGGTCTGCGGTCCTGCTCGCCACCGACGTCGGCCGGCTGCCCGGCGTGGCGGTGCTGGTGTCCACCGTCGCGGTGCTGTTCGGCATCGCCGGGGCGGTACGCCTCAGCCGGTGGCCGGTGGTCGCCGAACCGTTGGCGGCCCTCGGCCGGCACACACTTCCGATCTACGTGATCCACATGCCGGTGCTCGCCCTGCTGCATCTGCTGATCGCCGACCGGGTCGCCGGCCTGGACGACAGTGCCCGGCTGGCGCTGGCCTTCGGCTTCCCGTTGTCGCTCACCGTCGCCGTGCTGGCGCTGACTCTGGGCGTGCACCGGACCCTGCTCGCGGCCCGCGCGTGGTGGCTGTTCGACCTGCCCAACCGCCGCGTCGACCTGCCCGCCCGGCGGACGGCCGCGTCGACGTGATCATCACCCGGCCTGCCACCCACCTGACCGGCGTTTCGCCGGCTGAACCAGAAGGAGACGACATGTCCCGCTCAGCTTCCCCGGAGGGCGACCCAGCCCGGGTCGACGTGGCGGAGGCCGCCCGTTGGCTCGACGGCCGGGTGCTGCGTACCCCGTTGTTGCGGTCCCCGGCGATCGACCGGCTGGCCGGCGTGCGGGTGCTGATGAAGGCGGAGAACCTGCAGCGTGGCGGCTCGTACAAGATGCGGGGTGGGTTGTTCGCGGTCGGCCGGCTCGCGGCGGCCGGGCACGGTGGGGTGGTCGCGCAGAGCACCGGTAACCATGCCGTCGCGGTGGCGCTGGCGGCGCGGCGACACGGCGTGGCCGCCACTGTGGTGCTTCCGGTCGACGCGCCCGCGACGAAGGTCGAGCGGGCCCGGGCGGCCGGTGCGCGGGTGGTGCTCGCCGGTACCGACGTCGCGCAGCGGCTGACGGCGGCCCGGCAGATCAGCGACGAGACCGGCCACCCGATCGTCGACGCGTACGACCATCCGGACGTGGTCGCCGGGCAGGGCACCGCAAGCCTCGAACTGATCGAGGATGCCGAGCGGGCCGGCACTCCGCTGGACGCGCTGGTGCTGCCCGTCGGTGGGGGCGGCGGTGTGGCCGGCGCGTGCCTGGCCGCCGCCGGGCGGCCGATCGAGGTGTACGGCGTGGAGCCGTACGGCTGCGATTCGCTGGCCCGCAGCCTGGACGCCGGTCGACCGGTCCCGGTCACGCCCGCACCGACGATCGCCGACGGTCTTCGGCCCTCCTGTGTGGGTGCGCTGCCGTTCGCCATCGTCCGGGACCGCCTGAGCGGGGTGATCCGGGTGGACGACGAGCAGATTGCCGAGGCGTTCCGGCTGCTCCTGCTGGAACTGAAGGTGCTGGCCGAGCCGTCGGGCGCGGCCGGCCTGGCCGGCGTACTCCGGTTGACCGGCAGCAACGCCGAGCAACTCGGCGGCCGGTACGCGAAGGGGGCAGACAGTGCCGGCGGGCCGACCGGTGGTGGGCGGCTGCACACGGTCGGTGTGGTGCTGACCGGCGGAAATGTGGAAGCGGACCTGGTCGCCCGACTGGCGACCCCGCATCGGATCGAGGAAGGGGCGGCAGCATGAGCGAGCGGCACAGCGGGGGAGTACGACGGGACGGCGGCAGGCCGCAGGTGATCGGGGTGCTGTTCGGCGGCCCGTCCGCGGAGCACGAGGTCTCCTGCGCCTCGGCGCTCGGCGTGGCGCGGGCGCTTGTCGGCGGCGGGTACCAGGTCGTGGCACTCGGCGTCACCCGTCAGGGCCGGCTGCGGCTCGTGCCCGAGGAGACACTGTCCGCCCACATCGACGGTACGGCGGCGGCACGGGCCATCGACGACCGGCTGTCGGTGACCGGGTCGGCCGTGGAGTTGCGGGCCGGCGAGCGGCCCGGCACCGCGCTTGTCACCGGGGCGGAGTCGCCCGGCGAGGTGCACGTCGTACTCGACGTGGTCTTCCCGGTCCTGCACGGCCCGTACGGGGAGGACGGTGTGGTGCAGGGGCTGCTCGAATCGCTTGGCGTGCCGTACGTGGGATGCGGGATCCTCGCCTCCGCCGTCGGGATGGACAAGGTGGCGATGAAGCGGGCGCTGCGGGCCGAGGGAGTGCCGATCACCCCGCACGTCTGGTTCGACGAGCACACCTACCGCACCACCGAGGACGTGGAGAAGCTGGTGGTGGGGCTGCGCCGGCCACTGTTCGTCAAACCGGCGCGGATGGGTTCGTCGATCGGCATCTCCCGGGTGACCGAGGACGACGACCTGGCCGCGGCGGTGGAGGAGGCACTGCGGCACGACAACCTGGTGGTGGTGGAGCAGGGCGTCACCGGCCGCGAGTTGGAGTGCGGGGTGCTCGGCGGAACCCGTCCCGAGGCGTCCACCGTGGGCGAGGTGCGGGTCACCGGAGGCTGGTTCGACTACCAGCAGAAGTACTTCGGCGACGCCGATCCGATGGTGGTGCCGGCGGTGCTGCCCGACGAGGTGACCGAACGGATCCGGGACCTGTCGCTGCGGGCGTTCGCCGCGATCGGCGGCTGGGGGCTGGCCCGCGTCGACTTCCTCTACGACGAGACGACCGGCGAGTTGTACGTCAACGAGTTGAACACGATGCCCGGCTTCACCGCGCACTCGATGTACCCGAAGGTGTGGGCGGCTGCCGGGGTCGGCTACCAGGAGATCGTCGATCGACTGGTCGCGCTCGCTGTCGAGCGGCAGGCGAGCCGTCCCACCGGCGAGGAGGGCCAGGCGTGATCCTGCTCTGCGATCCCCGGGTGGCGGCGGTGCCCGGCGTCGACGACGGTGACCCCCTGGTCGACCTGCGGGACGTACCCGAACTGCGGCTCGACGGCCGGGCCGCCGATCCGGCCGGGGCGTACGCCCGGTTGCGCCAAGGGATGGTGGACCGTCTGCTGGCCGCGCAGCGCACCCTGCCCGACGGCCTGCGCCTGCTGGTCATCGAGGGATACCGGCCGTACGAGGCGCAGCTGAACATCTTCACCTCCTACCGGGACGAGTTGCGCCGCAACCATCCGGACTGGTCGCCGCAGCGGGTGTACGAGGAGACCACCAAGTTCGTCTCCCCGGTGGAGGTGGCCCCGCACAGCACCGGTGGGGCGGTGGACCTGACCCTGTGCACCGCCGACGGGTCCGAGGTGGACATGGGCACCCCCGTGGACGCCACCCCCGAGGCGAGCGGAAACGCCTGCTTCACGGCCGCCACGTCGATCGACGCGCCGGCCCGCCGGTACCGGCGGATCATGGGTGCCGCGCTGGCCTGCGCGGGACTTGTCAACTACCCCACCGAGTGGTGGCACTGGTCCTACGGCGACCGTTACTGGGCACTGATGACCGGGGCACCGCACACCCGCTACGGCCCGCTGTGAAGGTGCGGGACGACGTCATCCTGTGCGGGCACGGTGTCGGAGAGTCGATGTGAAGGATTGTTTCCGATCCACCTGAACCCGACAGCGCTCCCACGCCGTACCAGCCTCCGAACGCAGATGCCGAGGTACGGGAGGCGACAGGTGAAGGTGCAGCGCAAGCACATGCTGGCGGCAGGGGTGGCGGTGGTGGCCGCCGGGGCCTTGGCGGTGAGCACCGGGCTCGGCTTCGCCGACAGCACGCCTACCGCCCAGAGCGTCTGCCCCGGCTCGATCACCTTCTCGGCCGAAGGGGGTGCCCCGGCCGCCACCAGCAACCAGTTCCCGGTCGGGACCCGGCTGCGGGTGACAAACCTGGACAACGCCAGGACGGCGGAGGTGACAGTGGTCGGGCCGTCGGGCAGTTGCGTGCTGCTCAACGCCGCCGCGATGGAGCTGGTCCGCGAACCGGGAAAGAACGTCATCCGGCGCAACGTGGTCGAACGGCTGGGCGGTGTCGCCGTACCGCCCAGGCAGCCGGACCAGGTCGCCGACCGGCCCGGCGTCGCGTCACCGCCCGCGGTCCGCCCGGTCGACGGGTCGGCCTGCCAGGGCGCGATCACCTTCTTCGAGGAGACCGCCGCCCCGGCCGCCACCAGCGACCGGTTCCCGGTCGGCACCCGGCTGCGGGTGACAAACCTGGACAACAACCGGTCGACCACTGTGACGGTGACCGGGCCGTCGGGCAGTTGCGTGCTGCTCAACTCCGCCGCGATGGAACAGATCCGGGAACCCGGCAAGAACCTGGTCCGCAACAACACAGTCGAGCTGCTGCGCTGAGACCGGGCCGGGTGGCTGTCGCGCGGTGCGGACGCGGCAGTCACCCGGCCGTCCAGGGTCACCCGAAGGCGGCGTCGAGGATCTCCATCGCACGGGACAGCTCGTCGTCGGCGATGACCAGCGGGGGCAGGAAACGCAGCACGTTGCCGTAGGTGCCGCAGGTGAGGGTGAGCAGGCCGGCGGCGTGGCAGGCCGCCGAGACCGCCGCCGTGGCGGCCGGGTCGGGAGTGAGGGTGCCCGGCTGCACGATCTCCACGGCGAGCATCGCGCCGCGACCGCGTACCTCGGCGATCGCCGGATCCCGTTCGGCGATCGCCCGCAGCCGGGCACCCAGTACGGCCTCGATCCGCCGGGCCGCACCGGCCAGGTCCAGCTCGTGCATGGTGTCGATCGAGGCGAGCGCGGCGGCGCAGGCGATCGGGTTGCCCCCGTAGGTGCCACCGAGCCCGCCGACGTGCACCGCGTCCATCAGCTCCGCCCGGCCGGTCACCGCGGCCAGCGGCAGCCCACCAGCGATGCCCTTGGCCAGGGTGATCAGATCCGGTTCGACGCCCTCGTGCTGGCAGGCGAACCAGTCGCCGGTGCGGCAGAAGCCGGTCTGGATCTCGTCGGCGATGAAGACCACCCCGGCCGCCGTCGCCCACTCGCGCAGCGCCGGCAGAAAACCCGCCGCCGGTACGACGAAACCGCCCTCGCCCTGGATCGGTTCGATCAGCAGCGCCGCTACGTTCTCCGCACCGACCTGCTTTTCCACCAACTCGATCGCCCGGGCCGCAGCGGTGGCACCGTCCAGGCCACCGTCGCGCAGCGGGTACGACATCGGCACCCGGTAGATCTCTCCGGCGAACGGCCCGAACCGGTGCTTGTACGGCATGTTCTTCGCGGTCAACGCCATGGTCAGGTTGGTCCTGCCGTGGTACGCGTGGTCGAAGACCACCACCGCCGGCCGACCGGTGGCGTGCCGGGCGATCTTGACAGCGTTCTCCACCGCCTCGGCACCGGAGTTGAACAACGCCGAGCGCTTCTCGAAGCCGCCCGGAGTCAGCTCGTTGAGCTGCTCGCAGACCGCCACGTACGACTCGTACGGCGCGACCATGAAGCAGGTGTGGGTGAAGCGTTCGACCTGGGCGCGTACCGCCTCGACCACCTTCGGGGCGGAGTTGCCCACGTTGGTGACGGCGATGCCGGCGGCGAAGTCGATCCACTGGCGGCCCTCGACGTCGGTGAGGGTGCCGCCCGAGGCGGTGTCGACATAGGAGGAAATGACGCTGCCGACACCCCGTGCGACGGCCGAACCCCGCCGCTTGTGCAGCTCCGCTGAAGAGGTCATGAGACTGCTCAGCCCTCGATGTTGTGCATGACGTGCTTGATCCGGGTGTAGTCCTCGAGGCTGTAGATCGAGAGGTCCTTGCCGTGCCCGGAGTGCTTGAAGCCGCCGTGCGGCATCTCGGAGATGAACGGGATGTGGGTGTTCACCCAGACGCAGCCGAAGTCGAGCCGCCTGGTCATCCGCATGGCGCGGCCGTGGTCGCGGGTCCAGACCGAGGCGGACAGGCCGTAGTCGACGCCGTTGGCCCAGCGCACCGCCTCGTCCTCGTCGGAGAAGCGCTGCACGGTGATGACCGGGCCGAAGACCTCCTGCTGAATGATCTCGTCGGCCTGTTGCAGGCCGGAGACGACGGTCGGGGCGTAGAAGTAGCCGCGCTCGCCCACCTGCGCACCGCCGGTCTGCAGGTTCGCGTGGTCGGGCAGCCGGTCCACGAAGCCGCGTACCCGGGCCAGTTGGTTGGCGTTGTTCAGCGGGCCGTAGAGCACGTCCTCCTCGTCCGGCAGGCCGGTCCTGGTGTTGCGGGCCTGCTCGGTGAGGGCAGCGACGAAGTCCTCGTGGACGCCGGGCGCGGTCAGCACCCGGGTGGCGGCGGTGCAGTCCTGGCCAGCGTTGAAGTAGCCGCCCATCGCGATGGCCTCGGCCGCCGCCGCGATGTCGGCGTCGTCGAAGATCACCACCGGGGCCTTGCCGCCCAGTTCCAGGTGGGTGCGCTTGAGGTCGGGTGCGGCGGCGGCAGCGACCTCCATGCCGGCCCGGGTGGAGCCGGTGATCGACACCAGCTGCGGGGTGGGGTGCGCGACCAGGGCACGACCGGTGTCCCGGTCACCGCAGACCACGTTGAACACGCCCGGCGGCAGGACCTCGGCGGCGATCTCGGCCAGCAGCAGCGTCGACACCGGCGTGGTGTCCGACGGCTTGAGTACCACCGTGTTGCCGGCGGCGAGGGCGGGCGCGATCTTCCAGACCGCCATCATCAGCGGGTAGTTCCACGGGGTGACCTGGGCGCAGACGCCGATCGGCTCGCGCCGCACGTACGAGGTGTGCCCGGCCATGTACTCACCCGCTGAACGGCCCTCCAGCAGCCGGGCGGCACCGGCGAAGAAGCGGAACTCGTCCACCGCGGGCGGCAGCTCCTCGTCGGCGGTGAGCTGGCGGGGCTTGCCGGTGTTGCGAACCTCGGCGTCGACCAGGTCGGCGGCCCGGGCCTCGACCGCGTCGGCGAGCTTGAGCAGGGCCTTCTGCCGCTCCGCCGGAGTGCTGTCCCGCCAACTGTCGAAGGCGGTGGCGGCGGCCCGCATCGCCGCGTCGACATCGGCGGCCCCGGAGACCGGGGCCTGGGCGAAGACCTCCCCGGTGCAGGGGTCGATCAGGTCGGCGTAGCCACCGTCGACCGGCTCGACGTACTCGCCGTTGACGAAGTTGCGCAGCTTCTGCTGGTCACTCATGACAGGATCACTCCGAAGGGTCCGGGGGCGCGCTGCGGCGGTTATCGCAACCTTCGTGCCATCTTCGCTACTGAATTCGCGGCAGACAAGGGTCTGGGCGACCGTATCCGTCGGCCTGGCTCTGGATTAGGCTGCGGAACGTGGAGCTCACACCGTTCTTCGTCGCCGGTCGACCCAGCCACGGCACCGACGAGGTGACCGTCCACCATCCGTACGACGGGCGTCCGGTGGGGCGTACCAGCCTCGCCGCCGCCGACCAGGTCGAGGCGGCCGTGGCGGCGGCGGCCGAGGTGGCGGCGACGGCTGCCGCACTGCCCGCGCACGCCCGCGCGGCGGCCCTCGACCACGTCTCGCGCCGACTCGCCGAACGGGCCGAGGAGATCGCCGCCCTGATCACCGCCGAGAACGGCAAGCCGGTCAAGTGGGCCCGCGCCGAGGTGGGCCGAGCGGTGTCGACCTTCCGGTGGGCGGCCGAGGAGGCCCGGCGCTACTCCGGTGAGCTGCAACGACTCGACACCGACCCGGCCGCCACCGGCCGCATCGCCCTGGTCCGACGGGTGCCGAAGGGGCCGGTGCTGGGCATCACCCCGTTCAACTTCCCGCTCAACCTGGTGGCCCACAAGGTCGCCCCGGCCCTGGCGGTCGGCGCACCCATCGTCGTGAAGCCGGCCCCGGCCACCCCCCTCTCGGCGCTGCTGCTCGGCGAGATCCTGGCCGAGACCGACCTGCCCGCAGGCATGTTCTCGGTGTTGCCGCTGCCCAACGACCGCGCCGCCGAACTCGTCACCGACCCCCGCCTGCCGGTCGTCTCGTTCACCGGCTCCGGGCCGGTCGGCGCGAGCATCCGCCGATCCGTACCGGACAAGCACGTGACGCTGGAACTGGGCGGCAACGCGGCGGCCCTGATCTGCGAAGACTGGTCCGCCGACGAGGACCTCACCTTCGCGGCGCAGCGGATCGCCACCTTCTCCAACTACCAGGCCGGCCAGTCCTGCATCGCGGTGCAGCGGGTGTACGTGCACGAGTGGCTCTACGACGGGTTCCTGCCCCGCCTGGTCGCGGCCGTACGGGAGTTGCGTACCGGCGACCCGACCGATCCGCTGACCGACGTCGGTCCGTTGGTCTCCGTCGACGCCGCCCGCCGCGTGGAGGCCTGGGTGGACGAGGCGGTGGCGGCGGGCGCCACCATCGAGACCGGCGGCCAGCGGGACGGTGCGACCTACCCGCCGACCGTCCTCAGTGGAGTACCTGCTGGCGCGAAGGTGTGCACCGAGGAGGTGTTCGGCCCGGTGCTCGTCGTGGACCGGGTCGAGAGCGACGCCGCCGGGTTCGCCGCCGTCAACGACTCGGCGTACGGGCTCCAGGCCGGTGTCTTCACCCACCGCCTCGACGTCGCCTTCGCCGCGGCCCGCACCCTGGAGGTCGGCGGGTTGATCGTCGGCGACGTGCCGTCGTACCGCGCCGACCAGATGCCGTACGGCGGGGTGAAGGGCAGCGGCGTAGGACGGGAAGGACTGCGCAGCGCCATGGACGACTACACCGACACCCGGGTCACCGTCCTCACCGGCCTGGCCCTGTAAGGAAGGGCACCTTATTAACGCCTGCGGTAGAGGAAGGGCCCCCTATTAACACCGGGATGGCTCACCAACTGCCGTCGTCGCGTACCCGAGCCGGGGCGCGGCCGAGCAGCAGGGTGACGAGAGCCTCGTCGATGTCCGCGCCGAGGAACCACTCGCCGGCCTGATCCAGCGCGAAGATCCGGCCGTGCTCGTCGACGGCGATGATGCTGTGCTGGTTCTCCGTACCGATGGGGAACAGCCGTGCCCCGATCACCGCCGCGAAGTCGGCAAGCGTGTCAGCGGTGTGCGCGACCTGCCGAGGCCGAATGTCGAACCGGGAGATCCACACCTCTTCCCCCGGGCCCCGTCGTCCGCCAACCAGGCCCGGAAATGCTGTGAGAGTGGAGGTTGCGGCGGGAAAGACCGTGTGCTCATGAAGCTTGCCGCGTACAGCGCTCACATCGCGGATGGCGGACATCGCGACGACTTCGTCGCCGAAGTGAGGGCGCCAGCCGGCGGCGACCAGGGCATGAGTGACCTCTGGCGGAAATCGATCCGGTGAAGGGTCGGGCGCGGGTTCGGGATACCACGGGACGGTGTATGCCCGGTCTGACCATGGCAGCAGGCTGAAGTCCACCAGCATGTCGAGGCAAGAATCGCAAGGCCGCTCAGCCGGCCCACTGTGCGGATCACCCGGCTCGCGGACTCGGAACACCTCGATGCGCGCGGAACTCAGTAGGTCTCTTGCATCGCCCATGCCCATCGGGGCGATGCCTTCGGCGGTGCGGCGGTGGTCGTACTCGTGCAGGACGTCGGAGACGACGATCAGTTCGGCGTGCCGGTCGCCGCCACGGACCAGGTGCCCGGTGGGCAGCCCGTCGAGGTACGCGCGGACCAGCGGATGATGGTTGAGCTCGATGTCGCCCTTCGCGCCGTGCGCGGTGAAGATGCGGCCCTCGATGGTCAGGTGTGCCGCAGTGGTCGGCGTGGGTAGCCGACGGATCTCCCGCAGCAGTTGGCCGGCCGGATCCACGGTGCGAGGGACCGGCGGGCCGGTGGGGCGACCGCGGCGGAAGAGTTGCTCGACCACCTCGGGCGGCACCCGCGGCCAGGTGGTCACCTCGCCGGTCTCCTTGTCGACCACTGTGGTCGGCAGGTCACCCGGCAGTGATCTGACCCCAGTGGACACCGTAGAGGTGATGACGTACCCGAGGTCGAACTCCGTGACCATGGGACGGCACTCGTGACCCAGGCGCTGCGAGTCGCGGCGGGCCCATACTGCCGCGATCTGCTCGGCCTGCTCGCGGTCAATCACACCGCGAACCTACCGGACAACGCGAACTCGTGGCAGCCGGTATGGTGCGGCTTACCGACGGTTACGAGAGGGATGGCGTTGACCGACAGCGTGAACCGTGATGCCAATCGTGCTCTCCGGGCCCGCTTCGACGAGGTGTACGGGCAGTATCAGCAGCTGCGGTCCGGTTTGGACGAGCTGCAGGCCAGGCTCGCCGAGCTGCGGGTGACGCAGCGCTCCGACGACGGCCAGGTGACCGCGACCGTCGGCGCCCAGGGCGAGCTGATCGCGGTGGACCTGAATCCCTCGATCTACCGTGACCACGACGCCAAGGCGTTGAGCGCGAAGATCACCGCCACGGTACGGCGGGCCGCCGCCGCCGCGACGACTGCCACCCAGGACCTCGTGAGCACCTACCTGCCGGCCCGGTCCGGCGCCGCCGACTTCCTGCGTACCGGTGACTTCGGCACCCTGCTCGGCCGGGCCGACACCGTGCTGCGACGGAGCGAGTGATGGCCGGACAGCTCTGGCTCGACCCGGCCCGGGCCCGTCGCGGCGGCGCGGACCTGACCCGCGCGGGCGAGGCGGTGACCGGTCGGCACGCCGAGGCCGGTGCCGCGATAACGGCGGCCAGCAACCGGCGGCCCTGGGGCCGCGACGACATCGGCGCGGCGTTCGAGCGGCAGTACCGGGGCTACGAGGAGATGGCACTGCGGGTCTGGGCGGGTGTCGGACGCCGACTGGCCGACCTCGGCGCGGACGTGGTCCGCTCCGTCGAGACCAACCAACAGACCGACGCGGCCAGCGGCGCCCGCTTCGACCGCATCTCCGACCCGCGCTCGCGGCGCTGATCCGGGCCGGGATCCGCGATGACGCTGTTGCCGAGCCCGATTCCGCACCCACTCGACTATTCGCCGTGGGACCTGCCGGGCTGGATCTACGAGGCGCTCGACTGGGTGATCGGCGTCGAATGGCCGGAAGGCGACGAGCGCGCCGTCTGGGATCTGGCCGACCAGTGGTACGCGGCTGCCGCATCCCTCGCCGGCCCTCAGGCGGATGCGAGCACCGCCGCCGCCGAGGTGCACCAGGGCTACGGCGGCGTCGGTGCGGTCGCGACCGCGTTCGGCGGGGTATGGCGGCGGGTGGCCGATGGCGAGGAGGCCCCGCTGCCGGTGCTGCTCGCGGTCAGCCACGAGCTGGGTCGGGTGGTGGAGGAGTGCGGGTGCGACATCGAGGGTGCCAAGCTCGAAGTCTGGATCGAGCTGGGCATCCTGGTCATCGAGTTGTTGGCGTTGGCGGTGGCGGCCGTGCTCACCGCCGGGGCCGCCTCGCCGGCCGCCGCCGGGGTCATCGCCGCCACCCGCTTCCTCGTCCAGCAGATATTCCGGCGTCTGCTCGCCCAGCTGGCTCGAAAGTCGCTGAAGCAGGGTCTCAAGGAAGTCGGCGAACGCGCGGCGAAGCAGGTGACCGCCACGGGTGCGCGTGGGCTCGGCCGGCACGCCGCCCGAGAAGGGCTGACGGAGGCGGCCCAGGAGACCGGGGTCAACCTGGCCACCCAGGTTTATCAGCAGAACACCGGCCGTCGGCACGAGTTGGACGTGACCGACCTGAGCACGAACGCGATCGGCGGCCTGGCCGGCGGGGCAGCGGCCTCACTGGCCGGTCTCGGGCGGCACGCCACCGGTGGGGGTGCCCGGATGGCCGAACACCTGGGCCGGGAGATGACCGGCGAGGTGATCGCCGACCAAGCCGCGAGCCTGGCCACCGGCCAGGGGTTGACGTCGCTGGAGGACGCCGCCCGGGCGGCTGCTTCGGGTGCTCGCGGCTCGGCCACCGGCCAGGCTGACCGGGCGTTGCAGGCCCGGCTCGACGGCCAACTGGCTGCCCTGTCCGGCCCGACGCTCCCGACGGTGCTGCCCGGGCCGGCCGTCCCGGTGCCTTCCGTCCCGGTGCCTTCCGCCCCGGAGCTGACGCTTCCGCTCGCCGGCGGAGCATCGAGCCAGCCAGCGCCCCTCACGGAGTCGGCGCAAAGCGTGGCGATTCCGGCTCAACGAATCTCGGCCGAGCCACCTGCCGTCGGGCTGATAGGCGAGCCACCTGCCGTCGGGCAGTTTGATTCGACGTCGCTTGCTGCCGGGCCTGCGCTGCCCCTGTCGACAGCCGAAGGCGGCTTGGGACAGCAGCCGTCTCATGCCGGCGGGCCGGTGAGTCTCGCTGGCCCCGGCCTGAACGAAGCGTCGCAGGCCCTGCCGGGTTCGGCCCTGACTACTGAGACGGCCCCGACTCCGGGCTCGGCTTCGACCACTGAGCCGGGCTCGACTCCGGAACCGGCCCAGCCGGGCCGTGAGGTCCCGGCGAGTGCTCAGTCAAGCGTTGCTGCCGTAAGCCCAGCTTCGACGGCCGGACTGGTCGACGTCTCAGGGCCGGCGTTGTCCACGGTCGCGCCACCGTCGGTCGTGCCAGGTGTCGCTACCGGCCCGGACATGACGGCGGCGGGCGGAGGAGTGGTTAACGGTCCGGCACATCCGAGCGTTCCGGCTCATCCGAGCGCTCCGGCCCATGCGCCGAGCCCGGTAGCCGCGGTCGGCATCAGCGGGTCGTCGACTGCGACGGGCTCCGCAGCAGCAGGGCCGGTGATGGACCGGGTGCCGGGCGCGCCGACGACGCGGCCGGAGGCAGGTTCTCCCAGCAGCGCACCGGCGCGGCCGGAGTCTCCGCCCGCGCCTCACCGCTCCGCACTTGTCGAAGCACTCGTTCCGAATGCGCCTGCGGTGAACTCTCCAGGGCGTGTCACGCCACCCACCGCGCCGCCGACACCCCCCGATCCCGACGCCAGCCGGGCCGCCGAGTACGACGCCCTCGAACGGCGTCGTTACCAGGGCTATTACGAGTCACAGCGGGCGTGGTTCGAGGAGAAACGTCGCCTGGACGAAACGATGCGGCTGAGAAGTCAGGCGGATGAGCATTACCAGCGCGCCAGCGACTTTGCCGCATATGCGCGCCAACTCCACCGGGCGGGCCATCGCGATGCGTCAGCCAACTGGCAGCAGGCGGCGAATGCCGAAACCCGTGCGTACGGGCGGTGTCTGGATCTGGCCGACGCGGTGGCGTCGGGTGCCGTCGTGCCCGACGTGGTGGCCGTCGACCGGCCGGAGGACTTCCACCGGATCAACGACGACGTCGGCGATCTCGCTGTCGGCGCGATCGACACCGGCGATCGTTCCGCCCTGACCGGCGACGACCATCCGCCGCCGATCGACAGGTCCCGCCGGTACGGCCAGCCGGGCGGACTGCGTCCACCACTGGCTCTGCACCAACGGGACGTGGAACAGCAACTGCCCCGCGACGAGGCGGGCAACGTGGTGCGGACCGCCGATCCTCGGGCCGGGGACTGGTTCGGGCTGATGAACGACGGTGGGCCGCGGGCGGACCCGACCCGAGGGATCAACTGCCTGGACTGCACCCTGTCGCTCTACGACACCTGGGTGCACGGGCGTCCCCGGGTCGCCGCGCCACGCACCTTCGACGCGTACCAGGCCGGTGACGTGACCCGGCCGCTCAACGGCGAGCAGGACGGCACCGGGCGGGTCGAGGATGTCACAGGTGGCCGCTTCCAGCGGCTCTGCGACGGCACCGCCCGTACGCCTGCGGAACTGCAACGGGCACTGGACACCGGTTACCGCAACCTGCGCGACCAACTCGTGCTCGGTGGGCACGGCAGTTTCGCCTTCGTCGTCAACCATCTGGAGCGGGGTGGTGCGCACATCTGGGTGGCGTTGAACCAGAACGGCACGGTGCTCTACGTCGACCCGCAGGTCGGGCTGGTCAGCGATCAACCGCTGTACCGGTACCACGGGGCGGCGCACCCGTTCAACGCGGTCGACGCGGACGTGCTGGTGCTCGACGGCGGCGCCCGGCCCATGCCGCTGGCCGGGTTGCGTCGGGGCATCTACAGCCAGCGACCGGATCTGCCCCGATATCCGCCGGCGGAGGAGTTCGAGGGGTACGGCGACCCGTACCTCAACCGGGTGCACCTGCTCGGCGAATCCGGCTGACCGTCACCACCGGGCCGAGGGAGGCAGGCGACCGTCCGGCACGGGTGAGGCCGTCACGCCGGTGCGGTCCGCGACTGTCGACGGCGTGGCGGGTCGCACATCCGGGGTGGTCGATGACGAGCCGAGTGTGGGCGCCGGTAGTAGCCTGACCGGCGGTTCCCCCGTCGGGGGAGGAACGGTGGGAGCTCATGTCGGTAGGTCGCCGCGCGGCGCGGCTCGCGACGGTCTGCGTGTTCCTCGGCGGGCTGGTGACGCTCGGTGCCGCACCGGCGCACGCCGACGAGGACCGGGTGCGCGTCCGGTCGGCCGGCAGCTTCACCGCGGGCCGGGCCGCCCAGGACGTCCGGCTGGAGGTACGCAAACGTACCGACGGCTGTGTACGGGTGCGGGGCGCGCTGGGGCTCAGTCTGCCCGGCGTACGACCCGAGCAGGTCGCCGTCCAGGCGGAGGTCGACCGCCGATGGGTGTCCGTGCCGGTCTCCGGCGCCGACGGGCTGGTGACCACCGCGCCGGTCGCCCCGGCCAGGGACGAACTCTGCAAGCGCAAGGGCACGGTGCTCCGTTTCCGGGTGGCGTTCGGCGCCGAGGCTCCCGGGGGGCGGCTGGTCGTGACGGGCGAGGCGGTCACGGCGCGCGGTGTCCTGCTGGGGCGTGCCGTCGCGGAGTCCCGGGTGAACGGTGGCCGTGTCGCCCCGTCGCCGTCCCCCTCGCCGTCTCCCAGCCCCACTCTGGACGAGGTGGTCGAGACGCCGCCCGCGCCCACCGCGACGGTGGCGTTGGCGGTGGACAGCCCGGGGGAGGCGAGCCAGGCAGCCAACCAGTCCGGCGGCATCTCGTCGGTGATGTACGTCGGCATCGCCATGGTCGCGGCCGGTGCCCTGCTCATCGGGCTGCTGGTGTTCCGCTCACGCCGGGATCGGCGGCAGCGTGGCGAGCAGGCCGACGTCCCGCTGCCGGGTAATCCGGGCGGCACCACCTACCGTTCCACCAGGTCTTCGGTGCCGACGCAGGCCGGTCCGCAGGTGCTGCCGCCGCCCGGTCCGCAGGCGGTGCCGCCGCCAGCACCCGGCCAGGTGTACGGGACGGGTCGACCGCCCACGCCCCGCGTTTACGGCGGCGGTACGCCGACGGCCCGGCCCACCGGCGGCCTGTACGGTGCGCGGCCGACCGGTGCCGGCGACCAGAGCCCGGCCGCCCCGGCCGAGACCGCTCCCGCCGGCTCCGCGACCGCACCGCCGGTGTCCAGCCCTGCGGCGGTACCGCCGGTGTCGGGCTCTGCGACCGTGCCGCCGGTGTCCGGCTCCGCGGCCGTGCCGCCGGTGCAGGGCGGGTCGCCGGGGTGGCAGGACCCGCCGCCGCCCGCCGCGGCAGGCGACGATCCCAGGTACGGGGGCGGGCTGCCCGGCTGAGCCGGGGTGGGGGCCGTGCCTCCGATACGCTCAGCTTTGTTGACGGACCGCAGTCGAGGAGTGGAACTGGTGTCTGATCTGTCCCAGATCGTCAAGGCGTACGACGTCCGTGGGACGGTGCCGCAGCAGTGGGACGAGGGGGTTGCCGCCGCCTTGGGCTCCGCCTTCGCGCAGATGCTCGACGCCACCGGCGATGCGGGAAAGGCCGTGCTGATCGGGCACGACATGCGCGCCTCCGGCCCGGCGCTGGCGGCCGCCTTCGCGACCGGCGTACGCGCCGAGGGGCGTGCGGTCATCGAGATCGGGCTCGCCTCGACCGACATGATCTACTACGCCTCCGGTTCGTTGGATCTGCCTGGCGCGATGTTCACCGCCAGTCACAATCCGGCGCAGTACAACGGCATCAAGATGTGCCACGCGGGAGCCCGCCCGGTCGGGCAGGACACCGGGTTGGCCGAGGTCCGTGAGCGGGCGCAGGCGCTGCTGGACAAGGGCGAGCCGGTCGGTGAGCCGACCGCGCCGGTGCACCGGCAGGATCTGCTCGCCGACTACGCGGCGCACCTGCGCACGTTGGTGGACCTGTCCGGCATCCGGCCGTTGACCGTGGTCGTGGACGCGGGCAACGGGATGGCCGGGCACACCGTGCCCAGCGTGCTCGGTGACGCCGCGTTGGCGGCCCTGCCGTTGCGGATCGTGCCGATGTACTTCGAGTTGGACGGCACGTTCCCCAACCACGAGGCCAACCCGCTGGACCCGGCCAACCTGGTCGACCTGCAACGCGCGGTGGTGGCGCACGGCGCGGACATCGGCCTGGCGTTCGACGGGGACGCCGACCGCTGCTTCGTCATCGACGAGCGCGGCGAGCCGGTCTCGCCGTCGGCGATCACCGCGCTGGTCGCGGCCCGGGAGTTGGCCAAGCACCCCGGCTCGACTGTCATCCACAACCTGATCACCTCACAGGCGGTGCCGGAGATCATCCGGGAGCACGGCGGCGAGCCGGTGGTGGCCCGGGTGGGGCACTCGTTCATCAAGGCGGAGATGGCGCGTACCAACGCGATTTTCGGTGGTGAACACTCCGCCCACTACTACTTCCGGGATTTCTGGTTCGCCGACACCGGCATGCTGGCCGCGATGCACACCCTGGCCGCGCTCGGCGAGCAGCCGCAGCCGCTCTCCGTGCTCGGTGCCGAGTACGAGCGGTACGTCGCCTCCGGTGAGATCAACTCCACGGTGACGGACCAGGCCGCCAAGGTCGCCGAGGTGCGGGCCGCCTACCCGGATGCCGAGGTCGACGAACTGGACGGACTGACCCTGCGCTTCCCGGACGGGGCGTGGTTCAACCTGCGTGCCTCGAACACCGAGCCGTTGCTGCGGCTCAATGTCGAGGCGCCCACTGTGCAGCGAATGACGTCGCTGCGCGACGACGTGCTCGACCGGGTACGCCGATAAGATCGCTCGCGCCGTTCGGTGCCGCCGATCGGTGAAACCGCATACGTGGAAGGAGCCGCGCCGTGGCCCTCGACCCGCAGTTGCTGGAAATCCTCGCCTGCCCGGACACCCACCATGCCCCGCTCGACTACGACGCGCAGGCACAGACGCTGACCTGCACCGAGTGCGGCCGGATCTTCGAGGTCCGGGACGACGTCCCGGTGCTGCTGCTGGACGAGGCACGCGGCCCTGCGGAGCGGTCGTGATCGACGGGACGGCCGGGGTCAGCGGCCACCGCCACGCCGACGACCGACTGCTCGACGACCCGAAGGCGTTGGCCGAGCGGGATCCGGGTGGCATGCTGCGGCACACCGCCTCGGCCGGCGCGCAGGTGCGCGAGTCCGCCGCGCTGGCCGCCGAGGCGAACCTGTCGATGCTCGCCGACGACGGCCGTCCCCGCGCGGTCGTGATCGCCGGCATCGGCACCGCCGGGCGTACCGGTGACGTGCTGGCCACGGTCGCCGGGCCGCGCTGCCCGGTGCCGGTCATTGCGCACCGCAGCGCGGGCGTGCCGGGCTGGGTCGGTGCCGCCGACGTGGTGATCGCGGTCAGCGCCTCCGGTCGCAGCCCGGAGGCGCTCGGTGCCGCCGAGGCGGCGCACCGGCGCGGTGCCCGGCTGGTGGCCGTCGGCCCGGCCGACTCCCAGTTGCAGTCACTTGCCGAGCGGGCCCGTGCCCCGTTCATCCCGGTGCCCCGCCGGGCACCGGCGCGGGCCAGCCTCTGGGGCCTCACCGTGCCGGTGCTGCTCGCCGCCCGGGCGCTCGGTCTGGTGAAGGTCAACGAGGCGGACCTCGCCGAGACGGCGGCCCGGCTGGACGCCGACGCCGACCGCTGTCGGCCCACCGCGGAGTCCTTCGTCAACCCGGCGAAGTCGCTCGCCCTCGGCCTGGCCGGCTCCATCCCGATCGTGTGGGGTTCGTCCCCGCTCGCCTCGGTCGCGGCTCGCCGGTTCGGTGACACCCTGTCGGCCAACGCCCGCTACCCGGTGGTCACCGGGGCGCTCGGCGAGGCGGGCCGGGGTCGGGTCGGTCTGCTCGACGGCGTCTTCGGCGGCCTCGCCGAGGGCGAGCGGGACATCTTCGCCGACCCGGAGGAGTCGACGCCCGACGGCACCCGGCTGCGGCTGGTGCTGCTGCGCGACGGTGGCCTGAACGCCGAGGACGACGCCGACGAGCCTCTCGCGGTGGAGGAGCGGCGCGCCGACGCGGTGCAGACGCTCGCCGAGCGGCGGGGCGTACGGTGCGATGTGGTGACCGCCGAGGGCGGTTCGGCGCTGGAACGGCTGGCCTCCCTGGTGGCGGTGCCGGACTTCGCCTCGATCTATCTGGCCCTGGCACACGGCCTGGATCCGATGGCGGTGCCGGCGATCACGGAGATGAAGGAGCTGGCCAACCAGTGACCGGAACAGCGGCGGCATGAGCGCCGGGGGCGGCACCAGGGCGATCGTCGCGGCGTTGCTGGCCAATCTCGGCATCGCGGTGACGAAGTTCGTGGCGTACCTGCTGACGATGTCGTCGTCGATGCTGGCGGAGTCGATCCACTCGGTCGCCGACACCGGAAACCAGGCACTGCTGCTGGTCGGTGGCAAGCGGGCCCGGCGGGCACCCACCGCGCAGCATCCCTTCGGCTACGGCCGGGAGCGTTACGTCTACGCGTTCATCGTCGCCATCGTGCTGTTCAGCCTGGGCGGGGTCTTCGCGCTCTACGAGGCGTGGCACAAGTGGTCGGATCCACACGGGATCACCAGCTGGCAATGGGTGCCGGTGGCGGTGCTGCTGGTGGCGATCGGGTTGGAGTCGTTCTCGTTCCGTACCGCGATCAAGGAGTCCAACCTGGTCCGGGGCCGGCAGTCCTGGGCCAGGTTCATCCGCCGGTCCAAGGCGCCGGAGTTGCCGGTGGTGCTGCTGGAGGACTTCGGCGCCCTGGTCGGTCTGCTCTTCGCGCTGTTCGGCGTGGGGATGACCCTGGCCACCGGCGACGGCCGGTGGGACGCGGCGGGCACCGCGATGATCGGCCTGCTGCTTGTCACGATCGCGATCGTGCTCGCCCTGGAGACCAAGAGCCTGCTGCTCGGGGAGGGCGCCGAGCCGGCCGAGATCGCCGCCATCGAGCAGGCGGTCACCGGCGGGCCGGAGGTCGAGCGGATCATCCACATGAAGACGCTCTACCTCGGCCCGGAGGAGTTGATGGTGGCCGCGAAGATCGCGGTGGCGCGCTGGGAGACCGCCGAGGAGTTGGCGCGCGGCATCGACGCGGTGGAGGCCCGGATCCGTGCGGCGGTGCCGACCGCCAAGGTGATCTATCTGGAGCCGGACATCTACCGGGGAGAGGCCGGGCCGGCGGAGGCGTCCGGTCGATCGGGGAGCTGACCGGTGGAACTGCTGTACGGGCCGATCAAGGACTACGCGTGGGGTTCCCGCTGCGCCATCGCCGAGTTGCAGGGGCGTCCGGTGCCCAGCGAGGGCCCGGAGGCTGAACTGTGGTTGGGCGCTCATCCGGGTGCGCCGGCCAGCGTCGACCGGGACGGTGGCCGGGTCGCCCTGACCGAGGTGCTCGCCGCCGATCCGGCCGGCTGGCTCGGCCGGCGGGTCGTCGACCGGTTCGGCGCGCGACTGCCGTTCCTGCTGAAGGTGCTGGCCGCTGCGGCTCCGCTGAGCTTGCAGGCCCATCCGGACGCCGAGCAGGCCCGAGCGGGGTACGCCGCCGACGATGCCCGGTGCGACGGGCACCGCAACTACGTCGACCCGTTCCACAAGCCGGAGTTGCTTGTGGCGCTCGGGCCGATGGAGGCGCTCTGCGGTTTCCGGGATCCGGCGGTCTCGGCCGAGGTGTTGGCGGGGCTCGGCGTACCGGAGTTGGGGCCGGTGCTCGACGCGCTCGATGCCGGTGCGGCCGGGTTGGCCGAGGCCGTACGCCTGCTGCTGACCTGGCCGACGGCGGACCGTGCCGGGCTGGTGGCGGCGGTGCGCAAGGCGTCGGTGCGCAGGGCGGCGGTGGCCGGGCCGGACGCGGAACTGGTCGAGTTGCTGGCCGAGGCGTACCCGGCCGATCCGGGGGTGGTGGTGGCGTTGCTGCTCAACCGGGTGCGGTTGGCGCCGGGCGAGGCCATCTGGATGCCCGCCGGAAATCTGCACGCCTACCTGCGCGGTACGGGTGTGGAGGTGATGGCGGCCAGCGACAACGTCCTGCGTGGCGGGCTCACTCGCAAGCGCGTGGACGTGGCCGAACTGCTCCGGGTGCTTCGTTTCGAGGTGCTCGACCAGCCGGTGGTGGCGCCCCGACCGGTTGCGGACGGGGTGGTGACCTGGCCGGTTCCGGTGACGGATTTCGCACTGCACCGGGTGACGGTGGGTCGACAGCCCGAGGTCACCTTGACGGTGCCGGGGCCGTGGCTGGTGTTGTGCACGTCCGGGCAGGTGGACGTCGCCGACATGGTCGCCCCGGTGACGCTCGGGACGGGGCAGGCCGCGGTGGGGTCCGCCGCCGGCGGGTCACTCACGGTCAGCGGTGCGGGTGAGGTGTACGTCGCGTCGCCGGGGCACTGCTGAGTCGTCCGGGTTGTCGGAGCGAGGCCGACCTGGCAACACGCGAGTCCGACTTTTCCGGAATAGCTTGACTCGGCACATGCGGAGTGTGACTCTATGAGTGCGCAGCGTTATCGCGACGAAGGTCCGAGAACGCGCGGGGGAACCAAACCGGGGGGATGCGCGGGGCGGCTGGAGATGGGCGGTGAAACGTCCGTCACTGGTCGCCCCGTGCGCTGTTTGCCCTCACGCCAGCCGTGATCGGGTGGGCGCGCGTAAAGTGAGAGGTTGCGCAGCACAATCGTCCGACAGGAGCTTTTATGACCAGCACCCTCCCGGCGTCCGCCAGCGGCACGTCGCCGAATGCCCGGCCGCGCACTCTCGCCGAAGGCGACTTCCGGGTGGCGGATCTGTCACTCGCCGAGTTCGGGCGCAAGGAGATCCGCCTCGCGGAGCACGAGATGCCCGGCCTGATGGCGATCCGCCGCGAGTTCGCCGAGGCGCAGCCTCTCGCGGGGGCGCGGATCACCGGTTCGCTGCACATGACGATTCAGACCGCCGTCCTGATCGAGACCCTGGTCGCGCTTGGCGCCGAGGTCCGCTGGGCCTCCTGCAACATCTTCTCCACCCAGGACCACGCCGCCGCCGCGATCGTCGTCGGCCCGGACGGCACCCCCGACGCCCCCACCGGCGTGCCGGTGTACGCCTGGAAGGGCGAGACGCTGGAGGAGTACTGGTGGTGCACCGAGCAGGTGCTCGACTGGCCTGACGGGCAGGGCCCGAACATGATCCTCGACGACGGTGGCGACGCGACCCTGCTCGTCCACAAGGGAGTCGAGTTCGAGAAGGCCGGTGTCGTACCGCCGGTCGAGTCCGCCGACTCCGAGGAGTACGCGGTCATCCTCGGCGTACTGCACCGCTCGCTGGCCTCCGACGGCCAGCGGTGGACCCGGATCGCCGCCAACATCAAGGGCGTCACCGAGGAGACCACCACCGGCGTGCACCGGCTCTACGAGATGCACCGCGCCGGCACCCTGCTCTTCCCGGCGATCAACGTCAACGACTCGGTCACCAAGAGCAAGTTCGACAACAAGTACGGTTGCCGTCACTCGCTCATCGACGGCATCAACCGGGCCACCGACGTGCTGATCGGCGGCAAGATGGCGGTCGTGCTCGGCTACGGCGACGTGGGCAAGGGCTGCGCCGAGTCGCTGCGTGGCCAGGGCGCCCGGGTCGTGGTGACCGAGGTCGACCCGATCTGCGCCCTCCAGGCGGCGATGGACGGCTACCAGGTCGCCACCCTCGACGACGTGGTCGAGATCGCGGATATCTTCATCACCGCGACCGGCTGCTTCGACGTGATCACCAATGAGCACATGGCCCGGATGAAGCACCAGGCCATCGTCGGCAACATCGGTCACTTCGACAACGAGATCGACATGGCCGGTCTGGCCAAGCGCTCGGACGTCACCCGGGAGAACATCAAGCCGCAGGTCGACCTCTGGAAGTTCGACGACGGCCACGCGATCATCGTGCTCTCCGAGGGACGTCTGCTGAACCTGGGCAACGCCACCGGTCACCCGAGCTTCGTGATGTCGAACTCGTTCGCGAACCAGACGATCGCCCAGATCGAGCTGTTCACCAAGACCGAGGAGTACCCGATCGGCGTCTACGTGCTGCCCAAGCACCTGGACGAGAAGGTCGCCCGGCTGCACCTGGCCGCCCTCGGTGCCAAGCTCTCCACGCTTACCAAGGAGCAGGCCGCGTACCTCGGCGTCGCCGTCGAGGGCCCGTTCAAGCCGGATCACTACCGCTACTGATCACCTCGTCGAACCGGGTCGACCCTTCCTCGGGTCGGCCCGGTTCGGCATGTCAGGCCGGGCTGCGGGTCAACGCGGGTTGCTGCGGCGGCCGGGGCGGATCCAGGTCCAGACGCACCAGATCAGCCAACCCACCGACACCAGCGCGGCCAGGGTGCGTAGCCGCAGCGCGCTGAGCAGCAGCACCACCGCGAGTACCGCCAGCCACGGCCCGAAACCTCTCACCACTGCCTCCCCGGTGTCCGCTCGACACCGGCCACCGGCATCGCTCGCGTCTCAGTGTCCGCCCGTCCCGTCGGCCCCGCTGCGGCGGGCCGGCACCGACGGGCGTACGCCGACCGGACCGCTCGGCGCGGCCTGCCCCGAGTGGACGGTTCTCGGGCTCGGCACCGGACCTGGGGCCGAGATCGGCGCAGGGTCGGGCAGCGTCGGCTCGGCGGACCGGAGGAGCGGTGTCGGCTCGGCTGGCCGCAGGAGCGGCGTCGAGCCCAGTTGCGGCCACAGCGCGGCGGCCAGCCCGCGTTCACCGGCGAGCCGTTGGCGGGCCCGGCGGTGCCGCTCGCCCAGGACGGCGGCCAGGTAGACCGCCTCCGGCAGCCCCGGTGGGGGCGGCGGACCGGTCGTCGCGGCCACCTCCCGCCACAACTGCCGGGCCAGGTCGCTGCGGGCCGGCTCGGCGAACTGGTGGGACCGGGTCAGATACTGCCGGGTGGTCAGCGCCAGGCTCGGGTCCAGCCGGCTCAGATCGAGCGTGTACGCCCAGGAGGTCAGCACCGGCAGCGGGGCCGGCACCGGACGCCAGCTGACCGCGGTACGGGTGTGCACGACAAGCGTGCCCGCCACCAGGTCACCGAGGCGTCGACCCCGAGCGTCGGTGAGCATCACCGTCGCACCGGCGACCCAGGACAGCAGCGGCAGCACCAGACCCGGCCACTCGACGGCGACCCCGACCAGCGCCCGGGTCAGCGACTGGCGCAGCCCCACCGGGCCACCGTCGTGGCTCACCACCCGCAGCCCGACCGCGGCCTTGCCCGGCGTGCGCCCTTCGTTGAGCCGTTCGAAACACACCGGGTAACCGATCAGCAGCAGGACCACCCCGACGGTGAGCAGCGCCTGTTCCAGGGCCGCGTCGAACACGCCGTACGGCAGGGCGGCCAGCGCCAGCGTGGCGATCACGATGAGCAGCAGGCCGAACACCAGCTGAAGCAGTACGTCGATCAGCAGCGCGAGCACCCGGGAACCGATTCGGGCGGCCCGTACGTCCAGCCGTACGGCCTCTCCGCTGACCAGACCGGCGTCACCGGCGGCCGGGGCGGTCCACCGCGCTGCTGTGCTCACCTACGACAGTGAACACTATGATCGCGCGGACGGGGGTGGCTGGCGGTGGATCTCGACGCGTACGTCGCGGAGCATGGCGGGGAGTGGCGTCGGCTGAGCCAGCTCTGTGACCGGCGGCGGCTCGACGCCGCCGAGGTCGACGAGCTGGTGGCGCTATACCAGCGGGTCACCACCCACCTGTCGGTGCTGCGCAGCCGCTCTCCCGATCCGGCGCTGCTGGGCGAGTTGTCCCAGGTGGTGCTCCGGGCCCGAGCCCGGCTCACCGGCCGACCCCGGCCGTCCTGGGCGGCGGTACGCCGGTTCCTGCTGGCCGGGTTTCCCGGGGCGGTCTGGCGGGCGGCACCGTGGTGGTGCGCGGTGGCCACCGTCTTCACCCTGCTCACCTTCACGCTCATCGGGTTCGTCGCGGACAACCCGGAGACGGCCGCAGCCTTCATCGGTGACGAGGAGGCGGCGCACCTGGTCGAATCCGGATTCGCCGGCTACTACACGGAGTTCTCCGCGCCGACGTTCGCCTTCCACCTCTGGACGCACAATGCCTGGTTGGCGGCGAAGTGCCTGGCCGCGGGAGTGCTCATCGTCCCCGTCGGCTACCTGCTCTGGCAGAACGTGCTGAACATCGGCGTGGTCGGTGGGGTGATGATCTCCTACGGCCGGGCGGACGTCTTCTTCGGCCTGATCACCCCGCACGGGTTGCTGGAGCTGACCGGGGTCTTCGTCGCCGCCGGGGTGGGGCTGCGTACCGGCTGGGCCTGGATCTCACCACCGGAGCAGCTGACCCGGGGGCAGGCGGTGGCTCGGGCGGGCCGCGACGCCATCCTGGTCGCCCTCGGCCTGGTCGGGGTGTTCGCGGTCGCCGCGGTGATCGAGGCGTTCGTGACCCCCGCACCCGTGCCGACGGCCGTACGCGTCGCCGTCGGTGCCGCCGCGTGGCTCGGCTTCCTGGCCTACGTCGTGCTGCTCGGCTCCCGGGCCAGAGCCGACATCGACGATCGGTGACGACGGGGGCCGCCAGGAGGGCGGCTCAGAGCCGGCCGGTGGCCTTGAGGCGCAGGTAGGTGTCGGCCAGGGCCGGAGCCAGCCGGGGGGCGGGCACGTCCACCACAGCGACGTCGTAACGGGCCAGCGCCGCCGTCAGCCGGTCACGTTCGGCGAGCGTACGCCAGGCAGCGGCGGCGTTGTAGGCGTCCCGCGGATGGCGGGGCGGTGTGCTGGTGAGGGCGGTCAGCACCGGATCCTGGGCCGCCGCCACCAGCACCCGGTGCCGGGCGGCGAGCCGGGGCAGCACCGGCAGCAGTCCCGACCCGAGCGCCCCGGGCTCCAGCGAGGTGAGCAGCACCACCAGACTGCGCGGCCGGTGGCGGCGCAGCAGCTCGCCCGCGATCAGCTGGAAGTCGGTCTCGACAAGCGCCGGTTGCAGGGGGGCCAGCGCATGTGCCAGCCGGGGCCACTGGGCCGGTCGTTCGGCACCGCCGATCGAGGCGCGCGACACGGCATCGGCGGCCAGCACGTCCACCCGGTCACCGGCCCGCGCGGCCAGGGCGGTGAGCAGCAGGGCCGCGTCGATCGAGGCGTCCAGCCGGGGCTCGTCGCCGAGCAGCACGGCGGAGGTACGGCCGGTGTCCAGCACGCACACCAGCCGCCGGTCCCGTTCCGGCCGCCAGGTGCGTACCAGCACCTCGGCCCGGCGGGCGCTGGCCCGCCAGTCGATGGACCGTACGTCGTCGCCGGGCACGTACTCGTGCAGGGTGTCGAACTCGGTGCCCGCCCCGCGTCCCTGGCCGACCTGCGTGCCGTCGATCACCCGCAGCCGGGACAGCTTCTCGGGTAGATGTCGGCGGGAGTCGAAGCGGGGCAGCACCCGCAGCGTCCACGGTGGGGTGGGCGGACGTCCGGTGCGCTGCCGGAACGCCAACCCGAGCGGCCCGAGCGAGCGGACCGTCAGCGCCACCGCCGGCCGGTCACCGCGGCGGGTCGGGGTGAGCCGGCTGGGCAGGGCCGCCACGTCACCGGCGGGCACGTGCACGACGCGGTCGGGTGGTACGTCCGGCTGTGCCCCGGCCGACGGCACCCAGGCATCGCGGATCTGGGCGTGCAGCGTCCGGCCGGAGGCGTTGTGCAGCTGCACCGTGACGGTGGCGGTCTCACCGAGCCGGACGGAACGGTCACCGTCGCGCTCGGCGGTGAGCCCGCGCAGCGGTGCGGCCAGCCCGAAGTCCAGGGCGCACAACAGCAGGACCACGCCGGTCATCACCGCCACCCCGACGAAGGGCGCCGGCCAGGCGGGCAGGGTCAGCGCACCGACCGCGAGCAGTGCCGCCGCCCGCCACGTCATCGTGGTGCGGGCACGGTGGCGAGCACCGAGTCCAGTACGGCGTCCATCCCGACCCCCTCCAGTTCGGCCTCCGGGCGCAGCCGCAGCCGGTGCCGCAGGGTGGGCCGGGCCATCGCCTTCACGTCGTCGGGCACCACGTGGTCGCGCCCGGCCAGCCAGGCCCACGCCTTGGCGGTGCCGAGCAGCGCGGTCGCCCCACGTGGCGAGGCGCCCAGTTCGAGCGCGGGCGTGGCGCGGGTGGCCCGGCACAGGTCGACGACGTAGCCGAACAGCGGTTCGGCGACGTGCACCCGGCCGACCGCCGCGCGGGCCACGGCGAGGTCGGTCGCGTCGGCCACCGGGCGTACGCCGGCGGCGGCCAGGTCCCGGGGGTCGAAGCCGGCGTGGTGGGCGCGCAGGACGCCCAACTCCTCCTCACGGCCGGGTAGCGGCACGGTGAGCTTGAGCAGGAACCGGTCCAGCTGCGCCTCGGGCAGCGGGTAGGTGCCCTCGTACTCCACCGGGTTCTGGGTCGCGGCGACGATGAAGGGGTCGGGCAGCGGATGCTGCGTGCCCTCGATGGTGACCTGCCGTTCCTCCATCACCTCCAGCAGGGCGGACTGGGTCTTCGGCGGCGTGCGGTTGATCTCGTCGGCGAGCAGCAGGTTGGTGAAGACGGGTCCTTCCCGGAAGGTGAAGGCCGCCGTGCGGGCGTCGAAGATCATCGAGCCGGTCACGTCGCCCGGCATCAGGTCGGGGGTGAACTGCACCCGTCGCGTCGACAGGTCCAGCGCCGCGCCGAGGGTGCGTACCAGGAGCGTCTTGGCCACCCCGGGGACGCCCTCCAGCAACACGTGACCACGGCAGAGCAGGGCGATGATCAGCCCGGTGACCACCCCGTCCTGCCCGACGACCGCCTTGGCCACCTCGGTACGCAGTCGGTGCAGCGCGGCCCGGCTGGGGTCGGCGGCCAGCGGGTCGCTGAGCGTGGCGGGTCGGGTCACCGGGGATCTCCTTCGGATCGGGGCAGCGGCGGCCGAACTGGGGACGGTCGTGGGTCGCGGGCGGTGCGATCCAGGTCCTTCGCCAGTTCCAGCAGTTCCTGGTCGGTGTCCGGGGCGTCGCCGTGGAGCAGGTCACGAACGGTGTCCGGGTGTTCGCCGGTCTCGGCGGCCACGACGGCGGCCACGTCGGGGGTGTCGGCCGGCAGATGCAGTCGCCGCCCCAGCCGGTCCTTCGCGGCGGCGCGGAGCACCTCGGCGGCGCTCTGGTGAGCCTTCGCCTGATGGTAGAGACGAGCCCGGCCGAAGACCGTCTCCGCGGCCGGGACGGTCACCGGCAGCGGTTCGGGCGTGGGCGGGCCGAAGCGGCGGGCCCGGGCGACGGCGATCAGCAGTGCAGCCAGTACGAGCTGCGCCAGCAGCGCCCAGAACCAGGGGGGAAAGGCCGACCAGAGCGGGTTGCTGGTCTGCTCCCGGCCCGGTCCGCCGGAGCCGGAGGCGTTACCGCCCGGTGGTGCGGCAGGCGTGGTCTCGGTGCTGTCGCCGGCACCCGGATCACCCTGGTCGTCGTCGGGTTCGTCGTAGGGTCCGCCGTCCGGCTCGGACGGGGGTGTGGTCCGGACGGTGCTGGGTGTGGGTGGTGGCGGTGCCGGTCCGTCGAGGTCGAGCCAGAGCACCCGGCCGGTGGTGGCGAGCAGAGCGGTGGCGAAGAGTTCGTTGTCCCACTCGCCGATGCGACCGTTGCGGAACGGGTCACTTGCGCCCACCACCACGTTCTCGGCCGCGCCGGGAAGCCGGGCCAGCCCGGCGGAGTAGCAGAGGTCCACCGAGCCGGGCGGGCCGGTGGGGGCGTACCGCTGCCGGGCGACGGCGGCTGTCGCGCCGGTGACCTCGGGCAGTGCGCAGGGCCCGGTGAGGTGTGGGGCGACGGCCCGGGCCGCCCACCGTCGACCTGCCGGTCGCAGTGGCATCCCGGCGGCGTCCAGCACCCGCCGGGGAGGGTCGACGAGCACCAGGCGGGTGTGGCCGGGCAGCAGGTTCAGGTCGTCGACTGTCTGCGGATGCAGCAGTTGCGGGGCCGGTACGAACAGGGTGGCCGGGCCGGACCTCGCCGCCCGCAGCGCCGCGAGGGTGTCGGTCTCCCGCCGTACCTGCACGCCACGTTCGGCCAGGCCGGCCGCCAACCGGCTGCCGCCGTCGTCCCCGGTCGACAGCGGTGACAGGAATCCCGCGTCGGTCTGGTTCGGCTGGTCGATCGCGTGGGTGACCAGGGTCGTGATGACCACCAGGGCGCTCAGCAACACCGGAATCAGGATGCGGTGCCGCCGGCGGCGTACCCTCGGCGCGCTCATCGGGCGTACTCCCCGGAACCGTCGCCCCCGCCGCTGCCGGCTGGTACCGCGCCGTCGCTGCTGTCGGCGGGCCGGTCGGTGAGCAGCCGGTGCAGCGTGGCGGCGTGGTCGCGTACCTGCTTGTCGTGGTCGGCGGTGCCGGGACGCTGGGCGTACCAGACGCGGGCGAAGGTGGCCGCTGCGGCGGCCACCGGCGGCCCGGCCGGTGGGTGGCGGGTGGCGGCTGCCTCGACGATCTCGGTGACCGTCGTGCCGGGGCGTACCGACACCAGGCCACGGTCGGACAGTTCCCGGACCATGCCGCGCAGCCGCTCCCGGATCGCCTCGTCGTAGCGTCCTTCGGCGGCCAGCCGGTCGGCAAGCGAGACATGGTGCGCCGGTGGTCCGGTCGGCTGCGGCGACTCAGGGTCGACGGCAGCGTCGGTGTCGACCCGGCGCGGCCGGGGTGCCCGAGGGGGACGTCGGCGCCGACGCAGTCGGGGGAACCGGCGCGGTCGGGGAAAGCGGCGCGGCACCCAGGCGGGGTAGGTGTACCAGCCGGCGGCGGCCGGCACGGTGGCGAGCACCAGCAGCAACGCGACAAGGGGCAGCGGTACGTGATCACCGAGTGCGGCCGTGGTCTCGGTCCACCAGCGGGTGAAGCTCATCCGCCCACCGCCAACAGGGTGCTCTGCGGCGCGTCGACGGGTGCCCGGGAGAGGTGGATGTCCAGCCCCTCGGTGCGGATCCGGGTCTCCACGTGCAGGACCGCGTCCAGGCAGGCCAGCCCGGCGTAGCCGACCATGTTGACGGCCGTCCACAGCAGCATGGCCACGGCGACTGCCCAGCCCGTCGCGATCAGGTTCAGGCCGGACAACCCGGTGAACAGGCCCCAGGCGAGACCGACCCGCAGCAGCCACCAGACGAGGTAGCCGAGCAGCCGCAGACCGGCGGCACGGCCGCCGACCCGCAGCGCGAGGGTGACGGAACGGGCCGGCGCACGCAGCGGCCTGAGCCGGTCCAGGGCCAGTGCCGGGGCCACCCCGCCGAGCAGTGCGAATCCGAGGAACCAGGTCGGGCCGGGCAGGGACGCCAGCAGCATCGTGACGCCGACGACCGGGCAGAGCAGCAGGGTGGCGCCCCAGCGGGCATCCCGGGGGCGGAGCAGGTCCCGAACGCTGGCCGGGCGGCCGACCAGGGCGCTGCCGGCGGCCCTGGCGGCCGGGTTGCCGAGCAGCGTGATGATCATGGCTTCGGTAGCTGCGCCGATGGCGAGCAGGACCAGGAAGGGGCCCAGGCTGCCCATCGACAGGGTCCACCACAGTGGTGGCTCGACGCCGACGGCGGACCGCAGGGGCAGCAGGAGGAGTTGTTCGACGAGAGCGAGCGCTCCGGCCAGGGGAAGCAGTGCTCCCAGGTGCCCACGCAGCAGCAGTACTGCGGAGTCGAGCAGTTCACCGACGGTGAGCGGCCGGTTGGGGAGTACGGCGATCGAGCCGGCGTGGGGCACGCGCACTCCTGTCGAAGGCGGGGGCGGTGGCGCGCGGGGACGCAGCCAGGGATCATGTTGACACGCGCGAGTCGGACAGGTGGAGCCCCGGCCGGTGGGGCGGCTCGTGTGAGCGGTGTACCGGCGGGTGCTGGGCACGGCGTGGGTCCCGGCAGTAGCGTGCCGGGATGACGCCCGAACCCCCTGAACTGAACGGGATGGAAACATTAACCCCATGAGAGCCCGGGTACTGGTGGTCGACGACGACCCTGCGCTCGCCGAGATGCTCGGCATCGTCCTGCGTAGTGAGGGGTTCATGCCCTCGTTCGTGGCGGACGGGGAACGCGCGCTGGCTGCGTTCCGCGACAATCGTCCCGATATCGTCCTGCTTGACCTCATGTTGCCCGGAATGAGCGGCATCGACGTCGCGCGGGCGATCCGAGCCGAGTCCGGCGTGCCAATCGTGATGCTGACCGCCAAGAGCGACACCGTCGACGTGGTGCTCGGCCTGGAGTCCGGGGCCGACGACTACGTGGTGAAGCCGTTCAAGCCCAAGGAACTGGTGGCCCGGATGCGGGCCCGGTTGCGCCGGGGCGAGGACGCCGCGCCGGAGTTGCTCACCATCGGCCCGCCCGGCAACCAGATCGCCATCGACGTGCCGGCACACACCGTCAGTCGCAACGGCGAGGAGGTGAAGCTGACCCCGCTGGAGTTCGATCTGCTTGTCGCGCTGGCCCGCAAGCCGCGCCAGGTCTTCACCCGGGAGGTCCTGCTGGAGCAGGTCTGGGGCTACCGGCACGCGGCCGACACCCGGCTGGTGAACGTGCACGTGCAGCGCCTGCGGGCCAAGATCGAGCCGGATCCGGAGCGACCTGAAATCATCCTCACCGTGCGGGGCGTGGGCTACAAGGCGGGTACCGGATAGCCTGGGTCGCACTGTGACCGCCTCCCCGATTCCGGACCCTGACACCACGTCCCGCCGTCCCGGCGCGGGGCGGGAGTTGTGGCGTCGGCTCAGCGGTCGGGCCGCCCGCGTGTTCGCCGGCCTGCACCACACCTGGCGACGCTCGCTTCAGGTGCGGGTGGTCACTATCACACTCGTGGTGTCGAGCCTGCTGGTGGGCGGTTTCGCCTACCTGATCGCCGGCAAGATCACCAGCATTCTGCTGGACAACGCCAAGACCGACGTACGGCTTCGGCTGACCAGCGGAGCGGAGTACGCGGCCAAGCAGTTCAGCCTCTACAGCCAGCCGCAGGAGGCCCAGCTCCAGGAGACCATCGACGGCACGGTCAACTATCTGGCCGGCGGTGACCCGCAGCAGACCAGCGGCGTGGTGGTGGCGCTGACCGCGGACGGCGTCGGTGGCATGATCCTGCCGCGCAGTTCGCCCGCGGTGGACTTCCGGCCGTTGATCAGCCCCGAGCTGCGGGCGGCGGTGGCCGGCGGCAACGTGGCCAACCAGATCCAGACCGGCCGGCTCACCGGCGAACGGGACACCAAGTACCTGGTCTACGGCTCGCCGGTACCGACCCGCTTCGGTCAGGTGGAGCTCTACTACTTCGTACCGCTGACGTTGCAGGATTCGACGGCCAGCCAGGCGCGGGCCACGGTGCTCGCCACCGGCCTCGCCCTGGTGCTGCTGCTCGGCCTGCTCGCGGCGCTGGTGACCCGGCTGGTGGTGACGCCGGTACGGGTGGCGGCCCGCACCGCCCAGCGGCTCTCCGCCGGGCTGCTCGACCAGCGGATGGCGGTCAACGGCGAGGACGACCTGGCCCTGCTCGCCGCCTCCTTCAACCAGATGGCCACCAACCTGCAACGGCAGATCCTGCGTCTGGAGGAGATGTCGCGACTGCAGCGGCGGTTCACCTCGGACGTCTCGCACGAACTGCGTACCCCGTTGACCACGGTACGGATGGCCGCCGATCTGATCTTCGCCGAGCGTGACGGGTTCGAGCCGTCGGTGGCGCGCAGCGCCGAGCTGCTGCAAGCCGAGCTGGACCGCTTCGAGGAGTTGCTGACGGACCTGCTGGAGATCAGCCGGTTCGACGCGGGTTTCGCGGTCCTCGACGCCGAGCCGACCGACCTGGTACCGGTGGTGCACCGGGTGGTGGACCGCCTCTCCGGCCTGGCCGAACGCGTCGGCGTGGAGATCGAACTGGACGTGCCGGCGGCCCCGGTGATCGCCGAGATCGACCCGCGCCGGGTCGAGCGGGTGCTGCGCAACCTGGTAGGCAACGCCGTGGAGCACGGCGAGGGGCGGCCGGTGCGGATCACCCTGGGGATGGACGACACCGCCGTCGCGGTCACCGTCCGCGATCATGGCGTCGGGCTCAAGCCCGGCGAGGAGAAGTTGGTCTTCAACCGGTTCTGGCGCGCCGATCCGTCCCGGGCCCGGCAGACCGGCGGCACCGGGCTGGGCTTGTCGATCAGCCTGGAGGACGCCCGGCTGCACGGTGGCTGGCTGGAGGCATGGGGCGCGCCGGGGCAGGGCGCACAGTTCCGGCTCACCCTGCCGGCGCGGGCCGGTGACCGGCTGATCACCTCGCCGCTGCGGCTGGTGCCGGCGGACGCGACCGTGTCGTTCGGCGCGACGTCGACCGAGAGCATGCTGGCCATCGGCCCGGGACCGGACGGGGCACTCACGGTGGGGCCGGCGAATCCGGTCCCCGAGCAGCGCGCGGAGGTGGCTTCGTGAGGCGACGACTGCTCAGCGGCGCGCTCGGCGTGACGCTGGTGCTGGCCGGCGCGGTCGGTTGCGGCATCCCCGACCGGTCGGAGGTACAGACCGAGCAGCGGGGGCCCGCGGCGGAGGCCAGTTGGTCGCTGGGCCGGGGCAGCGAACCGCCGGCCCGGGAAGCCAGCGGAAGCGACGCCGAGGCCTTCGTCCGCAACTTCCTGGCCGCCGCGGCCGGTGAGCCGGACCGGGCGTACGACCGGGTCAAGCAGTACATCGCGGTGGCGGAGCGCGGCGGCCTGCAGGTGAAGCAGGGCAGCGAGGTGGCGCTGTCGGTGGTACGCCTCACCGACGACCCGGTGATCGAGCCGGACGTCGACAGCATGAAGGTCACCATCAGCGTGCAGCAGGTCGGCCTGCTGCGGGCCAACGGCATGCTGGTGCCGCCGCTGGCCACCGAGACGACGTACGAGTTCCGCCTGATCAACGCCGGTCCGGCGGGCCAGGACGACGCCGGGTTCTACGTCAGCGGCCCACCGAACGTGTTGCTGCTCAGCGACGAGGCGCTGCGCCTGTACTACCAGGCCGAATCCATCTACTTCTGGAACTCCGAACGGACCCGGCTGGTGCCCGACCAGCGGTACCTCTCCTCGGCGGTGCCCGCCGAGCGTCGGGTGAGCGAGGTGGTCCGTTGGCTGACCGCAGGCCCGTCGGACTGGCTGCGGGTAGGGGTCTCCGGGCTGCCCGACCGCACCGAGATGATCAACAATGCCACCGGCTCGGACGGCCGGTGGGAGGTCAACCTCGACATGCCGGGCGCCGACGACGTCCGGTTGGAGCAGTTCGCCACCCAGCTGGCCTGGTCGCTGCTGGAGCTGGACGGCATCCTCGAGATCAAGATCCTGAACCAGTCCCGGAAGCTTGTCGACCTGGGTGAACAGCGGGCGTCGAACCAGCTGTACCAGCTCGACGACAGCAGCGCCCGACGGTTCTGCGTCTACGAGGGCGCGATCCACGCGCTCGCTGTCGCCAACGAGTCGATCGGCCGGGTTCCGGTGGCGGCCGAGGCGAACCACGACGTGCTCTCCGCCGGGCTGCGCCGCGCCGGCAGCGACGTGTTGGCCGCCCTGGTGGTGAGCGACGGTGCCGGGCAGCGGCTGCGGGTCGGCCGGGGCCGGGACGTGGTGGAGAGCTTCATGACGGGGCCGGCGCACACCGTGATCGGTCGGCCGGTCTGGCTGCGTACCGACAGCGATCAGCCGGCGGGTCTGGTGGTCGCCGACGGCGAGCTGTACCGCTTCGACGACCGGGGAGCCATGCGCCCGGTGCAGCTCGGCCTGCCCGGCCGGGTCGACGCGGTGGCGGCCTCGCTGGACGGGCACCGGATCGCCCTGATCGTCGGCGGTGCGCTGCACGTGGCCGCGATCAGTTGGGAGGGCGGGGTGCCGACCATCGGCCCGGCCCGACGCCTGGCGACCTCACTGAACCGCCTGACCGCGGTCGACTGGTGGGCCGAGAGCCGCATGCTGGTGGCCGGGGCCGCCGGTCGACCCGCGATCTACGACGTCAGCGTCGACGGGGCGCTGGAGACCCGGCTGCGCGACGACGCCGGTGCCGAGGTCACCCACCTGGCCGCCCACCCCGCCACCCCGACCTCGCCGCTCGCCGCCACGTTCATGTACGAGGCCAACGGGGTGACCTACCGCAACAACCCGTTCGAGCGGATCGTGCGCGAACAGGTCCAGGAGGTCACGGCACCACCGACCGGGGTCCGCCCGGGCAACCCCACCGCCCCCGTCTTCCTCTACTGAGTCGACCGTGCTGCGCGGGCTGTGGGCGGATCTGGCCGACCTGGCCCTGCCCACCGAATGCGCCGGCTGCCGGCAGCGCCGGCCCGGGCTGCGGCACGGCGTCTGCCCGGACTGCGTGACCGCGCTGCAGGCGCTGCGCCCCGGCGAGGTCCGACCGGTACCGGCCCCGGTGGGGTTACCGCCCTGTCACGCGCTCGGCAGCTACGGCGGGCCGTTGCGGGAAACCCTGCTGGCGTACAAGGAACATGGCCGACACGGTCTGGCCCGGCCGCTGGGCGTGCTGCTCGCCGAGGTCGTGGCCGAAGCGGTCGGCTCGGCCCGACCGCTGGTGCTGGTGCCCGTTCCGGACACCCCGGCGGCGGCCCGGGCCCGCTTCGGCGACCATCTCGGCCGGCTCGCCCGGCACTGCGCCCGTCGGCTCGCCGCGGCAGGCTGGCCGGTACGCGTGGACCGGCTGGTACGCGCGCTGCCCCGGCCCGACTCGGTCACCCTGGACAGCGCCGGCCGGGCGGCGACGGCCCTGGCCGCCTTCCGGGTACGGCCGGACGCCGGCCCGGTGCCACCCGGCGCGACAGTGGTCCTGCTGGACGACATCGTCACCACCGGGTCGACACTTGCCGCGATCAGTCAATTGCTGGCCGTACAAGGAATGTCGCCGTCGGTGGCGGCTGTGCTGGCCGCCACCGAAAAAAGGCACCAACGGTGACGGATTGTGTTTCCGATTCACTCCTTCGTGTGTGATCTCTGCAAAATTCCGGCCGTTGTCGAGGACTGGGGATGACGACCGGGCAAACAAGAGTTAGCGTTTGCTTGTCGAGGGTAGGAGGTCAGCCACCCACCCCCGGCGGTGAGAGGAGGCGTAGCCGTATTGACCGGTCGACGCCGAGCGGGGCCCCTCCCCGGACGCGCGACCGGAGTTTTTCGGAGCAAAGACCGTCCGAAGAAGGAGGTCACGGTGGACATCGTGGTCAAGGGCCGTAACGTCGAAGTGCCGGATCATTACCGGGTGCACGTAGCAGAAAAACTGGCGAAGATCGAACGTTACGACCACAAGCTGATTCGTGCCGAGGTGGAGCTTTTCCACGAGCGCAATCCGCGCCAGGCCGACCACTGCCAGCGAGTGGAAATCACCTGCTTCTCCCGGGGCCCGGTGATCCGGGCCGAGGCCTGCACGAGCGACTTCTACAGCGCCCTGGACGCCGCGATCGCCAAGCTCGACGCCCGACTCCGCCGCGCCGCCGACCGGCGTCGGGTGCACCGCGGCCGGCACGCGCCGCTGTCGGTCGCCGCCGCCACCGCCGGCCTGCCGGTAACCGACCTCCCCTCCGCCGCCCTGGGCGCACCGGCCGGCGCCGCCACCGCGGTCGCCGAGCGTGCCGAGGAGGACGAGTACGACGACCAGCCGTGGCACATCGCCCGGGAGAAGGTGCACCCGGCCGAGCCGATGACCGTCGACGACGCGTTGTTCCAGATGGAACTCGTCGGCCACGACTTCTACCTGTTCCAGGACAAGGAATCGGGTCGTCCGAGCGTGGTCTACCGACGGCACGCCTACGACTACGGCATCATCTCGCTGGACATCTGACCGGCGTCGGTGCGGGCCGGGGCGGCAGCGCCCCGGCCCGCACCGCTGCGTCTGCGGTCAGTCCCGCAGTTCGCGGGGCAGCAGCCCGTACACGGTCGAGTCGCCGCGGCTGCCCTCCGCGCCGGGCAGCCGGGCGCTCAGCAGCCCCTCGTAGCGGAAGCCGGCCCGTTCCAGCACCCGCCGGGAGGCCTGGTTCTCCGGGAGGGTGCCGGCCCACAGCCGGGCCAGACCGACCTGCTCGAAGCCCCACCGGGCGAGCAGCCGCACCGTGCGGGTCGCGTAGCCGCGTCCCCGCCACTGCGGGAACAGGCTGTAGCCGAGCATCGCCTGCCCGCCGGGCTGGTCGGGCAGCAACATGCAGGTTCCGGCCACCGACCCCGAGGCCGCGTCGAGGATGGTCATCGACGCGACCGTGCCGACCAGCCACTGGTGCGCCGCACCGACGCCGCGCCGGACGAGCTCCTCGCGGGCCGGCGGACCCGGTGGCACCCGGCTGGCCACCACGGCCGGGTCGGTGTTCAGGCGGTACATCTCGTCGGTGTCCTCGGGTTCGAGCCGCCGCAGCACGATCACGCCGTCGGTGAGTCGCCCGCCGGGCAGGTCGGGCAGCAGGCGGGGGTACGGCCCGGGCGGATCGTCGGCCAGTCGTACCCAGACGGCCAGGTCCCGTCGGCCGCCATCGCGCGCCCGGCCACCACCTCGACGTATCCCCTCGGATCGGAAGCCGGCGGCCAGCGCGACCCGCTGACTTGCCACGTTCTCGACCTGGGCGAGCAGTTCCAGCCGGTCGATGCCGCCGGTGAAGGCGCGCTCGGCCAGTGCCCGGGTGGCCGCCGTGGCCACCCCGCGTCCCCGCGCGTCCGGATGCACCCAGTAGCCGATCTCGGCCTGCCGTCGCTGCGGCATCGCGTGGCTCAGCCCGATGGTGCCGAGCAACCGGTCGGTGGCCGGATCGGCCACGGCGTACGCGGCCCCACCGGCGGCGAACGCCGCGGGAGCAGCCTCGGTGATCCACCACCGGGCGTCGGCCTCGGTGTACGGGCTGGGCAGGCCGTCGAGGAAGCGCTGGGTCAGCGGGTCGGCGCAGCCGACGACGACATCGGCCTCGTCGTCCGGACGGAACGGCCGCAGGCGTACGCCGTGGGCTTCGATCGTCTCGGGGGTCACACCGTCACCTGGCCCGGTGCCGGCCGGCCGTCGGTGCCTGCGCCGGTCTGTGCCGCGCTGCTCGGCGGGGCCAGGTCCTCGGCCAGCAGCGCGCCGACCCAGGCGTCGACCCGGGTGCCGCGGTGGTTAAGCGCAGCCCGGGCGGTGCCCTCCATGGTGAAGCCGACCTTCTCGGCGACCCGGCGGGAGGCGACGTTGCCGACGTTGGCCCACCACTCGATGCGGGCCAGCCCGAGCGTGGCGAAGCCCCAGGTGGTGAGCGCCGCCAGAGCTGCCGTCTGGTAGCCCCGACCCCGGGCGTGCGGCGCGGTCATGAAGCCGACGGTCGCCAGCAGCGGGTCGCCGGAGGACAGCCGCAGGTCGATCGAGCCGGCGTAGCGGTCCTGCTCGTCGGCGATCACGAAGCTGGCCGCGGTGCCGTCGGCCCAGCAGTCCTCGCAGTGGGCCAGGAAGGACACGGCTGCCGACCGGTCGTAGGCCTCCGGGACGGTGGTCCACCGCAGGGTGTCCGGATCCTGGCAGGTGATCACCACCGCGTCGAGGTCGCGTTCCTCCAGCCGACGCAGGCGCAGCTCGCATCGCGATGTGCTGGCGAAGACTGTGGGCTGGGCCCGGCCGAAGACGGCGGCCCGGCGAGCCTCCAGGGAGCCCGGGCCGGCCGGACCGACCTCGCCGGGCGCCGGCACATCACCGGGCAGCAGCGAGCCGAACCACTCGTAGCTGCCGTGCGCCGGGTCGGCGGCGCGCAGCCGACCCTCGATCCGGAAGCCGCTGCGCAGGGCGACCAGCCGGGCGGCGTGGTTGCCCGCACAGGACGTCCAGAGCAGCCGGCGCAGGCCCAGTTCCGCGAAGGACCACCGGGCGAGGGCGCGGACGGCGCGTACCGCCACACCCTGACCGCGCGCCCACGGGGCGGTCCAGTAGCCGATCTCGCTCAACTGCCGGCTCTGGTCGATTCGTTGCAGATCAACGGCGCCGAGGAGTCGACCGGTGGCGGCGTCACAGACCGCGAAGGCGGCTGCCGTGCCCTCCGCCCACTGGCGCGTACGGCAGGCGATGAACCGTTGCGCGTCCTGCTGCCGGTAGGGTCGGGGGAAGTCGATCCAGCGCTGGATCTCCGGATCCTGGCACGCGCGATGCAGGTCGTCGGCGTCGGTCGGCCGCCACGGCCGGAGCGTCAGTCCGGCCTCGGTGATCTCCACGGGCTCCATTCGACCCATCGTGCCGGATCGTTCGCCCACGGCGTAACGGGTAAACCGGGCGCGTAGCCTGGAGCGTCGGACGTTATGTCGGTTTCGCGATGGCCGAGGGTCGCCACCAGTGACCATTGGCCCGATGAAACGCCTACGATGGTTCGAGACTGTCTAGGGGAGCGTTGATCCGTGTCGATTCTGGAAAAGGTCCTTCGCGCGGGCGAGGGGCGAATGGTGCGCCGGCTGAAGGCCATCGCCGCCGCCGTCAACTCGATCGAGGACGACTACGTCAACCTCACCGACGAAGAGCTGAGCGGCATGACCGAGCAGTTCAGGGAACGGCTCGCCGAAGGCGAGACCCTGGACGACCTGTTGCCCGAGGCGTTCGCGGTCTGCCGGGAGGCAGCGGCGCGGGTGCTCGGTCAGCGACCGTACGACGTCCAGGTGATGGGCGGCGCGGCGCTGCACTTCGGCAACATCGCCGAGATGAAGACCGGTGAGGGTAAGACGCTGACCTCGGTCATGCCGGTCTACCTCAACGCGCTGTCCGGCAAGGGCGTGCACGTGGTCACCGTCAACGACTACCTGGCCCAGCGTGACGCGGCCTGGATGGGCCGGGTACACCAGTTCCTCGGCCTGACCGTCGGTGTGGTGCTGCCCAACCGGCCCGCCTCCGAGCACCGCGCGGCGTACGAGTGCGACATCACCTACGGCACCAACAACGAGTTCGGCTTCGACTACCTGCGCGACAACATGGCCTGGTCGAAGGAGGAGCTGGTCCAGCGCGGCCACAACTTCGCCGTGGTCGACGAGGTCGACTCCATCCTGATCGACGAGGCCCGGACCCCGCTGATCATCTCCGGTCCGGCCGAGCACTCCGCCCGCTGGTACGGCGAGTTCGCCGCCGTGGTGGCCCGCCTTCAGCCCGGCAAGGACGGCGAGGGCGACTACGAGGTCGACTACGCCAAGCGCACCATCGCGGTCACCGAGCGCGGCGTGGCCAAGGTCGAGGACCGCCTCGGCATCGACAACCTCTACGAGTCGGTGAACACTCCGCTGGTCGGCTACCTGAACAACGCCATCAAGGCCAAGGAGCTCTACAAGCGCGACAAGGACTACATCGTCAGCGACGGCGAGGTCCTGATCGTCGACGAGTTCACCGGCCGCATCCTGCACGGTCGCCGCTACAACGAGGGCATGCACCAGGCGATCGAGGCCAAGGAGGGGGTGGAGATCAAGCAGGAGAACCAGACCCTGGCCACCATCACCCTCCAGAACTACTTCCGCCTCTACGACAAGCTCTCCGGCATGACCGGTACGGCCCAGACCGAGGCGGGCGAGTTCAACAAGGTCTACAAGGTCGGCGTGGTGACCATCCCGACCCACCGGCCGATGGTCCGGCAGGACAAGGCCGACGTCATCTACAAGACCGAGAAGGCCAAGTTCAACGCGGTCATCGAGGACATCGCCGAGCGCCACCAGGCCGGGCAGCCCGTGCTGGTCGGCACCGTCTCGGTGGAGAACTCCGAGATCCTCTCCCAGCTGCTGCGCCGCCGGGGCATCCCGCACTCCGTGCTGAACGCGAAGTTCCACGCCCGCGAGGCGGAGATCGTCGCCCAGGCCGGTCGCAAGGGCGCGGTCACGGTCGCCACCAACATGGCCGGTCGAGGCACCGACATCCTGCTCGGCGGCAACGCCGAGTTCCTCGCCGCCAGCGAGCTGCGCCAGCGCGGCCTCGACCCGGTGGAGAACGCCGAAGAGTACGACAAGGCGATGGAGGAGGTCCTGCCGAAGTGGAAGCAGGCCTGCGAAGCCGAGGCCGACGAGGTGGCCGCCGCCGGTGGGCTCTACGTGCTGGGCACCGAGCGGCACGAGTCCCGGCGCATCGACAACCAGCTGCGTGGTCGGTCCGGCCGGCAGGGTGACCCGGGCGAGTCGCGCTTCTACCTGTCGCTTCAGGACGAGCTGATGAAGCGGTTCCGCTCCGGTGCGGTCGAGGCGGTCATGGAGCGCTTCAACATCCCGGAGGACGTGCCCATCGAGTCGAAGATGGTCACCCGCCAGATCAAGAGCGCGCAGGCCCAGATCGAGGGCCAGAACGCCGAGATCCGCAAGAACGTCCTCAAGTACGACGAGGTCATGAACCAGCAGCGCCAGGTGATCTACGCCGAGCGGCTGCGCGTACTCAACGGCGAGGACCTCTCCGAGCAGGTCCGCAACATGATCGACGACGTGATCGAGGCGTACGTCCAGGGCGCCACGTCGGAGAACTACGCCGAGGAGTGGGATCTCGAGCAGCTCTGGGCCAGCCTCAAGCAGCTCTACCCGGTGGGCATCACCATCGAGGAGATGGAGGAGGAGGCCGGCGGCTCCCGGGCCGGCATCGACGCCGACTTCCTCATCTCCCGACTGCGGGCGGACGCGCACGCCGCGTACGACCGTCGTGAGGAGCAGCTCGGTGCCGAGGGCACCCGGCAGCTGGAGCGGATGGTGCTGCTCCAGGTCATCGACCGCAAGTGGCGTGAACACCTCTACGAGATGGACTACCTCCAGGAGGGCATCACGCTGCGGGCGTACGCCCAGCGTGACCCGGTGGTGGAATACCAGCGCGAGGGCTTCGCCATGTTCGCCACCATGATGGAAGGCATCAAGGAGGAGACGGTCGGCTTCCTCTACAACCTCGAGGTGCAGGTCAACGAGCCGGAGCCCGAGGAAGAGGAAATCCAGCTGCTGGACAAGCCGGTGGAGATCCGGGCCAAGGGCCTCGGCCGTGCACCGCAGCAGCAGGGCCTTCAGTACTCCGCCCCCACCATCGACGGTGAGGCCGGCGCCGGTGCGGTCGCCGTGCAGCGCGACGACCAGCGCGCCCCGGCGCTCGGCATCGGTGGCCCGGAGCCCGACGCGCCGGCAGCCCCCGGCCGCACCGCCCCGGCCGCGCCGCAGCGGCAGGCCAATGCCCTGCGCGGCGCCGGGGTGGCGTCCAGCACGGCCCGCCAGACGGCGGCCAACGGGCAGGCCGCGGCCAGCAACGGCCCGTCCCGCAACGCACCGTGCCCCTGCGGCTCCGGGCGTAAGTACAAGCGCTGCCACGGTGCCCCCGGTGGCACCTCGGCCAGCTGACCGAACACACTCGAAGCCCCGGACACCGCTGACGCGGTGTCCGGGGCTTCGCATTTCCCCCTGCCCTACATCGCCCTTTCCACGCTTGCTCGATGTGGGATCGAGTGGTCTCGGTGCGGCAGGTGACCACTCGATCCAGGATCGAGTGCGATTTGAAGATGCTGTGGGTGATGTTGAGGGTGGCCGGGGCGGGATGGGGGGGGCTGCCGAGGGTGGCAGTGGGGGCTGCGGGGGATGTCAGGGTGTCAGAGGACGCGGAGGTCGGTGCAGAGCCAGGTGCCGCGCCGGTGTTCCAGACGTAGTGCCATGGCCCAGTTGGTGTCGACGACGCCGGTGAGTACGGCGGCGGCCTCGATGGCGGCCGGGTGGAGTTCGCAGACGCGCAGGCGGCGGAGCCGGAGTGTGGGGCGGGGGGTCCGGCGGCGCGTCGGGACGACGCGGGCGGTGGCGCGCGCCAGCTCGGGCAGCAGTTGGGCGCTGCGGGCGGGGTCCAGTTGACGGCGAAGTTGCACCGGCGGCCGGAAGCCGTTGAAGACCTCGATGCAGCTCGCCACGAAACGGTGGGCGACCCGGGTGGCCGACGGGGTGGCGGTGGCCAGGGCACCGGGTGGTAGCTGCCGGACCGGATCATGGCCGGGGCGTACGGGGACCGGGCGGGCGGTGACCCGCTGGTAAGGGAGGCGTTCCGCAGCATGACGAGCGGATCGCTGCTGGGCGGAGAAGAGGTCGAGGGCGAGTTGGCCGTCGCCCGGCTCGGGCCACCCGGCGTTCTCGTCGACGAAGGGCGGGTCGTACGCGGGTGCCGGCCGTAACCGCACGGGCGGGTGGCTCGGCCCAGGTCGCCGGGGATCGATCATCGCCCTGGCCTCTCACTCGATTCGGTTTTCCCTACGTTTGCTTTCGTTTGCCTTCGACAGACTTCATTCTGTGGCACGACAGAGCCGTCGGTCAATGCCTTCGGTGATCGTGCGGCCACCCGTGGCCGTGCCCAGGGGCGACTACTCGGGCTCGCGCTCGGTCAGCGGATTCCCGCGTACCCACTCGGCGGTTTCCGCGTACTTCTGCTGGATGTACTCCTCCAGCCGGGCGCGCTCGACGCGCCACTGGCCCCGACCGCCGATCTTGATCGCAGGCAGCTCGCCGCTGCGCACCATGTGGTAGACCTGCGAATCCGACACGTTCAGCTCGGCGGCCACGTCGGACAGGAGCAGGAACCTGGGCTCCACGTGAACTCCCCGGGTTGGCGTCGTTTGCCTCAGTTTGCCATCGAGGGACGACAGGGTCTGCCGCCGAGGGGTGACTTCGACACACCCGCCGACCCGAGTTCCCACCACGGCGGCGTGGGGTGTATGACGTTCAGGGTGAGCGTGCGCCCGGGGCGGCGCAGTCGCCGACCGGAGCAGAGCAGGGGAGACCGACCGTGACCGACCAGCTTGTCCGGGTGTACCTGTCGGCGACCGTACCGATGCTGACCAGGCTGCCCGAGCACGGCCTTGCCGTGACCCAGGCGCACGCGGTGACCCCGATGCTGCGCGAGTGGTACGCGGAGGGCGACGAGGAGGAGTTGGAGTACGTCGCCTTCACCCGGGCCGCGCAGGACGCCCTGCAACTGCTCCATCACGATCCCGCGGCGCCGCGTCGGCGGGTGGTGGTCTCGGCGGACCTGCCCGCGTCGGCGCTCGGCCGGGGTGACGGTGAACTGGGTTCCAGCGTGGTGGAGCTGCGTGGGGTGGTAGCGGTAAACGCCGTGGCGGCCCTGCACGTCGACGGCGTCGACGCCGTACCGGATGTCACCGCCGCCGCGAAGGTGGTGGTGGAGGCGCTGGCCGGCGACCCGGACGCGCAGTTCACCGTCGATGGTGTCGAGGACCACGAACTGGAGTGGTACGACCCCAGCGAGCTGGACCTGCTGCTGCGCGACGCCGCCGACCAGGGGTGACCCGCGCGCTCAGCGCGTTGCGCCGGCCTCGGCGGGTTCGGGGTCGGTCTCCGGTGCCGGGGACAGCGTACGGCCGAAGATGATCATGGCGGTGAGTGCGCCCACGAACAGCACCCAGATCCCGTTGTCCACCCGGGAGGTGCCCAGCGAGGTCTGCGCCACCGCGTCGGCCTCGCTCAGCGCGGCGGCCAGGTCGATCAGGGAACGCCCGCCGACCCGGATGATCACCTCGGCGAGCAGCAGCAGGAGCCCGGGGCCGGCCCCGGCGACCAGGTACGCCGGCCAGCGCAGGGCGGTGACTGTGGTGTCGCGGCGGGCGGCCCGCCGTCGGGCCCAGGTGAGGTAGCCGAAGGCCAGCAGGCCGGCGATGAGGCCGGCGAGCAGCGATTCGGTACGCGAGACCCAGGTGGCCGCGGTGACCAGCGACTGCTGGCTGTCGCCCGCGCCGAACAGGTTGAACAGGGGATCCCGGGCGACGCTGAAGCCCACCACGAAGAGCAGCGTGCCGAGCGCGGCGGAGGCGACGGCACCGATGACCGCCCCGTTGCGAGCGCCGGCCAACGCGCCACCGATGACGGCCGCGGCGGCGGTCGTGCCGGCGATCGTGCGGGTGGTGGTGTTCCCGTCGTAGCTCAGCGCGATGGCGAGGGCGGCGGCGAGCCCGACCAGCAGGCCGACGCCGACCGCCACCGCGAAGCGCAGGGTGGCCCGATCGCCCCGCCGGGTGACCGGCTCGCTGGCCGCCAGTCCCACCGCAGCACCGGCCACCAGGGCGGCCGAGATCACGCCGGGCAGGGCGAAGGCGGACAGGCTGATCGCGGTGACGCCGGCGGTGGCCGACTGGATCGCTTCCCGGGTGGACCAGAGCATGGCGGCCAGCCAGCCGGTCGCCAGCAGCGCCAACCCGAGGGTGCCCGGCGCGGGTGGCGGTGGGGCGGAGCCGTCCGTAGCGTCGCTGAGCAGCACGACGGACCCGTCGGCGTCGTCGGCCGGGGCGGGGCCTGGCCCGTCGGCAGCCACCTCGTCGGTGGTCTGCAGCCGGTCGGGTTGCGCGGCGGTCGGCCCACCGGGCTGGTTGCTCATCGTCTCCCCTTCGCCGCCCGGACCTGGCGATCCGACCCGGGCACGTCACCGGCAATCCAGCGTACGCGGCCCGGCGGAGGAGGAGCCTGAGCCCCGCGCGCCGCCGAAATGATCTATGTTCCTTCGGTTTGCACGGCCTTCAAGGTACGAATCTCTGCCTGCCCCCGCCCGTTGCCTCTGGATCCACGGTCGTCCAGCGGCCGGGGGGTGATCGGTCGAAGCTGGTCGTGGGAAGATTGGCGCGCGGTCCCGCCACCTTTGGGGCCGGTTTCGCCACCGTCGTCGAGATCGCCAGGAGCCCTGATGGACGCCGTGTTCTCCGTACCCGAGCCGCACAACGAGCCGGTGCGCACCTACGAGCCGGGCAGCGCCGACGCCGAACGGCTCCAGCGGCGACTCACCGAGCTGGCGGCCGAGCGGATCGACCTGCCGATGACCATCGCGGGCGAGCAGCGGATGGCCGGCGGCGTGCCGATCCAGGTGGTGCAGCCGCACCGGCACGCGCACGTGCTCGGGGTCACCGGGCACGCCACCCACGACGACGCCCGGGCCGCGGTCAAGGCGGCCAAGGACGCCGCACCGGGATGGCGGGCACTGCCCTTCGAGGAGCGGGCCGCGATCTTCCTGCGCGCCGCCGAACTGCTCGCCGGCCCGTGGCGCGACACCCTCAACGCGGCCACCATGCTCGGCCAGTCGAAGACCGCCGTGCAGGCCGAGATCGACTCTGCCTGTGAGTTCATCGACTTCCTGCGGTTCAACGTGTACTTCGCCCGCAAGCTGCTCGCCGAGCAGCCGATGTCCTCGCCGGGCGTGTGGAACCGGTTCGACCACCGGCCGCTGGAGGGCTTCGTCTACGCGGTCACCCCGTTCAACTTCACCGCGATCGCCGGCAACCTGCCCTCGGCCCCGGCCCTGCTGGGCAACACCGTGGTCTGGAAGCCGGGCCCCACCCAGCAGTTCGCGGCGCACTTCACCATGCGGCTGTTCGAGGCGGCCGGCCTGCCCCCCGGCGTGATCAACATGGTCACCGGTCGGGGCGAGGAGGTCTCCGACGTGGTGCTCGCCGACCCCGACCTGGCCGGCATCCACTTCACCGGCTCGACCAAGGTCTTCCAGCACCTGTGGCGCACCGTGGGCGAGAACATCGCCGGCTACCGGGGCTACCCCCGGCTGGTCGGCGAGACCGGCGGCAAGGACTTCGTGGTGGCGCACACCAGCGCCGACGTCGACGCCCTGCACACCGCGCTGATCCGGGGCGCCTTCGAATACCAGGGTCAGAAGTGCTCGGCGGCCTCCCGGGCGTACGTTCCCCGGTCGATCTGGGAGGGTGGCCTGCGCGACCGGCTGGCCGCCACCGCGGACGGCCTGACCTACGGCGACGTCACCGACTTCCGTAACTTCGGTGGCGCGGTCATCGACGACAAGGCCTTCTCCCGGCACACCGCCGCGCTTGAGTTGATCTCCGGCGACGACAGCTGCCGGATCATCGCCGGTGGTACCGCCGACGACTCGGTCGGCTGGTTCGTCCGCCCGACCATCTTCGAATGCGGTGACCCGGCCCACGAGACGTTCACCACCGAGTACTTCGGGCCGATCCTCGGCGTGCACGTCTTCGACGACGCCCGCTTCGACGAGGTGGTCACCCAGGCCGAGGCGATCGCGCCGTACGCGCTCACCGGTTCGATCTTCGCCACCGACCGGCGGGTGGTCGACGCGGTGGCCGAGAAGATGCGGTACGCGGCCGGCAACTTCTACATCAACGACAAGCCGACCGGTGCGGTCGTCGGGCAGCAGCCCTTCGGTGGTGCCCGCGCCAGCGGCACCAACGACAAGGCCGGTTCCTGGCACAACCTGGTCCGCTGGATGTCCCCCCGGACGATCAAGGAAACCTTCGTGCCCCCCACCGACCACACCTACCCCCACATGGGCTGAGGTGTAAGGAAGGGCCCCTTACTAACGCCTCGTGCATAGGAAGGGGCCCCTCTTAACATCGCCGCTCGTGGGGGCCGGGCGCTCGGTGGGGGACGGGTCGGTCGTGGTCGGGTGGGGCGGTCTGTGGGGCTGCGGGGTTGACCGTCGCGCACCGACAGTGCACATAGGAAACCCCAATGGGTGGCGAAACGGTGAAATCCTGGACGCCAGCCCGTCAAAGTGGCAGCGTGAACGGCATGGCGGAATCCGGAGTCAACCCCACGGCGGCGGCCCTGCTCGGGCTGCTCCACGAGGGCCCCATGACAGGTGGCCAGTTGATGGCCGCCGCCGAGCGCCGGCTGGCGCCGTACTGGTCGATGACCCGCAGCCAGGTCTACCGGGAGTTGCCGGTGCTGGCCGAGAAGGGCCTCGTCCGGCTGGGTAAACCCGGGCCGCGGATGAGTCAACCGTATGCGATCACGGCAGCCGGTAAGCGGACCTTTTCCCGCTGGCTGGCCGAGGATCCGGGGCGGGACACCATCCGCAACCCGATCGCCCTGCGGATCGCCTTCGGGCAACTACACTCCGCGACCCAGCTGAAGAGCCTCCAGGCCGCGGCCAACGAATACCACACCGAGGCGTTGGCCCGGGTCCGCGAGCAGGTCAAGAACGCTCGCAAGGAAGGCGACACGTACGACGCGAGCGCGCTGGAGTTCGCCGTGGCGTACCACAAGGCCGCCCTGACCTGGCTCAAGAACGCACCAGTCAGCAGCTGACCAGCCCTCGTTTTGGCTCGGAGTGCGGGGCTCGCAAGCTCACTCCTCCTCCGAGCGGAGCTGTTTTGGCTCGGAGTGCGGGGCTCGCAAGCTCACTCCTCCTCCGAGCAGTACCCTTGTCTGTCGTGACAGCTGCCGATTACGCCGACCAGCTCAAGGACCTCGACGCCACCCTGCGCAACATCGAGGCGGTGCTCGACCTGGACCGCCTGCGGGCGGACAAGGCCCGCCTGGAAGAGCAGGCGTCCGCCCCGGATCTGTGGGACGACCAGGCCCGGGCCCAACAGGTGACCTCGCAGCTGTCGTACGTCAACGGCGAGATCGAGAAGCTGGGTAGCCTGCGCTCCCGGCTCGACGACGCCAATGTGCTGCTGGAGCTGGCCGAGGCGGAGGCCGACTCGGGAGTCCTCTCCGAGGTCGAGTCGGAGGTCGCCGGGCTGACCAAGGCCATCCAGGAGATGGAGGTCCGCACCCTGCTCTCCGGCGAGTACGACTCCCGGGAGGCCCTGGTGGCCATCCGGGCAGGCGCCGGTGGCGTGGACGCGGCGGACTTCGCCGAGATGCTGCTGCGGATGTACCTGCGCTGGGCGGAGCGGCACGGCTACCCGACCGAGGTCTACGAGACCTCGTACGCCGAGGAGGCGGGCCTGAAGTCGGCCACCTTCACGGTGAAGGTTCCCTACGCCTACGGCACGCTGAGCGTGGAGTCCGGCACCCACCGGCTGGTGCGGATCAGCCCGTTCGACAACCAGGGCCGTCGGCAGACCAGCTTCGCCGGTGTCGAGGTGCTGCCGGTGGTCGAGCAGACCGACAGCATCGACATCCCCGAGAACGAGATGCGGATCGACGTCTACCGCTCGTCCGGGCCCGGTGGGCAGAGCGTCAACACCACCGACTCGGCGGTGCGGATCACCCACATCCCCACCGGCATCGTGGTGACCTGCCAGAACGAGAAGTCGCAGCTGCAGAACAAGGCGTCCGCGCTGCGCGTGCTCCAGGCCCGGCTGCTGGAACGCAAGCGGCAGGAGGAGCAGGCCAAGATGGCGGGCCTGAAGACCGACGCCGCGGGCTCGTGGGGCGACCAGATGCGGTCGTACGTGCTGCACCCGTATCAGATGGTGAAGGATCTGCGTACCGAGCAGGAGACCGGTAACCCGAGCGCGGTCTTCGACGGTGAGCTCGACTCCTTCATCGAAGCGGGAATCCGTTGGCGCAAGCAGCAGCAACTCGCCGGCGACGCTGCGTGACCGGTCGTGGGCGGAGTGCGTCATCGATCTCCACATGACGTGCTGGATCAATGACTTCCCCCGCAACGGCGGGGCGTAGGACTTGGCACGACAGTTACACGGCGTAGACTCACCACCCGTGATTCAGCTTGAGCAAGTGACGAAGACGTACCCGAAGGCGTCGCGGCCTTCGCTCGACAACGTGTCCGTGTCGATCGACAAGGGCGAGTTCGTCTTCTTCATCGGCCCATCCGGCTCCGGCAAGTCCACGATCATCAAGATGCTGCTGCACGAGGTGACCCCCAACAAGGGTCGCGTCGTCGTCAACGGCAAGGACGTCACCTCGATGCGGTCCTGGAAGCGCCCGCACTTCCGCCGCTCGATCGGCTGCGTCTTCCAGGACTTCCGGCTGCTGCCCAACCGCACCGCGTACGAGAACGTGGCCTTCGCGCTCGAGGTGATCGGCAAGACCAAGGCGGTGGCCCGCCGGGTCGTGCCGGAGGTGTTGGAGCTGGTGGGTCTCGGTGGCAAGGAGCATCGCTACCCGCACGAGCTCTCCGGTGGTGAGCAGCAGCGTGTCGCAGTCGCCCGGGCGTTCGTGAACCGTCCCCTGATCCTGCTGGCCGACGAGCCGACCGGAAACCTGGACCCGGACACGTCAATCGAAATCATGCGCCTGCTGGACCGGATCAACCGCACCGGCACGACAGTCGTGATGGTCACGCACGACTCCAACATCGTGAACCAGATGCGCCGCCGGGTCATCGAGATCGAGAGCGGCCGCATCGTCCGCGACCAGGCCCGCGGCGTCTACGGGTGACGAGCGCAGCCCACCGCACCCCGATCTGACGACGAACACCTCACGCCGGAGAGCCGGAGGAATATCCCGATGCGGATGAAATACGTCCTGTCCGAGGTACTTGTCGGACTGTGGCGCAACGTGACCATGACCATCGCGATGATCATCACGTTGGGCGTCTCGCTGACCATGCTCGGTGCCAGCGGCCTGATCTACACCAAGGTCGCCGACATGAAGGACCTGTACTTCGAGAACATCCAGGTGTCGATCTTCCTGAAGACCGACATCTCGGAAGAAGACCGTGCGGCACTGGGCTCCCGGCTGGAGGCCGACCCGCTGATCTCACAGGTCACATACGTCAACAAGGACGAGGCCTTCCAGCGTTTCCAGGAGATGTTCCGGGACTCGCCGGACCTGCTCAGCGCGGTCAAGGCGGACCAGTTGCCCGAGTCGTACCGGCTGAACCTGGTCGACCCGGAGCAGTACAAGTCCATCTCGGAGCAGTACTCCTCGGCCGCCGGCGTCGACCAGGTGGTCGACCAGAGTCAGGTGCTTGACAAGATCTTCAACCTCTTCACGGCCGGGCAGAACGTCGCGCTGGCCGCCGCCATAGCCATGGCCGTCGCCGCGCTGCTCCTGGTGGCGAACACGATCCAGGTGGCCGCGTACAGCAAGCGGCGTGAGGTCGCGGTCATGAAGCTGGTCGGCGCCTCGAACTGGTTCATCCAGGCACCCTTCGTCCTGGAAGCGGTGGTCGCCGGCCTGATCGGCTCGGTGCTCGGGTTGGGTGCCCTGGTCGCGTTGAAGAAGTTCCTCTTCGACGACGCACTCAGCGCCCTGCAGGGCCTGTTCGCCCCGGTCAGCTGGAGTGAGGTGCTGCTGACCTTCCCGGTGATGGCGGGCGTCGGTGGCCTGATCAGCGCGATCACCGCCTGGGTCACGCTCCGCTTCTACCTGCGGGTCTAGCTTTCGGTACGACAGTCGCAAGGGCTCTTCGGCGCTGGAATAAACCGCGCGGAAGGGCCCTTGTCGTTCGGGTAGCATGATCTCCGCTCTCCGGCCGGCACGTCGCACGTCGCACGTCGCCGGGGGAGCAGGCAACGAAAGGAGGTGGCGCGGCGATGCCACGGGAAAAGGGGCGCAAGGTCGTCGCCTCCAACAAGAAGGCCCGCCACGACTACGCCATCCTCGACACGTACGAGGCGGGCATGGCGCTGACCGGCACCGAGGTGAAGTCGCTGCGGGCCGGGCGGGCGTCGCTTGTCGACGCGTTCGCCCAGGAGCGCGACGGTGAGCTGTATCTGCACGGCATGCACATCCCGGAGTACACCCAGGGCACCTGGACCAACCACGAGCCTCGGCGTACCCGCAAGCTGCTGCTCAAGCGGTTGGAGATCGATCGCCTGATCGGCAAGACCCGGGAGAGCGGGCTGACCCTGGTGCCGTTGCAGGTCTACTTCTCCGACGGCTGGGCCAAGGTGGAGATCGGCCTGGCCAAGGGCAAGAAGGCGTACGACAAGCGCCAGGACCTCGCCAAGCGGGACGCCGACCGGGAGATCCAACGTGCGGTCGGTCGGCGAGGAAAGGGCATGGCTGAGTGAGTTGTCCGGTTCGTCCTTCGGTCGCGTCGGCGACGTGACCTCGGGATGAATCGGGTTGCGGCAGGCGTTACGCTTGTCGGAGCCGCCGGAAGTTGGCGGCCTGTCGAGGGGGTGACTGGTTTCGACTTCGTACGTTGCGGCAGGGGAAGCGAGCCGAGGAAGCCGACGTCGTCTCGAGAATCGTTCGTCGGAAACCAATAAGCGCCAAGAACGAACGCGCTGACTTCGCTCTCGCCGCCTGAGGCGAGTAGCAAGTCTGTCGGCCTGGGAGCGCCTTCGACCCAGATAGCCGGCATCAGCTAGAAGGCTGGCCAATCGGACCCGGTCGCGGGGTCCGTGCGGCGAGATCAATCAGCGACTGGGCCCGTCACACCGACTCGCTCGCGTGATCGGAGGGGCCGAGTAGAGGCACAGCGAGCTGCGCTCGGAGAAGCCCTGACAAGGCGGCGAAGGACCCGGGTTCGATTCCCGGCACCTCCACCACCTGACTGCGCGCCCCGGCCACCCGGCCGGGGCGCGCAGTCGCGTCTGCGCCAAAAGGTTGATCACACGTTCGTGCCCGAGAGGCACGTCTGCGCCAGAAGGGCCCGACCGGTGTGCCGTGGGAACCAAGTGCAGGCCAGACCCGTCAGACGGGGTATGCGTCTCTTCGCCGCCCGGTTGGGTCTGCCCCTGATGATCGTCGTAGCCGGCTGCGCGCCGGCAGGAACCGGAACCGCACCGACCGGTCCCATCAGCTCCGCTGACGAGCCGGGGCCGTTCGACCGCCGGGCCACCGCAGTGGCCGAGGCGTGGCAACCCGGGCCGGGTTGGCGCGAGGGCTACGTACCGCTGCAGGACCCCGCGGTGCTGATCGGCGAGGCGAACTTCACGCCGGCGACCCAGACGGCGTTTCAGGCCGGCTGGTACCGCAAGCCGGCCGACCTGCCCGTACGGCAGCCCGACGACGGCACCATCCGCTTTCCCGACGGGCAGCTGCGCGTACCACTTGTCAGCGCCACCGACGCGTTCCTGACGCTCACCCGCGGCAGCGACCCGCCGTCCTGCCCGCAGCCGAAGGAGCCCGCCATCCCGCCGCCGCCCGCACCCGGCGACGAACCGGACGACACGGTCGTCGGCCGGCCGCAGGGGGAGTGCGTCGCGCTCACCATCAGCAAGGTCGAACTGGGTACCGCGCCGCTGCGTACCAGCCGTGGCGAGGCACAGGTGCCGGCCTGGCTGTTCACCGTCGAGGAGATCGGCGCCGTGGTGGCCGCCGCCGCCGTCGCACCGCACGCGGTCGATGCGGTGCCCGCGCCGGTCGCACCCTCCGACACCGCTCCGGAAGGGCTGGTCGCCGCGCAGGACATCGTGGAGATCGACGGGACCCGGCTGGCCTTCCGGCTCGGGGTCGGCAGCTGCGACACCGACATCACCCCGCTGGTGCAGGAGCGCGACGACGTCGTGGTGGTGGGCGGCACTGTGGTGCGCTCCACCGACGTCTGCGACGCGATGCTCAGGATGGAGCCGGTCGAGGTGACGCTCAAGGAGCCGCTGGGCGCCCGGCCCGTCCTGGACGCGCTCACCGGCGCACCGCTGCGCATCGGCGGCAACTGAGCGCCGTGAGCGCCCTGTGGCGTTAACAGGGGGCCCTTCCTATACCCCAGGCGTTAAGAAGGGCACCTTCCTTACACCTCACCCCTAGAGCAGTGGGGGGATGTCGGTGCGGATGGGTACGGGCAGCACCGTCGGGCCGTCCGCGCGCAGCGCCACGTCGAGGGCCTCGCCGAGCTGATCGGGGCTCTCGACGACCGCGGTGGCGCAGCCGTAGCCACGGGCCACCGCGCTGACGTCGATGCCGGGAAGATCCAGCCCGGGTACGCCGGGAGTGTGTTTGAGTTCGGCGAACGCCTTGAGGATGGCGTACTGCTGGTTCACCGGTACGACGACGACAAGTGGCAGCCGCAGTTGGGCGGCGGTCCACAGGGCCTGCACCGAGTAGTGGAACGAGCCGTCGCCGATCACCGCGATCACCGGCCGGTGCTGGCCGGTGTCTCGTTGGGCCAGCGCGATGCCGACCGCCGCCGGAAGGCCGTAACCGAGCCCACCGCTGGCCATCGTGAAGTACGACCCGGGTCGGCCGAACCGTAGCCGGCGACGCAGGGCGGAGAGGTTCGACGGCGACTCCTGCACGAGCACCCCGTCGGAGGGCCAGTACCGCGCCAACGCGGCGAAGAGCGCGTCCGCACTCAGCGGGAGGGAATCCTCGACCGGTGGCGGATCAGGTGGGGTGGCCGGCGGCGGCCGATCCGCCGACGGCAGCAGTTCGGCAAGCGCGGCGAGGGTGAGTCCGGCGTCGCCGAGCAGACTGTCCCCGACCGGAGCGCGAGCCGCCTCCTCCGGATCGTCGGTGACGTGCAGCAGTTGGGCACCCTCGGGCACGGTGTCGCCGGGCACGTGCGGGTAGTACCGGAACACCGGAGCACCGACCACCAGCACGGTGTCGTGCCCGTGCAGCCGTTCGGCCAGCGGCCCGGCGGCGTAGGGCAGCACGCCCTGAAAATGCGGGTGGCTCTCGGGGAAGGCGGTCCGCTCGGGCGCGGGCGCCGACCAGACCGGCGCGGCCAGCCGCTCGGCCACGGCCACCGCCGAGTCCCAGGCGTCGGCGCGGTCCACCGCCGCACCGAGCACCATGACCGGTGACCGGGCGCTGGTCAGGGCGGCGACGAACTGCCGCAGCCGCTGCGGGTCGGGCGCGAACCGGGTCGCCACGGACCGGACCGCGGGTGGCGGATCGGCGGGCTGCGCCCAGTCGTCCAACGGCAGGGAGAGAAAGACCGGCCCGGCGGGCGGTTGGATCGCGGTGGCGTACGCCCGCATCAGCGACGCCGGCACGTCCTGCGCGCGGACCGGCTCGTACGCCCACTTCACGTACGGCTGGGGCAGCTCGGTGGGACGGCGGGCGGTGAGGCGCGGTTCGAGCAGCAGCATCTGCCGGGTCTGCTGCCCGGCGGTGACGATCAGCGGTGTCCGGTTGTGCCAGGCGGTGACGATGTTGCCCATGGCGTTGCCGGTGCCGGGTGCCGTGTGCAGGTTGACGTGCGCCGGTCGTCCGGTGACCTGGGCGTACCCGTCGGCCATGCCGACCACCGACGCCTCGTGCAGCGCGTGCACGTACTGGAAGTCGTCGGGGAAGGCATGCAGGAACGGCTCCTCGGTCGACCCGGGGTTGCCGAACACGGTGGTCATGCCCAACGCGCGGAGCAGCTCGTAGGTGGTGTCGCGGACCGTTGCCATCGCCCCTGAATCTAACCGGGCGGCTCCGGCCGACAGGGCCATTCGGCGTTGCCGGAGCTCACCGTCAGCCGGTTCGTCCCAGGTGCTGGCTGCGATTATCGACAGCCGTGACGGATCTCCGCGCATCACTGTCGATCACCCGACGATCAGACCTTCGCCACGGCCGGGGACGCAAGCTATCGTGCCAGACATGGCTACGACAGCGCGGATGGCATCGACAGGGCTCGTTGGTGGTCTTCATGACCGGCCCTCTCGGCTGCTACACGGCTGACGGGTACACGTGATGCAGGGAGAGGGGCAGGCGATCGGCGGGCGAGCCATGGAGTCGATGACCGGGAAACTACTGGTGGCGACGCCCGCACTGAAAGATCCGAACTTCGACCGTACGGTGGTCCTGTTGGTCGCCCACGAGCCCGGCGGCGCCCTCGGCGTGGTCCTCAACCGGGCGACCGAGGTTCCGGTGGCCGACGTGTTGCGCGACTGGGGTGATCTGGCCCGGCACCCGGCGGTGCTGTTCGAGGGTGGCCCGGTGCAGCCCGAGTCGGCGATCTGCCTGGCCCGGATGCATTCGCCGGTCCGCCGTCTCAAAGGCTTCCACCAGGTCTCCGGAGCCGTCGGCACCCTCGACCTGTCCGTCGACCCGGACCGGCTGCGGGAGAGCGTGCAGACCATCCGGGTCTTCGCCGGGTACGCCGGCTGGGGCAGCGGGCAACTGGAGCAGGAGATCGAGGAGGGTTCCTGGTTCGTGCTGGACGCGCTGCCCGGCGACGCCTTCGTCGAGCGCCCCGACGACCTGTGGCCCATGGTGCTGCGCCGGCAGGGCGGCATGATGGCCGCGGTGGCACATTTCCCGCCGGACGTGACGCTCAACTGACCCGCCCGGTGGGTACCCCCGCCAGATGACCATGCCGGGCGCCGTGTGTATAGTTCTTCCAGTGCCCGGGTGACCGGGGACAACCGCAAGGGGCCGTGGCGCAGCTGGTAGCGCACCACACTGGCAGTGTGGGGGTCAGGGGTTCGAGTCCCCTCGGCTCCACCTCGCGTTTATGCAGGTCAATCGGCGTCAGTCATCGACTGACGCCGATTGTTTGTGATCTCGTGGTCACAGCCGTGGTCACACAGCGCCCCACACTGCACTTCGATGATCGGTGTTGAGACTTCGTCCGAAACAGCCTTTGACCAGGAGTCTTTCTATTGCTTCGGCTGCCCGGGCCTTGTCGGGGCGAAATGTGGGGCGCAGAACCGTGTGGTACCCGGTGTCGGCCCGTACCGTCAGATGCGGCCCGGCCGGGGCGCTGGGGCGTACCCGAGCTTCGTCGGCTGAGCTCGGGCCCGTCAGCCGATGGTCATAGGCTTACGGGAATAAGGTTGCATCTGTTCGCCACCGGAGACAGGGTGGACCTGTGAGGACTCGGCGCTCGGCAGCCAAGGTGGTCTCTATTGGTGCTGGCGGTGAGTTCTGCTGGATGGACGTGAAGACCAGGGATATTCCCGGCACGGCGGCGTTCTTCTCGGCGTTGCTCGGTTGGCGTTTCGCCGTGGATGAGACCGACTGGCGTCGCGCCACGGTCATCACGGTTGGCGAATTCCCGATCGGTACGGTGAGCGACCTGGCGGCGCCGATCTACCCGCCGGGGACCCCGGCCCACCTTGCCTTCTACCATCGCGTGGATGATGTCGATGGACGAGTGGCGGCAGCGGTGGCCAGCGGTGCGGAAGTAGTTGTCGCTCCCTTCGACGTCCCGGGGCAGGGGCGCCTCGCAACCCTGATCGATCCTTTCGGTGCGGCCGTTTCCGTCTGGCGTCCGACTCCGGCCGTTGGTTGGCGGCATCCGGTCGGCTTGCCCATGGCGCCGTACCGGATGGTGCTCAGTTGTCCGCGTCCGGAGTTGGTCCGTCGCTTCTATCGGGAGGCGCTTGGCGCCACCCTGCAACACGCCGCGTTTCTCCCGATGCGTGACGGCGCTACCTTGCCCGGACAGTGGCAACTCGTCGTACCTGCCGCTGACCTCGACGCGGTCGCGGATCTGTTTGCTCGGTTCAGCGATGATGGTCGGGAACTATCGATTGATCCGCATCTGGGGGCACTGCGGGTGTCGACGGTTGAGGGCCTCAGCGTCTACGTGGTCCCGGCCGGCGAATCGAGCCGCGGCGGCAGGGCCTGATCAGTTTCCGGCCAGGGGTCGTGTCGAGGTGGCTGGTGGTGAGTCGGTGCCACAGGTGGCGACGGAGATGACGGCTGCTGCCGTGAGGTCATGCCGTGTCTTGGGCTCGTGGTCGGTAGCCGTCGAGGAAGGCGGTCACGCCGGTGGTGATGATCGCCGTGGTCTCGGCTGCGGGTAGCGGGACAGCCCCGTGGTAGGAGGCGGCGTCGATGGCGGCGACGGTGAGCAGCAGATAGTGGCTCGCCGCCCGCTCGGCGTCGAAGACCCTCAGCGTGCCCTGCCGCGCCATGGCGGCGAGGCGGTTGGTCAGCGCCGCCATCACTCGGGCCGGCCCTGTCTCGTGCCAGGTGTGGAGGGCCGCTGCGGGTACGTGGGTCGCTTCGATGTTGATCTGCCGGACCATGGCGAAGTGGTCGGCGAACTCGGCCTGCGCGGCGATCCAGTCGTGGGCCAGCGCGACGAGGGCCCGATGTGGTGGCGCGGCCGGATCGTTGAGGTGAGCGGCGATGAGTTCGGTGAGGGTGTCGGCGACCTGGGCCGTGCTGGCGGTGACCACGGCGGAGAACAGGTCGTCCTTGCCGTCGAAGTGGTGGTAGATGGTCCGGGTCGACACTCCGGCCTCGGCGGCGATCGCGTCGATGCCGGCCCGGGCGTATCCGTCGCGGCCGAAGACTCGTCCTGCGGCGGCGAGGATCGCTGCCCGCTTGCCGGGTCGGCCTCGGCGCATCCGTGGTTGGTCTGACTCTGTCGCTTCGGACCGCACGACGCCCCCCGCTCCCAATCTGCCACGACCGTTGTACTTTAGCGGATATGCGGGTCGTGACCATCCTCAATCCTGTTGCTCCGCTCACCTGGTGGCCGCGCCTGATCTGCCGGTCGCGGCAGTGACCGGCACCGGCCCCACCACCGCACCGGCCCGCGCTGACCGGACCCGGTGGGCGGCGGTGGTGACGTTCGGGACGGCCACCCTTGTCGTGCGTCCGAGTCGAGCATGGCGGCGTTCGTGCTGCCGTCGGTGGCCGCCGAGATGAACGTCTCCGCGTCCGCGACGACCTGGGTCGTGCTGGCGTACGCCTTGCCGTTGGCGGCGCTGGCGTTGCCCGCCGGCCGATGGATCGACAACGCCGACCTGCGCCGCGTCTTCATCTTCACCCTTGGTGGTGTTGGGGGTGGCCAGCGTGCTGGCTGCGCTCGCGCCGGCGTTCTGGGTGCTCCTCGTCGCCCGCGTGATGCAGGGCGTGGCGTCCGCTGTCTATCTGGCGGGCTACCTACCGATCGTCGCCGCGGCGGTGCGTCCGCAGCATCGGGGTCGAGCGTTGAGTTACATCAGCACGATCATGATGTTGGGCAGTGTGGTCATCGCCCCGCTCGGCGGGTTCGTCGCCGACGGCTTCGGTTGGCGGGCGGTGTTCCTGTTCAAGGCGCCGTTGCTCGTCCCGGTCGTCATCGCCGGGTGGCGCACCATCCCGACCGACCGGGCCCACCGTGTGCCGATGCCGGGCCGAGGTCTCGCGGTGGAGGCCCTGCTGCTCGGCGGCGCGGTCGTCTTGGCGCTGCTGTCTGTCGAGTACGTGCAGACCGGCTGGTGGTGGTCACTGGTACTCGGAGCCGTCGCGGTGGTGTTGACGGTGGCCTGGTCACGGCTGTCGTCGTCCCGCCCGGTGCTGGCCCTGCTGCGTCGCCGTGCCTTCGGTCTCCCGGCCCTCGCGTTGATGTTGATGGCCTCGCTGCTCGGGCTGGTGGTTTTCTCACTGCCGTACTTCGTCGCCGAGGTTCTCGACGACGGGCCGTCGGTGCTCGGCGTGGCGATGCTGTTCTTCACCGCCGCCGCGTCGCTGGTGGCGCCGCTGGCCGGCCTGCTGGCCGACCGGTACCAGCCGTTGCCCGTCGCCGCCGCCGGTGTCGCGATGACAGTGGCTGGCCTGCTGAGCATGCTGACCCTCGGCCCGGCTGCCAACGTCGTCGACCTGTCGTGGCGAATGCTGCTGATCGGAGCAGGCATGGCCTTGTTCAACTCACCCACGGTGACCTTGCTGCTTGCCGCAGCGCCGGAGGGAAGGGCCGGCACCGCCGGGGGAGTGAGCAATCTGGTCCGCACGCTGGGCACGACCATCGGGCCCGCCGCCACCGCGCTCATGTGGAGCCTGGGCGGCGGGATCGGCGGTTTCCGCACCGGGGTGGTGATGTTGACCGCCTTTGCGGTCGCCGGCTTGGTTGCGCTCGTCGCCACCGGCCGTCATGCCCTGTGACGAGAGCTTTCACCGAGCTACACGTTCGGCGGCCTCGCCAGTCTGCGGGCGTCGACTGCCGGCCGGGCCGCGGATGTTGGGGCCCGGCATCAGGCCCGATCTTTGGTATCAGTGGCCCGCGCTGAGGGTGCCGGCGAGGGTGCCGTGGATGGCGGCGCTGGGCTTGTTCAGCTCGATGATCTCGACGGTCTTGCCCCGCGCTGCGTATTTGGTGGTGATGGCGTCTAGGGCAGCGACGGAGGAGGCGTCCCACACGTGGGCGCGACTCATGTCGATGATCACCTTGTCGGGGTCGCCGGCGTAGTCGAACTGGTAGACGAGGTCGTTGCTGGAGGCGAAGAAGAGTTCGCCGTGTACGGAGTAGATGCGGGTGCCGCCGTCGGGGTCGAGCACGCTGGTGACCTCGACGAGGTGGGCGACCCGGCGGGCGAAGATGACCATGGCGGTGAGTACGCCGGCGACGACGCCGATGGCGAGGTTGTGGGTGGCCAGGGTGGTGGCGACGGTGGTGACCATGACGAGGGTCTCGCCCAGGGGCATGCGCTTGAGGGTGGCGGGGGCCACGGAGTGCCAGTCGAAGGTGGAGACCGCAACGATGATCATGACGGCGACGAGGGCGGCCATCGGGATGGTGGCGACCACGTCGCCGAGTGCCACGACCAGGATGAGCAGGAAGACCCCGGACAGGAACGTCGACAGGCGGGTCCGGGCGCCGGACGCCTTCACGTTGATCATCGTCTGGCCGATCATGGCGCAGCCGCCCATGCCGCCGAAGAAGCCGGTGACGATGTTCGCCACACCTTGGCCCCAGGACTCGCGGGTCTTGTTGGAGTGGGTGTCGGTGATGTCGTCGACCAGCTTCGCGGTCATCAGCGACTCCATCAGCCCGACCAGCGCGACACCGAAGGCGTAGGGGGCGAGCAGGGCCAGGGTGTCCATCGTCCAGGGGATCTGCGGCAAGCCGAGGGTGGGCAGGCTGTTGGGCAGTTCACCCTGGTCGCCGACGGTCGGCACGGTCACCGCGGCGGCGACAGTGATCACGGTGAGCACGACGATCGCGACCAGCGGGGCGGGGACGGCCCGGGTGAGTCGGGGCAGCCCGACCATGATTACCAGGGCGACGGCGACGAGGGGGTAGACCAGCCACGGCACCCCGAGCAGGTACGGCACCTGCGCGGCGAAGATCAGGATCGCCAGGGCGTTGACGAAACCGACCATCACGCTGCGCGGGATGAACCGCATCAGCCTCGCCACCCCGAGGGCGGCCAACAGCACCTGGATCGCCCCGCCCAGGATCACCGCCGCGATCAGGTAGTCCAGGCCGTGCTCCTTCGCCAGCGGCGCGACGACCAGGGCGATCGCGCCGGTCGCCGCACTGATCATCGCCGGCCGGCCACCGCAGATCGAGATGACCACGGCCATCGTGAACGAGGCGAACAACCCGACCCGCGGATCCACGCCGGCCAGGATCGAGAAGCTGATCGCCTCCGGAATCAACGCCAACGCCACCACCAGCCCGGCGAGGACCTCGGTCCGGAACACCTTCGGCGACAACCACGACGGGCGGGACAGACGCGGCCGGGCGACCGCGGACAGCATCGAAGACATACAGCCGTTTCCACTCAGGGTGCACGCCCCAGACGCACACACGATGCCGCCCCCTGCAGGGAACGACGTGATCTGCACATACCAGTACCGGTCGGACGTTTCCGGACCGTTTCCGGGCATCGTTGCCCGGGAGAACACCGCTCAAGAGACCGCGAGGGGCCGTAGCCGCACCTCGACGACCTATGCGGACTCTACCGTCTGGTGAGGGTAGAGTTCAGCCACGGTGATGATCATCACCTGCTAGGCCGTGTCTTCAAAGGTTTGCAACCATTGGAGTAGCGCGGCGATGGTGACGGTGGCCTGGAACGAGGTCGCGGTCTTGTCGTAGCGGGTCGCGACGCTGCGGCACTGCTTGAGCCGGTTGAAGCAGCGCTCGACGACGTTGCGCCGCTTGTAGAGCTGTTTGTCGAACGCCGGTGGCCGGCCGCCACAGTTGCCTCGTCGGTGGCGGTTGGCCTGCTGGTCGGCGCGTTCAGGGCTCGTGTGCCCGATGCCGCGTCGGCGCAGGTCCGCCCGGATGGCCCTGGTGCTGTAGCCCTTGTCGGCGATGACATGGTCCGGGCGGACCCGAGGTCGGCCGGGACCTGGCCGCTCGACCCGGATGGCAGCCATGACGTGGGTGAAGCGGGTGCAGTCGTTGACGTTGCCGCCGGAGAGCACGAACGCCAGGGTTCGCCCGACGCCGTCGCAGGCGAGGTGAATCTTGGTGGTCAGTCCACCTCGATTTCGACCGAGGGCGTGATCTTGTGGTTCGTCCGATTCTCGGCGCCCCCTTTAGCGCCCGCGGCGTGCTGGTGGGCTCGCACGATCGTGGAGTCCACCGACACCAGCCAGTCGATATCCCTGGCCGCGTCCGCGTCGGCCTGGACGCCGGCGAGCATCCGCTCGAGCGTGCCGTCCAGGGCCCACCTGCTGAAACGGGTGTAGATCGACTGCCAGGACCCGTAGCGGGCGGGCACATCCCGCCACGCCGCCCCGGCCCGGATCTTCCACACGATCCCATTGAGCGCCCTCCGGTCATCGACCCGAGGCCGACCACCGGTCACCGCCGACGGCAGGTACCTCGACAGCGCTTCCCACTCGACGTCAGACAACTCGTAGCGACGACCCACGCGCTACATCATCCGACACGAAGATCCTTTAAAGACACTGCATAAGGCCGAGATCCGCTCGGTTTCTTGGGTTAGGACCCGCCCGCTACTCCCAGAACCGGCGAAAGCGAATGCGAATGTCAGTCCGATTCGGATAGATGGGATCGGGGCTATTGTTCCGATTTGCCCTCATTGGAGCACCTGACGTGATGTGGTGGTCAGCGCGCTTCATCGGCGCCATTCAGGCCGTATCACGCAGGACGCCGCTCGTTGGACGTCTCCTGCGAGTAGTACCCACGGAGGGTGTTCTGTGACAGCTAAACCCAAGAATTGGCTACGGCGGCGGGTGGTCCTGCCGTCGCTCGCGGCTGGCGCAGCCGCCACGGTGGCAGCCAGCCTGCTGATCTTCAGCTCGACCGCCGCAAACGCGCAGGTAGCACCGGTCAACCTGGGGACGGCGGCCGACTTCTCCGTCCTCGCCGGAGCGGAGCCCACCAACACCGGCCCTAGCTTCCTGGCCCAGAGCCTCGGGCGGTTCCCCGGAAACACCGCGTCCGGCTTCGGAACGGCAACCATCGGCGGGGAGGTGCACCTCGGCGACGCGGTCGCGCTCCAAGCTCAGAGCGACCTGACCATCGCCTTCAACGACGCCGCCGGCCGGACCCCGTTCACCAACCTCCCGGCGGAGCTGGGTGGCAACACACTCAACGAAGGGGTCTACCGGATCGGGGCCGCCCAACTGACCGGAGCGTTGACGCTCAACGGCCAGGGCGACCCGTCGGCCGTGTTCATCTTCCAGGTCGACTCCTCGCTGACGACGGCGTCGAACAGCAGCGTCGTCCTGACCAACGGGGCGTCGGCCTGCAACGTGTTCTGGAAGATCGGCAGCTCGGCGACGATCGGCACCGGCACCACCTTCGTGGGCACCATCATGGCTCAGGCCGCGATCACGATGGCCACGGGCGCGACCCTCCAGGGCCGCGCGCTGGCGCGAACCGCCGCCGTCACCCTCGACACCAACGTCATCACCGCACCGATCTGCGCCGGGCCGACGGGCCCGCCCGGACCGACCGGCCCACCCGGGCCCACCGGCCCACCCGGCCCGTCCGGCAGCCCCGGAGCACCTGGCAGCCCCGGAGCACCCGGTAGCCCGGGCGCACCCGGAGCCCCCGGAGCACCCGGTAGTCCGGGCGCGCCCGGCAGCCCCGGGGCACCTGGTCCGTCCGGACCCCCCGGAGCGCCCGGTGCACCCGGCAGCCCCGGAGCACCCGGCAGCCCCGGTGCACCTGGCAGCCCTGGCGCACCCGGCAAACCTGGTGGTGGAGGCAAGCAACCCATCCTGCCGGTCACCGGCGGAAGTGTGGTCCCGGCCATGACCGGCGTCGGAGGTGTGATGGTCGTCCTGGGCGCGGTCATGTTCTTCCTCGCCCGGCGTCGACGCCTGGAGTCCTGACCGGTGGCCCGGCCGGTGTGATCCCGGCCGGGCCATCTCACGTCGTCGGCCCGCTCCCCACCGGGGGCGGGCCGACGACGTACTCGCCATGGACGGTCAGCCGGTGAGCCCCAGCTCGCGCATGACATCGTCCACGCGCTCGTGCGAGAGGTAGAGCAGGATCTGTGGCCGGTCGCCGTCGCAGCGCACCACGTAGGTCTGTGCGAACCGCGCGCTGCCGGCCTTGCCCTGCGGCGGCGCGAAGTCCAACGTCCACTCGGTCGGTACGAGGACGTACCCCGGTGCGAGATCGAGAACGTCCAGGACCGTCAACTGGACTCCGGTCAGACCAAACTGCTCGGTCATCGCCGTGTGGCGTTCGTCGAGAGCGGCCCGGTACCCGGCGTCGTTGATGACGGCCGCCGCCCCGCCCGAGGTCGCCCTCGATGTACGTCTCGGCGTAGCTCGCGGCAACGGCGCCGTTGTCGCCGGCCTCGACGGCCCGCGCGTAGCCGTGCAGGAAGGCGGTGATCTGGTCGCGTACCGGTGTCTCCGTCGACTTCATCCTCGGTCCTCTCAGTTCGGCGGCTGTCAGTAGGCGAGGATCCGCCCGTCCTCACCGCCGGGGCAGCCCGCTCAGCCAGACGTCCAGCTCCGCCGGGGAGTGCAGCAACACCACAGGCGGCGCGGACGGATCGGTCTGCCAGGCCCGCATCCGCCGGCGGCCCCGCCGCTACGACAAGACCGCGACCTCGTTCCAGGCCACCGTCACTATCGCCGCGCTACTCCAATGGTTGTGAACCTTTGAAGACACGGCCTAGTACTGCAACGGCAGTAGGCGAGTCGAGTTCGGCTCGCGTTCGTTGGTCTGCCTGTGGCGGATGTTGATGTCGATCGGTGGCATGGGGAGTTGGACCGGTTGCATGCTCGGATCGGTGTGCGTTTTCGCCGGTCGGAGCCTCGTCGGCGGGCGCGTCAGTACCTGTGCGGGCTGGTCTCGGGTCTGGGTCGCAAGAACGGCTGGACTCTGGCGGAGCAGGCCGGTGATGTGTCGCCGGACGGGATGCAGCGGTTGTTGCGGTGGGCGGACTGGGACGTCGACGCTGTCCGCGACGATGTGCGGGACTACGTGGTCGAGCATCTCGGCGATCCGGCCGGTGTGCTGATCGTTGACGACACCGGCTTCCTGAAGAAGGGCACGCGGTCGGCCGGGGTGCAACGTCAGTACTCCGGCACCGCGGGACGGACGGAGAACTGCCAGGTCGGGGTGTTCCTGGCCTATCGCTCGTCCAAAGGCCACGCGTTGATCGACCGGCAGTTGTACCTTCCGGCGTCGTGGACCGATGACCGGGACCGGTGTCGGGCAGCGGGGATCCCCAACGAGGTCACCTTCGCCACGAAGGTGCAGATGGCCCGCCAGATGCTGGCCCGTGCGTTGGACGCTGGGGTGCCGGTGGGGTGGGTGACTATGGACGAGGCCTACGGGCAGTCGAAGTCGCTGCGGGTGTGGCTGGAACACCGGGATGTGGCTTATGTGGTCGCGACCCGCCGCAACGACGACATGATCACCACCACGATGGGGCGGGCGCGGGCCGACGACTTGATCGCCGCTCTGCCTGCTCAGGCGTGGTGTCGGCTGTCCGCCGGCGTGGGTGCCCACGGTCCCCGCGAGTATTGGTGGGCACGAGTGCCGGTGCGGATCTGCTGGCAGCCCGGTCGCGGGCACTGGCTGCTCGCCCGACGCAACATGAGTACCGGGGAGATCGCCTACTACGTCTGCTACGGCCCTCGCCGCACCCGCCTAGTCGACCTGGCCCGCATCGCCGGCACCCGCTGGGCGATCGAGGAGTGCTTCCAACAGGCCAAGAACGAAACCGGCCTCGACGAATACCAGGTCCGCGACTGGCGAGCCTGGTACGCCCACATCACCCTGTCCATGGCCGCCCACGCCTGGCTGACCGTCGCCCGATCCCTAACGACAAAAGGGGAACCAGTCCCGGCGACGACACGATGATCGGCTACACCGTACCGGAGATCCGAAGACTGCTCACCGCACTTGCAGTGCGATCGACCCACCTACCCCAGCAGGTCTGGGCCTGGTCCCGATGGCGCAGACGACGCCAACACCAAGCCCGAACCTGCCACTACCGACGACGCGGCTACCCCTGACCAACTGCCGTTGCAGTACTAGGTCGTCCGGATTGTGCGAGTTCAAATCACCGACCTCGCTGACGAAGCCGTGACGTGAGGCGGGCGGTCGCAGGGGCCGCCGTCACCGAAACGGTGCTTGTGATGATCAACACGCCGAGCGCGACCCCGCACAGGACGTCGTACGGATAGTGCACGCCCACGGCCACCCGGGACAGGGCCGCGAGCGCCGCCAGCGGCGCCGCTAGGACGACCATCTGCCGGCTGAGCAGCACGATCGCGGTGGCCAGGCCGGCGGCCACGGTACCGCCACGCCGACAAGAGGAACAGGAGCGCGAGCGCCACCACGATGGCGTCCGTCGCGGGCCGGGTCATCTGCTGCAGGCCGTCCGGGCGCGGCTCGTCAGGTTGACGATGCTGCGGTACCAACGCTCGTTCACGTCGTGGATGTCCACGCGCTCCTCATTGCGTCGTCGGGGCCGTGCCGGCCATGCCAGGCGGCTCTCCGCTTCGCGGTGGGCTCGGTCAGCGGGAGCGCAGCATCTGCCGGCGACAGGCGAGGGCGGCCAGCGCGTCCGCAGCGTCGGTGATGGGCGGCGCCGTGGCCGTAGCCGCGTTCGGGGTCGCGCGCCCACTCCCGGGCGAGCTCGTCGGCGAGTTCGTCCTCATTCACGATGCCCCACCTGCGGGTCAGGTGGTCGGCCACGACGAGAGTCGAGGTGGTGTCATCGGTGAACCGCACCGGCTGGGTTGACTGGTTGATCCAGTCGTCGATCTCGGCTCGGTCCGCCGGTGCCCGGCCCTCGAAGGGCGCGCCGAGGGCGTCACCGCAGGCCGCCAGCATCATGGCACCACGTACCCGGTGCGACCAGCTCGGTTGTGCCCGCAGCATTGGCTCACCACCTTTCCGCGATCACTCGCGCCAGACCATACTCTAACGCACGGGTAGAGTCGCCAAGGTGTCCCGAAGGGCGTGTCCGGGGCGTGCGGCGGTGGCAGTTCAGGCGTCGATAGGGACATCGGCCATCTCTTTCCACAGGTCGCGTAGTTGGCGGAAGTCGCGGTCGGGTAGGCGGTGCAGCAGGGCGATGACGTCCGGTCGGGCGTTGCTTTCCACGGCGGCGGCGAGCAGTGCGTCGCGGCTGGCGGGACCACCGTCGAAGGCGGTCTCCACGTGGTCGAGAAGTTCGATGCGGGTCACGGGGCGCACCGGATCCTCCAACTGGTCGGGTGTCGCGGCAACCCACGAGACCCACTCTAACGTCAGGGTATATATGGAGCGGGCCTGCCCGTCGGTCGGGGTCACCGGGAAGCCGCGGACCGTTGGCGTCGCCGAGGAAGGACGTGTTCGTGGGCCGGCAATGGCGCCAGAAGCGCGGCGACGCCCACGGCCAGGGGTAGCGCCGCGCCGATCAGCAGGACCCCCGTGTAGCTGCCGGTGAGGTCGTGTCCGGGGGCGAACAGGACGGGGCCGAACGCGGTCGAGCCGACGTTGACGGCGGTGACCGTCCCACGGATGGTGCCCAGGTGGGCGACTCCGAACAGGCGCGGGGTGAGAGCAGCCTCGGCGGTACGGATGGCGTTGGAAGCGGCGCCGAGGGCCATGCCGAATCCGAGTGCCGACCAGCCCGGCGCGACCTGGGTCGCCCAGACGAGCGCTGCGGCCAGTCCTGCCATGGCGGCGAGCAGCACGCCCCGAGGGCTGGCGCGGTCGATCAGAGCGCCGACGAGCAACGTCATAGCGAGTCCCGCGAGGGTCTGCGGCAGGAAGTTCGCCGCCGCCGCGGTGGTCAGCCCCCGTTCGGTTAGCAGGCTGATCTGGTGGAACGCCACGGCGGTGGTGAGCAGACCGGAGGCCGCGACGCTGCCGCAGAGCACCCAGAAGTACGGCGTACGCAGCGCCTGGCGGTGATCGAGGTCGGCGAAGGTGCTGCTGGTGTGGTGGCTGTCGTCCGGCGCGCCGTCGACCCGTTGGCCGATGTCCTCGGGGCGGTTTCGGATACCGAACAGCGCGATCGGGATGACGATCGCCCACACGAGAAGCCCTTCGACGAGCCAGGACGTGCGCCAGCCGTGATGAGCGATGAGCCGTTCCAGCAGTAGCGGGGCGAGGGAGATTCCCGCGGCGCCGACGGCGGAGACGACCCCCAGCGCCAGACCCCGCCGACGCCGGAACCAGTGCGCGGTGACGGCGTTCGCGGCCAGACCGAGGGCGCCCTGCCCGGCCATCCGGATGCCGACGAAACCGGCGGTGAGACCGACGATTCCCGACACGGCCGACAGCGCGACCAGCACGGCGCCGAACACCGCCGCGATGACCAGCATGCAGCGACGTACCCCGTAACGGTCGATCAGCCGGCCGATCGCGGGCAGGGCCGCCGCCCCGGTCAGGGTGCCGATGAGGTATGTGGTGGAGATCGCCGACCGGCTGATGTCGAGGTCGGCGATGAGCGGGTCGACGAAGGTCGACACCGCCACGGTCTGGCCGGGTGCGGTCATCGCGAGCGCCGCTGCGGCGTAGCCGACGATCCGCCATCCGTGGAAACCGTTGGTGGGTTCGGGTGTGGTTGTCGAACGCGGAGTGGTCACGGGCCTCACGGTGGTCGACGCGCGCCGCGATGCGCGGGCATCCCGCCCGCAGTCACGCGGGTCGGGCGGGAATGTGCTACCGCGGCAGGACGATCATGTCAGCGTGAATGGTCGCGCCGTAGGCGGGACAGACGAGCCGCATTGCCCGCCGGTCGCCTCTCGCCATGCCGGGTAGGCGACGTCGCCCCGAGGCGGCGGGAAGGTAGGACAAAACCCGTCGCCCCGAGGCGTCGCGGCGCCAGCTGTACGATCGGCGCTCGGCGACCCTACTCTAACGTGCGAGTCTGGCCTTCGACCGGCACTCGACAGGGCGCAAGGTCGGAGGCGGGCGGGACAACCCGGACCCGACCGTGTGATCTGGCTAATGTGCGCCTGGGCCGCCGTGCTGGCGTAGCCCCAGATTTGTCGATCGGGCTGGCGTGAGGGCGTCGGCTACCTCGGTGATCCGGTCGCGGTCCTGCAGGCGGCGCAGCCATGGCGCGGGCAGCAGGGTGCCGCCGCACCGGGCTCCAGCGATCGCGCCTGCCATTCCCGCGACGGTGGCGCTGCCCGCGCCGAGGCTGACGGCGTAACGAACGACGGCGGCGGGATTGTCGGGGTGGCGCAGGAACGCCGCCACGGCCGCCGGCACCAGGAACATCAGCGGATTCTCGGCGGGCGCCATCCGCCGCGCGAGGTCGTCGGCGGTGAGGCTGCCGAGAGCGGTCACCGCTGCCACGCGCTCGGCCAGTCGATTGTCGGTGGTCAGCCGTGCCAGTCCCGAGCCGAATGCGGGCCGATCCACCGGGCTGGCCGTGTCACTGGTGAACGCCGCTGCCACCGCGCATGCCAGCACCACCGCCGCCTCGCGGACGATCGGGTCGTGCCCGTCGGGGATTCCGGTGCGGACGATCGCGGCGACCTGAGCCGGCGGCAGCGGGAGCAGCCCGACCGGCACCATGGCCAACAGGATGTCATCGAGGGGGGTGCCCGCCGGGATGCCCTCGGGCCCCGGCCACGGCCTGACATGCGGCCGCAGAGGGCCACCGCGTGCGTCGTCACGTTCCCACCGGCCCACCCACCTTTCGGCTATCGCTGTCACCGCATCGACCGGCCGGCCCTCGGTACCCGCCAGGTGTCGGGCATGCTTCAGCATCACGGCGACGGGTTGGCCGATCGGTAAGGGATCTCCGGCGCGGGCAACCGCATCGACATCGTCACCGTCCGGCCGCTCCTGTCCCGCGAACGGCATGCCCAACGCGTAGCCGCAGGCCGCGGTGAGTAGGCAGCCACGTACCCGCAGCCGGGCCCGGTCAGGCGTCATCCACACGTCGGTCACCCGGCAACCCTATCCTCACGTAAGAGACGAGGCGAAGGAGGTGCCCATCGGGCGAACTGTGGCGATCCGGTGCCAATCTGGTGCTCCCGCTGCCTAGCGTGGGGCCGTGACGGGGCCGACGGTGGAGGAACCCGGGTGAGCGGACGCGCGGCGCGGCTGCGAGCCCGGGCGGCCGGTGCCGCGCGGGAACGGTGGCAGCGGCTGCGTGCCCTGGCGGTCGTCGTGGTGCAGACCTCGGTGGCTGCCGCCGTGTCCTGGGCGGTGGCCAGCCGCGCCATCGGGAACCCCGAGCCGGTCTTCGCCCCGATCTCCGCGGTGATCACGCTGGGAATCTCGACCGGGCAGCGCTACCGGCGCGCCGTCGAGCTGGTGTTCGGTGTGGCGTTGGGTATCGCCGTGGGCGATGGACTCATCTGGTTTATCGGCACCGGCGGTTGGCAGATCGGTGTGGCGGTGGCGCTGGCGATGGGAGCGGCCGTGGTCGCCGGCGGCACGGCGGCCGTGGTCGGGCAGTCGGCGGCCTCGGCGGTGCTGATCGCCACCCTCACCCCGCCCACCGAGGGCATCTACTTCTCCCGGGTCGTCGACGCGCTGATCGGTGGTGTGGTCGCGTTGGTGGTGATGGCGGTGCTGCTGCCGGTCAACCCGCTGACCGTGGTGTCCCGGGTTGCCAAGCCCGCGCTCGGTGTGTTGATCGATGGTCTGTGCGGCGCCGCTCGCGGCCTGCGGGAGCAGGACGACGGCCCGGCCCACGACGCTCTTGTCCTGCTCAGTGAAGGTGAGGACAAGCTTGGTGCGTTCCATGAGATCCTGCCCGAGGGGCAGGAGGCGGCGACGATGGCTCCGCTGCGCTGGCACGCGCGCAACGCCCTGCGGCAGTACCTCGACGCCGCCGAGTACATCGAACGCTCCATCCGTAACGCCCGGGTGCTCGCCCGACGCACGGTGACGCTGTTGCGCGACGGGGAACCCAGCCCGCCGCAACTGGCAGAGTCGGTGGCGGCCCTCGCGGAGGCGGCCAAGGTCATCCGCCGTGACCTTCGTCGTGGACGGGCACCCCAAGAGGCGGTCGACCTGCTGTGCGGGGCTGTACGCGAGGCGAGTGCCGCCTACCGGCAGGGCGTGGGCTTCTCCGGCAGCGTCGTGGTCGCCCAGGTCCGGGCCATCGCCACGGACCTGCTCGGCACCACCGGTCTGACCCACGACGAGGCCGACCGTGAGGTACGCCGGGCTGGCGGCCTCCTGCACGACGGTTGACTCCGCAGCCCGTGCCAACCCTTCCGTGAGGATAGAGTTGTGGTTTGAGACTGGCGGTCCGCGTCAGGCCAGGGCGGTGTGGCCGGCAGGCTGCTGTCGCTCACGGTGGTGCCAGCTAGCCTGAACGGCAGTCGACCGGTGGACGCCCACCGGGTTGCGAGCGCGATCGGGAGGCGGGACGGAAGCGATGGGTGACGGCGCACTGATGCAGATCGGCGAGGTGGCCGAGCGGACCGGACTGAGCCTGCGCACGATCCGCTACTACGAGGAGGTTGGCCTGATCGTGCCCTCCGCCCGCAGCCAGGGCGGCTTCCGCCTCTACACCGAAGCCGACGTGGACCGACTCCAGGTCGTCAAGCGGATGAAGCCGCTGGAGTTCACGCTGGAACAGATGCGCGACCTGCTGGCCATCGTCGATCGGCTCTCCGGAGGCGCCCGCCTGCCCAAGGCCGAACGCGAGCGACTGCTCGACACCCTCGCCGGCTACCGGGAAGCCGTCCACGAGCGCTGCGCGGCACTGCGGGCGCAGCTTGCCACGGCCGAGGAGTTCGCCGCCACCTTGACCGGCCACATGGACACGCTGCAATCGCCCACCGTCTCCCGCGCCACCACCAGCACCTGACCTTTCACCCACCCTGAGCAGGCAACCCTAACGTGAGCGTATTGTTCAGACTGGGATCGAGCGGAAGGAGGTGGGTGAGTGCCGTCGGCGGCAACCATCACCGGCGTCGCCGCCGAGGCGGCCCGACGGCGAACGTTCGCGGTGATCTCGCACCCCGACGCCGGCAAGTCCACGATTACCGAGGCGTTGGCGCTGCGCGCCCAGGTGATCGGGGAGGCCGGCCGTAAGGGCGTGGTCTCCGACTGGATGGCGATGGAGCAGCAGCGCGGCATCTCGATCACCTCAGCCGTCCTGCAGTTCGCCTACCGCGACCTGGTCGTCAACCTGCTCGACACCCCCGGCCACGCCGACTTCTCCGAGGACACCTACCGGGTCCTCACCGCCGTGGACTGCGCCGTGATGCTCCTCGACGCCGCCAAGGGCCTCGAACCGCAGACCCTGAAACTGTTCGAGGTCTGCCGCGCCCGCCGGATCCCCGTGATCACCTTCATCAACAAATGGGACCGCCCCGGCCGTGAACCCCTCGCCCTGCTCGACGAGATCGAGCAACGGATCAAGCTGCGGCCGACGCCGGTCACCTGGCCGGTCGGTATCGCCGGACACTTCCACGGCGTCGTCGACCGCCGCACCGGTCAGATGACCGCCTTCCGCCGTACCCCCGGCGGCGCCACCGCGGCCATCGAGGAACAGCTCAGCCCGCAGCAGGCGGCACGCCAGTACGGGCCGGACTGGCACCGCGCGATCGAGGAACTCGATCTGCTCTCCCTCACCGGTGCCGACCACGACCAGGCCGCCTTCGCCGCCGCCACCAGCACGCCGGTCCTGTTCGGCGCCGCAGTCGCCAACTTCGGCGTACGGCACCTGCTCGACCCGGCGGAACCACTGATTGACGAGGTAACTGACATGGCCGAGACCCCGCTGGCCGACGTTTTCGTAGAGATGGCCGACACTCTCATCGACGACTTTGACGTGATCGAGTTCCTGCACGTGCTGACCGAGAGATGTGTCGAGCTGCTGGGTGTGTCGGCGGCCGGGCTGCTCCTGACCGATCAGCGCGACACGCTGCAGGTGGTAGCCGCCTCCTCCGAACGCACCCGACTGCTGGAGCTGTTCCAGCTCCAGACCGACCAGGGGCCCTGCCTCGACTGCTTCAACTCCGGCCAACCGGTGTCGGTCGCTGACCTGACCCTGACCACTGGCCGATGGCCGAGGTTCACCGCCGCCGCGGCCGAGGTCGGCTTCGCCGCGGTGCACGCCCTGCCCATGCGCCTGCGCTCCGAGGTCATCGGCGCGCTGAACCTCTTCCACGTCCAGCCAGGGGCCATCGACGGGGACAAGCTCCGCATCGGTCAGGCGCTCGCCGACGTGGCCACCATCGGACTGCTGCAACACCGCGCCATCCATCAGCGCGACGTCCTCACCGAACAGCTGCAGGCAGCCCTGAACAGCCGTGTCCTGATCGAACAGGCCAAGGGGGTCCTGGCCGAACGCCTCCAGGTGGACGTGGGCCAAGCCTTCGCGATACTGCGCGACGGCGCCCGCAGCCGCAACCGGCGACTGTCCGACCTGTCCCAGGCGATCGTCGACGGCTCCGAGCAGCTTGCGCCGGTACCGGTCACCAACCGGCCCGGCTGACGACCGGCTCCACCGCCGAGCCGGTTCCCGAAGCCTTCAGGGGTGTCGGTCGGGCAGATGAAGGCGTACGGTGGCGGTGTCGCCCGGGTCCCCGGTGGCCGCCAGTCTCGCCGCCACCAGCCCGTTAGGGGCGTAGAAAAAATGGTCTCCACCATCGTGACACCCACAGCCGCTTTGTCCCCTCCGACGCTGAGCCCGGCCACAGGGGCCAGCGAACAACTGTTGCGTCGACGCGCAGCCCTGAACGTCGACGATCCCGACCGTGCCCGGCTGCGGACCCGGATCATCGAGGCGAACCTGCCGATGACGCGTCGACTGGCCCACCGCTACACCGGCCGGGGAGAGTCCTACGAGGACCTGGCTCAGGTCGGCGCGCTCGGCCTGATCAAGGCCGTCGACGGATACGACAGCGATCGGGGCGTGCCGTTCGCCAGCTACGCCATCCCGACCATCCTCGGCAGCATCCGACGACACTTCCGCGATTCGGCCTGGGCGATCCGGGTGCCGCGAGCGGCGCAGGAACTGGGCGCCCGGGTGCCCGAGGCCCGGCGCAAGCTCGGGCAGCAGCACGGTCGCGAACCGACTGACGTGGAACTCGCCGACCACCTGGACGTGACCGCTGCCCAGCTCATGGCCGCCGTCGCCGCCTCCGATGTCTACCGGCCGCAGTCACTCAACGAGCCACGGCCCGGGGGCAACGGCATCGAGCGGCACGCGCACATCGGCACCGCCGATCCGGGATACGCAGCGGTGGACGACCACCTCACCCTCCGACTGCTCCTCGCGGCGCTTCCGCTACGCGAACGTCGGATCCTGACCATGCGGTTCTACGGTGATCTGACCCAGGCGCAGATCGCCACCCGGGTCGGGATGTCCCAGATGCACGTCTCCCGGCTGATGAAGCGCTCTCTGGCCCAACTGAGAGCCGGGATGCTCCGCTGACCGGTAGTCGACCGGGACCAGCGTTTTCGCAGTGGCCGGTAGCACGACCCTTCCGGACGGCCTTACCAGGGAGCATCCGATGAACATCGCCAGACAGAAGATCGTCAGCATTCTTCGCCAACGCGGCCAGCAGGTCAGGGCCGACTGGGTCGAGTGCGAGCTACCGGAGCGGGTGGACCCCGAAGAGCACGCTGGGCTGCTCGCCATCCTGCATCTGGATCCGGCCGATCTCGCGGACGAACCGTCCCCGTGAGGCGCGCTCTGCTCGGACCTTCGCGAGGCCCACACCTCCCACCCGCGGCGCCCCCGTGCTCCGGCGCTATTGAGCCAATCCGCTGCGACGGGTTGGTCGAATGACGAAAATTCAAGATGAAGTGGCATCGGAGCGGGCCGCCTCGGGGCCGACCAGGGAGGAAGCGTGCGGCCTGATGCGGCGTGCCCGGCGGAGCGCGGGTCTGCGGCGGACGCCTCAACAGCTCATGGCCCGCCCGACCGGATGGTTGAGCCGCCGGTGAGACAGGCAGACGGAGAAGGACCAGCGGGAGCCGCCATATGAGCGATACCAGCCTCGGCACCGACGGGCAGCGAGGCAGCGACTACGCGAACCTGTCCCGGCTGGTCCGAGCGGCGGGTCTACTCGGGCGACGGCGAGGCTACTACGCAGTGCGGATCGGCCTCGTCCTCACGTCCTTCGCCGGAGTGTGCGCCCTGTTCATCCGACTGGGTGAATCGTGGTGGCAACTCGGCGCCGCGGTGGCTCTGGCGGTGGTCTTCGCGCAGGCCGGGTTCATCGGCCACGACGCGGGGCACCGGCAGATCGCCAGCTCCCGCCGGGGGAACGACCTGATCGGCATCGTGCACGGCAACCTCCTGACCGGGCTCAGCTACGGCTGGTGGGTGGACAAGCACAACCGGCACCACGCGCACCCCAACACCGAAGGCAAGGACCCCGACATCACCGTGGCGCCCCTGGCCTTCACCGCCGACCAGGCACGTCGTCAACGTGGACTCCGTGCGCTGCTCGTGCGCTACCAGGCGTATCTGTTCTTCCCGTTGCTCCTGCTGGAAGGCCTGCACCTGCACGTCAACAGCGTGAAGGCGGTCCTCGGCCCACGCCGCATCGCCCGCCGACCCGCCGAAGCCGGACTGCTGGCCCTGCATCTGGGCGGTTACCTCACCGCCGTGTTCCTGGTCCTGAACCCGGCGCAGGCGGTCGCGTTCATCCTCGTCAACCAGGGCGTGCTCGGCCTCTACCTTGGCTGCTCTTTCGCCCCGAACCACAAGGGCATGCCCATCCTCGACGCCGACGACAGGCTCGACTACCTCCGGCGGCAGGTTCTCACCTCCCGCAACGTCCGTGGCGGGAGGTTCCTCGACATCATGCTCGGCGGCCTGAACTACCAGATCGAACACCACCTGTTCCCGAGCATGCCGTGTCCCAACCTGCGCCGCGCCCGACCACTGATCAGGCAGTTCTGCGCCGAGCACGACATCGACTACCGCGAAACCACGCTGGTTCGCTCCTGGGCCGAGGTACTGCGCCACCTGAACGACATCGGATCCCCCGCACCTCCAGTCGCCATGCGTTGAGCTGCCGTGCCACCCGGCAGGAGCTGAGGCGCCCTCCTGGGCCGTGCTTGTCCGATCGGTAGATCCGACATCTCGGGCGTGCCGATCAGCCACTCGGAGAGTAGACTGAGGATGTCGTCCTGGACCCCGGCGGCCCCCGGTTCGCGTACTTCGCGCACCACCGTCGAGAAGAGGGTCCACGATGACCAGGTTCACCGACTCCGCCCGCTCCACCAAAGTGCAGTCGGGCCCCGAGATCAATGACCGGCCCCGTCCTGTGCCGCGTGTCCGCGTCGGGGGTTCGCTGATCGCGTTCGCAGCGTCCGCCGTGGTGCTGCTCCTGCTACTGATCTTCATCCTGCAGAACGGTCAGCGTACGGACGTGCACTTCTTCGGCGCGCAGGGGCAACTGTCGATGGGAGTCGCGCTACTGCTCGCCGCAGTGTTCGGCGTGCTGCTGGTGACCGTTCAAGCCACCGTGCGGCGCATCGTCCAGCTGCGGCTGTTGACCCCCAGACGCCGCACCACCCCCTCCACCACCATCACCCGTCCAGGCCCCCCTGACACGGAGCCGGGCGCCGACGTACCCGAGGAACGGAACTGATGGTCCGCTCTGCCGAGGACCGTATGACGTGGGTCTGCACCCGTGAGCCGCCTACGGCACGCCTGCGGCTGGCTGACCCGCCGTCCAGCCGCGCGATGCTCGACGGCGGTTGGTGGCCCACCTCGCGTGACCCGGTCGTCGAACTATGCAGCCTGGTCACGGCACTGACCGCCCAGCGTGGTTGCGTGATCGAACGGATCATGTTGCAGCCGGCGGCCTGGGACAGGCATCCCCGCCGGATCGGCGTCGGCGGCGGCGTGGTGCGGGTGGGCTGGTTCACCACTCTCGAGGCCGGGTTGGTGATCATCACGGGCCGGCGGGATCTGCGGATCGACCTGGCCGTGATAGCGCCCGAGACCACGTACGCCGCGGCTACGGCGACCATGCTCGCCGCCTCCCGCTCCGCCAACACCACCCGCGCCACCGACATCCTGTCCATACCGCCCAGCCCTCGCTCACGACCGTTGGCGCGGCACGGTGACGATGTCGCCGCCTGGGAGACCGAAGGCGGCCACCTTCAATCCGATCGACACCCCACAGCGCCCGCCCGGACCTGAACGCTCCAACCGGCCCGGGTCGGCAGGCGCGGGGTCCGGGACCTCGGTTCGAGATCCCGGACCCCGAAGCCATCACGACCAGACCGACAGCCGGCCACCGACTAAAGGTCCGAGGAGCGGAGCAACCGCATGGAGTTCGACGTCACCATCGAGATTCCCAAGGGAACACGCAACAAATACGAAATGGATCGCCAGACCGGCCGGATCCGACTTGACCGCACCCTGTTCACCGCTACCCAATACCCGGCCGACTACGGCTTCATCGAACACACCCTCGGCGAAGACACCGACCCCCTTGACGCGCTGGTACTGGTACAGGAATCGACTTTTCCCGGCTGCCTCATCCGATGCCGGGCCATCGGCATGTTCCGCATGCGGGACGAGAAGGGGCCCGACCCGAAGGTGCTGTGCGTGCCCACGGCTGACCCCCGCCTCGCGCACCTCGGCGACATCGCGGATCTGGAGCACTTCTACAAGCTCGAGATCCAACACTTCTTTGACGTGTACAAGGACCTCGAACCCGGCAAGAGCGTCGACGTCGAACGCGGGATCTGGGCCGGCCGGACCGAAGCCGAGACGGAGATCAAACACTCACAGGAACGCGCCCGCCAGCCCACCTCCGCCAGATGACCATGACCACGCCAGGCCGAGCCAGGGAGCATTCGATGAACATCGCCAGGGACCGGATCGCCAATGTCCTTCGAAACCGCGGCCAGCAGGTCAGGGCTGACTGGGTCGAGCGGGAACTACCGGTGCGGGTGGACCTAGCCAAGCACGTGGGGCTGCTCGCCACTCTGCGGCTTGATCCGGCCGACCTTGCCGACGCATCGTCCCCGTGAGGGTTGCCCTGCTCGGTCCGGTCGCCTGGCGAACACCCCCGCACCACTACGGCCCCTGGGAGCAGGTGACCGGCCTGCTCGCCGAAGGACTGGTCACCCGCGGCCTGGACGCGACCCTCTTCGCGACACTCGACTCCGTCACCTCCACCGCCCTCGACGGTGTGGGCCCCCGCGGGTACGCCGACGACCCGAGCATGAGCGGCCGGGTGTGGGAGGCGATGCACGTCTCCCACACGATGGGGAGGTCGCCGCATCTCGACCTGGTACACAACCACCTCGACTGGCTGCCGCTGGCCTCGTGCAGACCGTCGAGCAGGCCGTTGACGCCGCGGGCTGGACCGGGCCGCCTGCCGGGCCCGGGCCCGAC
>NZ_BOPA01000009.1 GCF_016863515.1 Micromonospora gifhornensis
ATTGCCTGATGCTGTCCGGTTTCCCGTAGGCGGGAAACAGTGAGCCGGGAGCGGACTCCCCGAAGGTATCGCCATCCATGTTCCGGCGGCACCTGTGGGTCTCGCCCCTGCTCTACCTGACGGGCGATCGCGTCGCTATATGCCCACATGGATTGGATCGCAAGCTCGCACGAGATTATTTCGGGCTCCGTTAGGGATCGCTCGGCGGAGATCGGGTGGTACACGACTCCGGACCATGAGGCGTAGCCCACAGAGATTCCCGGCACGCCGAATGATTCGATGCCTGTGTGGTCGTACGATTCGGCTAGCAACGACTGCTCGACCAGTTCGGCATGCGCCAAGTGTTCGTCATCCATCGGCCGATCGCGGTGCAACAACACCTTCGGCGTTGACATGATGCGGAGCGCGGTTCCTAGTAGCTCTGCCGGCCACGCTGGCTCAACAACCCAATGAGCACCAAGGACGTACACCGCAGACTCATCCTCAACAGGCGCGACGGGCGCGAGGTAATCGATAGCCCATTTGATGTTGTCGCCATAGGAGGCGACTCGCCACGCGGCTAGCGCCGCGATCGTGGACAATTGCACAGGCTCGACAAGGTGGAAAACCACCGACCCGCACGGCCAGACGTACAGGGTGCAGCCGCCTTCCGGGTGCTCGACTGGTGCCGAGTGGCAGGTGTGCCACTGTCCCGCGGCCGGCGTGCAGCCGGCGCTCTCCCGCAACCGGGCGGCCCCCTCAGCGCCAACGAACGCCGTCACGAACTTGTGAGATCGTGCCGTGAAGTGCGGACGGTCCTCGGCGTTGCCGGTCAGTTCGCCGAACAGGTCGTGGGGCTTTGCGTCGTACGCCAGGCAGTAGAGCTGCCGGTAGATCGGGTCGGTGACAGCTACGCGCCCGGTCTCGTGGCGGTACATCGCCTTTTCGATGGCCTCGACCGTGGGCGTCTCGCGGATGCCGCGCTGTTGGCCGACGCGGTACAGCTCTCGCGCTGCGCGCTTGCGCGAATCCCATCCGGCGGCCTTGCGGCGGTTGACCAGCACGAGATTGGGCTTGTACTGCCGTGGGACCTCAGTGGACATAGGCCGTGTCCTTCGTGTCCGTGCGTAGGACCTGCCTGGATCGCTGCTCGGCGGGCAGTCTCATTGGCAGGCGAGCAAGGTGCCGCCGTAGACGGGAGCCGAGGACAGGGGGCACCAGATGATCCGACCTAGCCGGTGGTGCCTTTACGCGGCCTCTCGGCCTGCCACTTCCGGATGGTGTCGGGCTGCCACGCCGGGGACCGGCCGAACATCCGGTCAGGAGCGGGAGCCTGCCCGCGTGAGACGTAAGAAGCCCAGGTTGCGCGACTGATCGGGGCACCTACCGAAGCGAGGTAGGTGCGTACATGGTCCGTCGTCCACCAGTCGGCGGGCAGGTCAGCGTCAGTCATCAGTACAAGCCTACGCGGTACAGGTGCTTGCGCGAATACAACGTGGCGTTGTAGCGTCACGAATACAGCGCCACGTTGTACTCCGTCAGTTGGGGTCCGGGGAAGGCAGTGCGTAACAGCACTGCGCGCCTACGTCCCGCTGTGCGGCTGGTCATTGAGAACTTCAGAGCAGAAGCGCCGCGTTTGATCTGGCTTGCGGTATTCCCGCCTTGAGCTACACGGTGGCCGACCTCGGTAGATCCCGAGCGAGCGGGCCGAGCGGGCCGGATCTTGGCGCGCGGACCGTCTTCTGCCTCTCTGCACCTGTCCCGGGGTGGGTTGTCGCGCTGATAGCGCGCGGCCTCACCCCGGGCTTTCCCGTCTTGATCCCCGCTTGTGGAGGTGAGCCGTCATGACCGTGAGCGTCTTCGCTGCCGTTCGAGTGACCACCCGCAACAGCGCCGTGTGGCGTACCTGCAACCGCTGCGAACGGCTCGCCCCGCTGCCACCCGACGAGCGGCACTGCCGGTCCTGCCCGCCGGCCGCACGCTCCCGCCGATCCGGAAGGAACCGATCGAAGTGATCACCAACCTCCCCACCACCACCGCTGAGCCGACCGCCGCCGAGCTGGCCGCGATTGACACCGAGTGGCCGCTGATCGCCGCCGAGCTGGACGTGTTGGACGCGCAGGTCACCCTGATCTACGCCGAGGACCACGGCGGCCCTTCGCCGCTGGACTGGCGCAGGTTGCGTCGGGCCGAGGCCCGCGTAACCCGCGCCGCCGCCGACCTCGCCGACCGCACCACCGACCCGCGCCGCGCGGCCTGATGTCCCGTATCCGTGCCGCCTACTTCGACCCGGACGGGTCGAAGTACGGCATCCCTACCTACTGGTGGCGCGGCGCACCTGCCGGCTACGCCACCCGCCGTCAACTCCGCGCCGCCGGCCTACGCCCCGGTGGCCAACCCATCGCCGCGCAGATCCTGTGGCGCGGTGTCGGTGGTACCCGCGCCGCCTACCTGTACCGGCTGGATTTGGCCCGGCCGAAGCGCACCGCCACCCCCGCCCAACTGCGCGCCATCGCCGCCGCCCTGATCGCCCGCCGCACCTGCCGCGTGTGCGGCGTGGTCCGGCCCTACTGCATCCCGCGCTCGCTCGGCGAGTGCGTCGACTGCGCCTACCCCGAAGGAGCATCCGCGTGAACACCCCCCGCAAGACCCGACGTGCCGTGATGGCCGAAATCCTGCTGTTGGCCGACCCGACGGAGATCCGCACCCACACCGACGGCGTAGCCCTGGCGGTGTCCTTCGACCGCATCGCCGAACTGCGGTCCTGGCTGCACCTCGCCGGACTGAACACCCCGGACCTGCTGAGCAGCGAGCACACCGACACCGACGACGACGGCCGCCCCTGGCAGGTGATGACCGCCTACCCGACCTTGCACGGGTGGAAGATCTACGCCCACGCCAAGGAGTACACCGCCGGTCCTGACCTCGACGCGACCACTGTTGACCGGCTCGCGGCGCTGGCGGTGGCCTGATGACCGCTCCCACGATCAACGGCACCCGCTACCCGCAGCCCGTCGAGAAGCTGTTGCCCGCCGCCCGTGCGCTGTCCCTGCCGGATGGGCAGGAGTTCCCGTCGCGTAACCGGTTGATGCGGGAGTTCCGCATCGGTGCGCCGAAGGCTGATGAGTTGTTGGCCCGGCTCAAGTCCGAGCACGCCGAGCGGACCCGCACCGACACGCTGCGCTCGGCGATGGCTGTCCGGGGTGCGGTGCTGGCACCCGACACCGGCACCGGTAGCCCTGTGGTGCCTCGGTGGGACTACGCCGAGCCGATCGGCCCGGACCCGGCACCAGTACCGGCCGTACCCGAGCACACGCCACCGCCCGCCGAGCCGCCGACGATCGCACCCGCCGAGCCGCTGGCCGAGGTCAGCACGGTCGGTCACCCGGACACGCCCACCCCGCCGGCCACCGGCAAGCCGGGCCGTCCGGCGGTGGTGTGGCCGGTGATCCTGCTGGCGTTGCCGGCGTTCGTGGCTATCTGGTCCGGGTGGGTCGGGCTCGGTGGACTCACCGGGTTCGGCGTGGTGCACCCGCTGCCCGGTATCGCCGACGGGCTCGCCATCAACACCGCGATCACCCTGCCGATCGGCGTCGAAACCTACGGCGCATACGCCCTCTACGTGTGGCTGTCCGGCCGCGTCCCGGACCGGGCACGCCAGTTCGCGAAGTGGTCGGCCATCGCGTCACTGCTTGTCGGCGCGCTCGGTCAGGTCGCCTATCACCTGCTGGTTGCCGCCGGAGTGCAGGTAGCTCCGTGGTGGATCACGACCGCCGTCGCGTGTCTGCCGGTGGCGGTGCTCGGCATGGGTGCTGCGCTGGCGCACCTCGTTCGCTCGCACGACTAGCTACGCCCGGCGGCACAGCCCAACGGCCTAGGAACCAGTGCTGTGCCGCCGGCCTCACCCCGCAACCCTCACGGACCTTGGGAGAGACATCCATGCTCGCAGACCCGACCGGCGCGCACGCCGCCGCCTTCGCTGCCGTGTTCGCCACCCTCTACGCCGCCCACCAGGTAGCCGACCACTGGATCCAGACCCAGCACCAAGCCGACTGCAAGGGCCAGCCCGGATGGGCAGGCCGCCTCGCCTGTGCCGCGCACGTGGCCACCTACACGGCTACGGCGGTGCTGGCGTTGGTGTTCCTGATCGCCGGCACCGGCCTCCGCCTCGACCCCTCCGGGGTGGCGGTCGGCCTCGGCATCTCCGCCGTGACGCACTACATCGCCGACCGACGCACCCCGCTGCGCTGGATCGCCGACCAGCTCCGTAAGTCCCCGGCCTGGCTGGACAAGGCGGGCGGCATGTACGCCCTCGATCAGTCGTGGCATGTCGGGTGGCTGTTCATCGCTGCGCTGTTCTGCGCGGTCTGACGGCTTCCGCCGCCACCGGCTCATCACCCGGTGGCGTGCGGTGGCCGCCAGACCCGCTGACGGCACCAACCGGAAGGAAACCACCTGTGGCGATCTCGTCCTGCGACCAGTGCGGCAAGGGCTTCCGCAGCGTCTCCATCGACGACACCGGAACCCTGGCCATCTGCACCGCCGGCCACTACAACTTCGACCCCACCACGACCAGCACCAGCAGTGTGCAGACCGGCGCGGTGCAGGTGAACGGCCAGTCCGCGATCGGCAACGGCGCAATCGCGATCGGCCGCCGCAACAAGCGCTGACCCAACCCGGCGGCACGGCCCACCGGCCTCGCAAACCCACAGGCCGTGCCGCCGGCCCCCTACCGATCCGACAGACCCGTTGGAGGAACCCCCATCATGACTTCCCCCGATGACGACCGTTTCGACTGGCAAGCCGCAGAAGCCGACCTGACCGAAGACGCCACCGGGCCGGACGCCGAGGTAGTCGACCTGGACGACGCCCGCGCCCGCCGCGCACCCCGCCCCCGCCCACCAGCCGACACCGACACCGACACCGACGACGCCGAGGATGCGGAGACGGTCGACGCGGGACCGGAGCGGGTCGGCGGGCCGGTCGACATGGCCGACGACATCCCCGCCGACGTGGTCGCCCGGCAGCAGCAGCGCCGGCCGATCCTCGCCGATTGGGCGCGTTCCGGCCGTGCCCTACGCGCCGCCGTGAAGCACCAGAGCAAGGACGCCGGTTACGTGGTCGCATACCACGGCGTGAGGTTGCCGAAGTACGCGGTGAAAGCCCTGGCGTGGGCACCGATCGGTGCGGTCCGCAGCATCGGCCAAGCCCTGCGCTGGGCCGCCGCTGAGGAAGGGAACTGGCACCTACGGCAAGCCGCCGCCTCACGCGGTGACGCGGACACCTGGTTGAAGCTCGACGCGCGCCGTCAGCGTCAATCGGTGTGGCGGTGGTGGGTGCTCGCGGCCGGAACCGCGGGCACCGGAACCGGCGTCATCGTCCTCGCGGCCGGGCCGGGCTGGTGGTCGGCGGTGGCCGGCGCGGTGGTGGTGCCATGGCTGGCCACCCGTGGCCGCCCGGCCGACCGGCCGATCACCGACCGGGTCACCGAAGGCACCCGCTACCGCAAGCTCACCGCCGACCTGGTGCGCCGCGCCCTCACGTCGCTGCAAATGTCCGCCATCAACAGCGCCGTCGCCAAGGACCCGAAAGCCATCAGCTTCCCGGTCGACATCCACCGGGACGGCCCCGGTCACCTGGCCGTGGTCGATCTGCCCTACGGGGTGGAAGCCGCCGAGGTGGTCGCCCGCCGCGGCAAGCTCGCCTCAGCGATGCGGTTGCCGCTGGATCAGGTCTGGCCCGAACCAGCCCCCGGCCACACGGGCCGACTCGCCTTGTGGGTCGGCTACGAACCGGCGTCGCAGATGAAGCAACCCGCCTGGCCGCTGCTCAACGCCGGGGTGAAGGTGGATGTGTTCAAGCCGTTCCCGTTCGCCACCACGCCCCGCCTCGACACCGTGGCGGTGGATCTGATGTTCCGCAACTTCCTGTTCGGCGGTCAGCCCGGTTCGGGGAAGACGTTCGCGTTGCGGGATCTGATCCTGGCCGCCGCCCTCGACCCCCGAACGGAGATTCGGGGTTACGAGTTGAAGGGCGTGGGTGACTTCGCGGTGTTGGAGCCGGTGATGGCCGAGTACGGCAACGGCTTCGATGACGACACCCTCGCCCGGTGCTTCGGGTTCATCGAGTGGCTGTACGAGGAATGCCGCCGCCGCTCCAAGCGCATCGAGCACTACGCCCGACTCGGGAAGGCACCGGAGAACAAGGTCACCCCGGAACTGGCCAGCCTGAAGGACTCCGGCCTGCATCCGTTGGTGGCGTGGTTCGATGAGTTGCAAGAGCTGATGACCAGCAAGTACGGCAAGGACGCCGGAGAACTCTTGGAGAAGGTCATCAAGCTCGGCCGCGCCCTGGGTGTGATCATCCTGATCGGCACGCAGATCCCCGACAAGGACAGCTTGCCGACCGGTATCACCCGCAACGTCAACTCCCGGTTCTGCCTCTCGGTGGCCGATCAGACCGCGAACGACATGATCCTTGGCACCTCGGCGTACAAGAACGGGTACCGGGCCACGGTGTTTCAGCCGGTCATTGAGGCCGGGTGGGGCATCCTGCGCGGCTTCGGCCCCAAGGCATCGGCGGTCCGGTCGTTCTACGTCGACACCACCGCCGCCGCCCGCATCGTCACCCGCGCCGTGACGCTGCGCCAGAGCGCCGGGACGCTACCGAAGCCGGACGAGCAGACCCGCGACATCGCCCCGGTCACCGACGTGCTCGGCGACCTCGCCCGCGTGTGGCCGGGCGATGAGAAGTCGGCGTGGAACGAAACGCTGTGCGGTCTGCTCGCCGAGCTGCGCCCCGACGTCTACGGCGGATGGGAAGCCGCACAACTCACCACCGCACTCAAACCCCACCCGCTGATCAAGGTCGCCGACGTGGGCCGCCGCATCGACGGCAAGTCAGTCACCCGGCGCGGCATCAAGCACACCGACCTACTCGCGGCGATTGCGGAGCGTGACCGCAAACGGTCCGCCGGCTAACCCGCAGCCAGGGTGCTAGCGCTAGCGGCCCGTGCTGCTAGCGCTAGCACCCCCGCTAGCACCCAAACCGAATCATGAGCTGCCCACTAGCGGATAGCAGCTCACAGCCCCACACGCCCAAAAACCGGCCCTGGAGGCTGCCGTGGACCCCCTGACCAAAGCCGCTATCACCCTCACCACCATCCCCGCACTAGTCACGCTCGGTTACGGCCTCTTGTGCTGGGTGAGCCCGTTCAAAACCTGCCAACGGTGCGCCGGCACCGGCCAGACCACCACTCGTTTCCTACGCCGGCCGCGTGCCTGCCGCCGCTGCGACCGAGGCATGAGACTCCGCACCGGACGGCGCATCTACAACGTCGTTCACCGGCTACGCGCCGAGGCACACCGATGAACCGCCGCAGCGCCGACCACACCGACTGGTGCGGCCGGGACCACCGCTGCAACCTCAACGAACACCGCTCCCCGGAAATCGTGGTCGACATCCCCGGCCACGCCCGCGCCGTGCTGGTGCGGGTGCGGACCGCCGCCGGCCGCGACCACGCCGAAATCCGTGTCCGCGTGGCGCTCGCCCCGACCGAACCCGCCGCACGGCGTCAGTTGGTCGGGCTGCTCGGCGACCTGCGCCAGGCCGTCACCCGTGCCGCGATCGCCGCCCGGCCCCGGCCGAGGTGGTGAACCGGTGGCGCGGTGGCTCGCCGCAAGCGCGGCACTCGGTCGACCGGTGACCGACGACGAGCCGTATCCCCACATCTGCGGACGGCGGATCAACGGCACCGACACCCGCAGCGGCCGTCCCGTCTACCTGCAACGGCGCGACTGTGCCGAGTGCGCGCAGGAACGCCACCAGCGCCGCCCACCCCGGCCGCCGCAGTCGGGCGCGCTGCCGCTGGCCGCATGACCTGATCGGCGCGCTTCGCGCTCTCACTACCCGGTGGCCAGCACCCGCGCGGCCCCGGCTCTCGACCGCCGCACCGGAAAGGAGTTCCCTCTATGCCCGACCCTGCCCAGCTGGTCACCGCCGCGCTGACCTACGCCGGTCGTGGTTGGCCGGTGTTCATGCTCGGCCGCACCAAACGGCCCGTGGCCAACTGCCCGGCCTGCCCGAAAGCCGATGAAGACCCAACCCACGACCAGAACGCCTGTTCGTGCCTGACCTGTCACGGCTTCTACGCCGCCAGCACCGACCCGGAGCGGGTGGCCGCGATCGTGGCCGCCGTCCCCAACGGACAGCTAGCGCTGCGCACGGGTGCCGCGTCGGGAACCGTCGTGGTCGACATCGACCCCGCCCACGGTGGCCGTACCACCATGACCGACCTCGTTGGCCGAGGTTTGCTGCCGCCGACCGCGTACGTGGTCACCGGGTCGGGTGGATGGCACCTGTACTACCGGCACCCAGGCCGCCGAGTGCCATGCAGTCAGGGCAAGCCCGGTCAAGGACTCGGCCCCGGAGTCGACGTGAAAGCCGATGGCGGCTACGTCGTACTGCCGCCATCGGTACACCCGCGCACCGGACGCCCGTACCGATGGGCGACCGGCAGAGACGCCCGGCAGGTAGGGGAGATGCCCCCCGCCCTGCTGACGGCCTGCCTGCCGCCGCCGGCACCACCCATCCCGGCCGTGACCGGCCCGATGCGCGTACGTGAGGCGGGGGGCATCTCCCATCCCGACCGGCTTCTCACCGTGCTACTCGACCGCGTGACCAGCGCCCCCGAAGGCGTGCGCCGCACCACCCTCTACGGCGTCGCCCGGGGCGTGGCCCGGATGGTCACCGCCGGGGCACTCGACCACGCCGACGCGATCGCCGCTCTCACCGACGCGGGCCGCCGTGCCGAGCAAACCGACCGCGATATCCGCGCCGCCATCCGTGGTGGCTTCCGAGCCGAAGGAGTCGCCGCATGACCACCAGCCAACCCATTGACGGAGCAGCCATCCTCGACACTCTCCACGCTGTTCTGACCCGGTACGTGATCCTGCCGTCCGCCGAAGCAGTCGACGCCGTGGCGCTGTGGATCGCCGCCACCCACGCCCAACCCGCATGGGCGCACGCGCCCCGCCTCGTCATCCGCGCGCCGGAGAAACGGTGCGGCAAATCGCGGCTGTTGGATGTCGTGGAAGGGTGCTGCCACAACCCGCTGATCACCGTCAACGCGTCCCCGGCCGCCGTCTACCGGGCCATCGGCACCGACAACCCGCCCACCTTGCTCGTCGATGAGGCGGACACCATCTTCGGTGGGAAGAACGCCGACGCCAACGAAGACCTACGCGGACTACTCAACGCCGGCCACCAACGCAACCGGCCCGCCATCCGGTGGGACGCCGGCACACAGCGATTGGAGAAGATCCCGACCTTTGCCATGGCGGCACTGGCCGGTATCGGGGCGATGCCCGACACCATCGAAGACCGGGCCGTCGTCGTCCGGATGCGCCGCCGCGCCCCCGGAGAGACCGTCGCCCCCTACCGGCACCGCCGCGACGGACCCGCCCTCCGCGCCATCGCCCAACGCCTCACCGTCTGGCTTGGCGCGAACCTCGCCACCCTCGAAGCCGCGGAACCGCCCATGCCAGTCGAAGACCGCGCCGCCGACACCTGGGAACCCCTCGTGGCCGTCGCCGACCTAGCCGGCGGCACCTGGCCGGCACGTGCCCGGCACGCCGTCACCACCCTCACCGCTGAGGCCGACGAAGCCGGCAACGTCTCCACCCGCGTACGGCTACTCGCCGACGTACGCACCGCGTTCACCGTGCTCGGCGACCCGCCCGCCGCATCCACTCACGACCTGCTCGCCGCGCTCAACGGCGACGACGAAGCACCGTGGGCAGGGTTCGGGCCGACCGGGTTGACCGGGAAGCGGCTCGGTGACCTGCTCCGCGAGTTCGGGATCACGTCGACCACCATCCGCTTCCCCGTCGGGCAGGCCAAGGGCTACACCCGGGAAGCCTTCACCGACGCGTGGAACCGGTACTGCCCCGCCCCATCCGTACCATCCGTCCCACCCTCGTTTCCCCAGGTCATCCCCGGTACGGATTCCCCGTCTGGTACGGATCGATCCGTACCACCGACCCCCACCGGCCGCGCCCCTGGTACGCATCAATCCGTACCAGCACACCAATCCGTACCGCACCTGACCAGGCAAAACGAGCTTGGTACGGATGGTACGGATACCCCCCGGCGGCACGTCACCCACCGCCGACCCTGACCGGGCCACCCCTGCCCGACCGTCGGCCACCGGCCCACCAAAACGGCCCGCTGAGAGCCACCCAGACGCAACCGCCCTACGCCCTACCCCAGGGCACCCGAAATCTTGCGTCTACGGCGCTCTCAGCGGGCCGTTCTGCGCCCTTCTGTGGAGATAGATCCCTATACCTCCATAACTGACCGTCAGCGACCGGAAGGCACCCACCGTGCGAATCAGGCTGCACCGCACACCCGCTGAAACAGCCGCAGCACTCAACGCCACCCCGAGGGAGGACACCCCGCCGATGACCACCCCCGACAACCGCGTGGTTTTGACCATCGAGCAAGCCGCAGAGCGACTCGGCATCGGCCGTACCACGATGTACGCCCTGATCAAGACAGGCCAGATTCGCACCGTCACCATCGGCCGCCTGCGCCGAGTGCCCACCTTCTGCCTTGACGAGTACGTGCAGAAACTCCTGTCCAACCCGACGCAACTCGACCACGCCGCCTGACGAAGGAGCCCGACGAGTGGGAAGAAAGCCGAATGGCGCATCCAGCATCTACAAGGGCGGTGACGGCTACTGGCACGGCCGGGTAACCGTCGGCGTCAAGGACGATGGCAAGCCGGACCGGCGGCACGTTCAGGCAAAAACCGAAGCCGAGGTAATCCGCAAGGTTCGTGCACTGGAACGGGAGCGCGACAACGGCACGGTTCGGAAGCCGGGTAGCCGCTGGACCGTCGAGAAGTGGCTAACGCACTGGGTCGAGAACATCGCCGGCCCGGTGGTGCGGACGAACACCCTTGACGGCTACCGGGTCGCCGTCCGTCGGCACCTGATTCCCGGTGTCGGTGCCCACCGCCTTGACCGCCTGGAGCCGGAACACCTGGAACGGCTTTACGTCCGGATGATGGCCAACGGCAGCGCGGCCGGCACCGCCCACCAGGCGCACCGGACCATCCGCACGGCACTCGGCGAAGCGGTCCGCCGTGGGCACCTCGCCCGGAATCCTGCCGCGCTGGCCAAGCCGCCTCGCCTGCCGGATTCAGAGGTGCAGCCGTACTCCGTTCCGGAGGTACAGGCGATCCTGCATGCGGCATCGTCGCGGCGGAACAGCGCGCGATGGGCGGTGGCGCTGGCGCTCGGTCTGCGCCAGGGCGAAGCGCTCGGCCTGAAATGGTCGGACGTGGATTTGGACAACGGATCGTTGACCGTCCGCCGGGCACTGCTTCGGCCGAAATGGCGGCACGGCTGCGACGGGAAGTGCGAACAGAAGTTGCCCGGTCAATGTCCCGAGCGGGTGAACGAACGCCCGGTTGCGGCTGACACGAAATCGCGTGCTGGTCGACGCTCAATCGGTCTGCCGGATGCGCTGGTCGACCTGCTGCGGCGGCACCGGAAAGAACAGGACGCCGAGCGCGAAACCGCCGCGCAACTCTGGCGGGACGAAGGATGGGTATTTGCCTCGCCGACCGGCGAGGCGATCCACCAGGCGACGGATTACGACGAGTGGAAACGGCTGCTCAAGCTCGCCGGAGTGCGGGACGGCCGACTGCACGACGCTCGGCATACCGCCGCCACCGTGCTCCTGGTCCTCGGCGTCTCCGGCCGCGCCGTGATGGGCATCATGGGCTGGTCTAACTCGGCGATGGCAGTCCGGTACCAGCACATGACCGACCAGGTACGCCGGGACATCGCGCAGCAACTCGGCGGACTGCTCTGGGGCGACCCACCGAGCGGGCCGGGGGAGAAGGCCACCGAGCCGCCGCCCGACCAGCCGGAACAGGGCAAGTGAGACGACAACTGAGACGAGAGCGAACGTAGGTACGACTCAGGGCCGGTCCCTTCGGGGGCCGGCCCTGTCGTTTTTCCAGCTCTGACGAGCGGAGGATACGAGATTCGAACTCGTGAGGGTGTTAACCCAACACGCTTTCCAAGCGTGCGCCCTAGGCCTCTAGGCGAATCCTCCGCGGAACAGGATACAGGTCCGCGTCGGCGTGCCCACCCCACCACCCCCTGAAGATCGACGACGGGTCGGGTAGGCTGGGGCTACCTCCCGTGCGGCGGTACCTCGTGAACCTCCCCAGGGCCGGAAGGCAGCAAGGATAAGCGAGCTCTGCCGGGTGCACGGGGGGCCTTTCTGTCTCCGGCCCGGCTGCGCCGCGCTCCCGTCGCGGCTGCCGGGCAACTGGATGGCACGACGTGCCGCAACCCGAGATCACGCAGTCGCCCAAGTGCTGCCCGACCCAGGTGCAGCCCTCGGCGTAGATGTTAAGAAGGGGCCCTTCCTCTACCGGAGGCGTTAATAAGGTGCCCTTCCTTGCATCCCGTCAGCGGGGTGGGTGGTCAGTCGGGCGCGGGCGGCGGAGAATGGCGCGGTCGAGAGGAGGCGGGACGCCGTGGCATTGGCGCTCTACCGCAAGTACCGGCCGCGTACCTTCGCCGAGGTCATCGGGCAGGAGCACGTCACCGAGCCGTTGTCGCAGGCGCTGCGTAGCGGGCGGCTCAACCATGCGTACCTCTTCTCCGGGCCGCGTGGGTGTGGCAAGACCTCCAGCGCCCGGATCCTGGCCCGCTCCCTCAACTGTGAGCACGGTCCCACCCCGGAGCCGTGCGGGGTCTGCGCGTCGTGCCGGTCGCTGGGCAGCGACGGGGCCGGTTCGATCGACGTCATCGAGATCGACGCGGCCAGCCACGGTGGCGTGGACGATGCCCGCGAGCTGCGGGAGAAGGCGTTCTTCGCACCGGCCAGCAGCCGGTTCAAGATCTATGTCATCGACGAGGCGCACATGGTCTCGTCGGCCGGCTTCAACGCCCTGCTCAAGCTGGTCGAGGAGCCCCCGGAGTACGTCAAGTTCATCTTCGCCACCACCGAGCCGGAGAAGGTCCTCGGCACGATCAAGTCGCGGACCCACCACTACCCGTTCCGGCTGATCCCGCCGAAGGTGCTGCGGCCCTACCTGGAGCAGCTCTGCCAGGCCGAGGGCGTCGAGGTCGAGCCGGCGGTGTTCCCGCTGGTCGTGCGGGCCGGTGGCGGCAGCGCCCGGGACAGTCTCTCCGTACTCGACCAGCTCATCGCCGGCGCCGGTCCAGACGGTGTCACCTACGCGCGGGCCGCCGCGCTGCTCGGTGTCACCGACGCGGCACTGATCGACGAGATGTGCGACGCCCTGGCCGCCGGGGACGGCGCCGCCGCGTACGCCACCGTCGACCGGGTCGCCGAGGCCGGGCACGACCCGCGCCGGTTCGCCTCGGATCTGCTGGAACGGCTGCGTGACCTGATCGTGCTTCAGCAGGTGCCGGACGCCGCCACCAAGGGCCTGATCGACGGCCCGGCCGACCAGATCGAGCGGATGACCGCCCAGGCCCAGCGTCTCGGCCCCGCCACGCTGTCCCGCTGCGCCGACATCGTGCACGACGGCCTGGTCGACATGCGCGGCACCACCGCGCCGCGGCTGCTGCTGGAGCTGATCTGCGCCCGGATGCTGCTGCCCGCCGCGGACGACTCCACCGGCGGCCTGCTCCAGCGCCTCGAACGCATGGAACGCCGGCTCACCCTCGCCGGCACCGACGCCCTGCCGGCCACCGCCGACTCCGCGCCGGCCACCACCACCCCGGCGGTACGCCCCCAGCCTTCCGCCCCGCCCGCGGCTGGCGCCGCGGCTACGGCTCGGACCGCCGGTGAACCGGCGGCTCCCGGTGGCAGTTCCGGGGTGGCCGCCGCCCGTGCCGCCGCCGCGAACGCCGGCACTCGCGCGCAGGCCGCCGGTGGCCCGGGTACCCGTGGATCGGCGGCAGGCGACGCGGGTGCCCATCAGCCGTCCACAGGTGCTCCGGCGGACGGCGACGGAGGTGGCCACGGCCCGAACCGGGAGGCGACGAGAGCGCCGAACCCGAACGGTGCCGGTCCGGGACCGACCGGCGGGCATGCCGGTGACACGGCAGCCTCCGGTGGTCCGGCCGATGTGCCGCCGTCGCGTCGTCCAGTGCCGCCGTCGGCGGTCATGCCTGACCCCGTCACACCCGAGCCGCCCCGACCCGGCGCGGTACAGCCCGGTGTGCTCGACGCCGCCGCGGTGCGCCGGATCTGGCCCGAAGTGGTCGGCAAGGTGGGCCGCAAGAGCAAGAAGGTCGCCGCCTGGGCCCGCGAGGCCACGGTGCGCGAGGTCGACGGCCAGACGCTGGTGTTGACCTTCCGCTATCCCTTCCACGCGCAGGCCCTCTCCAACGAACCCGACCTGCTGATCGAGGCGCTCTACGAGGAGCTGGGTAGCCGCTGGCAGATCCGGTGCGAGGTGGCCGGCGAACGTGGTGGCGGCTCGCCGGTCGGTCCGCGTGCCGCGTCGGCTCCGTCCCGTCCGGCACCCGCCCCAGCCAACAGCAGGGCGGGGACCGGACCGTCCGCCGGCTCGTCCAGCGCGGAGCACGGCGGGCCAGGCCGACCCGGTGCAGGCACCGGACCAGCCACCGGCACCGCAAGCGCGGCCGGAGCTGCGGGCTCGCCCGGAGCTGCGGGCTCGGCTGGCGTTGCATACTCGGCCGGGGCTGCGGGTTCGCCCGGAACTGTGGGCTCGGCCGGGGCTGTGGGCTCGGCCGGCGCTGCTTACTCGGCCGGGGCTGCGGGTTCGCCCGGAGCTACGAACTCGGTCGGCGCTGCGGGCTTGCCCGGGGCCACGACTTCGGCCGGTGCCGCCAGTTCAGCCGGGGCTGGGAACTCGGCTGGTGCTGCCGGCTCGGCCGGTGCCGGAAGCTCAGCCGGGGCGGCGAGTTCGGTCGGGGTGGCAGAGGCGGTCGACGACGAGGGTTGGCCGGAGCCGGCCCGCCCCGGCGGCTCTGCTCCCGTCGCCTCGACGGCGACCGATGTGGTGGACGAGTGGCCGGAGCCGGCGCGTCCGGGTGGCGGAGGTGACCAGGCGGCTCCGTCGACTCGTGGCGCGTCCGCCGGCACGACCGCAACCGCCCGTGCCGCGACCGCGACCGTCTCGCCCACCGGCGCGTCGACCAACGGCAACACCAGGGCCGCCCCGACGAGTAGCACCAGGGCTGTTCCGCCGAGCAGCACCAGGGCAGCCCCGGCGAGCAGTGCGATCGCGGCGGCTCGTGCGGCGGCGGCCGGGCGAGGTGCGCGTACCGATCAGGCGACCCGGCAGACCGCGGACGCCGAATTCGCCGGTGAGCCGCCGTACGATCCGGATTTCGACGGCCCGATCCGCAGCGCCGGCACTCAGCCTGCGCCCACCGCCGCCTACGAGGGCTTCGACCCGGGCGACGAGCCGCTGGACGAGATCATCGACGAGAAGACCGCCCGCGAGTCGAGCGAGGAACAGGCGCTCCGCCTCCTCCGCGAGGCCTTCGCCACCACCGAGAAAATCAGCGAACTCGACACCCGCTGACCCCCTACCCCCGTACCCCCGTGTCGTACGCCGTCGATCTTGCACTTTCCGTCGGGGTAAAGGCCGCACTCTGGGGCAATTCGGCGACCGAAAGTGCAAGATCGGCGCGGGCGGGGCGTGGGCGGGGCGGGGGTGGGGCGCGGCGCGACGCGGGCGCGACGCGGGCGGGGTGGGGTCGGTGGGGGCGGTTAGGGTGGGCGTGGTTACGTAGCCGAGTCAAGGGAGCCGTCGTGCGGCCTGGTGGACAGCCGAACATGCAGCAGATGCTGAAGCAGGCGCAGAAGATGCAGCAGCAGATCGCCAAGGCGCAGGCCGAGTTGGCCGAGGCCGAGGTCACCGGCACCGCCGGTGGCGGTCTGGTCACCGCGACGGTCTCCGGTGCTGGCGAGATCAAGAGGATCAAGATCGATCCGAAGGCGGTCGACCCGGAGGACGTGGAGACCCTGGAGGACCTGGTCGTCGCGGCGCTGAACAACGCCAGCGAGGCGGCCCGCCAGTTGACCGAGCAGAAGATGGGCCCGGTGGCGGGCGGGATGGGCGGCCTCGGCCTGCCCGGGTTCTGAGCCCACAGATGTACGAGGGTGCCATCCAGGACCTGATCGACGAGTTGGGTCGACTGCCGGGCGTCGGTCCGAAGAGTGCCCAGCGGATCGCCTTCTACGTGCTGTCCGCGGATCCGGCCGACGTCAATCGGCTGGCGGGCGCGTTACGCAAGGTCAAGGAGTTGGTGCGGTTCTGCACCAACTGCTACAACGTCGCCGAGTCCGACCAGTGCCGGATCTGCCGCGACCCGCGTCGCAGCGACGAGGTGATCTGCGTGGTCGAGGAGCCGAAGGACGTCGTGGCGATCGAGCGGACCGGTGAGTTCCGCGGGCGCTACCACGTACTCGGTGGGGCGATCAATCCGCTGGAGGGCATCGGTCCGGACAATCTGCGCATCCGGGAGTTGATGACCCGTCTCGGCGGTGGTGCGGTCCGTGAGTTGATCCTGGCCACCGATCCGAACACCGAGGGCGAGGCGACCGCCACCTACCTCGCGTTGATGGTCAAGCCGATGGGGATCTCGGTGACCCGGCTGGCAAGTGGGCTGCCGGTCGGCGGTGATCTGGAGTACGCCGACGAGATCACGCTGGGTCGGGCCTTCGAGGGTCGACGAGCCGTCTAGAGCCGTCGCCGACCGGGTCGACGGGGGCAGTGTTCGAGCCGTGCCCGCGCTGGCGGGTACGGCTCGCGCGGCCCGCCGAGGTGTGACAGTGTCGCGATCGGAAGCCCGATCGATGTAACAGAATGATATCGATTGGCGTGGGGTTATTGGGCTGTTTGTCCGATAGTCCGATGGGGGTTGTTACAGCGGTCGGTCACTAAGGACACGATCCGGTACCAAGAGCTTCCCGTGCCGTTTCCGGCCAGTCCGAACGGGAGCTAAGGTCACCGCCAGCGGTGACCCTGTCACCACGTTGTCCGTACCCCCTAGGACGAGGTGAAAGCACCATGCGTGCATCCAGGCCGAAGGTCGCTATCGCGGCCATCGCGGCCGCGGCCCTCGCGGTAGCAGGCTGCGCCGAAAGCGACCGCGAAGAAGGCTCCGGCGGTAATAAGAAGGACACCCTTGTCTTCGGCGTTGCCGGAGACCCGAAGGTGCTGGACCCGAGTCTCGCGAGCGACGGTGAGTCGCTGCGCGTGGCCCGTCAGGTGTTCGAGACCCTGGTCCGCCCGGAAGACGGTGGCACCAAGGTCAGTCCCGGTCTCGCCGAGTCCTGGGAGCCGGACGCCGCCGGCACGACCTGGACGTTCAAGCTGCGCTCCGGTGTGAAGTTCCACGACGGCGAGGAGTTCAACGCCGAGGCTGTCTGCTACAACTTCAACCGCTGGTACAACGCCAAGGGCCTGATGCAGAGCCCGGACGTGACGGCGTACTGGCAGGACATCATGGGCGGCTACGCCGTCAACGAGGACGACACTCTGCCGGAGAGTCTCTTCAAGTCCTGCACCGCCACCGACCCGACCACGGTCAGCCTGGCCTTCACCCGGGTCTCCAGCAAGATCCCGGCCGCCCTGATGCTGCCGTCCTTCTCCATCCACAGCCCCAAGGCGCTGGAGCAGTACGACGCCAGCAACATCTCGGGCAGCGCGGATGACATCAAGTACCCGGAGTACGCGACCGCGCACCCGACCGGTACCGGCCCGTTCAAGTTCAAGGCCTGGGACGTCCCGAACAAGACGCTCACCCTGGAGCGGAACGAGGACTACTGGGGCGAGAAGGCCAAGCTCAAGACCCTGATCTTCAAGACCATCTCGGACGAGAACGCCCGTAAGCAGGAACTGCGTTCCGGTGGCATCCAGGGCTACGACCTGGTCGGCCCGGCCGACGTCGAGCCGCTGAAGGGCGAGGGCTTCAACGTCCTGACCCGTCCGGCCTTCAACATCCTCTACCTGGCGATCAACCAGAAGGGGAACCCGAAGCTGGCCGACCTCAAGGTCCGGCAGGCGCTCGCGCACGCGATCAACCGCCAGGCCCTGGTCGACTCGAAGCTGCCTCCGGGCGCCCAGGTCGCGGTGAACTTCTTCCCCGACACCGTCGAGGGCTGGAACGGCGACGTCACCAAGTACGAGTACGACGTCGAGAAGGCCAAGGCGCTGCTGGCCGAGGCCGGTGCGTCGGACCTGACCCTGCGGTTCCACTACCCGACCGAGGTCACCCGGCCTTACATGCCGAACCCGAAGGACCTGTTCGAGCTGATCTCGGCGGACCTCCAGGCGGCTGGCATCAAGATCGAGGCGATCCCGCTCAAGTGGAGCCCGGACTACCTCAACGCCACCACCTCCGGTGACAAGCACGACATCCACTTCCTCGGATGGACCGGCGACTACGGCGACGGTTACAACTTCATCGGTACGTTCTTCGACCGGCAGAAGGACGAGTGGGGCTTCAACAACCCGGCCCTGTTCGAGAAGTTCAAGAAGGCTGACAGCACCGCCGACATGGCGGAGCGGGTCGCGCTCTACAAGGAGCTGAACGCCGACATCATGAACTTCCTGCCCGGTGTGCCGATCTCGCACTCGCCGCCGGCCATCGTGTTCGGCAAGGACGTGACCGGGGTCAAGGCGAGCCCGCTCACCGACGAGCGGTTCTCCACCGCCGAGTTCAAGTCCTGACCTGAAGCACCGACCGCGGGCGGGCGCTGTTACCCACAGCGTCCGCCCGCGATCCTCAGCACCCCTCCGAGGCCGCCGTGTTCCGGTTCATCATCAGACGCCTGCTACAGCTGATACCCACGCTGTTCGGGCTCTCCATTCTGTTGTTCATCTGGCTCCGGCGGCTGCCGGGCGGCCCTGAGACCGCCATCCTCGGCGAGCGGGGCACGCCTGAGATGCGGGCCGCCATCCGCCGTAACCTCGGCCTCGACGAGCCGATCCTGATCCAGTACGGCCGGTTCGTGAAGCGGATGATCCGCCTCGACCTCGGCACCTCCATCTCCACCAAGCGCGAGGTGACCACCGAGTTCCTCCAGCGCTTCCCCGGCACGATCGAGCTGACCATCACCGCCATGGTGATCGCGATCGGCATCGGCATCCCGCTGGGCTACCTGGCCGCCCGCAGGCGCGGCCGGTTCCTCGACTACGCGTCCGTCGGTGGATCGCTGATCGGCATCTGCATCCCGGTCTTCTTCCTGGCGTACGTGCTCAAGGCGATCTTCTCGGAGAATCTCGGCTGGTTCCCCTCCAGCGGCCGACAGGACCCGATTCTCGGCGCCACCCGGATCACCAACTTCTTCGTCCTGGACGGGCTGATGACCCGGGAGTGGGACGCCGCCGCCGACGCGCTCTGGCATCTGGTCCTGCCGGGCATGGCACTTGCCAGCATCCCGTTGGCGATCATCGTCCGGATCACCCGGGCCAGCGTGCTCGAAGTGCTCGGCGAGGACTTCGTCCGCACCGCCGAGGCCAAGGGCCTGACCGAGAACGTCGTACGCCGCCGACACGTGCTGCGCAACGCGATGCTGCCGGTGGCCACCTCGATCGGTCTGCTCACCGGCGGTCTGCTCTCCGGGGCGGTGCTCACCGAGACGGTCTTCGCCTTCAGCGGGATCGGAGCCTTCCTCGCCGAGGCCATCAGTAACCGTGACTATCCCGTCCTGATGGGCTTCATCATGATCATCGCAGTGGTCTACGTCATGGTGAACCTGATCGTGGACCTCTCGTACAGCCTGATCGACCCGAGGGTGAGGGTCCGATGACGATCATCAGCGGGAAGAAGCGCGAGAAGATCGACCGCCTCGCCGAACTGGCCGCCCGGGAGGACGAGCGCGGGGTCAGCCTCTGGCAGGACGCGTTCCGCCGGTTGCGACGTAACCCGGCCGCCATCGTCGGCGCGGTCATCCTGGCCATCTTCGTCCTGGTCGCCATCTTCGGGCCGTTCTTCGTGCCGTACGGCCCGAAGGACACGATGGGCATCCGCGAGGGTGTGGTCAAGGTGGGGCAGGGCCTCATCCCCGGCCCCTCCTCCGAACACTGGCTCGGGTACGACCACCAGGGTCGGGACGTGTTCAGCCGGATGATCATCGGAGCCCGGCAGACCCTGCTGGTCGGTGTGGTCGCCACCCTGATCGGTCTGGCGCTCGGCGCGCTGATCGGCGGTGTGGCGGGTGCCGCCGCCGGTCTCGGTGGCCGGTGGGGCCGCATGGTGGACGCCACCCTGATGCGCTTCATCGACATGCTGCTGGCGCTGCCCAGCCTGCTGCTCGCGGTGAGCATCGCGGCGCTGCTCGGGCCGAGCCTGATCACCGTCATGATCGCCGTCGGTATGGTCTCGGTGCCGATCTTCGCCCGGCTGCTGCGCGGCTCGATGATCGTCCAGTCCAACAAGGAATACGTGCTGGCGTCCACCTCGCTCGGCGTCAGCAAGTCGAGGATCGCGCTGGCGCACGTGCTGCCGAACTCGCTGGCCCCGGTCATCGTGCAGGCCACGCTGACGCTCGCCACCGCGATCATCGAGGCCGCCGCCCTGTCCTACCTCGGCCTCGGTAACCCGGACTCGTCCGTACCCGAGTGGGGCGTCATGCTTGCCGACGCGCAGCCGTGGCTCGGCATTCGGCCCGCACTGGCCATCTACCCGGCGGTTGCCATCATCATCACCGCGCTGGGCTTCACCCTGCTCGGTGAGGCGATGCGTGAGGCCCTCGACCCGAAGCTGCGGAAGTAGAAAAATGGCACTACTTGAAGTGGAAGACCTCTCGGTCAGCTTCGCCCGGCGTGGTCAACGCACCGTACGCGCCGTCGACGGGGTTTCCTTCACGGTCGACACCGGTGAGGTGGTCGGCCTGGTCGGCGAGTCCGGCTGCGGCAAGTCGGTGACCTCGCTGGCCATCATGGGGCTGCTGCCCAAGCAACCCGGCTTGACGGTGGGCGGCAAGGCCGTCTTCGACGGCACCGACCTGCTGCAACTCGACGACCGGTCCCGGCGCGACATCCGGGGTCGGGACATCGCGATGATCTTCCAGGACCCGCTGTCGTCGCTGAACCCGGTCATCCCGATCGGCCTCCAGGTCACCGAGGTGCTGACCCGGCACCGCGGGATGAAGGGTGACGCGGCGGCGAAGGAAGCCGCCCAGTTGCTGGACCGGGTGGGCATCCCGGACCCGAAGCGGCGGCTGAAGGAATATCCCCACCAGCTCTCCGGTGGGATGCGCCAGCGGGCCCTGATCGCCATGGCGGTGGCCTGCCAGCCCCGCCTGCTGATCGCCGACGAGCCGACCACCGCCCTCGACGTCACCATCCAGGCGCAGATCCTGGAACTGCTCAAGGACCTGGTTCGCGACTCCGGCACCGCGCTGGTGATGATCACCCACGATCTCGGTGTGGTGGCCGGCATGTGCGACACGATCAACGTCCTGTACGGCGGACGGGTGGTGGAGACCGCCCGACGGCGTCCGCTGTTCCGCGAGCCGAGGCACCCGTACACCGTGGGGTTGCTCGGGTCGGTGCCGCGTCTGGACGCCGGACGTGGCGAGCGGCTCACCCCCATCCCGGGCTCGGTACGGGATCTGCTGCCCTGGGCGGAGGGTTGTGCCTTCGCCCCGCGCTGCACCCGACGGGTGGATGCGTGTGTGGGCCAGCCGCCGGAGCTGGTGTCGGCTCACGACGGCCGCAGCTACCGTTGCGTCAACCCGGCTCCGCCGGCGGGCGCGACCCCGGCAGCAGCACCCGTCGACCCGGCAGCACCCGTCGACCCGGCGGCATCCGTCGACCCGGCGGCATCCGGCGAGGCGACCTCGGCCGGTGGCCAGGTGCCGGCGCCGCGCGAGGAGGAGAAGCCATGACCGACAGCGACATCCTCGTCGAGGTACGGGACCTGAAGGTGCACTTCCCGATCAAGCGGGGAGTGCTGTTCGACCGTACGGTCGGCCACGTCAAGGCGGTCGACGGCGTCGACCTGCGCATCGCGCGGGGCAAGACCTACGGGCTGGTCGGTGAGTCGGGTTGCGGCAAGTCCACCCTCGGGCGGGCGCTGCTCCAGCTCAACCCGCCGACCGCCGGGCAGGTCAGCTTCGACGGTGTCGAGCTGACCACCCTCGCACCGAACAAGCTGCGCGCCATGCGCAAGCGGATGCAGATGATCTTCCAGGATCCGATGTCCAGCCTCGATCCCCGGCAGAACATCGAATCGATCCTGACCGAGGGCCTCCAGACGCACGGCATCGGCGGCAGTCGGGAGGAACGCCGGAAGATCATCTCGGAGACGCTGGACAAGGTCGGGCTGCCCCGCTGGGCGCTGTCCCGCTACCCGCACGAGTTCTCCGGCGGACAGCGGCAGCGCATCGGCATCGCCCGTGCCCTGGTGCTGGGGCCGGAGCTGATCGTCGCCGACGAGCCGGTCTCCGCGCTTGACGTGTCGATCCAGGCCCAGGTGGTCAACCTGCTCGACGAGCTGCAGGACAGCCTCGGCCTGACCTACCTGGTGATCGCGCACGACCTGGCGGTGGTCCGGCACATCTCCGACACAGTCGGCGTGATGTACCTGGGCGCACTTGTGGAGGAGGCGCCCGGTGACCGGCTCTACACCGAGCCGCTGCACCCGTACACCCGGGCGTTGATGTCGGCGGTGCCGGTGCCGGACCCCGACGTCGAGGACCGGCGCGAGCGCATCCTGCTCGCCGGTGACCTGCCCTCGCCGGCCAATCCGCCGGCGGGCTGCCGCTTCCACACCCGGTGCCCGTGGGCGCAGCCGACCCGCTGCGCGGACGAGCGTCCGGTGCTGCGGGAGATCGGCGAAAGCCGGGTCGCCTGCCACTTCGCGGAGCGGATCGCCAGCGGTGAACTGCGTCCGCACAAGGTGAGCGTGGAGATCGTCAGGCCGGCGGGTGAGGGCGAGGAGCCCGACACCGTCTCCGCCCCCAGCGAACCCGGCTCCTTCGTGTAAGGAAGGGCCCCTTCCTAACGCCTGGCGTATAGGAAGGGGCCCTTTTTAACGTCTGCGACGCTCGGGCGGGCTCAGCGCCCGGGGCAGGTTCAGCCCTCGGGGCGGTTCAGCAGGCCGACCGCGATGTCGTGCACCGCGTCCAGGCCGGCGGCGTCGTTCAGCGCAGCCTTGCCGCCGCTGACCACGTACCACTCGTCCGCTTCCTTGTACTGAACGTGCAGCGTGACCTGGCCGTCGGCGAATTCGGTGCGCAGGGTCAGCTCACCGGTGACCACGCCGACCTCGTCGGTCATCACCCCGCCCGGTCCGGGCACGATGTCCGTCGTGCGGCTCTGCGGGCCGCTCGCGCCCCCGGCGTCGGCGATCATGCCGGCACCCGGTACCTCGACCTCGCTCGCGGCGGCGCCGTCGGCGGTCATCCCGGCCGTGGTCGGGCCCGGACCGCCATCCGCCACCGCGTCTGCTGCGTCGGCGTCCTGCGTACGCTCGGACGTCGGGTCGTCGGCCGCTCCGGTTACGGCTTGCTCTCCCATGTGCAGCCCTCCAACATGTCGGTAAGTGCGGCCTTCTCGGCACTGGTCACCGTCAGCTGCCAGTGGTGCTTGACCGCCACCCAGTCGTGGGCGTATTGGCACCAATATGACTGGCTCGGCGGTTTCCACTGGGACGGATCCTGGTCACCCTTTGCCCGGTTGGAAGAGGCGGAAACCGCGAAAAGCTGCGGCCGGTCAAGATCGTTTGCGAAATCGCCCCGCTTGGTGTCGTCCCACTCGTCGGCTCCGGAACGCCAGGCGTTTGCCAGCGGAACCATGTGGTCGATGTCGACCTGCAGGGGATCGGTGAAGCTGCGGCCGTCGTACACGCTCTCCCACTGACCACCGACGACGTTGCAGCCCGAACGTTTGATGCCCTTGCCGTCGCGCTCCAGCACCGTGTCGCGGACGTCGCAGTTCTGGCCGGTCTTACGCCAGTGCGGGAAGCGCTTGCGGCTGTAGCCGCGCATCGGGTTGGCCTCGGCGACGGTCAACTCCGAGAGCATCTGGTTGGCGGTGCCACCGCCGCTGCTCGACGAGGCGTCCGGCACCTCGTCGAGCGGAACACACCCGGCTGCGCCGAGGGTCAGCGCCGCGACGAGCGCGAGCGCCCCCAGGGCGCGGGGTCCTGATCTGGTACGCACAGACGACACCTCTCCAGCTTGCGGGTATTCGCCGATCCCGCACAGTACCCGTACGGTGTTTTGGCGTTTCGTGGTGTCTGGCAGATGGCGCACGGCAGATTGGTAGGCATGGCTGAACCTGCACCCGCCCTACGGATGAGTACGGCAGCCGGCCGGGGCACCCTGGCTGCCGCCGTACTCGCCTCCGGCATGGCCTTTCTGGACACCACCGTGGTCAACGTGGCCCTGCCCAGGCTCGGCGCCGACCTCGACGCCTCGGTCTCCGGCCTACAGTGGACGGTCAACGGGTACCTGCTGACCCTGGCCGCGTTCGTCCTGCTCGGAGGCGCGCTCGGCGACCGCTTCGGCAGGCGACGGGTCTTCCTGCTCGGCGTCCTGTGGTTCACCGGCGCGTCGGTGCTCTGCGGTCTGGCCCTGCGGACCGACTGGCTGATCGCCGCCCGCCTGCTGCAAGGTGCCGGCGCGGCCCTGCTGACACCCGGTTCGCTGTCGTTGTTGCAGTCCAGCTTCCACCCCGACGAACGGGCGAAGGCGATCGGAGTCTGGTCGGGCCTGTCGGGGGTCTCCACGGCACTCGGCCCGCTCCTCGGCGGCTGGCTGATCGACGCCCTCTCCTGGCGGTGGATCTTCTTCCTGAACGTGCCGCTGGCGGTGCTCGTGGTGCTGGCCGCCCTGCGCTGGGTGCCGGAGAGTCGGGACGAGAGCACCTCGCGGACCCGTGGGACCGGCGAACGGGGCCGACGCTTCGACGTCGCCGGTGCGCTGCTGGGTGCGGTCGCGTTGGCCGGTGTCACGTATGCCCTGGTCGACGCGCCGGGTCGGGGCCTGCAATCGCCGCCGGTGGCCGGGGCGGCCGTGGTCGCGGTGCTCGCCGCGGTGGCGTTCGTGCTGGTGGAGCGGCGGCGCGGCGAGACGGCGATGCTGCCGACCGGGCTGTTCGGCAGCCAGCTGTTCTCGGTGCTGAACGTCTTCACCGTGCTGGTCTACGCCGCGCTCGGCGGGTTCACCTTCTTCATCGCGGTCTACCTGCAGAACGTGGTCGGCTGGTCGGCGTTCGTGACCGGGCTGGCGCTGGTGCCGATGACCCTGCTGCTGCTTGTCGGCTCACCGGTGGCGGGTGCGCTGTCGGCGAAGATCGGACCACGGCTGCTGCTGACCGTGGGGCCGGCGCTGGCCGCTGTCGGCCTGCTGCTGTTGCGCGAGGTCGGCCCGGGAGCGTCCTACTGGCGGCAGGTGCTGCCCGGGGTGGCGCTGTTCGGGCTCGGGCTGACCATGGTGGTGGCGCCGCTGACCGCGTCGGTCCTGGCCGCGGTCGCCGACCGGTTCGCCGGGGTGGCCAGCGGCTTCAACAACGCCGCGTCCCGGGTGGGCGGGCTGCTCGCGGTCGCCGCCCTGCCGCTGCTGGTCGGGCTCTCCGGCACCGGGTACGCGCAGCCGACCGAACTGACCGCCGCCTACCGAGGGGCTCTGCTCTGGTGTGCCGGGCTGCTGCTGGCCGGGGCGGCCATCGCCGCGGTGTTCGTGCACCGTCCACCCCGCGAGGGGTAGGGGAGGGCTCGGCGGCCCTCCCCCGGAACCTCAGCGGTGGGCGCGGTTGACGGCGCTGGTGACTGCCTTGATGGAGGCGGTGACGATGTTGGCGTCCATGCCGACGCCCCAGACCGTACGACCGTCGACCTCACACTCGACGTACGCCGCGGCCTGCGCGTCGCCGCCGGAGGAGAGCGCGTGCTCGTGGTAGTCGAGCACCCGTACCGCCACTCCGGTCGAGCCCAGCGCGTTGACGTACGCGTCGATCGGGCCGTTGCCGATCGCGGTCAGCGCCTGCGGCTTCCCGGCGACGTCGACCTGCGCGGTGATCTCGACCTTGCCGTCGGCGGTGCCGATGGCGTACTCGGTCAGGGTCACGCGCGGGTCGCTCTGGTGGTCGAGCAGGTACTGCGCGGCGAAGATCTGCCACATGGTCTCCGGGGCGACCTCGCCACCGTCGTGGTCGGTGACCTGCTGCACCACCCCGGAGAACTCGATCTGGAGCCGGCGGGGCAGGTCCAGTTGGTGCTCGGTCTTCATGATGTACGCGACGCCGCCCTTGCCGGACTGCGAGTTGACCCGGATGACCGCCTCGTAGCTGCGGCCCAGGTCCTTCGGGTCGATCGGCAGGTAGGGCACCGCCCAGGTGAACTCGTCGACAGGTACGCCGGCCGCCGCCGCGTCGGCGTTCAGCGCGGCGAAGCCCTTGTTGATGGCGTCCTGGTGGGAGCCGGAGAAGGCGGTGTAGACCAGGTCACCGGCGTACGGGTGCCGCTCGTGCACGGGCAGCTGGTTGCAGTACTCGACGGCCCGCTTGACCTCGTCGATGTCGGAGAAGTCGATCATCGGGTCGATGCCCTGCGAGAACAGGTTCAGGCCCAGCGTGACCAGGTCGACGTTGCCGGTGCGCTCGCCGTTGCCGAACAGGCAGCCCTCGATCCGGTCCGCCCCGGCCAGCAGGCCCAGCTCGGCGGCGGCGACCCCGGTGCCTCGGTCGTTGTGCGGGTGCAGGCTGAGCACCAGGCTGTCGCGGCGGGGCAGGTGCCGGTGCATCCACTCGATCGAGTCGGCGTACACGTTCGGCATGGCCATCTCGACGGTGGCCGGCAGGTTGATGATCAGCTTGTGGTCCGGCGTCGGGTCGATCACCTCGATGACCTTCGCGCAGACCTCCAGCGCGTACTCCAGCTCCGTGCCGGTGTACGACTCGGGCGAGTACTCGTAGTGGATGTCGGTGTCCGGGGTGTGGATCTCGGCGTACTTCTGGCAGAGCCGGGCGCCGGTGGTGGCGATGTCGGCGATGCCGTCGCGGTCCAGTCCGAACACCACCCGACGCTGAAGCGTGGAGGTGGAGTTGTAGAAGTGCACGATCGCCCGCCGCGCGCCACGCAGGGACTCGAAGGTCCGGTCGATCAGGTGCTCCCGGCACTGGGTCAGCACCTGGATCGTCACGTCCTCGGGGATCAGGTCCTGCTCGATCAGCTGGCGGACGAAGTCGTAGTCGGTCTGGCTGGCCGACGGGAAGCCGACCTCGATCTCCTTGTAGCCCATCTGGACCAGCAGTTGGAACATCCGGCGCTTGCGCTCCGGCGACATCGGGTCGATCAGGGCCTGGTTGCCGTCGCGCAGGTCGACCGCGCACCAGCGGGGGGCGGCCTCGACGTGCCGGGTGGGCCAGGTGCGGTCGGGCAGATCGATCCGGAACTGCTGCCGGTACGGCTCATAACGGCGGTACGGCATCCCGCTGGGACGCTGGCGGGCGATGGGATCGATGTCGGTGATGCTGGCTTGGTGAGCCATGGCGAAAGTCTCCTGGGTCATGTGACGTCAGCAGTGGCTGTCGGCAGCGGTGCCGAGAGGGAAGGTCCGGGACAGTGCTGGCGGCGCGGTTCGACTCCGCGACGAGGTGCCGGCCGTCAGGCCTCGTCGCGGCGACCAAGGAGAAGGCTCGCCTGCCACATGACAGAGTCACCCTACGTGATGGGGGTGATAGTGGGAAGGTGGGTCCGCGATATGAGACGCAATTCGCATCTGTCGGTCACCGAAGCGCATCGTCGCAGGTCAGGACCATTTCGCCGAGCGGGCGGCGGTGGCGCAGACCCGTCTCGTGGGGCACCAGGTCGGCCGGCAGGCTCAGCGGATCGCCCAACTTCCCGACCGCGACCACCACGTACGGTCGCAGGTCGTCGGCCAGGTCGAGGTCGGTCGCCAGGCCCGCCCGATCCAGGTCGGTGAGTTGGCGGACGTACAGGCCGAGCGCGGTCGCCTGCACGGTGAGGTGGGCCACCGCCTGACCCAGGTCGTACGCGGCCATGGGGTGTCCGGTGCGGGGGTGCGCGACGAGCAGCAGCAGGCTGGCCCGTCCGGCCCAGCGCTGCTCGCCGGGCGGCAGGTTGACCAGGATTCGTTTGAAGGTGTCGTCGTCGCGGTGACCGACCGCGAACCGCCACGGCTGCCCGTTGTCGACCGAGGGTGCCCAGCGGGCCGCCTCCAGCAACGTCGCCGCCTCGGCTCGGGTCAGTTCGGCGTACGGATCGAAGGCCCGGGGGCTCCACCGGAACGCCAGTAACGGGGTGAGGTCGGTCATGCGACCAGTGTCCCCTATGGGGGATTTGATCACTTTGGTCCGGGCGGGTGGATGTGGGGAAAAGCACCCGTAACGGATATGCCGTCAGGGCGTTCCGGTGCCGGTCGGGTCGCCGTCCGCCGTCGTCGGTGCGTCCGCCGCTGGCGGTGCTTCCGCCGTCGAGGGTGTGTCGGTGGGCGCGGCCAGGCCCAGCGGCTCACCCTCCACCACCGGCCCGGCCAACTGCACCGAGGCCGGGGCCGGCTCCGGCGTCGCGGCCAGCGTCAGGGTGCCGAACGCCGCGCGTACCGCGGTGAGGGTGCCGTCGGCGTCGAAGCAGTAGATCCCCACGTCCAGCGGCGGATTGATCGACGCCGCGGTGGTCTCCACGGAGTAGCAGGAGCCGCTGGCCCCGGCGGGTGCCATGGCCGGTGAGACGGACAGCGGAGCGCGCCGGTCGGTCAGCACGTCCAGCCAGTCCGTGAACGGGTGCTGCACCCGGGGGTCGAGCCGGCGTGGCAGGGTGTCGTCCCGCTCGCCCAGGCGTACGCAACTGGCCGGCTCCGGTCGGGTCGGCGTGGGCAGCGCGCACTGGAACAGCCCGTCGGTCGTGGCCGCGAGCGAGATGTCGGCCGTGCCGCCGAGCGCACCGCCGGGCACGTCCACCCGCCAACTGCCGTCGTTCGCGCTGGTGACCAGGATCAACCGGTCCGCCTCGCCGTCGACCCGCAGCGCGTAGCGGGCGACCAGGTGCCGATCCTGGGCGGCGGCGGCGTGCGCGGCCAACTCGTCGCGGGCGGCGTCCATCCCCACCGGGCGAGGCGCCGAGGTCGGCGGCGGCGGATCTGCGGGCGGATCGGTCGAGCAGCCGGCGAGCAGCACGGACAGGGCAAACACGAACGGGGCGACCCGGTGGGCGTACACCCGGTCATTCTCGGCGTTGAGGGCGTCGCGCGGACACCCCCCGGGCATGCTCCCGTTTCCGGCGTGTCGCGCGCCACGTCGCCCGCGTAGCCGGGCCGGATCGTGGGATCACCTGACCCGGCGGTCAGAGCAGACCGATACGCTGGCATCGACCGACCCGCGCCGCCGGCCACCGGTGCCGGCGGCGTCGGCACGCTCAGCCTGAGTGCCGCCCGGCAGCGGCACGCTCAGGGCAACCGGGAGGGAGTGCGCCGTCGTGGCACTCGTGGTGCAGAAGTACGGCGGATCCTCCGTCGCGAACGCCGAGCGGATCAAGCGGGTGGCCGAGCGGATCGTCGCCGCCCGTAAGGCCGGCGACGACGTGGTGGTCGTGGTCTCCGCGATGGGTGACACCACCGACGAGCTGCTCGACCTGGCCAACCAGGTCAGTCCGCTGCCGCCCGGTCGCGAGCTGGACATGCTGCTCACCGCCGGTGAGCGGATCTCCATGGCGCTGCTCGCCATGGCCATCCACAACCTGGGCTACGAGGCCCGCTCGTTCACCGGTTCGCAGGCTGGCGTGATCACCACCTCGGTGCACGGTCGGGCGCGGATCATCGACGTCACTCCGGGGCGGCTCAAGGGCGCGCTCGACGAGGGTGCCGTGGTGATCGTCGCGGGCTTCCAGGGCGTCTCCCAGGACACCAAGGACGTCACCACGCTGGGGCGGGGCGGTTCGGACACCACTGCGGTGGCGTTGGCCGCCGCGCTGAGCGCCGACGTCTGTGAGATCTACACCGACGTGGACGGCGTCTTCACCGCCGACCCGCGGATCGTGCCGAACGCCCGGCACATCAAGCAGATCACCTACGAGGAGATGCTGGAGCTGGCCGCCTGCGGCGCCAAGGTCCTGCACCTGCGCAGCGTGGAGTACGCCCGCCGGGCGGGGCTGCCGATCCACGTCCGTTCGTCATACTCGACAAACACCGGCACGATGGTCACCGGATCGATAGAGGAGCTTCCAGTGGAGCAGGCACTGATCACCGGAGTGGCTCACGACCGCAGCGAAGCCAAGATCACGATCGTCGGGGTGCCCGACGAGCCGGGCGCTGCGGCGCGGATCTTCGACACCGCGGCGAGCGCCGAGATCAACATCGACATGATCGTGCAGAACGTCTCCACCGAGGGCACCGGTCGCACGGACATCTCCTTCACCCTGCCCAAGGCCGACGGCCCCACCGCGATGGCCGCGCTGAGCAAGATCCAGGAGTCGGTCAACTTCAAGGGCCTGCTCTACGACGACCACGTCGGCAAGGTCTCCCTGATCGGTGCCGGGATGCGCTCGCACCCCGGTGTCGCCGCCGGCTTCTTCGCCGCGCTGGGCCAGGCCGGCGTCAACATCGAGATGATCTCCACGTCGGAGATCCGGGTCTCCGTGGTCTGCCGGGACACCGACCTGGACGCTGCGGTCCGCGCCATCCACGAGGCCTTCGACCTCGGCGGCGACACCGAAGCCGTGGTGTACGCGGGGACGGGACGGTAGGGCGGGTGGCCGGGCTGCCCACCCTGGCCGTGGTCGGGGCGACGGGAGCCGTCGGCACGGTCCTGTGTGAGCTGCTCACCGGGCGTCGCAACGTCTGGGGCGAGATCCGCCTGCTGGCCTCGGAACGGTCGGCCGGGCGCAAGGTGCGCTGCCGGGGCGAGGACCTCACCGTCCAGGCGCTGACCGAGGAGGCGCTCGACGGCGTCGACGTCGCGATGTTCGACGTACCGGACGAGGTCGCCGCACACTGGGCGCCCATCGCCGTACGCCGGGGCGCGGTCGTGGTGGACAACTCCGGTGCCTTCCGGATGGACCCGCACGTCCCGTTGGTCGTGCCGGAGATCAATCCCGAGCAACTGCGGGACCGGCCGCGGGGCATCGTCGCCAACGGCAACTGCACCACCCTTGCGATGATCATCGCGGTCGCGCCGCTGCACCGCGAGTACGGACTTCGTGAGCTGGTGCTTGCCTCGTACCAGGCGGTTTCCGGGGCCGGTCAGGCCGGTGCGGACACCCTGCACGACCAGTTGACCAAGGTGGCCGGCGACCGTGCGCTGGGCTCCCGCGCCGGCGACGTACGGCAGGCGGTCGGCGACGACCTCGGTCCCTTCCCCGCGCCGTTGGCCCTCAACGTGGTGCCGTGGACCGGCCTGCTGGCCGACGAGGGCTGGTCGTCCGAGGAGATGAAGCTGCGCGACGAGTCGCGCAAGATCCTCGGCCTGCCCGACCTGAAGGTCTCCGCCACCTGCGTACGAGTGCCGGTGGTGACCGGCCACTCGGTGGCGGTGCACGCGGTCTTCGCCACGGAGATCGACACCGACGGTGCCCGCGAGGTGCTGCGCAACGCGCCCGGCGTGATCGTGGTCGACGACCCGGCGGCCGGCGAGTTCCCCATGCCGATCGACGCCGTCGGCACCGACCCGTCCTGGGTCGGCCGGATCCGTCGCGCCCTCGACGACCCCCGCGCCCTCGACTTCTTCGTGACCGGCGACAACCTCCGCAAGGGCGCCGCCCTCAACACCACCCAAATCGCCGAACTCATAGCCAAAGACCTAACCCACCCCTAACCCCCCAGTCTGCGTCGATCTTGCACTTTTGGTCCCCTCAGATCGGGGCAAAAGTGGCACAACGGCGACGGGAAGCGCATGATCGCTGGGGCTGGGGCTGGGGCTGGGGCTGGGGCTGGGGCTGGGGCTGGGGCTGGGGCTGGGGCTGGGGCTGGGGCTG